>JACERV010000018.1 GCA_013911065.1 Ruminococcus sp. | reverse complement strand
GCTCCCTGGAATGAAAACGTCCAGGAAAAATGCAGTAATAAGACAGAGTAAAATGTTAGCGTACCGGAATCCTATCAATCGGGTTCCGGAAAGTTCTGGGCACACCCCGAAATTAAACGCTTACGATGAAACGTCAAAAGGATTATTAAATTTACCCTTTTTTATTTCTATAGAAACATCAAATATTTTTCAATTCTCTATTGACATTTCTTAGCTGGACTAAGTAGGTTTTTGTTATTTCACTTGTCTACTTAAGAGGTATCATATCAAAATATTAAGTTGGTAGTTTTTTAATGCAGCAAACTGAAATTTAACCATTTTGCCAGAGAAACATATACTGCTATAAAGGCGTAAAGCAGGAGAATTATGATTACTGAAAGTTACTCTGTTTCATTTTATGGACTTGACCCTCGATATTACTCAATACCTATTGTTGGAAATATTTGGAACATATCTTCAGAAAAAGTATATGAAGAAACCGGTATTCGCATTTCAGGATATATACAAGAAAGTTATGTTGTTGGTCAAGACGATGAAGAACTTAACAACACAAATATTATTACAATTGATAGTACAAGAATTCCCCATGAAATAGCAACTCCAATTAATTACTGGAATGCATATGAAATGGTTCTTGAAGAGGTTAGGTATGGATTGGGAAATCCAAGGATGAGTTTAACAGTAGTGGATGTTGATATTACAGACTTTGAAAGAAGCTGACATGAGTAGAGTAGTTGGGAATGCCACTCAATTAAAAAGCGTACAAGCAATATAAAAGCGTTCGGCTGCTGAGCCGGAGAAAGAGGTAGGTATGGAGTTTATAGCGATTAACTTAGATGATTTTCATAAAAATCAAGAATACCGGAGAGGGCTTGATCCGAAAAAATTTTATTCCCCGGCCGGATATCCCGTTTGAATTGGCAGATATAGTAATCCGTGTGTTTGATATGTGTGGTCATTATGGCATTGATTTGGAATCCGCTATTCGAGAAAAAAATGGAATATAACAAGAAACGTCCGTATAAACACGGTGGAAAAATTATCTAAACTGAAACTTGCTAAATATAACGCATTGTAAAATCTTCGTTTCATATTACATTGAAGGGGTCTCAGATTTATCTGGGGATAAAGAAGAAAGACCTTCTTCAATGTAATAGAAAGAGAACTATACATTTGATGATTACAGTGGTGCCTATATCATCAAATGTAACTTAAAAATATCATATTAACCGACAAGTTTTAACAGAAAAGATATGAAATGCAGTTTACATGTATCCAATTTAGCTGCTGAAAGGTTTGAACATCGGCATTCCCGCTGATGATTCTGATATTTAACGATTTTGGCAGAAATACATATATTATATTAAAAATATATTAGCGGCAAATTATGGAAACTCAAAATTATTCAATTTCTTTTTTTGGACTTGATCCCCAATATTATACAAATGCTATTATTGGAGATATTTGGAATACAGCAGCAGTGAAAGTTTATCAGGAAACCGGTATTAGCATTATAGGGGAGGTACATGAAAGATATTTAGTTAGTCCAGATGTTGGAGAACTCAACGGCAGCATTATTTTTATGATTGAAAGCAAAAGAGTTCCTGATGAAACAGTATCTGATGTAGATTACTGGAATGCTTATACAAAAGTTGTTGAAGAGGCTAGAGGTATGTTGGGAAATCCCAGCATGAGTATAACAGTAGAGACAGTTAATCTCACTTATTTTGAAAAAATTTAAAATGAGTTGAGTGGTGGAGAGCACCACTCAATCAAAAAATGTACAAGCAATATAAAAGCGTTCGGCTGCTGAGCCGGGGAAAGAGGTGGATATGAATGAATTAGTATATGTAACCGTTGGGTTGCATTTTGAAGTAAAAGACAGCTATATGTATGGCGGAGAGGAAACTGTAGGATATGCAGCAATGAATCTGGGAGGAGTAAATCCCAGTAAAATAACTGACGAGCATATAGATAAAAAAAGACAGGATTTCATAATCCAGCAGAACACAATGTAATACAGGACACTTAGCATGATTGCCGCAATATATCTTACACATTTCATAATGCTTACCTCCTGATTTTATTATATTGCTATTCGTTATAAGAATACAACGAAAAAATAGAATATTCGGCTGAGCGTTTCTTTTATCTTTGGTGGATGAAGAAAAACCCGTTTTCTCGTTTTCCCGTTTCTAAATAATAAGAAAATAGTAAATTAAAAAGATAAAAGCCACCTTTTTCAATCTTTACTACGAATGTTTTCCCAATTGTGCATTATGACAAATATTTGAACGAAAAGTACAATTTTTTTTACTTGCAAAGGAAATGACAAATAGTATAATTTAATAGTGGATATTATATATCTATAATAGATAATAAATATCCATAAAAGAAAAAACCGTATTTTGGGCTTGACTAATATGTTTAGGAGGTGAAAGGTTGAAGCTTACAAAAGGATTTGAACAGGCAGCTTGTATTATGATCTTGCTTGCAACGCAAGAGCCAAATATTCCGTTATCATCGCAGGAAATAAACAAGAGGTTAAGATGCTCTCCTACCTATTTGAAAAAAATAATGAGAAAATTAGTAATCGCAAAACTAGTTGATTCAGTTTCGGGAAATAACGGCGGATTTACACTGGCAACAAGTGCGGATCAGATTAACTTATTGCAGGTGGTGGAAGCTGTAGAAGGTCCGACAGAGACATTTGACGATACAGGACTTATTGTTGAGGTATTTAAGGAGTTTCCTTATATTACAGGCCAGGGCACTGCAATTTTAAAAAACGCATTTGCACAAGCTGATCAGTTATGGAGAGAATCACTAAAGCAAAAAACGGTTCATCAGTTGCTTACGGAGGCAATGGGAGAAGAAAAAATGTCTCTTTACAATTGGAATCAATCAGGGGAAAAAAGAGAGTTATTAATTAGAAAGGTGATGAATTCAATTCATGGAAATGATTAAAAAAGAATGGCAGGCAATCTTTAAGAACAAAATATTATTGGTTTCTTTTGTTGTTATTTCTTTCATACCGATTTTGTATGCCTCATTCTTCCTGAAATCTATTTGGGATCCATATGGAAAAACAGGAGATTTACCGGTAGCGGTAGTAAACGAAGACAAAGAAGTGGAGTACAATGGAAAAACGCTGAATGTTGGTCAGGAACTTGCAGACCAGTTAAAAGAAGATAATAATCTAGACTGGCAGTTTGTATCTGCCAAAAAAGCACAGGAAGGGTTAAAAGATCAGGATTATTACATGATAGTGACATTGCCTGAAGATTTCTCTTCCAATGCGGCAACTGTTATGGATGACAATCCCCAAAAAATGAATATCGAGTACGAAACAAATGGCGGATTAAACTATCTGGGCGAGGTGGTTGGTGAAGCCGCAATGAAGCAGTTGAAAAGCGAGGTTTCCCAAAAAGTAACAGAGGTGTATGCCAAAGTAATTTTTGATCAGTTATCAGAGATTGGAGATGGATTTGCGAATGCCGCAGACGGTGGAAGTAAACTTGACGATGGTGCAAGGGAACTGGCAGATGGTGGCAGAACCCTTGCAAAGAACCTTGAAACACTGGCTGAAAGCACGATAACCTTCAGTGATGGCGAGGAGACCTTTGGTGTTGCTCTTAGCAAGTATTTGGCCGGAGCAGTAAAAATCGACCATGGATTAACAGAATTGAACACTGGTGTAAATACGCTGGGAGAAAAAGTTCCTGCTTTAGCAGACGGAGTAGGGCAGCTGGATGAGGGTTCCACAAAATTGTCGAATGGAATTAAGGATTATACAGACGGAGTTTCCAAACTGGCAGATGGAACCGGAATACTGGCAGGCAGTGGTGATACCTTAAAGTCAGGGGTAAATACATTTGCAAGCGGTTTATCAAAGGGGACGGCGCAGCTTCAAAGTGGTGCTTCACAGATTACCGCCGGATTAACCCAGATGTCAGAGCAGCTTGGTACACAGATGAATGGCAGTGCAGCTCAATTAGAACAGCTTGATATAGGGTTGACGCAAATTAATGATGGATTACAACAATTAAATACAGCATTAAACGGGAGCAGTGGAACTGTCATTGACTCGGCAGCACTGGAGGGCGAATTGACGGCGATTGGCTCAAATGCACAGAAGATTGGAGAGGCCACACAGGCAATCGGAACTGATGTCCAAGGGGTAAGCGAGAATTTAGGCAGCTTACCAAACAGCTTAGCAGCAGAGGTTGCGGCTAGTCTTGCCAGCTCCTCTCTTGATGAAACGCAGCAAAGTGAAGTTGCTGGTATATTAGAGGCGGCATTAAATACTAATGCAGATCTCAGCGGTGCCAGAAGCAGTGCATCTGATATCGCAGCACAGGCAAATACAATCGGCGGCAGCACACAGGCGATTGCGGATAATGGCCAAGGGCTGGCAACAGCATTGTCTACATTAAAAACAACATTAGAATCAGCAGAACAGCTATCTACATCTGTGAAACGGCTTGCAGATGGCTCGGCACAGGCAATTCCGGGAGCACAGCAGGCAATCAGCAGCCTTTCAAACGGACTTGCAACGGTGAAAACTGCATTAGACGGTCAGTTAGTACCCGGCATGAATCAGCTGGAAGATGGATTGGCGAGCCTGAAAAGCGGGCAGAGTACAGGCTCCGCTAAGCTCAGTGATGGTCTGAACAGCTATGTAGCGGGAGTACAACAGGTCAATGAAGGGATACAAACGTTAAACAATAACTCAAATACCCTGAACAATGGTGCAGGCACACTAAATGCCGGAATTGGCACATTAAATAAGAATGTACCTGGGCTGCAGGAAGGTGCTGAAAAACTAGTAAGCGGAACCGCGGTGATTAAGTCGGGAAGTTCAGAATTAATCGCTAACAATGGTGAATTAATGAATGGACAGATGAAGCTGCAGGATGCTTCTGAAAAGCTGGCGGATGGCTCAGGAAAATTAGCAGCCGGCGGAAATACTTTATGGAATGGACTGAGCACCTTAAAGGATGGAAGTGGACAGCTGGCTTCTGCATTAAGAGAAGGATCTGAAAAAGTAAATGGTGTGCACACAACAGATAAAACAGCAGAAATGATAGCACAGCCAAACAAAATCTCACAGGAAAAATACAGTGAGGTACCAAACTATGGGCATGCACTTGCTCCCTATGTCTTATCTTTGGCACTGTATGTAGGATGCCTGGTATTTAACTTTATTTATCCAATCAGAAAGAGTGCGGTAAAAGGAAAATCTGTTTTTCAATGGTGGCTGAGCAAAATATCCGTTGGATTTGCTGCGGCTACCGCCATGGCTTTAATAGAGGGAAGTATTATGCTTGCACTGGGATTAGAGCCAAAATATATACCAGAATATTTCGTTGTGGGACTGATGTCGGCCTATGCATATATGTTTATCATTATGTTTCTGGCAATGGCATTTGATAATCCCGGCCGATTTGTTGCAATGATATTATTAATATTACAGCTTGCAGGATCAGGCGGAACATTCCCAATGCCGTTAACGGATAAATTTTTCAGGGCAATACATGAATATCTGCCAATGACACATTCCATTTATGGATTCAGGGAAGCAATCAGTTCCGGGTTAGGAAGGGGCACTTATACGTATAATGCAGCTCTGTTATTTGCTATAGCAATTGTTTCACTTATATTTTTACTTGTTGCAATGATGATATTAAAAAAACACCATAAAGATGGTTTTTCCCAGTTAGACGATAATCAAAAATTATTAGATGATAATTACGATTATAGTTACGACTAAAAAGTCTTTGCAGAGAGAAAAAATAAAAATAGTATAGAATAAAAAACAAGAGATGGAAATGAAGATTTTGAGCATATCCGCGCAGAATTGATATATGTTATTCTGTGTGTGTTGGATATTATTTGTTTGCTAAACAAATAATATTGTGCTATAATCCAAATGCCGGGTACACATTTTGGTGAAAAGTCATGGGATATTAGGTAATTTTGCCCAATTTGGGACTGCGGGCTGCCACTTCATAACCCTGTGTATCCCTTCCCAAATATTAGAATGAATTACGGAATCGGAGGGATCTAACCATATGAAAATTGTTGTAATTGATGGACAAGGAGGAAGAATGGGAGCTGCAATCATTCAAGAACTGCTTTTGTCCCATGTTTCTGCAGATATTATTGCCGTTGGAACGAATAGTTCCGCAACATGTGCTATGATTAGTGCCAGACCGACCGCCGGAGCAACAGGAGAGAATGCTGTTATAGTCAACTGCCGGGATGCGGATTATATTATCGGCCCCATTGGGATTATCGTTGCAGATGCTCTGCATGGCGAAATAACCCCCGCAATGGCAACCGCGGTTGGACAAAGCAGAGGCAGAAAGATACTTTTACCTTCGACCCGCTGCAATACACGTGTAGTAGGTGTTCAGGAACAATCACTGAATGAATATATAAAGCTGATTGCTGATCAGATTGAAAAATCATCTTAACCATGCTTATAGCCGCAAGAAGCGGCGCACACTTACAAATGAGTGGTAGGCGGCAAGACCGGTTCAGAGATGTACTGATTTTTATTTAAACAATACCGATAATATTTTCTATCCAAAACAATAAAATATAAAAGAAACGCAATCAAGAAGACTGCAAGACCTGCCAAATGGCGGGAATTGCAGTCTTCTTTTGTGAAAACAAAGGGAGAACCGGCATGAAATTTACTGCACTTAAGAGATTGTTTAACCGTGAAAAGCTTGATATGAAGGTTGTAATATTGCTGTTAGTGGCTATTTCTATTATTTCAGTTGTATTATGCCTTGGACTTGGTCCTGTTTATGTATCGCCTGGGAATACTGCCAGAATTTTGTTGAGCAGAATACCTGTAATCGGTGATGGAATACCGCATACATGGCAGCAGGTCGAGGAGAATATTGTGATTGGACTCAGGCTTCCCCGGGTGTGTCTGGGACTGGTAGTAGGTGCATCACTGTCAATAACCGGAGTTGCGATGCAGGCGCTGGTCCGGAACCATCTGGCGGACCCTTTTATACTCGGGGTATCTTCTGGTGCATCGGCTGCGGCAACCCTTGGAATGTTATTCGGTACATTTGCCTTTTTGGGCAGGTATTCATTATCCATCAGTGCTTTCCTTGGAGCCGCTGTTACTATAATTTTCGTATATTCATTATCAAGGGTACAAGGCCGCATCAATATGGCTCAACTGCTTCTGTCCGGTGTTGCCATTTCCATGATTATGGATGGTGTGACCCGGGTTATAACCTTAAGTGCTCCAAACGCGCTGGGACTTCACAATGCTACGTTCTGGATGTCTGGAAGTCTTGCGGGAGCAAAATCGGGGTACCTGAGATTGCCGTTCGTCGTTCTGCTGATTTGTATGGCAATTCTCATAATCAATTACCGGGGATTGAATCTTTTGCTTTTGGGAGAAGAAAGTGCCGGGGCACTGGGGATAAACGTTAAGAGGCTGCAAAAACTTCTGATCCTGGTGGCATCCCTTATGTCAGGGGTTACAATTGCAGTCAGCGGAACTATAGGCTTTGTGGGTTTGATGGTTCCACATTTTACCCGCTTACTTGTAGGCGGAGACCACCGCAGAGTGCTGCCGGTTTCGGCACTGATGGGAGGTATACTGGTAGTTTGGGTAGATGTTCTGGCAAGAATGCTGATTGCCCCGGAAGAACTGCCGGTAGGTATTCTGACAGCTATTATTGGAGGCCCTCTGTTTATATTTCTTTTAAGACGCAAAAACAGGAAAAATTAGTATACTGTATTGTTGGTATAAATAAAAAAGGAGTGTTCTTATGCAGTTAAAAGTAGATAATATGACCTATTCTTATGGCGGAAAAGAGGCAGTTGATAATATCTCTATACATGTAAATAAAGGGGAGTTTGTCGGGGTGATAGGCCCAAACGGCAGCGGAAAATCTACTTTGCTGAAGAATATTTACCGCGCTCTTACCCCGGATAGGGGGACGGCTGTTCTGGACGGCGAAGCTCTCTTTTCCATGAGTCATAAAAAAACCGCATTGAAAATGGGAGTTGTAGGACAGGAGAATGAGGTGCCGTTTGATTTTACCGTAGAAGAAATCGTTGCAATGGGGCGGACCCCTCACAAGAAACTTTTTGAAATTGATAATGAATATGACAGGGAGATTACCAATCATGCACTTGAGCATGTGGGTATGGAATCTATGGCGAAGCGCAGTTATCTCCATCTTTCCGGAGGAGAAAAACAGAGGGTTATTATTGCGAGAGTCATCGCCCAGGAAAGTGATTTTCTCATTCTGGATGAACCTACAAACCATCTGGATATAAGCTATCAGATGCAGGTACTGGATTTTGTAAAAAGATTGGAGGTAACAGTACTCTCGGCTATCCATGATTTGAATATGGCAGCCCTCTACTGTGACCGGATTTACGTATTAAAAGGCGGTAAAATTGTACGGGAGGGCACACCTAAAGAGGTCCTCACACCGGAAAACATATATGAAATTTATGGAGTTCACTGCGATACAGCTATTCATCCACTTACGGGGAAGGTTTCCATTACCTTTTTACCGGCAAGTGTTTATGCATAATTTTGTATACTGTTTCGTTGATTTTTGGGAAGTCATTTGCTGAAATACGAATGATAAACACATTGTAATAAAGGGAGGAAAAAAGATGAAGAGAAGAACATTAGCAGTACTATTGTGTACCACAATGATTGTGACATTGCTGTCAGGCTGTAGAAGCGGGAGCAGCGAAAAAAGTGATGACAGGGGGGAAGTATCGGCACAGAAAAAGTCCGCATCAGTTTCGGGTGAAGGTTATCCGGTGACTTTAGACAATTACGGGCGCGAAATAACTGTTAAATCAACTCCCCAGAAGGTACTTGCTCTGGGTCCCAACTGCACAGAACTGCTTGTAGCCCTGGGCCTTGAGAATTCTATTGTGGGAACAAGCCTGCGTAATCACAGCCGCGGGCCACTGCCTGAATATGCAAAAGCCTTTGAAGCTATTCCGGAGATAAATCATAGTTCAGCCACCAGGGAAGCAGTGATTTCCAGTGGGGCAGATTTTATTTATGGAATTGACTGGGAGTTTGGCAGTGACGGACTGGACGTGGGTGAGCTGGAAGATTACGGCATGACGACTTATATTAATTCTGCCACAACACTGGAACAACAGTATCAGGAAATTCTGGACATTGGAAAAATCTTTGGGATTGAGGACAGAGCAGCCAAGTATGTGGATGAGCAAAAGGAGCGCATTCAGGCTGTACAGGATAAGGTTAAAAATGAGGAACCGCTGAAAGTTCTCATATATGACAGCGGCGGTGACGGGGTGTTTACCTGCAGCGGAACAAATTTTGAGACTTCGCTCATTGAATTGGCGGGCGGAGAAAATCTGTTTCAGGATATTACGGATAAAGCTTGGATTACTGTAAGCTATGAAGAAGTACTTTCGCGGGAACCGGACATTATTCTTATTCATGATTATGACAGTCCCTCAGTGGAAGAAAAGATTGCAGAAATCAAGGCCAATGATGTGCTTTCCCAGCTTTCTTGTGTAAAGGATGAGCGTTTTGCGGCTATTGATCTTGAAAGTGTGCTGCCGGGGAACAGGCTGGCCTACACAGTGGAAAAGCTGTCTGAAGCATTTTACCCTGATATGGGAGTTGGTAAATAATAAATTGAAATGAATGAGTCCATGGATGGAATTTATGAATGTAATATGATTTTATACAAGGAGGGTTGTTATGGATCACAAAGAAATGCTTGAAATGCTAAATGGGGTAAAGGAGGGAACTGTTTCTCCCGACGAAGCAGTTACCCGTTTAAAAACGGCCCCCTTTGAAGATATTGGGTACGCGAAGATTGATAATCACCGGGGAATCCGTCAGGGTGTGCCGGAGGTTATTTATGGTATGGGGAAAACTGCCGGACAGATTTGCGGTATTGTGGACAGAATGCTGGAAAATGGAGCAAAGGATATTATAGTAACCCGGCTTGCGGAGGAAGCAGCTGCAAGTTTGGAAAAGCAGTGCAGGCTGGAGTATCATCCCATTCCAAAGTTCGGTATTGTGAACCGGGATTCTGAGAGAGACAAGACAGGCAGTATCATTGTGGCCAGTGGAGGCACAAGTGATATGGCGGTATGCGAAGAGGCGGCGCTGACGGCAGAGGTGTTGGGAAACCAGGTGACCCGGCTCTACGATGTGGGGGTTGCGGGCCTGCATCGTCTGCTTTCTCATTTGGAAATACTGGCATCCGCCCGTGTTGTTATTGCTGTGGCCGGTATGGAAGGTGCTCTTCCCAGTGTAATTGGTGGTCTTGTGTCCTGTCCTGTTATAGCAGTGCCCACCAGTGTAGGGTATGGGGCGAATCTTGGCGGAATTGCCGCACTTTTGTCAATGCTTAACTCCTGTGCATCGGGAGTATCGGTGGTGAATATTGATAACGGATTTGGAGCAGGTTTTCTTGCCAGCAGAATCAATCAAATGGAGGGCGTGAAATGAAAACCTTATATATAGAATGTAATATGGGTGCTGCCGGTGATATGCTTATGGCAGCACTGCTGGAACTGTTGCCTGACCCGGATGCGTTTATCAGCAAACTGAACAACATTGGACTCCCCGGTGTCCGCGTAGAAAAAGAAGTCTCTGTGAAATGCGGTATTACAGGTACACATGTCTCTGTGTATGTAGGGGATTCGGAAGAGGAAAGCCATGATATATCCCCGGGCCATGTTCATGAACATTCGCATCATGAGCATTCACATCACGGACATTCACATCATGAACATGTGCATGAAACCGGACAGGATGGTTATGTATATCAGGAGCATACACATAACCAAGACGCTCATGGGCATACGCATCAGGAACATAGCCATGCCAATCTTGAGGAAATACAAAGAATTTTGCGCGCCCTTCCTATACCAGATAAGGTAAAAGAAGATGCTATAGCAATATACAGTCTGATTGCAGAGGCAGAAGCTAAGGTGCACGGAAAGCCTGTGGAGGATATTCATTTTCATGAGGTGGGAACTATGGATGCAGTGGCTGACGTTGTTGGCGTTTGTATGCTGATTGATACCCTGGCTCCCCGGAAAATTATTGTTTCCCCAGTGCATACAGGCAGCGGGCAGGTTAGGTGTATGCACGGCATTCTGCCGGTTCCTGCTCCGGCAACTGCGCATATCCTTCGGGGAGTACCGGCTTATGGGGGAGAGATACAGGGGGAACTTTGTACACCTACAGGTGCCGCTATTATCAGACACTTTGCGGACGAGTTCGGCAGCAGGCCCGTTATGGTGGTTGATAAAATAGGATATGGAATGGGAAAGAAAGACTTCCCTGTTGCAAACTGTGTGCGTGTTTTCAGCGGCGAGACAAACCAGCAGAACGCAGGTATTGTTGAGATTGACTGCAACCTTGATGATATAACCGGCGAACAGCTCGGCTTTGCACTTGAGACCTTATTGGAAAAGGGAGCATTAGATGTGTACGTCATCCCAATCCAGATGAAAAAAAACCGTCCGGGGTACAAACTGGTATGTTTATGCAGGCCCGATGATGAAGACAGAATGGTACGGTTAATCTTACAACACACAACGACCCTCGGAGTGAGGTGCAGTGACCGGCGCAGACATACGATGGAACGTCACATTGAAACAATAGAAACAAAATATGGGGACATACGTATTAAAAAGGCAAGTGGATTTGGAGTAGAAAAAAGTAAATTAGAGTATGATGATCTTGCAAGAATTGCACGAGAAAATGGATTATCCTTAGAGGATATAAAGGAGGAGTAGGATTATGGCAACCAAAGAACAGTATGAGAAAATGAAGTGTATAAAAGAAAACCTGAAAGGTTTGGGAAGTGTGGCAGTGGCGTTTTCTGGTGGGGTTGATTCCACATTTTTGCTAAAAGCAGCTTATGATGAGCTCGGAGAAAAATGTATCGCAATAACGGCAAAGTCCTGTTCATTCCCGAAACGTGAGCTGGATGAGGCAACGGCGTTCTGTAAAAGCCAGGGAATCAGGCACATTATTGTGGAATCCGAGGAACTGGATATTGAGGGATTCCGGGAAAATCCGAAAAACCGATGCTATTTATGCAAAAAAGAATTGTTTGAGAAAATATGGGAAATTGCGGAGCAGGAAAATATTAATGCGGTTGTAGAAGGCTCTAATCTGGATGATAATGGGGATTATCGCCCCGGTCTGCAGGCAGTGGCAGAATTGGGAATCCGAAGCCCGCTCCGTGAATGTCATTTATCTAAGGATGATATTAGGGCATTATCAAAGGAAATAGAACTGCCAACGTGGGATAAACAGTCCTTTGCCTGCCTTTCTTCAAGATTTGTGTATGGAGAGATTATCTCGGAAGAAAAACTGGGTATGGTTGATAAAGCTGAACAGCTCCTTTTAGATATGGGATTTCATCAGGTCAGGGTAAGAATTCATGGAACGATTGCAAGAATTGAGGTTTTACCAGAAGAATTTTTAAAACTGATAGAGGAAAACACCCGTTTGAATATCGTGAATTCTTTTAAGAAATATGGATTTTCTTATATTACAATGGATTTGATCGGATATCGCACTGGTAGTATGAATGAGACGTTAATTGATAAGGAGTTGTATAGCCAAAAGTAGAATGAACCTGCTTAGTATTGTAATGCAATTAAATGTATTTAAAAATATTATCTCGAGCTTATGCGGGAGTCTCATAATGAGCATCCTGCATAAGCTTTCTTTTTAGTATGTTATGAGATAAAAGTCAGAGTCAATTATTCTCTGTGGATAAAACCTCTTTTACAAAGATGTATTAAGTAATATGTAAGTTGATATCATGAGTACTAAAAAAATCAAGGTAATTAGTTGGCGGGTTCTGGTCAGTAATCACATGTTCAATGGCTGATAGCGGACTATAGGTCATCAGCGAGAATTTACCAAATTTAGTATGGTCTGCCAACAGGTAGCGGCTCTGGCTGTTTTCCACCACAATCTTTTTTATCTGATACTCATCCATAGAAGCGTTGGTCAGTCCATTTTCAATGGTTGCGCCGGTGCAGCATAAAAAAGCCTTACCGATGTTATAGGTTTTTAGTGCTTCCTCCACAGTACTGCCGACAAAGGAAAGCGTTTCCCGCTTTAATTTCCCGGCTAAAGAGATGAGAGTAATGTTGGGGTAATTAACCGCTTTTATGGCAACCTGGAGTGAATTAGTAATGATGGTACATTTTTTGTTTCCCAAATAGTCGATTAGGTTTTGGCTGGTAGTACCAGTATCTATATAGAGAAGATCATTCTCTTCGACGAAACTGGCAGCCCGTTTGCAAATCAAGTCCTTTTCGTGTTCAAAGCTGGTATTCCGCAGGTTATAGGGGATTAGGGGCAGAAGGGATGAGTCAGGCAGTGCGGTAACGCCGCCATAGACTTTTTTAATTCTGCCCCGGTCTAAAAGTTGCCCGATATCCCGCCGGATAGTATTTTTAGAAACCTTAAAAACGTCACATAGTTGATCAATAGTTACAGTTTTGTTCGTCAGAATATACTCTTCGACCTGGTCAATTCTTTCAGTTCGCATATTTGCCTCCTTAATTGTGCTATATAGTATATTAATATAAAAATAGCATTTTGTGAACAATTTTTGCAAATATAGGTTGCAATTTTTGAAAAAAGGTTATAGAATAAAACCATAAAGTAACCAAAAGATGATAATCGAAGAGTTAAATACTCCAAAACATTATCAAAATAAGAAAGTGAGGAAATAGCAATGGCAGAAGTTAAAACCTTATCACCGTTTATTAATGGAGAGTATGTTACATCTAAAACGGAGAAGTACACTGACGCATTTAACCCTAGTACCGGCGAAGTAATCGCCAAAGTTCCCTGCTGTACCGTAGATGAAGTAGAGGCAGCCATTGATGCCGCCAAAGCAGCTTACCCGGCTTGGTCATCAACTCCGGTAATCAAAAGGGTTCAGATTCTTTATAAATTGAGAGATTTAATCATTGAGCACATGGATGAGTTAACAGAACTGGTGGCAATAGAAGGCGGAAAAGCCTGGGGCGAAGCAATGGGCGATGTTTTAAAGGCTAAAGAAGGAACTGAGCAAGCTATCGCTGCACCATCTTTAATGATGGGTGAGAGTACCATGGATGCCTCTAAGGGATATGATACTGTCCTTTACCGGGAATCCTTAGGTGTATTTGCAGGTATTGTTCCTTATAACTTTCCGGCAATGATTCCTATGGGCTGGATGGCTCCAATGTGTATCGCCTGTGGTAACACTATGGTAATTAAAGCAGCTACTTTTGATCCTCAAAGTGCTCTGCGCTTTGCCCAGTTATATAAAGAAGCAGGTTTGCCGGATGGTGTCCTGAATATCGTAACCTGCTCAAGAAACGAATCAGAAATCTTCTTAAGTCATCCGGACATCAAGGGTATTTCTTTTGTAGGTTCAACATCAGTAGGAAAGCATATCTACCAGGTGGGAGCAAGCCATGGCAAGAGAGTTCAGGCTCTTTGCGAGGCGAAAAATCATGCTTTGGTTTTGGAAGATGCTCACATTCAGAGAACTGCTGCAGGAATCATTAATTCAGCCTTCGGCTGCGGCGGACAAAGATGTATGGCTTTGCCGGTAATCGTTGTACAGGAAAGCATTGCTGATGAATTAGTAGCGAAAATAAAAGAATTAGCTTCTAACCTTAAAATTGGTCCGGCTTATGATAAGTCCACTCAGTTGGGACCAGTAATAAATGCAGGTCATAAAGAGTCCGTTCTTAACTGGATTCAAAAAGGAATTGATGAAGGCGCTGAACTGGTATTGGACGGCCGTGAGGTTACAGTTGAAGGCTTTGAAAATGGCTTTTACATAGGACCAACCATCTTTGACAAGGTAACTTCAGAGATGAGCGTCGGTGATAAAGAAGTCTTTGGACCGGTTCTTTGCATCAAACGGGTTAAGAACTTTGAAGAGGGCTTAGAGGTCATGAATCAAAATGAATTTGCAAACGGTTCAGTAATTTATACTCAGAGTGGTTACTATTCACGGGAATTTGCAAGACATACGCATGGCGGTATGGTTGGTATCAATGTTGGTATTCCGGTGCCGGTAGGAACATTTCCTTTCTCTGGCCATAAGAATTCCTTCTTTGGTGATTTGCATTGCCTGGGTAAAGACGGCTATCGTTTCTTTACAGAGACAAAAGTGGTAACGACAACCTGGTTTGATGAAGAAGAGGGTAAAAAAGAAAAAACTTCTACCTGGGATGGAACCATCTAAAACGCTTATAAAAGTGAAAAATGACTGGTGAAGGAGGTAGAATATGGCACTGGTAAAAATGAAAGAGCTGCTGAACCGGGCTGAGACAGAAGGGTTTGGCATAGGTGCCTTTAGTGTTGGCAACATGGAGATGATTATGGGGGCGGTGCAGGCAGCAGAAGAGCTTGAGACTCCGATTATTTTACAGATAGCAGAGGTGAGGCTTAAGAATTCGCCCCTTGAATTCGTTGGACCTATGATGGTCACCGCGGCTCAAAAGGCCAAGGTTGATATTGCTGTCCATCTGGATCATGGCCTGACTATGGAAACAGTAAAAACAGCTTTAAATATGGGCTTTACCTCAGTGATGCTGGATGCCTCAACCAGTCCCTTTGAGGAAAATATTGCAAAAACCCAGGAGGTGGTTCAGTTTGCCAAAGCTTTTGGAGCAACGGTTGAAGCTGAGCTGGGCCTGGTTGGCGGCAGTGAAGACGGAAGCGGCGATCACGGGATCTGCTGCACGAATCCCGATGATGCAAAGGTGTTTGTGGAACAAACCGGTATTGATGCTCTGGCTATTGCTATCGGCAATGCCCATGGCAATTATCCGGTGGCACCCCAGCTGCAGTTTGAGGTATTAAATGCAATAAACGAAGCAGTTGATATTCCCCTGGTGTTACATGGGGGAAGCGGCATAACGGATGAGGATTTCCAAAAGGCAATTTCCTTAGGAATTAAGAAAGTAAATATCGCCACGGCCAGTTTTAATAGCTTGACGGAATATGCCCGCCGGTACTTTGCTGAGAATGACAGTTACAATTACTTTGATTTGGATAGGGCGATGATTAAAGGAACCTATGAAAATGTAAAGCATCATATTAAAGTCTTTAATCATGCTTATCCAAATGTAAGGTGAAGTTTTATAAGACATTTATTAAACTAAGCGTTTTTATCGTGCTGCAAAACGTTATTGTCCTCAGCGTAAATTTGCTGGATAATGTGATGCTGGCACGGTTTAGCGGGCAGGCCATGGCAGGTGCATCAATAGTCAACCAAATACAATTCGTTTATCAGCAAGTGCTTACGGCACTTGCTGAGGCGGTTGTAATGATTGGCAGCCAGTATTGGGGAGCGAAAAAGGATAAGCAGAACCGTGATATTGCCAAATGTGCTTTGACAGTCGGGGTACTGGTTTGTGCCCTTTGCTTTGCGATTGTCAGTTTGTTTGACCAACCAATTTTGTCTTTGTTTACCAAGGACGAGGTTATTTTGGTACAAGCGGAGCAGTATCTGGGAATTATACGGATATCTTATGTTTTTTCTATGATATCCACGATTTTACTGGGCTTTCTAAGAAGCAGGGAGCTGGTACAAATCGGCTTTTGGCTTTCGGTGGCAGCTCTTTGTACGAAGGGGCTGCTTAATTATCTGTTGATTTTCGGTAAATTTGGCATTCCCGTACTGGGGATTGAAGGAGCTGCATTTGCAACTTTGATAGTCCGGCTGGTGGAATGTACGATGGTGGTCATCTATACACTTAAAAAGATTGGGTTATCCCCGGGACAGAAATTAACCGCTATTGCCCCAGAATTTTTTAAGGATTATCTTAAGGTCTTGTCACCGCTTTTTGTTATGGCACTTATCTGGAGTTTTAGTACCGCTTTGCAGACGGTGATTTTGGGTAATATGAGCAGTACCGCTTTGAGTGCAAATGCAGTCTCCTCCAACTTGTTTTTGATGGTCAAGGCGGCGGTCACCGGAAGTGCGCTGGCAGGCGGGGTCATGATCGGTAAGGTAATTGGGGAAGGTGACACCAGGGCGGTTAAAGAAATGTCTAAAAAACTACAGATAGTATTTTTAATTACGGCCCTTGCCGGGGCTCTTATTTTGTACCTGATCCGAATCCCGGTGCTGGAATACTATAACCTTAGCCCGGAGATAAAGGCTATGGCGAATCAGTTTTTGATTCTTATGAGCATTATTTATATTGGGATGGGGTATCAGATGCCTACTAGTGAAGGAATAATAAAAGGCGGAGGCAGCCCTTCCTTTATTCTGGTGATGAATATTATCAGTATATGGATTATCGTCCTGCCGCTTTCCTGGTACATGGCATTTGTAAAAAAAGCGGCTCCTATTGTAGTTCTGGCCTGTCTTAATGCGGATCAGATCTTTAAATGTGTACCTGTCTTTATCAAAACCAACTATGGACACTGGGCGAAAAAGCTAACAAGGAATTGATTGCAGCCGTTTCCTATTTCGGATTTCTGGAGAAAATGGATAAATATGCACTGGAAGCCCGGGAGCGGATTGAAAGGGAATTGTTAGGTTAAGTATAGAATAGAAAAGAAAGAGAGACCAGTATCTTGAGTCATTAGTTGACTGGGTGCTGGTCTTTTTCTTATTCATTGATGTCAGGAGGCATTTATTTGTCAATATGTGATACTTCTTGGGAGATAATGCTTACGAAAAATTAAAAAGGTAGGCAAAAATGATTGCGGAAACTTTGATAATAATTTATCATATGTAATATAAATAATATTATCGATAATATCGATAAAATATGTAAGGAGGGAATGCATTGGAGGTTTTAGAGTTAATTGTTGCGAAGGTGAATGGATTTTTATGGGACTATTTGCTGTTATTCCTGTTGGTAGGAACCGGGATATGGTTTACTCTGCAGCTTGGTTTCATTCAAATCAGAGGCTTTGGGGAAGGCTTCAGAAGAACATTCGGAGGGCTGTTTAGAAAGGAGGAGGCGGCTGGAAGCGACGGCATGTCGTCATTTCAGGCACTTGCAACTGCAATTGCGGCGCAGGTAGGTACAGGGAATCTGGCTGGTGCGGCGACGGCTATTGCGGTGGGAGGACCCGGAGCTATTTTCTGGATGTGGGTCAGTGCATTTTTTGGTATGGCGACAATATATGCAGAAGCATTGATGGCCCAGAAATTTAAACAGACAGATAAAGACGGAAACGTTACAGGCGGTCCGGTATATTACATAAAGGGCGCTTTTAAGGGAACGTTCGGTAAAGTATTGGCAGCTATTTTTGCAGTACTAATTATTTTTGCTCTTGGTTTTATGGGAAATGCTGTTCAGTCCAATTCAATTGGGGATGCATTCAGTGCAGCGTTTGGTGTTAATCAGGTTATTGTTGGGGTTGCCGTTGCGATTCTGGCGTTCTTCATTTTTTCAGGCGGGATTAAAAGAATCGCCAAAGTTACAGAGACAATGGTTCCTATTATGGCGTTGTTCTATATTATAGGAGCACTTATTGTAATCTTTGCAAACGTTACAAAGATTCCGCTTGTTTTCCAGGAAATCATCGTAGGAGCATTTGCTCCGCAGTCAATTGCAGGTGGTGTAATTGGTGCGACGATTCAGCAAGCCATGAAGAAAGGTGTTGCACGTGGTTTGTTTTCAAACGAAGCCGGTATGGGTTCTACACCTCATGCACATGCAATTGCTAAAGTAAAACATCCTGCAGAACAGGGATTTGTAGCTATGATGGGAGTGTTCATCGATACATTTATTATCCTGAACTTAACGGCATTTGTCATTATCATTACACGTTCTGTGACACCGGATCAGTCTCTGATAGGTACGGCACTGACACAGGCTGGATTTTCGTCTGTATTTGGTAAATTTGGAGAGATATTCATTGCTATATGTATGTTTTTCTTCGCGTTTTCTACCATTATCGGCTGGTATTTCTTTGGAGAGGCCAACATTAAGTATTTGTTTGGCAAAAAGGCAGTTAAAATTTATTCATTGTTAGTATGTGTATGCATTATATTAGGTTCTGCCATGAAAGTAACTTTAGTTTGGGATATGGCTGACTGCTTCAACGGGTTAATGGTAATCCCGAACTTGATAGGTCTGCTGGCACTTACTACGGTAATTAAGTCGGTGCATAAGGACTATCAGGTAAATTTCAAAAAGAAATAACAGGCTGGCTAAAATTGTTAGGATAAAGTAAAATTTTCAGGCAAAAGGACGATTGATAAGCTGTAAAAGCTTTAAGTCGTCCTTTGTACTTTTTATAATATAAGATTCTTTTGATGATTGGACAACCCCAATAAAACGTGTTAATATGCAGAAAGAGAAGACTTAACAAGGAGGGGTAGTTATGGCGGTGACACTTCAGCAAATAGCTGATGCGGCCGGGGTATCAAGAAGGACGGTGGACCGGGCCTTAAAGGATCAGGGCAGAGTCAGGCCGGAAGTGGCCGAAAAGATAAAAAAGCTGGCAGAAGAAATGGGATACCGCCCTAATCAGGCAGGCAGAGCATTGGCTCTGGCTAAGAACCCGATTAAAATAGGTGTGATTACTCAATCATCAGAAACCCCCTTTATGCAGGAAGTCTTAGTAGGGGTGCATGATGCCAGGAGAAGAGTGAGGCGGAATGGCGCTGATGTAGAGATTTGCCGGATTGACGGAGTGAACGCCCGGCAGGTCATTGCATGTATGGAGAAGCTAAAGGAATCCGGTGTAAAGGGCCTGGCCCTGGTCCCGGCAGAAGATGAGGGGATTAAGTTAGAGATTGACCGGCTTTCGGAGGAGGATCATATTCCAGTAGTAACCTTCAACTCAGATGTATCAAATAGCAGAAGGATTTGTTTTGTGGGACAAAACAATAAAAAAGCCGGTCAAACGGCAGCCGGTCTAATGGCAGATTGTCTGAAGTCTTATGAACAGATAGGGATTATTACCGGCTCCGCTGAAAACCCGGCACTTAACAGCAGGGTGAAAGGTTTTCAGGAGACTTTGAGCGAGCTGCGTCCGGACCTGATGATTAACCAGGTCTACTATATTGCCGATGATGAACTCCAGGCTGAAAAAATCACTGTAGAGTTGTTAAATGAATTTCCGCAAACCAAGGGCATTTTTGTCAGTGCTCCTGCGGTACTGGGAGTTTGCCGGGCATTGAAGAAAAAGGGTGTTGAAAAAGAAATCATTGTGATTGCCAATGATGTTCTGGGTGAGAATATTAAATGCCTGGAAGAGGGAATCATCAATTATCTCATTGGCCAGGAGGCATATTTCCAAGGCTATGAAGGGGTTATGACTCTCTACCGCTATTTGCTGGAAGATCGAAAACCCAAAAAAGAGTTAGAGTATACAGATATTATTATCAAAAATCGTTATAACATTTAGTGTACTGTACCATTAATGTTTTTCCTGGGCAGCTTACCTGAACAACAGTGGCACAGTTCACTAGTTAAATAAAAAACAAGCCGGAAACAATTACCGAAATCCGGCTTGTTTTTTTGTGCAAAGTTTCTAAAAATACTCCAAATTTATTGTTTAATATTTATCAATCTGTGATTATTGACAAAAATAGCTTGTGAAATATGTTCAAAAGATACATTGCGCCCACGTGGGCAATATGTTAATATGACAACACGGTAACTGTTCCAGGTTCTGAACAGATACACAATACCTTAATAAAGGACATTAGAATTATTACAAAATAAGGAGGAACATTATGTTAAAAGTAGGAGTGATTGGCTGCGGTGGTATGGGCAGAGACCATATTAAGCGTTTGACCAATAAAATTCAGGGCGCAGAGGTAGTTGCGGTTTCTGATGTCATGGAAGAAAGTGCAAAAGAAGCTGCTAAAATCTGTAATGCAAGAGTTTATACCAATGAACTTGAATTAATTGCTGATCCGGAAGTAGAAGCAGTGTTTATTGTGTCTCCTGGCTTTGCTCACACTGAGCCGCTGTTAGCAGCAATTGAAGCCGGGAAGAGAGTTTTCTGTGAAAAACCTTTAGCAACGACGGCAGCAGATTGCCTTAAGGTGGTAAATGCCGAGGTTGCTGCCGGTAAACATCTGATTCAAACTGGTTTTATGCGGCGCTATGACAAAGGGTATATGCAAGTAAAAGAAGCTTTGGATTCCGGCAACTATGGTGAACCGTTAATGCTTCATTGTACGCATCGTAATCCGGAAGTCGGTACAAATTATAATACTCCGATGGCGGTCCATGACACTGCAATTCATGAGATAGATGTACTGCACTGGCTGGTAGATGATGAGTACGAATCTGCGCAGGTGATTATGCCCAGGATTACCAAGTATTCTCACTCCGAGCTTAATGATCCTCAGATTATGCTCCTTAGAACTAAGAAAGGTGTTTGCATTGACGTAGAAGTGTTTGTTAACTGTAAGTTTGGTTATGACATTAACTGTGAAGTAGTTTGCGAAGACGGTGCAATTAAAATGCCTGAACCGGCCTACCCCTATATTCGTAAGGATGCCAGGCTTTCAACCACTATCGATACGGACTGCTTTGTCAGATTTAAAGATGCCTATGATGTGGAGGTTCAGGACTGGGTTGATAAGGCTGGGGAGGAAGTGATCAGCGGCCCCACTGCCTGGGACGGGTATCTGGCGGCAGTTACCGCTGATGCGTTAGTAAAGGCACAGGAAAGCGGTAAAATCGAACCGATCATAACAGAAGTTGAAAAACCAGACTTTTATAAATAAGAAGAGGAGATTTTTAGAAAATGAAAATTGGATTTAACGAAGCAACAGCGCTGGAGTGCCAGGGACAGTCATTGATGGCAGATTTGGAAGCCTGCGAAAAGAATGGTTTTGATTATATTGAGATTCGCTTTGATTGTGTAAAAGATTATTTACAAGATCATACATTGGAAGAATTGGCTGACTGGTTTAAGAATCATAACCTGAAACCCTGGGCTTATAACACATTGATTTTCTTTAATCAGAGAGATGAAGCCGGGAAAAAAGAAATTGACGAAGAAACTGATTTTATCATCCAGGTATGCCAGGCGATTGGAATGAAGATGTTGATTACTGTACCTTCCTTTGATGTGAAGGATAAAACGATTTCTGAGATTAAGGAAGAGGCAGTAGAAAGGCTGCGTTACTTAAGTGACAAGGTAGGACCGGATATTAAGATTTCACTGGAATTCTGTGGGGCACCCAATTGTTCTATTAACCAGTTTGGGACAGCTTATGACGTAGTAAAAGCCGTTGACCGGGATAATGTTGGTGTAACCGTTGATACTTTCCACTTCCATGAAATGTGTTCAAAGCTTGAAGACTTGGAAGCTGCTGAAGGAAAGAAAATTTTTGCTTATCACTTAAATGACTGCGAAGATTTACCATTAGGTTCTGCCGGTGATGATAAGAGGCTGTGGCCGGAAGAAGGAGTTGTTGATCATGCCGGTATTGCCGCTGCTCTTAAAAAGATCGGTTTTGACGGAGTTTGTACCATCGAAGAATTCCGTCCGGAATATTACGCTCTCCCACATGCAGAAAATGTGAGGAAAGCGGCAGAAGTTACGAAGGCTTTTGTTCATAAATACTTTGGCTAGACAGGAGGCGGCAAGATGTTGGATAATAATAAAATCAAATTGGGCATTTCCCAAATCGGCTGGACCAATGATGACATGCCGGATCTAGGAAAAGAAAACACTTTTGAGCAGACAGTAAGTGAAATTGCCCTGGCAGGATTTAAGGCCTCAGAAGTTGGAGCCAAATATCCCACTGACCCGGCGGTGCTGAGAAAGGCAATGGATTTGCGCGGACTTACAATTTGTAATAGCTGGTTTTCCACGTTTTTGATTACCAAACCATATAAAGAGGTGGAAGAAAACTTTATGAAACAGCTTGACTTTTTAAAGGCTGTGGGTGCAGATGTAATCGGTGTCTCCGAACAAAGTCATAGTATTCAAGGCAGGCTTGATCAGCCCATCTGGGAAGGCAAGTATGTGATGAATGAAGAAGAGTGGAAGATGCTGGCAGATGGTCTTAATAAATTGGGAAAAGCTGCAAAAGATAAAGGGATGAAGCTGACGTTCCATCACCATATGGGAACGGTAGTTCAGACCGAAGATGAAATCGACCGTTTTATGGATTTGGTTGATCCGGAATATGTATTCTTACTTTTTGACAGCGGACATTTATCCTTTGCCGGAATCGATCCGGCTAAGATCCTTAAAAAATACATAAGCCGGGTACGGCATATTCATTTGAAGGATATTCGCCAGATGCTGGTAGATAAATCGAAGGCAGAGCACTGGAGTTTTTTGAAAGGTGTCAGAGAAGGTGTCTTTACGGTACCAGGTGATGGAGATGTGGACTTCGAACCACTTTTTAAGATTGTAGCAGAGTCAGGTTATGCAGGCTGGCTGGTGGTGGAAGCCGAACAAGATCCGGCCAAAGCGAATCCGCTGGAATACGCCATCAGAGCCCGGAAATACATTGCCGAAAAGACTGGTTTGTAAATGGAGGTGAAAGGATGAAAATAGCATTTGATGTGGATGTATTAGCGAAGCAAATGGATATTAACCGGATGGTTCACCAGGTGGCAGACTGGGGATATAAATATATCGAACAATCTCCCCATCCCCGGATTAATCCCTTTTATAAGCATCCCTTGTTTTCTAAGGAGTGTGAGGCTGAGTATAAAAAAGCCTTAAAGGAAACCGGTGTTGAACTGTCCTCATTAATCGGGGTGTACCGCTGGTCGGGACCCACAGAGGAACAGAGACAATTTGCAGTCACAAATTGGAAACGGCTAATTGAAATCGCTGTGGAACTGGGGGTTCGGGTTATTAATACGGAATTATCAGGCGATCCGAACCAGCAGGAAATCTGCAATGGAATGTGGTTTAAGTCGATGGAAGAATTGTTGCCGGTTATAGAGCGGGAAGGGATCCGGATCGAGATTCAATCTCATCCATATGATTTCTGTGAGCTGAATAATGAGTGCTGTGATTTGGTAAAATCCTTCCGTTCCGATCATCTGAAATATGTTTTTGCCACAGCTCATGGTTTCTTCTATGACCAGGGCAAGGGCGAGATGAGGAAGATGTTAGAGTATGCAGGTGAAGATTTATCCCATGTTTTATTTGCGGATACATTTAACCAGGAACTGGACTGCCGCTATATCGTAAATCCGCCATGGCTTAACAGCCGCGGAGCAGCCGATGTAACTGTTCATCAGCATCTGGCCATGGGGGAAGGTGATGTAAACTTCGAGGAGATTTTTGCGGCGTTAAGGGCTATGAACTTTAAAGACCGCACCTTTAAGGTGGGCGGGGAATCAATTGCAACTGTTTCCTATTTTGGTTTTCTTGAGAAGATGGATAAGCAGGCTCCGGAAGCCAGAGAGCGGATTGAAAAGGAGCTATTAGGATAGTAATTGTGCCAAGGGCATGAAAAATATAAAGGAAAAGAAAGGGAAAGAAAATGAAGAAGATGAGGAAAATGTTGGCTGGTTTGAGTGCAATGGTGATGGTGGTCGGGTTACTGACTGCTTGCGGAGGCGGAGGCAGTGACACAGATTCTGGCAGTAAGAGCGATGGCGACAGTGGCAGCAACGGTGGTTCTACGAAGCTAACCCTGATTATGTCCCAAAGAGATGAGTGGCTTGGGGAAATGGAAGAAGCAGCGGTAAAGGAAGCAAAAGAAATGGGTATTAATCTTAATACTGTTGATGCCCAGTCCGATACCAGCAAAATGCTTCAGTTTATCGAAAGTGCAAAGAATGATGGTCAAAAGGCTGTTATTATCAACATGGTAGACCCGGAAACAGCAGAGCAATGCGTGGAAGCAGCCGGTGATATGTATGTGGTTTTTGTTAACCGCTATCCTTCAGATGATTCTGTCCTAAATGAAAAGGTAGTTTATGTTGGTTCTGATGAAAATACTTCTGGTTATTTTCAGGGTGAATGGTTAGCAGAACACTTTAAAGCGGAAGGAAAGAGTGAATTTAGCTATATTCTTCTTAATGGTATTTTAGGTCAGACCTCTACCACCTTGAGAACTGAATCATTGTTAAAGGGGCTGGAAGATAACGGCGTTAAAGGTGTAGAAGCAACGGCTCCGCTGGCTGCTGAATATCAAAGAGAAAATGCTCAGGACATGATTGCACCGCTCTTAAAGACTACGCAATACGATGCAATTATTTCCAATAATGATTCTATGGCTCTGGGGGCAATTGAAGCAATGATTGATCAGGGCATAGATCCCACTACTGTACCGATTGTGGGTATTGACGCTTCTTTAGATGGCCGTCAGGCTGTAAAAGATGGTACTTTAGACATGACAGTATTCCAGGATCCGAAAGGACAGGGAAGAGGAGCATTGATTGCTGCTAAAAACCTGATTAACGGCAACGCAATTAATGATGGAACCGACTGGGAACTTGATGAAACCGGAAATATTTTATGGATTCCTTTTGAACCAGTAACAATTGATAATGTAGATGAGTATGACAACCGCTAATAATTAAAGCAAAGCATGGAAGACGGGGGAGAATTCATTTTTCCCCCCATTTTCAGCAAAAGAATGAGGTGAAGGTATTGAGTGAAAAATACATTCTGGAAATGCAGGGAATCGTTAAGGAATTTCCCGGTGTGAAGGCCTTGAACGGAGTTCAGTTAAAGGTGCGGCCAGGTACTGTTCATACCCTGATGGGAGAAAATGGAGCCGGGAAGTCGACCCTGATGAAATGTTTGATTGGGATGTACGCTGCGAATGCAGGGACAATTACCTATAAAGGCAGAGCCGTGAAGTATAAATCGACAGAAGAGGCATTAAATGATGGAATCTCCATGATTCATCAGGAGTTATCGCCTGTGCTGGAGCGTTCGGTCAGTGAAAATGTCTGGCTGGGACGGGAACCTAAAAAAGGGATTTTTATTGATTATAAAAAAATGCGTCAGGATTGCCTGGAGTTATTTGGGAAGATGGGTGTTGATTTAAATCCTGACGAGAAGATGAAAAATCTTACCGTAGCTAAGATGCAAATGGTAGAAATTGTGAAAGCTATTTCTTACAACTCTTCGATTGTCATTATGGATGAGCCCACTTCGGCTTTGACAGATTCCGAAGTAGAAGATTTGTTTCGGATTATCGCTGAGCTAAAGGCGAAAGACGTGGCGGTTATCTATATTTCTCATAAAATGGATGAAATTTTTAGAATCAGTGATGATATTTCTATTTTCCGTGATGGAACTTACATCTCTACTGACCAGGCCTGCAATTTGACCCAGGACGAGGTTATCAAGCGGATGGTAGGCCGGGAGATTACAGAGATGTTCCCTAAACAGGAATGTGGAATTGGTGAGGTTATTTTAAAGGTTGATAAGCTTAGTTCCGGGAAAGCGGTAAAAGAAGTATCTTTTGAATTACATAAGGGTGAGATTCTTGGTTTTGCCGGACTGGTTGGGGCCGGACGTACCGAGACTATGGAAACCATCTTCGGAATGCGGCCGAAAACCGGAGGGGCGGTTTATATCAATGGGAAAGAGGTTAACATTAAAAGCCCTCAGGATGCCGCTGCTAATAAGATTGCCCTGTTAACGGAAGACCGGAGAGGGAATGGTATCCTTGGAATCTTGAGTGTTAAGTTTAATACGGTGGTGGCCAATCTGAAGACCTATGGTTTCCCGGTTGATTCAAAGAAAATGGCTGCAGATACACAGGAATATATTGACAGACTTAGTATTAAGACGCCCAGTATGGATGCTCAGATTCAGGATTTGTCCGGAGGGAATCAGCAGAAAGTTTTACTCGGGCGCTGGTTATTAACGGATCCGGATATTCTGATTGTAGATGAGCCTACCCGCGGAATTGATGTAGGAGCAAAAGCTGAGATTCATCGTATTATTTCTGACCTGGCAAAAGCCGGGAAGGCGATTATCGTTGTCTCATCAGAGCTGCCGGAGGTTATGGGTGTGTCCGACCGGGTGGTGATCATGCATGAAGGCAGAGTAACCGGTGTCCTTGACCGCTGTAATTTATCACAGGAATTAATTATGAAATATGCGACTAAAGAAGAAGTTGAAAGTAAATCCATGGTTCGGGAGGGTGAATAAGTGAGTATTCAGAGAAAGAAATTTTTATCAGATAATATGATTTGGCTGGTTTTGATTGCGCTGGTTATTATTATGTCGATTGCAAACCGTAATTTTGCCACAGTGTCAAACCTGACAACATTATTGACCGGAGAAGCAATCAAGGGGATTATGGCCTTTGGTGTGGCTTTTGCCATCCTGACTAAGGGAATTGATCTTTCATTAGGAGCAGTGGCGGCTTTAGTGGGGGCAGTCAGCGGAGCTTTGGTACAGCCGACGGACTTTGCAATGAGAACACTTTCAAGCGGGGTAAGGCTTCCGGCGCCTGCAGCAATTCTTATTGGATTATTATTAGGAGCAGCAATTGGAGGATGTATTGGAGCTATCATTGCCTATACGGAAATTCCGGCATTTATTGCCACTTTGGGGGCTCAGCTCATATGCAGGGCTGCTGCAAAAATGTTTTCGAACCGCCCGGTTTCGAAGCTTTCTGATGATTATCGTTTTCTGGGAAGCGGACGGGTACTGGGAATACCAATGATTGTCATCGTTTTTATCATTATAGCAGTTATTTCCTGGTTTATCCTGGTTCATACCCGTTTTGGCAAGAGTCTTTACGCTATCGGCGCAAATTCGCAGGCAGCCAGAGTGGCCGGGATTAATGTTAATGCAAACCTGATTAAGGTTTATGTCTGGTGCTCCTTAATGGCGGCTCTTGGCGGTGTATTGCTGGCCGGCCGTTCCGGTTCTTCAGATCCTTCTACTTCAGGTCTTAACTATGAGCTTGATGCAATTGCCGCAGCTACGGTTGGCGGTACTTCCCATACCGGTGGTGTATGTTCCGTAACCGGAGTCATTGCCGGAATCCTGATTCTGGGAGTTATCAATAACGGTTTGGTACTGATGGGTGTAGATGATAATATGACGAATATTTTAAAAGGTATTATCATTATTGGTTCGGTAGTATTAGATATGCGTAAAAATATAAAGAAGGTATGATAAAGTGGCGTTCTTAGCTGTGGTGTTTTTTTTACTTAGGTAAGAACGCCATAACTATGTTCTGAACAGATACAGAACGCCATTATTTCCATAGGGAACGGTACTGAAGTGGAGTTATGTTTTCCAGCTTGCGGAAATTATGGATGAAGTGTGAAGTGTTACAGAAGCCGCACGTCTCGCCGATATTCTCAATACTGGCGGCGGTAGTACTGAGCAGTTTCTTGGCATGCCTGATGCGCAGTTGAAGGAGATAGCGGTGAGGGGTTACCTGATAAGCCACTTTAAACTTGCGTAAATAGTAATGGGTACTGAGGGAGGCTTTATCGGCGAGCTGATTCAGGGACAGATTGCTTTGGCCCAGATGCTCTTCCATATATTGAACTGTATCCTCCAATAACAGCTCCAGATTTCCCTTTTCCTGTTCGCTATTAAGTTCTGCCAGTTGCGTTAACAGGCGCTGAAGATAAAGAGCCATAGTATGAGGTGAAGTGTTTGCCTGCTTAACATTTTTCATAATACGCCCGCAGCAATGTTCAATCTCAGAAGTTAAATTCTGCGGATCGAAAATACAGCCCTGGTGCTTTAACAACATATTCGTATAGGCTGTACTGCTGTTGCCGGTTAAATGGAACCACCGCATTCTCAGGTCTCCGGTGCCGGCATAATAACAATGGGGTTCCCGGCAGTCTAATAGTACAAGGCTCCCGGCAGGTGCCTCTTTTTCTTCGCCCCGGTATCTGACCATCAGGCTGCCCTTATCTACAATGATTACGTGACAGGTGTCAAGCCATTCCCGTTCCACGATATAATGCTGGTCACAGTGATAAATCCCTGCATGAGGGATGTAGTAAAGATTTTTTTTCGTAAAAGGGTCAGGTTCATAATAAAAACGTTCCGAATCTTTCAAGACACCAACATCTTTCATTCTTATTCCTCCGCAAGGTCAATTTTATGTTATTTTATGACAAGAATATGTAGTGATAATCATTCACAAATATTATATTATGTGGAAAAGAACCTGTCAAACGTAAGTTGCGCTGATAGGTCATGAAAAGTTAATTTTAAATTATTTTTATGGAGGACGGAAAATGGAAGAAACGAAAATTGGATTGATTGGTGCCGGCTGGATGGGGCGGGCTCACACGGTAGCTTTTCATCATGCCGGAATGATTTTTGGGGATGATTTACCAGTCTTTGAAATCATTGCGGATGTGCATGAGGATCAGGTGAAGGGAGCCGCCGAGTCTCTGGGATATAAGCGTTACACTACGGATTGGCGCACGGTGGTAACCGACCCCGCAGTTACATTGGTGGATGTAGCCACCCCTAACAATATGCACTTTGAAATGGTTAAGGCGGCCCTGGAAAATGGAAAGCACGTTTTTTGTGAAAAACCTTTGTCTCTCTCTGGTGAGGAGTCGCAAATTCTGGCGAAGCTGGCCAAAGAAAAGGGAGCCGTTAATTATTGTGGCTTCTCCAATTTGATGAATCCTGCGAACCAGTATGTTAAGGAGCTGGTAGAAAGCGGGGAGCTTGGTGAAATCATGCGCATTCATGCAACTTACGATCAGGATATGCTCCTTGATCCCGAACTGCCCCTGACCTGGCGCCATGTAAATGAGACTGCCGGCTCGGGAGCCTTAGGTGATTTATGCAGTCATCTGTTATCCGTATCCCAAATGATTCTTGGGGATATCAAAGAGGTTATTGGGATTGATTCCATTGTGGTTCCGGAGAGGCCAATTGCAGGCAGTGACAAAACCGGTAAAGTTGAAAATGATGATATTATTACCTTTCTGGCAAAGTATAAAAACGGAGTTATCGGTGATTTTTCCTCATCTAGAGTTGCTACTGGCCGAAAGAATTATTTCTATTATGAAATCCAGGGGACGAAGGGAACGGTGGTCTATGATCTGGAGCGGATGTGCGAAGTACAAGTCTATTTTAAGCAGGATGCAGATAAGGAAAAGGGGAGGGACAGTGGGTTTCGCACAGTGCTGTTAAACCCGGAGCATAAGGGCTATAAGTATTTTCAGCCGGCCGGAGGAATTGCCATTGGCTTTGATGATATGAAAGTATTACAGGCTCATGAATTAATGCAGGCGATGGCCGGAGGTGAGTATGCCGCGAATTTTGCCATGGCAGCTAAGGTGGATAGCGTAGCCAGCGCTGTGCTTAAGTCACTTAAGAGCAGAACTTGGGAAGAATGCCTATAGCAGGAAGATGTCTATAATAGGAGGATGTTTAAATGGGATTTGGTAAGATTGAACTGGGGATTGCACCTATCGGATGGACGAATGACGACATGCCCAAGCTGGGCGGAAACATTACCTTTGAACAAATGATTTCGGAAGCAGTCCTGGCAGGCTTCACCGGGACGGAGGTGGGCGGCAGGTTTCCTGCTGATCCGGTGGTGCTGAATAAGGCATTAGAAATGCGGGGGCTTAAGATTGCCAGCCAGTGGTTTTCCAGTTATTTGTGTTCCACCCCCTATGAAGAAAATGAAGCAGCGTTTATAAATCAATTGGATTTTTTAGAGGCGGTGGGAGCGAAGCGGATTAATGTCTGCGAGTTAACCAGATGCTTGTTTGCTGAGCGGGTATCCATGTTTGGTGAGCATAAGCCTCTGGCCAATGACAAGGAGTGGGAGAAGCTTTGCAATGGTTTAAACAAGCTGGGAGAAATTGCAGCTGCCCGGGGCTTTAAATTATGCTTTCACCATCATATGGCGACAGTGGTGCAAACCCTTGAAGAGACCAGGCGCTTATTGGATAATACCGACCCTCGCTATGTTTATTTGTGTTTTGATACCGGGCATTTTACCTTTGCCGGGGAAGATGTGGTACGGGCAGCGGTCCTTTTTGCAGACCGGACCGGTCATGTACATTTAAAAGATATTAGAAAAGAAAAGATGGAGCAGGCTTATCAGGAAGGTTTTGCATTCAGGCAGGCAGTGTTAGCAGGTTGTTTTACGGTTCCGGGAGATGGATTTGTGGATTTCCCCGGGGTTTTTGCAGAACTTGAGAAAAAGAGATATGCCGGGTGGATGATGGTAGAAGCCGAACAGGATCCGGCTCTTGCCAATCCTTTTGAGTATGCCCTTAAGGCGCGTAAATACGTCAAAGAGCAGACGGGATTATAGGAGTAAAAAATGGATAAAAAAATCAAGTTTGGTATAATTGGCCTGGGAACAATGGGCAAAATACACCTGCAAAACTTACAAAACAGAATAAAGACAGCAGAGGTGGTGGCAGTTTGCGGGAGAACTCAGGAGAAAGTTGAGAAAGTAAGAGAAGAGTATAACATTCCTTACGGTTTTACTTCTGTTGATGAACTGTTGGCGCTTCCGGAGCTTGAGGCGGTAGTTATCGCTACCGGAGCAGATGCACATAAGGAACCGATTTTAAAGGCGTGTGCAGCCGGAAAACATATCTTTTGTGAAAAACCCCTGGCTAAGACTCTGGAAGATTGTAAAGAAATAGAAGCGGCTGTTAAGGGAAATACCGGCAAATGCTTCACGGTGGGATTTATGCGGCGCTTTGATCCTTCCTATGCTGAAGCAAAGGAAAGAATTGAAGCCGGAGAGATTGGCGTGCCGATTATGTATAAGGGCAGCAGCATTGATCCTGCGGAAGTACTGCCGGATCACCTGGAAGGAGTTAAGAACGGTATTTATGTCCCCTGGTTTATTGAAATGGGGAGCCATGATACGGATTTGGCCCGGTGGTTTTTAGGCAGCGAGCCGATTAAGGTTCACGCCTATGGCGGAGCCTATGTTTGTAAGGAACTGGCCGCTTATGATGATTACGATAATGGCGTCTCACTGACCGCTTTTGATAATGGCACCATGGCTTATATACAAGTGGGCAGAACCGGGACTTGCAGCCATGTAGAGTCAGAAATTGTGGGGACGAAGGGGACCCTTAGGGTTAATCATATTCCCCGGCGTAATTATCTGTCGGCTTTGGTGCCCGAAGGCTATCTGGAAGCTTGCCAGGATAGCTTTATCAGCCGCTGGGGCGAGGCCTTTTTTAAGGAAATGGAGAACTTTGTGGAGTGTGTTATAAGCGGGAGAAAGCCGCAGGTTACTGCTTATGATGGAACAATGAGCCTGGAGTTTTGCCTTAAATTGCACCAGGCATATCTGGAGGGAAAAGAAAATGAGTAAGATGATGGACGCGGTTGTTTTTACTGAAATCGGAAAGTTCGAGGTGGTCTCCCGGAAAATACCGGAGCTTACCCGGGATGAGGACGTAAAGATTAAGATATTAAGGGCCAGTATTTGCGGTACAGATGTTCATATTCTCCATAACCCGCCGGGAATTGAGGCAAATAAGGGCATTATCCTGGGACATGAGTGTATTGGGGAAGTAGTAGAAACGGGAGCCGGTGTCAGGACACTTAAAAAGGGAGACCGGGTTATCCTTGATAACAACCTGCCTTGTGGTGTTTGCCCGGCTTGCCAGAGCGGCAGCAGTAATCTCTGTACAAAGATGGCTTCCATGGGAGTACATATAGATGGTGTCTTTGCCCAGTATGCGGTGGCACCGGAGCAGCAAATGGCTGTTCTTGACGATGGAGTTTCCCTTGATGAGGCAATTTTTGCAGAACCGTTAAACTGTGTTATGGGAGCGGTTAAGAAGCTTAAAATCATGCCGGGTGATACGGTACTGGTTCTGGGCGGGGGGCCGATTGGCCTGTATTTTACCACTCTGATGCGCCTGTGCGGAGCAGGCCGGGTTCTGGTTTCGGAAATCTCAGCGTTTCGTAAAGAGTATGCCCTGAGGCAAGGGGCTGACAGGGTGATTGATCCGTCTGCAGAAAACCTGTATGAAGAGGTTTTAAAAGAAACAGCCGGAATTGGTGCCGATGTTGTCATAGACGCGGTTGGTGTATTATTACCTGAAGCAATAAAGGCTGTAAAAAAAGGCGGGAGCATCTTGTTATTCGGACAAAACGGGATGGCTCGCCAGGAGTTATGCCAAAATGATATTACAGCGAAAGGAATAACGATTTACGGAAACTATATTGGAAATTACACTCTTGGAAATGTAACCAGGCTGCTAAAGAGCAGACGTTGTGATTTCAGCAGAATGATTACCCACCGGCTGCCCCTTAAGGAGTTTGGCACTGGCTTAGCGGCAATGCAGGAGGGGAAAGCGCTGGAGGTGGTCTTGTATCCGCAAAATGATGCTGAAAAATAATTAAGTTGCGTGCGTTTTGCGTGTATGCTATAATCATTCTTTAGTAAATACGTGATAAGAGGTGGCTTAAGAATGGCTGGAACAATTCAAGATATCGCAGACCGGGCGGGAGTGTCCCGGGGAACGGTAGACCGCGCCCTTAATAAGCGGGGGCGTATTAATCCTGATGTGAAAAGGCGAATATTGCAGATTGCCGATGAAATGGAGTATGTCCCCCGGAAAAGGAAAAGTGAAAATAAAAAGAAGGTCAAGATCGGAATTGTGACTCAGCTGTCAAGTGCCTCTTTTATGAGCAGAATTAGAAAGGGTATTCAGGATGCGGCGAAAGAAACAGCCTCAAAAGACTTTGAACTACTCATTGAGGAATGTGAGAATGTAAGTGAAGATTCCCAGATGGAGTCTCTGCTGCGGTTAGAGAAAGCGGGGGTAGCGGGGATCGCGATTATGCCGGTTGACGGGAATCTGATCCGTAATAAAATCAATGAGCTGATTGAACAGGGGATTAAAATTGTTACCTTCAATACAGATATTATCGGTACTAGGCGAAGCTGCTTTGTAGGTATGGATAATATTCGCAGTGGCAGGGCAGCAGCAGGACTGATGGGATTACTTACGAGAAAAGAAGGGGAAGTTCTGGCTATTACGGGTCATTTTGGCAATAGTGTTAATAATATGCGGGTGGAGGGATTTACCTCTGAATTAAAAGAGAGCTTTCCCGATCTTCATCTGGTAGGGGTTCAAAGCAGCTTTGATGAGCCTGGGGAAGTGGAACGTCTGGTGACTAAAAGTCTGGATACTTTTCCTGATTTAAAGGGTATTGTAGTATTTTCTGCCGGTCAGGAGGGAGTTTTGAAAGCTCTGGCAAAACAAAAGATTCCATCCAAACAGCGTCCCTTTGTCATTGTCTATGACTTGACTCCCGAAAATATCGCTGGTTTAAGAAACGATGGGTTTGATTTTGTTCTGGATCAAAACGGATACATGCAGGGGCACCGGGCCTTATGTATCCTGGAAGATTTAATCTTTGGGGATGCTCTGCCGACGAAAGAGTACTATTATACCGATATTGTTATAAAAACAAAATATAACATCTGAGGGAGAATGACAGAAATAAAGATTGTGAAAACAAAAGGCACGCTGAAATGCGTGCCTTTTGTGCGTTTGATTACAAGAAAGGGAAAAAGTACTAGTTAAAAACCGTGAAAATTGTGAAATATAGTAGAACATTTATAATGTGCTATTTATTATATTGCACGCGGAGACGGCGTGTGATATCATGTGGGTAAGAACTTATTAATTACATAATAAATGAGGTGAAGAAATGAAATATTTAGAACTGGATAACAACAGAGAATTTGATTTGGTTCTGCTTGGCCGAGTGGCGATTGATTTTAATCCGGCTTATAACGAGGATGTGAAAGAGGATTTTAAACCTCTTAAGAAAGTTCATGTTTTTGAGAAATTTGTAGGGGGATCTCCGGCCAATATTGCGGTTGGTGTAACCAGACATGGGATGAAGGCCGGATTTTTTGGGAAGGTGTCTGACGATCAGTTTGGCGAGTATGTGGTAGATTATTTTGATAATGAGGGGATTGATACCAGCCGCATTACCAAATGTGAGAATGGTGAGAAGCTGTGTCTGACCTTTACGGAAATGCTGTCACCAAAGGAAAGCAGTATTCTGATGTACCGTAATATCCCGGCTGATTTGCAGCTAAGTGTAGCGGATATTGACGAAGAGTATATTAAGAATACAAAAGCAATTTTGATTTCAGGGACAGCACTATCGGCCAGCCCTTCAAGGGAAGCGGCTTTTAAAGCGGTGATGCTGGCCAGAAAATATAATACCCGGATTATCTTTGACATTGATTACCGGCCTTATAGCTGGAAAAATGACGATGAGATTTCCATTTACTATTCCTGGGTAGCTAGAGAAGCAGATATTATTATGGGGTCAAGAGAAGAATTTGACCTCACGGAAAAATTAATCAAAATTGGCATGACTGATGAGGAGAGTGCTGCTTACTGGCAGAACTATCATGCCAAGATTGTAGTTATCAAACACGGTATGAAAGGCTCAACGGCTTATACGAATGATGGCGGTAAGTTTTCTATTAAGCCATTCCCGGTTAATGCCCGTAAAGGCTTTGGCGGCGGTGATGGCTATGCTTCCGGATTTTTGTATGGCTTGTATCAGGGGTGGGAGATTATCGACTGCCTGGAGTTTGGTTCTGCCGAGGCCTCAATGATGGTTAAAAGTAACACATCTTCTGATACCCTTCCTAATCCGGAAGAAGTACATGCTTTTATCAAAGAAGAAAAAGAATTATACGGGGATATGGTTGCCCGTGCAGGCGAGGAGGAAAAATAAGGTGAGTAAGACGACGAAAATGACAACTGCACAAGCAATTGTGAAGTTTTTGGATAATCAATATGTTTTGATGGACGGCGTAGAAACGAAGTTTGTAGAAAGTTTTTTCACCATCTTTGGTCATGGAATCGCCGTAGGGTTAGGTGAGGCTTTGGATACTGATCCGGGAAGCCTGAAGGTTTTACAGGGACGGAATGAACAGGGAATGTGCCACACTGCAATTGCTTATGCCAAGCAGAATAACCGGCGTAAAATTATCCCCTGCGCTTCTTCGGTAGGACCAGGCGCAGCCAATATGGTAACTGCTTGTGCGACAGCAACAGTGAATAATATTCCTTTGCTGGTATTCCCGGCTGACACCTTCGCCTCCCGGCAGCCCGACCCGGTACTGCAGCAATTGGAGCAAAGTAATAGTCTGGCTACGACGACGAATGATGCTTTTAAACCAGTGTGTAAGTATTGGGACCGGGTTTCACGTCCGGAGATGTTGATGACCGCGTTAATCAATGCTATGCGCGTCCTGACCGACCCGGCTGAAACGGGTGCCTGCTGCATTGCTCTGCCTCAGGATGTGGAAGGTGAAGCTTTCGATTTCCCGGAGTATTTCTTCAAAAAACGGGTGCATCGTATTACCAGACCGGTAGCTGTACCTGAAGAGCTGGATGACCTGGTAAGTATTATTAAAGATGCTAAGAAACCCCTTGTAATTGTAGGCGGAGGAGTACGTTATTCTGAAGCCGGTGAAACAGTGGAAAAATTCTGTGCAGAGTTTAAGATTCCTTTTGGCGAAAGCCAGGGCGGCAAGAGTGCGTGTAAATCCAGTGATCCCTATTGCCTGGGCGGGATCGGTGTGACCGGTACTTATGCCTCAAATGTAATTGCAAGAGATGCGGATGTAGTGATTGCCATTGGCAGCAGATTGTCTGACTTTACTACCAGCTCCAAGCACTTATTCCGGAATCCGGATGTGCAGTTCGTAACGATTAACAACTGCCGCTATCATGCTTATAAGATGGACGCTGTCAAAGCTGTCGGTGATGCAAAGGTGACAGTAGAAGCATTAAGTGAGAAGTTAAGAGACATGAATTATCAATCCGCCTATACAAATGAAATTGCCGATGCAAAGGCGAAATGGGATGCAGAAATGAAGCACCTTGGCAGCATCGAATATACAGGTGATGATTTTGAGCCGATGATTAAAGCGAGAGATCCCCGGACAGTTCCGGAATTTGTCAAGCTTACGGATGGTAAGATTACACAGACTGCGGCTCTTTATGCAATCAGAGAAGTGATTGATGAAAACGCTACCCTGATTACCGCGGGCGGGTCTTTGCCAAGCTGCCTGCAAAGAATGTGGACTACCGACAAGCGGGGCGGCTACCATGCGGAATATGGCTACTCTTGTATGGGGTATGAAGTGGCTGCTACCCTGGGAGTTAAGTTTGCAGAGCCTGAGGATGAAGTGTATACCGTAGTTGGAGACTCCAGCTTCCAGATGCTTCATAGTGAGATTATGACCATTATGCAGGAGCGGCAAAAGGTGAATATCTTAATCTTTGACAACTGTGGTTTTGGCTGCATCAACAATTTGGAAATGACTCATGGTATCGGCAGTCTCGCAACTGAGTTCCGCTATACCGATGGTAAGAAGCCTTGTGGAGATTTAATTCCGGTTGATTATGCCAAGATTGGCGATGGCTATGGACTTAAGACCTATACCTGCAAAACAATCGCAGAACTTAAGGCGGCTTTAGAGGATGCGAAAAAGCAGGAAATTGCGTGTCTGTTTGATTTGAAAGTTATTCCAAAAACTATGACCGATGGTTATGAATCCTGGTGGAATGTAGGTCAGGCGCAGGTTTCCGAAAAAGAAAGTGTTGTAGAAGCCTGGGAAGAAGTTAAGAAGGCCAGAGAAGAAGCAAGAGTCTATTAGAAAGGAGAGATTGTCTGATGGAAGAAAAGGTATTTGGTTATCCCCGGTTTGACGGCCAGGGAGAAATGATTTTATCAACTTACGATAATGAATACAAAGCAATGCTTATGGACATTCGCGTTTATCGGCTGGAAACCGGTGAAAAGCGGACGTTTAAAAAGAACGATGAAGAGATGGCCATTCTTCTGTTAAGTGGTAAGATTGTTTACCGTTTTGATGGTAAGGAAGAAGCCGGAGAAAGAAAAGACGTTTTTACCGACGGCCCTTACTGTGTTCACGTCAGCAAAAATACAGAGGTAGAGATAGAAGTATTGGCCGAGACAGAAGTTCTGGTTCAGTGTACGAAAAATGACCGGAGCTTTGAGGCAAAGTTCTATGTGCCCAAGGATGCACCCTGGAAATATTCCAGTGTCGGCAAGTTTGGCAATGTAGCCAAACGCCGGGTCAGCACAATTTTTGATATTGATATTGCCCCCTATTCCAATATGGTTTTGGGCGAGGTGTTAAATGACAGGGGTAACTGGTCCGGTTACCTGCCTCACCGCCACCCCCAGCCGGAACTTTATTACTTTATGTTTGACCGGCCGGAAGGCTTTGGCGCCAGTTTTGTCGGTGATGATGTCTTTAAGAGTGTGGATAAAAGCTTTTCTGCTATTCCCGGAGGCAAGCTGCATCCCCAGTCAGCAGCACCTGGCTATCAGATGTACACCTGCTGGATGATCCGCCACCTGGATGGAAATCCATGGCATCAGACTGACCGTAATGAAGATGAAGCCTACTTGTGGCTTCACGAAGCCGATTTTTCAGATTCCTCCCTAATTTAATATAGAAGTATAATGAAATAAAACCTGTTGGATTCCAGCAGGTTTTATTTTTTCAATTTCTTAATTCACTTAAAATGTTTTACAAATATTTCAAAAGTAAAATCTGCTATGAAAATTGTCAATGGTAAAAATTCATGATATAATTTTCACATGATTTATAAGAATATGTGATTAGAAAATTATATATATTAAGGTAGATCCAGCATGATAGAGCTAAGGGGGTAGCATGTTAAACAAAAGAAATTTTATAATCATTTCATTGTTTCCGATAACATTTATTATACTTGGGTTCATATTTAATACTCCAAAGGAAATAATCAACGGTATCCACAGTATAATAGTGCATCCTGATGGTCTGCTTGTGGATTATATTGAAGTGGGATGTATAGGAGCTGCCTTTGTAAATTCGGGTATGCTAATGTTGATTCTTATCCTGGCAACATATTTTCTTAAAATAGATATCAATGGACCATTGATAGCAGGAATTTTTACCGTGGGAGGCTTCGCCTTTATCGGCAAAAATATATATAACGTATGGCCAATCTTCATAGGAGGAGTTATTTATGCTCAATTTAAAAAGATAGAATTTAAATCTATTTTTGTTCCAATTATGTTTGCAACAGCACTCAGCTCTGTTGTTACCTTTTTTTCATTTCAGCAGAACTCTATTCCCTTAGGTATATTATCCGGGATAATAATAGGAATACTTGTACCGGCAATGATGGTCCAAATGTTCAAGTTTCATGATGGATACAATTTATATAATATCGGTTTTACATTTGGTATATTAGGTGCGTTTTTTGCGGCACTTCTCAGGGGTTCGATTTCACGTTAGAGCCGCAAAGTGTTCTGTCCACTGAATATAGCGATATATTGATGATATTAAAACTTGCACTTTTTACGATAATTTTATTAGTTGATTTTATGCTAAAAGGCTTTTCTTTAAAAAAATACAAGACCTTACTTACCCGCTCCGGAAAAGGGTTGGTTGATCAAATTGAATTTTTAGGGTTTAGATATACCTATGCAAACATGGGATTTATCGGATTGATAACTACTCTATATGTAATTCTTGTAAAGGGAGAATTTAACGGACCAATCGTTGCAGGTATCTTAACTGCGGTGGGATTTGCCGCCTTTGGGAAACACCCCAAGAATTGTATTCCTATTATGGCGGGTGTCTTCTTAGGCGGGTATTTTATGAAGTATGATTTATCTTCTACAAGTATAATAATTGCTTCTCTCTTCGGTACAACTTTAGCCCCCATAGCCGGAGTATATGGAACGATACCCGGCGTGATTGCAGGGGTTCTTCATGTTGCTATGGTAAATATTACAGGAGAGTTTCATGGATGGCTTAATCTATATAATAATGGTTTTGCTGGTGGGATCGTAGCGGCTTTTTTATTACCAGTATATAATTCGGTATTTAAGAAAAAAATAGAAGATTAAACTTCTATCTCAGCCGGGTGACATTCAATCTTTCTTTTATGTTATAAAAAATGTAATAAAATAAAACCTGCTGGATTCCAGCAGGTTTTATACATGTGAGAACTATTACCGTGAGAAAAGTGCGTTGTAGTCCCGAATACTTGCACTGCGCCCCTCCTCTGTCAGATTTGTTAAATTGCCGGAAAGCTGAACGTAGCCCTCATGTTCCAGTGAGCCGATAATTTTAGATGTAAATTTTGCCGTCCAGTGCAGATGGGTCTGTATGGTATCAATATCCGGCTTAATGTCTTTTTCACTGTCTTCATGGCTGGCAAGGTGGAAGAGAAGTGTTGTTTTGGCAAACTCAAGCTTCTGGTTTCTGCGCCTGAGGAGGGAACTAATCAATCCTCTATAGGGTGCAAAAACGAATACCAGCATAAAGAGTAATCCTGTCACTACAGCCATACTTCCGGCAATAGAAACATCCAGCAGTGCTGCCGCCTGATATCCGAGGATTCCGTTGACGGCCCCGATAGCACCGCTTAAAATCAACATGCGTCTGAGATCGTCTGTCAGAAGATATGCAGTTACCGGAGGGCCAATCATAAAGGCTACAACCAAAACGGAGCCTACCGCCTGAAACGCGCCAACTGTGGTAAGGGATACCAGTGTCATCAGTCCATAATGCACGAATGCGGGGGAGAAGCCCAGCACTGCAGCAAGCATAGGGTCAAAGGTTACAACCTTGGCTTCTTTAAAGAAGATTATAATTGCAGCCAGGTTGATTAACAGTAGTATCCCGGATGTATAGATTGCCTTTGCACCAATGTCCGTGCCGCCGATAAGCATGCGGTCGAAGGGAGCGAAAGCCAGTTCGCCCAGAAGTACCGAATCAGTATCCAAATGAACTGAGCCTGCATAGCGGGTTATCAGAATGATTGCAATGGAAAAGAGTAATGGAAAAACCACGCCGATAGCGGCATCCTCGGCTAAAAGCCGCGTCCGGCTCAATAGCTCGGTCAGCCAGACGGTCACTACCCCTATTAGTGCTGCCCCGGCAATCAGAAAAGGCGAGGAAAGATCATGAGTGACGAAAAAAGCAAGCACAATCCCCAGCAGAATCGTATGGGTAATAGAGTCGGACATCATAGACATCTTTCTAAGAACCAGGAATGTTCCGGGCAGGGCGCAGGCCACCGCAACAATGACAGCTATGAGTTGTATTTCAATTTGAGGGGACATCTGGTGAACCTCCTTCCAGCTTATATAAAATCTTATTTTTTCTGCGCTGGTAAATTCTATACAGTACGCCCCGGCCTGGTGCAAACAGAATACTGAAAAGAACAATTATACTGACGCAAACCACGATTGCAGGTCCGGTTGGCAGCTTTGGCACAAGAGAGCTGGCAGCAGTTCCTGTAATTCCTGACATGGCTCCGAACAGTGCTGAGAGCGTTACCATAATCCACAGCTTATTCGTCCACTGGCGCGCTGCAACCGGAGGGGCAATCAGCATGGCGCTCATGAGAATGACGCCAACTGTTTGTAATCCGATGATGATAGCCAGCACAATCATGAATGACAGCAGCAGATTCAGTTTTTTAGATGAAAAGCCAAGGCTCTGGGCAAAATCTGTGTCAAAGGTAAAGAGCTTGAATTCTTTCCAGAACAGCAGTACCAGTGAGAGAAGCACCAGACCACAGATTATCATTAAAATAATATCACGCTGCAGAAGCGTAGATGCCTGCCCGAAGATGAAGCGTTTCAGTCCGGCCTGGTTGGAGTTGGGGATTTTCTGCACATAGGTGAGCAGCACCAGTCCCAAGCCAAAAAATACCGACATGACCAAGGCCAGTGCGCTGTCAAACTTCACCCGGGTATGCCGGACGACACCAACGATGAACAGCGTTGCCAGCAGGCCGGAAATAAGCGCACCCATCAGCAGGACTTCAGTTTTTTTACTGCCCAATAGAACAAAGGCCATCACTACGCCGGGAAGGGCGGAGTGAGATACTCCGTCACCCAGGAGACTTTGCTTGCGTAGTACCGCAAAGCTTCCCAATACTCCACTGATCAGACCGAGGAGGGCAGAGCCCAGAGCAACTGTCTGAAAGGTATAGTCTAAAAATAAAGCGCTTACACTGTTCATATCACACCACACTCCTTAAGAGCGCGCCGGAGCTGTGATAGGTCTTTTTCAGGTTTTCCTCGTGGAATACTTCATCCACGGGTCCGCTGGCGACCACACGCAGATTGATTAGAGTCACCCAGTCGAAATAATCGGGCACCGTCTGTAAATCATGGTGGACGACTACTACGGTTTTGCCCTGTTCTTTTAATTCTTTCAATAGTGATACGATAGCCCGTTCTGTCTGGGCATCAACCCCTTTGAAGGGTTCATCCATGAAATAGACCTCCGCCTCCTGTGCCAGCGCCCGGGCAAGAAATACCCGCTGCTGCTGTCCTCCGGATAGCTGGCTGATTTGCCGGGAAGCATAATTCTGCATTCCGACTTTTTGGAGTGTTTGCTTTGTTAGTTCTATATCCATTTTACGGGGACGGCGAATCCATCCCAGTTTGCCGTAGCAGCCCATCAGTACCACGTCCTGCACCGTGGCCGGAAAATCCCAGTCTACGCTGCCGCTTTGAGGCACATAGCCAATGCGGTTTTTCAAAACCCGTACATCACCGCTGCCGTCTGCAAAGCGGACGGCTCCGGTCACAGGCTTTAAAAGTCCCAGCATCGCCTTAATTAAGGTAGTCTTACCGGCTCCGTTGGGGCCAACTACCGCCATCAGCTTTCCCTTTGGAATTTTCAAATCAATATCCCACAGTACGGGCCTGGCGTCATAGGCCACGGTTAAATCCTCCACCTCTACTGCGTAGTTTTGCTGTTTCTCCATGAGAATCCCTCCCATCACTTTAAAGCATCCACAATTGTATCAATATTGGCTTTCACGGTCAGAACATAGGTGTCGGTCCCGGCTTCGGGGTCTCCCAGAGAGTCGGAGTAAAGCTCGCCGCCGATGGCAACATCAAAGTTTTTAGCTTTTACAGCGGCCTGCAGCGCCTCGATGGTTTTCGGAGGCACAGAGGATTCTACAAAAATGGCCTTGATCTGCCGTTCCACTATGAAGTCAGCCAAAGCGCTTACATCTGCGGTACCGGCTTCAGCATCTGTGCTGATGCCCTGCAGGCCCCGCACTTCAAAACCGTATGCTTTACCGAAATATTGAAATGCATCATGAGCCGTAACCAGCACGCGCTGTGCCTCTGGCAGTTCTGCCGCACGATTCCGGATGTATGTATCCGTTTCGTCCAGTTCTTTTAGATAAGATTCCAGATTGGCTTCGTAATCCGCTTTTCCGTCAGGATCGGCCTGGGATAATCCATCCGCAACGGTTTTTGCCGCTTTCTTCCACAAAGCTACATCAAACCAGATATGCGGGTCGTGTGCGGAGCTGTCATCCTCCGAAGCCAAAAGCCTGGATTCGTCCAGCCCATCCTCGATACAGATGACATTCGCTTTCCCTCCGGACAGGTTTTCAAATATTTCGCCCATCTTACCTTCCAGATGCAGGCCGTTATATACAACGATATCTGCTTTCTGCATCAGGGACACATCCCCCTCACTGGCCTGATAAAGATGCGGGTCAATACCGGGTCCCATGAGACCATCCACTGTAACCCGTTCGCCGCCGATAACGGTGGATAAGTCTGCCAGCATCGTGGTGGTAGCGACAACGTTCAATTTATCTTCCGTGGCTCCGGTGTCTGATGCGGGAGCTGAGCAGCCTGCAAGCAGCAAGGATAAGCTCAGTACCGCGCCGAGAAGTCCTTTGATTTTTTGTTTCATAATAACCTCCTGAATAATATAGTTGTGTTATAGTTCCTCCGTCCTGTCTACAAAGATCTGGCTGGCAGCTTTATAACTGATTTGAACACGCCTTCCTTCTAAATCAAGTGTAAATGGCCCTTCATAAGGTGCTGCTTCTATAATGCGGACAGAACATCCAATTACAATTCCGCTTTCCTGCAGGTAATCCAGCAATTCCGTTTCTTCCGTTACACGCCGGATATGAGAGTCCGTGCCGACGGAAAGATGGATCAGAGGCTGCAGAGGTATAAGGTTGATATGTCCGTCAGGGTGAGGAATAGCACTGCCGTGAGGGCAATATGCCGGGTAATTCAGAAATTGATCCAGCCGGGCTGTCAGGCGGGAGGGTGTGATATGCTCCAGCAGCTCTGCGTCCTCGTGAGCTTCACTCCACGAGTAGCCCAGATGACGCATCAGAAATACCTCCCACAGACGATGTCCGCGTACCAATAAGATTGCAGAGCGAATTCCCTCAGACGTCAGACGGGATCCTTTATAAGGCTCGTAATGGATTAATCCCTCCCGCTTCAGCTTTCCCAGCATTTCCGTAACAGAAGCAGGGGCAATCTGCAGAGTTTCTGCAATTTGTTTGTTGCCCACCAGTTCCTCCATACCTCCAAGTTTATAAATAGCTTTTAAGTAGTCTTCTTTATTAGGTGTCATTTTGTTTTCCTCCGTTTACCGCAAATGCGTTGTATAATTTTAGTAGTTTAGTTTCACTTTAAAAAGCATTACTCTATACTTATTGAGCTACTAATGGTCAATAAGGTATACTTATTGAGCTACTAATGGTCAATAAGGTATACTTCTTGAACTGCTAATGTTCAAGAAGATAGGAGCATTTCCACAAGTGTTCCAACCAGTAAGATGAAAGCCGCTGCGGATAAATTCAGTATTTTGCGTCGAAATAACCGTTTTACATAATCATCCATTATTTTTCTCCATTACTAATCTTATATATCTCAATATTTAGGTAAGCCTAATATTAATTATATTATATGCCTAAATAACAAGAAATGCAAATAATTTTTATAAATTACTGATGTCGATCCCTAATTTGTTAGGGGAGGGAAATACTGTTTCCCATGACTAATTTATGATGACTAAGGGGAAAGTGTTACGAATATATTGTATAAAAACTTAGCGAGGATGAATGTTTATGAGTAAGCCTGCAGAAAACGAATTTCGTACTGTCCGGGGATATCAGTTAAAAAAGCAAAATGAGAGCGGGCTTACACCTGCTCTGGAGGATTATCTTGAGATGGCATACCGGTTATGCCTGGAAGAAAGTTATACCCGCGTAAATAAACTTTCAGAATGCCTGAATGTCCGGCCGTCATCTGTATCAAAAATGGTTTCACGGCTTGTTAAGCTGGGTTACCTGGAATATGACCGTCTTGACAGCATTCTTTTGACTGAAGAAGGCAGAATAACCGGGGCATATTTGCTGGAACGCCATAATATCATAGAGCATTTTTTTGCTTTGGCCGGAAGTTCTAACCCACTGGAAGAGACAGAATTGGTCGAGCATATGCTGTCTTCATCTACGGTATTGAGAATTCAGACACTGCTGAAATTTTTTGAAGAAAATCCAGATATCCACCGCCGGTTCAAGTCCTTCAGAGACAGAACTGTTTTTCCTGAAACCTAAACTTCAAAGGCTGCTTGACAGATTGTATACTGCCTGCTAAACTGATAATTGAATTATCAGTTCTTGCATGAGGAGGTGAAACTGTCAAATGTCCAAACCGGATCACTCCATTGATCCACGTATCATGGAGAGCGCAAAAAAGGAGTTCCTTTCCCATGGGTTTGAAAAGTCTTCCTTAAAAGCAATATGCCGGGAAGCCGGGGTTACTACGGGTGCCCTGTACAAGCGGTACAAGGGGAAAGAAGATTTGTTTTGCGCGGTGGTAGCTGATACGGCTGCAGCATTGGATGACTTTGTGGAAAAGCGAAGTGCCGCACAGGCATGTGACTTGTCTGACGAAGCACTTATCAGAGCGTGGGAGATGGATGAAAGCATGACGGAATGGTTTCGATTTCTCTATAAATATCACGATGGTTTTGTACTGCTTATTTCAGGCGCAGGGGGAACCCGGTATGCCAATTTTCAGCACGACTTTGTGGAAACAATGACCGCAAAGACTTATGAGTATTTTCTGGAAGCCAGAAGGCGGGGGCTGACACATGTGAATATTTCCACAGAGGAAATGCACATTCTGCTCTCTGCATTTTGGACCACGATCTACGAACCGTTTATCCACGGTTACACATGGGATCAGATGGAAGCCCACTGCAAGCTGGTCTGTGACCTGTTCAACTGGAACCGGGTCCTGGGGTTTAGAACGCCCGCATAAAATTCCCTTTTAGAAAAGGGGATTTTATTTAGCTGTTGGTTAGCGAAAACTAACTCTAAAAGTAACTCTTTTATTACAGGAGGAATAATCATGATCAATGCAATTGATGAAAAGGAAAAACAAAAGCAATTTATACTGAATGAGGGACTGTGGAAGGTGATGGCCCAGCTTTCATGGCCTGCTGTGGTGGCTATGGTACTGTACGGCTTCAATGCTGTGCTGGACGCTATCTTCGTGGGGCAGTTTGTCAACGATGTTGCTCTGGCCGGGGTGTCCCTTGCCTATCCCCTTTCCCAGATTAGTACTGCCCTTGGCTCGCTCATCGGTGTGGGCGCCGGTTCGGTGCTGAGCATCGCTATCGGCGCGAAAGACATAAAGACGCAAAGGAACCTGCTGGGTGTGGTAAACCGATTGTCTATTATATGTGCTATTCTTTACATGGCTGCCGCCTTTATTTTTGCAAAGCCTCTCATTGCAATGATGGGCGGGAAGGGTGAGGCTCTTGCTTATGGAGTCAGCTATTTTAGAATCTGTACGGTGGGTGCATTCTTTTGGATTTACGGACTTGCGGGCAATATGATTATACGTGCAGAGGGAAAGATGAAAACAGCAGCCTGGATGATGGGAGCAGGTTTGGTTGTCAACGCTGTTTTCAATTACATTTTCATGGGAATTTTTAATATGGGCGTTGAGGGTGCGGCCTGGGGCACGAACGTCGGTATGTTTGTCTATACATTGATAGGCTGGATTTATTTCGGGCGGGATAAGGCAACCTTTCCGGCTAATCTAGTTTCGTTAAAAGGAGACCGGGAGATTACATCCTCTGTAGTGCGGCTTGGTATGCCTTCTCTGATTATGTCTGTCATGAGTCTGATTCAGGGGCTGGTGGTATTCAATGCGCTGGCGAGGTATGGTACTACATCAGGCATTGCCTTTTACGGGGTGGTTTACCGGGTATTTCAATTTCTGCTCACACCTATCTTTGGTCTGATGCGTGCCCTCCAGCCGGTCATCGGTATCAACTACGGCGCAGAGCAATATGACAGGGTCATACGCTCATACAAGATTTTTGCCGTGACAGCACTTCTGCTGACACTGCCTTTCTGGATCATCTCTCTTGTCACACCTGGCTCTATTTTAGGTATGATGTTGAAGGATCAGGTGTTTACGGGAACCCAGTTTATGTACTTCCGCATATATATGGCAATTCTGCCGGTGTTATCCTTTATTTTTATGGCAATGACGTTATTTCCGGCTATCGACAAGAGTAAGCCTGCCATGATTATCGGTATAGCAAGGCAGGTTGTGTTTTACATACCTGTGATGCTGCTTCTGCCGAAAGTCGTAGGAGTGAGCGGCATATATTACGGTTCCTTTGCAATTGATGCTGTTATCGTTCTTTGGACAATGCTGCTGGTGAAGAAAGAATTTAACAGATTAAGAGAAAATAAGATATAAAAACATTGAATAAAGAGCATAATCATAGCTGAATACATTTCTTACAATCCGTCAAGAATTGTTTTATAGGTTGAATTAGATTGGAGGAAGAGAATATGTCAATAAGCAATAATGCAATAGTAAATTTTTTGAAGAAATTTGATGAGCATCCATTTATGGTAAAACTAAGCGGAGAGGAGCACAAAATAGGAGATGGAGAGCCTGTGTTTACCCTTTCAGTAAAAGAGGATATCCCATTGTCAAGTCTGATGTCGAGTACATCTATTGCATTGGGAGAAGCATATATGGATGGAAATATTGGAATAGAAGGGAACCTGTATCAGGCCTTGAACCAATTTCTGGGGCAGATGGGAAAATTCCATACGGATACAAAGGCATTGAAGAAATTGATTTATTCATCACTGTCCAAAAAGAATCAGAAGGAAGAAGTGACTTCTCATTATGATATTGGAAATGATTTTTATCAGCTCTGGCTGGATGAAACAATGAGTTATTCCTGCGGATATTTTAAAACGGAAGAGGATACCCTCCTCACAGCTCAGAAAAATAAAATAGAAAGAATATTGCAGAAGCTGTATCTTAAGCCGGGAATGGAGCTTTTGGATATAGGATGCGGGTGGGGTGAATTGCTGATTGAAGCGGCAAAAAAATATGGTGTCCGCGGGACAGGGATTACACTTAGCCAGGAACAATATGAAAAATTCAGTAAACGGATTGTAGACGAAGGATTATCAGAGTTATTAAGCGTAGAAATTCTGGACTATAGGGACCTGCCTAAAAAGGAGTGGCTGTTTGACAGAGTAGTTAGCGTAGGAATGATCGAACACGTCGGGCGGGATAATTATAATCTATTTCTCTCATGTGTGGGCCAGGTATTAAAACCCCAGGGAATGTTTCTGCTGCACTTTATCAGTGCATTAAAAGAGTATCCCGGTGATGCATGGATAAAAAAATACATCTTCCCGGGAGGTGTAATTCCAAGTCTGAGGGAAATCATTAATTTGACTTCTGAGTACAATTTTTATATGTTAGACATCGAAAGTCTGAGAAGGCATTATAACAGGACTTTGCTATGCTGGGAAAGAAATTTTAGTAAGAACAGAGAAGAAATAGAAAAGAAGATGGGGGCTAGATTTACGAGAATGTGGCATTTATATTTATGCTCCTGCGCAGCAACCTTCAATAATGGAATCATTGATTTGCATCAGATATTAATGACAAAGGGACATAATAACGAATTACCGATGACCAGGTGGTATTAGAAATAAAGATGTAATTGAACCCAGTCGAAAAGGGCGCTGAATATAAAGACAAACAGTAAAGCGGATTGCAGAAGTCCGCTTTACTTTATGCCTGAAAAAGACTAAAATAAGGAAAATGAATTTGGAAAATAGAAGGAGATGGATTAAAAGGCAAGGAGGTTTTGTTATGGAGAATAGAAAAAAGGAATTGTCATCAAAGCAGCGTGAAGAATTACTTGAAACATTAAAAGCCCGTTTTGAGAAGAACATGGACCGGCATGCAGATATTGAATGGGACAAGGTACAGGAAAGACTGGACACGAGCCCTGAAAAAATGTGGTCCCTGAGAGAGATGGAGGCAACGGGCGGAGAGCCGGATGTTGTGGGCTATGATAAGGAAACGGATGAATATGTTTTCTATGACTGCTCCCCGGAAAGTCCCAAAGGACGCAGAAGTATCTGCTATGACCCTCAGTCGCTGGCATCGAGAAAACAGAACAAACCGGAAAACAGTGCTGTTGGGATGGCCTCAGATATGGGGATTGAGGTCTTGACAGAGGAAGAATACCGGGAGCTGCAAAAGCTTGGGAAGTTCGATTTGAAAACATCAAGCTGGGTAAAAACACCGGATAATATTAGAAAACTTGGCGGCGGCCTCTTTTGCGATTGCCGCTATGATACAGTATTTGTGTATCATAATGGAGTGGAAAGCTATTATTCTGCAAGAGGATTCAGGGGCTTGCTGCGGGTCTAGGATACTAAATGACTGAATGTTGCATTAAAGAAGAGACCTTGCTGATTTAAAGACGTCGGCAAGGTCTCTTTGCCTTGATTCTGTTTGAAAAAAAGGTGAAAAGCATTGACAAATCTGAGAAAATTGTGCTATATTTTGATTATAAAGATTGCGGACAATTAAATTAAATATAATTGAAAAGAGAGGGGTGGTAGAAATAAAATGAAAGTGGCAATTCGTTACTATTCAAAAACAGGAAACACAAAAAAGCTGGCAGATGCAATAAGCCAGGCAGCAGGCATTCCTGCCGGAACTGTTGAGCAGCCTATAACAGAACCGGTTGATGTTTTATTCCTCGGAAGCGCTGTATATGCAGCAGGCGTAGATAATGAGGTGAAAACATTTATCTCTGCATTGGATAAAGACAAGGTGAAAAAAGTGGTAAATTTCAGTACCGCAGCCTTGCTTCCATCCACATACAAGCAAGTAAAACAGCTATTAGAGCAGAAGGGGATTCCGGTAGACGAACGGGAATTTCATTGCAGAGGAAGCTTTAAAATGTTACATCGGGGAAGGCCTGATACGGAAGATTTAAAAAGAGTTCAGGAATTTGCAAACGGGATAATAAATTCAGGAAAAAGATAGGAGGAACACTATGGGTATTTATGGATTTGAAGCGAAAAGTGCAAAAGGAAATAATGTTAATTTAAAGGAATATGAAGGAAAAGTTCTCTTAATTATAAATACGGCAACAGAATGTGGATTTACACCTCAATATGAGGATTTAGAAAAATTGTATAAAGCGCATAAGGACCAGGGATTTGAAATTTTGGATTTCCCATGTAATCAGTTTGGGGGGCAGGCTCCTGGAACCGATGAAGAGATTGGAAACTTCTGCTCTTTGAATTTTGGAACTACTTTCCCACGGTTTTCTAAAATTGATGTAAACGGAGACGGCGCATTACCATTATTCAAATATCTTAAGGAGCAGAAAGGATTTGCAGGATTTCAGCCGGAGCATAAACTGACACCTGTTTTGGAGAAAATGTTGGGAGAGGCTAATCCAAACTACAAAGATGAACCGGATATTAAATGGAATTTTACAAAATTCTTAATTGACAGACAGGGTAATGTTGTAGAGCGGTTTGAACCGACAAAGGATATTTCTGAAGTAGAAAAAAGAGTAGAAGAATTATTATAACCTCACAGAAAGGTGTGCGGCACTTTTGGGGGATAATAATGGAGAGGGATAAATGGCTGGTAAGTATGATGTTTTAAAATTAAAAAACCAATTGTGTTTTCCATTATATGCCTGTTCCAAAGAAATTGTAAAGTTATATAAGCCATATCTGGATGAACTGGATCTGACTTATACCCAGTATATTACAATGATGGTTTTATGGGAATATAAGCAAATGAACGTAAAAGAGCTGGGAGGACATCTTTACCTTGATTCCGGGACACTGACACCGGTTTTAAAGAAGCTGGAGCAGAAAGGTTGGGTAAAGCGGTCCAGGACAAAAGAGGATGAAAGGGTATTGAATGTTACCCTGACAGAGAATGGAGAAGCTTTAAAGGAAAAAGCGGTCCAAATACCAGAACGCATGGGAGAATGCATGAAGCTGGAACCGGAGGAGGCAAAAATCCTTTATAAAATCTTATATAAGTTATTGGGAGAATTTGAATCGTAAAAAGTAGGGGCCGTTGCGAAGAGGTGAGTTCACAGTCACTTTCTGAGCAGCGGCTCTTTTTATATAATAGGAAACTGTGTTTCCTATTATATAAAAACCCTCGGGGGGATCGCACTGGGTTGGGTTGCCTATACAGGAGAACTTGTAGAAGAGACAGCATCTATAGAATGAGGAGACAGCGCCGCTATTCTCTCCTTTTCCTTGTGATAGGCAAAAACATCTGTCAAAGAGCTGTAAAGTTTCTCAAATATATCGTATGTATTGAATGTAGTTTTAATGGGATGATATGTTTTTTGTATTCTGATAGATTTCTCCAGCGCTTCCTCGTAAGTTCCAAAATAGCCCAGAGATATAGCGCTGATTATCGCTGCCCCTAAGCATGGGGCTTCTTCATTTTCAGGGATATCAATTATACATCCGGTGATATCTGCTTTTATCTGTGTCCATAGTGGAGATTTTGCCCCACCTCCGGTAGAGATAATACGGCTTGGAGATATCCCTTCTTGTTTCATTGTGTCAAGGTTTTTCCTAAGCAGACATGCGACTCCCTGCATGACTGACAAGGCGAGGTCATATTTCGTGTGATGTGCTTTTAATCCAAAGAAAACACCAGAGGCATTTTCATTAAAATCAGGTGCATTTACACCTGTAAGGTAAGGGAGAAAGATTGGTGCAGTAACTTTGTCACATTTCTCAAGTTCCCTGTTAATGACATCGTAAGAAACGCCAGAGAAAAAGTTGTTTTTGTACCATTCCATACTAAAACCCCCACTTTCGCAAACAGGGAGTAAGACATAAGTTTCCGGAAAAGGACCGCAATAAATAGGAATTTTATTTTTCCCGAAAAGGGGAGCATCAACAAGAGTAGAGATAGACAAAACAGTTCCAGCCGATTCGCTTATCATTCCCGGGGCAGTATTTCCAGTGCCAATCATTCCGGCAAAGTGATCTAAGGTGCCTATATTAATTTTGGTGCGTCTGGTAAGTCCTATATTTTCATCAACATGTGCTGCTATTAAATGTCCGGCAATACTTCCGGAGGGTGCAACCGGGGGGAGTTGATCTAACCGTACTCCACAATAGTCAAGAATTTCTTTCCAATAGCATTTTTTGCTTATATCAAAGTAATGTGAAAAGCTATAAATGGTGTAATCACCAAGCATATTTCCGCATAACCGATAGATAATGTAATCTTTTAATAATAAATATTTAACTGCTTTTTCAAAAGTGGAGGCTTCATTTTTTTTCAGCCAAAGCAGCTTAGTGATGGGCCAGGTTGGGATAAGTTCAGGCTGGCCGGTAGTATGGAAACATTCATCAGAATCAAAGTGTTGGGATAACTCTATGCATTCTTCCTTAGAACGCATATCTAACCAGGATATTCCAGAGTAAATTGGTTCGTTATTCTCTCCTAATACAATAAGTGATTCAGCTTGTCCGGTGAGGATGATTTCACCAACTTCTTCATTGTTGAACTTCTTTCCTTCTGCTGCTGCATGACGAATCATTAATATGATTTTATTAAAATATTCGTTAACATCAAATTCGACAAAATCGTTATCCCGGTCATAGGTGACAGGCTCCGATAAAAGAGTAATAAGGGATAAACTGCAGTTATATATTGCGACCTTTATGTTCGTTGTTCCTAAATCTATAGAAATAATGTTCATGTCATACCTCCAAATTGATTGATTGTACAGATTCTCGTTTAACCAGATATGGTTCGAGAGAGTATATACACATATTTGTTTGTTGTTGAATTAATACAGAGGTTAGAATGGTAATACAGCTCTGAGCCATGCGCTCTTTAGGCAAATGTACGGTGCTGAGGGGAGGCATGGAAAAGGCAGAAAAAGGATTATCATCAAATCCAATTACGCTAATATCTTTTGGTACACTGAGATTAAATTGCGCAGCAGCCTTATAAACCCCATGCGCGAGTGCATCATCAAAGGTGAGGACTCCAGTAAATGGAAGCGTAAATTTTTTAAAATTATAGTCCCAAAGGCTCTGTATTACTTCGCAGCCATTTTCGATAGTTGCGGGAGTGGTTCTTATCATTGAACGATTAAAAATAAGGCCGTATTCTTTATAAGCACGTTCAATACCAAGAACAAATTGCTCACTTATAGGAAAAGAGAGCGGAACTGTTATTACCAAACAGTCCTTATGGCCATTTTCCAGCATCTCTTTTGCAGCAGCATATCCTCCGTATGCATAATCAATATAAACATGGTGACAGTTTATTAAGTCATAACGTGCGCCTTGAAGAATTAGCTTTTTGTGAACATCGGATAACAGCTCTATGTTAGAAGATGCTGTTTTCGCCGGCTCCAGGATAATAAAATCAGGCTGCCGGGAAAGCGCAGTTATAATATTTGCCCGCTCCTGGCGTTCACTGAATTGTGAATCAAAAATCATAGTCGTATATCCATGCTTTTCCATTTCAATAGAAATATTTTTGAATATATATGTAAGAACGGGGTTTTCAATATCATTAAAAATGATTGCAATCGTCTTCGTGGAGTTACTCTTTAATCCTTTGGCAAGAGGGTTGGGAATATACCCCATTTCCTCTGCTTTTTTAAGAACAAGTTCACGTGTAGATTCCTTAATTGCAGGATTATTATTCAGCGCCTTTGAAACTGTGGAAAAAGATATTCCTAACTCTTGCGCTATTGATTTAATTGTAACAGGTTTTTGTCCGTTATCAGAAGTCATTAAGGGTCATCCTTTCTTTCAAATAGTGAGGTTGTATTTACAAAGATTACAACATAATTACAACGTTGTCAATGTGTAGGTGAAAAGATTAACAATAGTTGGAAATGAAATCAAAAAATAAAAGTGCATAATACACAAATATAGAGAGTCATATTTGTGAAAATGAACCAATTAATATATAAAATAAAAATGATATATTGACATAATGAATAAAATAAATTATTGTAATTACAACGTTTGAAATATTTTCCGGAAAAAATCAGTAAAAGGAAATTTTTTTTAAAACAAAATTACAACGTTGTAAAAAGGAGGGACATATGAAGTTAGCTTGTACTAGCTCTATGGTTAGCGGAGCAAGTATTACTGAAAAGGCAAATATAATCCGAGAATGGGGATATGAAGGAATCGCTGTTTTTGTTGAGTTCAAAGAGTGGAATGACAAAATGTATCAGGAAGTCTTAGGGCTGGAAAAGAAAACAGGAGTAAAGCCATGTGAGTTTGTTTTTGGAGATGAAATCTATGGCCATCTGATGAATGCAGATAAGGATATCAGGAAAAAAAGTAGAGAGATGTATAAATTAGCAGCGCAAGTATGTGCCGAGATAGGGGCGGTTACGGAGTTGGAATTTTCATATGGCCCGCAAAATCCCCTTCCACTATTTAACCCATATGTAAAGATGAGTGAAAGCCAGGAAGAAGAATTTTTAGAAATGTACCGGGAGGTTGCTGAACCATTAGAGGGTACACAAGGTGCTATGTTACTTGAAGGAATTAACAGATATGAAAGCTTATTTATGAACAGCATTAAAGACTGTAAAGATGTAGTAGATAAAGTTGGAATGAGAAATGTAGGTGTTCTGGCAGATTTTTTCCATATGTCAATTGAAGAAGCCGATTTTAAAGAAAGTATTTTATATGCCGGAAGTTCAATTAAACATGTGCATCTGGGGGATAACAACCGCCTGTTGCCAGGTTACGGAATGACAGACTGGAAAACATGTTTCCAGGCATTAAAAGATATTAAGTATAATGGATTTCTTAACTTAGAGTGCAGTACTTGCGGCAGCCCGGAAGAAACGCTGCCAAAGACAGCGGAGTTTTTGAAAAAAATGATTTAGCAGGTGAAGGTACAGGTGAGGTTGTATGAAAAAATTAAGGGTACCGTTTTTTGAAATTGGTCCTAAAGCATATTTGTATGGTGAGGAAGCGTTGAAACTTGCTAAGACAGCGGATGAACTGGCAGAAGAATATGAAGTAGATATTATTTTTACAGCACAGTATACAGACATTAGAAGAATTGCAGATGCAACAAAAAACATTCGGGTATTTGCGCAGCATATGGATTCATTAAAACCAGGGAGAGGTGTAGGAGCTGTTTTGCCAGAGGCTTTAAAGGAAGCTGGTGCAGAAGGGGTTTTATTGAATCATGCAGAAAAGCCTTTAACAATTACTGAGATATCAAGATGTATTGAAAGAGCAAAAGAAGTTGGACTAATTTCTATGGTATGTGCAGCAAATGTGAAGGAGGCAAGGATGATCGCAGCTCTGGAGCCGGATATCATTTTGGCGGAAGCACCCGAATTAATAGGGAAAGGAAGCAGAAGTAAAGAGGATGCAATTGCAATTGAAATTATAAATGAAGCAGTTCATTCAATATCCGAAAATATACAGATACTGCATGGTGCGGGGATTCAAAACGAGAATGATGTATATGAAATTATCCATGCGGGGGCACAGGCTACAGGTTCAACCAGCGGAATCATACTGGCCGAATCACCGGAATTCATGCTGAAAAAGATGATAAAGGCAGTAGCAACAGCATGGAAACAGAGAAAAAAGGAAGAGGAGGCATAAGAATATGGCTGTATTTCATGAAGTGTTTACGATTGAATCAGGGCAGAGGGTAAGCTTTGATGATGTCACAGAAAAGGTCATAAAAATTGTTGAAAGCTCAGAAATCAGGGAAGGCATTGTAAATGTATATTCCCAGCATACAAGCTGCAGTGTTTTTTTACAGGAGGATTCAGAAGACGTTACTTATTGGAACGTGCCATTGATTCTTCAGGATATGGTAAATGTTTTGGAAAAAATAATTCCTAATTGTAATAATGAGGGGCAATATCTGCACCCAGGCCCCATCCATGTAAAAAACGCAATGGAACTGCGGGATGAAAGGTCAGAGTGGCTTTTAAATACCGATGGACATTTGAGGTCTGTACTGTTGGGGCGGTCAGAGACTATTCCACTTGTAGACGGCGAAATGGTGTTAGGTGAATTTGGACGCATCTATTTTACAGATATGGACCAGACTCGTGCAAGAACAAGAAATGTAAGAGTGCAGATCGTAGGGGAATAGGGACAAAAAGGAGATAAAAAGTGGGCATTATTGAAAAAATGAGGTTAGATGGCAAGAAAATATTTGTTACAGGAGGTGCGCGGGGCATCGGAAAAAGTCTTGTGACAGCCTTGGCAGAGGCCGGAGCAGATATTGCTATTGTAGATGTAGATTTAGAGGAAGCAACGAAGGTTGCTGAGGAGATTGAAAAAAAGCATTGTAACAAAATGATTGCTATTAAAGCAGATATTACGAAGCCGGAAGATGTAAATGAGATGATAGAGATTATTCTCAAAGAGTTTGGAAGGCTTGATGCAGCATTTTGTAATGCCGGTATAGGACATACAGTTCCAATTGAGGAGGATAATATTGAAGATTGGAGCAAAGTTATTCATGTGAATCTAACGGGCACATTTTTAACGGCACAGGCGGCAGGAAAGGTGATGATTAAACAAGGCGGCGGCTCTATTATAAATACAGCATCCATGTCAGCGCACATTACCAACATACCTCAAAAAGAGTGTTCATACGCAGCTTCTAAAGCGGGGGTCATCGCTATGTCCAGAAATATGGCTGTTGAATGGGCGGAGAAAAATGTCAGGGTTAATACGATTAGCCCAGGGTATGTTGCAACGGAAATGACATTGAATGATTCGGCCCTGGCACCATTGATCGGACAATGGGAGAAGTTGATTCCGGTACATAGAATGGCGAAACCGGAAGAATTACAAGGTATAGCCGTATATTTGGCCGGCGATACCAGTTCATATACAACGGGAGCCGATTTTAGGATAGATGGAGCTTATACTTGTTTTTAACTGAATCAAGGAAGCGGATTGCCAATATCCGCCTGACTTTAAAATGGGAGGAAGAATAGATGAAGAAGAGAGTTATAGGAGCATTTCTGGCAGTAGTGATGGTAATTGGTTTAGTGGGGTGTGGAAACAAAGAAGGAAACGATAGCAGTTCAAATGGCTCGGACAGCAGTGGGGATAGCAGCAATATGATTGCATATACACAAAAAACGTTAAATCAGTATTTCCATGTTGCGCTTCAGGAAAAAGTGGAAGAGGCTGTCAGTGAAGCCGGGTATGTTCCGGAGGTGGCAAATTGTAATAATGATTCTACTTTACAAAATGATCAGATGAAGAATTTTATAACAAAAAAGCCCAAAGCAATCATTGTAAATACAGTGGATTCGGATGCGCTCAATGATGCAACAAATGCAGCAACAAATGCAGGCATTCCAATTGTTATGGTAGATAACCCGGCATCCACGGCAGTAGTTGATTGTACGATTCAGTTTGATAACTTTGAGTGCGGGAAAATGGCGGCAGAAGAGATACTGGCAAAACTCAAAGAAAAAAATGGCTCCGAAACAGGGCGGGTCGTAAACGTATATGGTGCTATGAGTTCAGAATCATGGAGACTTAGAAAAGATGGATTTGATTCCGTAATGAAAGAATATCCCGATATTGATTATGTTCAGGTGCCGGGTGAAGGTGAAAGAGGAAAATCTCAGGAGGCGCTGACAAATGTTATTGCAAAATACAATGGCGATATTGATGCAGTGCATTGTCCTTCTGATGATCCGGGGCTTGGCTGTGCAGAAGCGCTTCAAGTAGCAGAACTGTGGTATCCGGTAGATGATGAAAAGCATGTAATCATGGTAACAGGAGATGGAGAACCTGATGCGGTGAAATATCTTCAGGATGGTTATTATGATGCAATTATTGTGGAAGATGCTTATGCTTATGGACCAATGGCAATGGATGTATTAAGCAGTTATATTTTTGAAGGCAAAGAGGTTCCCACAACGGGAACATATACCAATGAAAAGTTTTACTGGAAAACAGCAGAGTTTATGTCAGGAGAAACAGGCCCGATTCTTCGTGTACCGCCATACGTACTGGATGCATCTAATATAGAAGATGAGGGTCATTGGGGTGTACAGGCGCTGAAAGCTGAAGGAGAATAAAACTATGGGAGAAATCGTTCTAAAAGTAGAAAATATCAATAAAAGGTTCGGGGCTACCCAGGCTCTTAAAGATGTTAGTTTTGCTGTTGAAAAAGGGACGATACACTCACTTCTGGGACGAAATGGAGCGGGAAAGTCAACCGTAGTGAATATTATAGCAGGAATTTACAGACAAAATGATGGCACTGTGACTTTAGAGGGAAAAGATGTAACCCCATATTCTGTCTTTGAAAGGCAGAATATGGGAATAAAGCTGGTACCTCAACATGCGAGTATTGTTCCTGAGCTGACGGTGGGTGAAAATATTTTTGTGGGAATTTGGCCCGAAAAAAAGGGCTTTGTGGACTGGAAAACTCTTTATAAAATGGCAGAGGCAGAACTCAAAAAATACGGACTTGAAGTGGACCCTAAGGAGAAAGTAAAAAACCTAAATGCAGTAGACCAAAGAAAAGTTAATATAGTAAGGGCTATGCATGGAGGGGCAAAGGTTATTATTCTTGATGAACCTACAACGGCACTGTCAACAAAAGAAAGAGCAGAGTTGTTTGTATTTGTGAACGAACTGAAGGCACGGGGAACATCCTTTATTTTTATCAGCCATTACTTACAGGAAGTTGTGGAGCTTTCTGATGATGTTACGGTTATTCGTGATGGATGCTCCTTTACGGGAATGGATGAGGATGGTCTGCATGAAGAAAAACTTGCAAATTTAATTGCTGGTGAAGAAGTAGAGCTAATCCGCCGGCAAAGAGCAGAGGATGACAATCAGAGAAATCTTCTGGTGGAGGTAGATTGTATTTCAGGTTCCATTTTAAAGGATGTTTCGGTAAATTTGTATAAAGGGGAGATCACTGGAGTCGTAGGTTTTCCAGGGTCGGGTGCCAGAGAGTTTTTGAGAACGCTTTTTGGCCTGGAAAAAGTAAGGTCAGGAAAAGTAATTGTGAAAGACAGCGGTGTTATGCTGGCAAAGTCACCATGGAATGCCATTAAAAATGGGATATCATATGTTTCGAATGACCGCCATAAAGAAGGCATAGTAGGTCTTATGACGATAGAAGAAAATATAAGTCTTCCATTGTTGTACTCAATGTTAAAGGGCAGGTTTGGTTTTGTTGATAAGAATAAATCGAAAGGTATTTCCAGAGATTATTTCGACTTATTTCATATAAAGGCTAATACCATTTATGACAAATTAAGCAGCTTATCAGGAGGTAATCAGCAAAAAGTAGTGGTTGCCAAAGCAGTCAGCAGTTCACCAAAGCTTCTTATGCTGGATGAACCAACAATAGGAATTGACATAAAGAGCAGAGAAGAAATTATTGAAAATGTTATAAAAATCGTTGAGGAAAAGCAGACCTCCGTGTTGTACCTGACAAATGATTTTGATGAGTTAGTCAGGGCGGTGGACCGTATTTTATTCTTTAATGAAGGAAAATTGGTGAAGGATGTAAGAAATGAAAATCTGACTCACGATGACATAATCAGTATTCGAGACTCTCTTGCGGATCAACCGGCTATTATTTGAGATGAGAACATGGAGGGATAACAGTGGACAGTAAGTGGTTTAAGATCAGAAAGAATTTATTAAACAATATAGTTTGGATATTATTAATACTGGCAATTATCGTAGTAGGAGGGCTGGAAAAAAGTTTCTTTACTACAACTGTAATGGGAAATGTTCTGTCTCAGGCGACGGTTTTGGGGATTCTCTCTTTTGCCCAGGCATTTGCCATTATGTTAGGGTTGATTGATTTGTCTTTATTAGGAGTTATGTCATTTTCGGCAACAACAGGCCTGCTTTTAATTGAAAGAGGATGCCCGACACCCATAGCCATTTTAATGATTTTTGCTGTTGGGGCTTTATTGGGAGCTATGAATGGTGTTTTGATTGCTAAATTAAAAGCAGTTGCTTTAGTAGAAACACTTGCCGTAAAATTAACACTTTTGGGCGCTTTTTTAGCAATCACTCAAGGCAGGGCGATAACGAGTGTTCCTGATTCATATAAATGGTTTGGGCAAGGAAATATTGCAGGCATCCCAACGCTTCCGATTGCATTAGTTATCGTGTTTGTTGTTGTATATATTTTGTGGAATAAAACTCCATATGGCAGAAGTTTGTATGCTGTAGGGGGGAATGAACATGCTGCTTATGTATCGGGTATTAAGGTTGACAGAATCAAGATAATCGCATTTACAATTTCAGGATTGCTGGCAGGTATAGCCGGATTTTTCTTGTCCGCGTATATGGGTGCGGTTACTTCAACTTTTGGAACTTCCTATGATATGAACAATATTGCAGCAACTGTTATTGGCGGTGTTGCTTGTAGTGGTGGTAAAGGAAATGTACTTGGAGTATTGGGGGGGGTTTTACTTCTTACTGTTATTCAAGTAGGACTCCAGATATTGGGAGTTGCAAGCTACTATGTACAGATGATAAATGGTCTTATTATTTTTATCGCCGTGCTTTTGGATGCATTTAGGCTGAAATCTGAACAAGTCAGATAAGATAATACATAGAATTTATAGCAAGTTCTTAAAATTAATAAAAAATGATTTTGGTTACATAGGGTAGGAATGTTGTCTGATAGCTGTAAATCGCTATTACTGCGGCATTCCTTTTTTGTATGTTTGGGACTTTCAGGTTGTATTTACGGATTTGAAAATATATAATAGAAAGAATAATGTAATCAAATGTGAATAGGGGGGAATTACATATGCAGCAAGAACAAGTTGATCGTTTAATAAAAGAATATGTGGAGCAAAGCCCCAGAAACAGAGTGTATGAAGAAGAGGCCCTCAGAGAGGATTTGGCCGGGATGAAGTTATATGACGAGCCTATTATTGGGTACTCAGATGCGGCGGATTATTTATATGCCGGATTAAAGGACCCTGATGTGATAGGACCCCATTTTCTGCTTCCCGGTGAATGGCTGACCGGGGCCCAGACGGTTATCAGTATCTTTCTTCCATTTACAGAACAGATACGGCGTGCCAATGCTTTGGAAAAGGCCCGGCCTGCTGATGAATGGCTGCATGGACGCATCGAAGGACAGGTGTTTATTATCAGCCTGCTGGCCTACTTGTCGGGAAATCTTACTGCTGCTGGTTATCAGGCCAAAGCACCGGCTGTGGATTCCCGGTTCTTTTCTGCTGAGGCCCCTGGAGAAGATGGGCTGGGTTATACAAGTAACTGGTCGGAGCGGCATGTGGCTTACATATCCGGCTTGGGTACTTTTTCACTATCACGTGGAATGATTACCTTAAAGGGAATGGCGGGCCGGTTTGGAAGTGTTATTACAGATTGGAAGACTCAGGCTACAGCAAGAGAGTACGACAGTTATGATGAGTATTGTACCCAATGCATGGCATGTGCCAGAAAATGTCCGGTACATGCTATCTCGAAGGAGGGAAAGGATCAGGCATTATGCGCCGCATATATCAATAAAACGAAGGAACAGTTTTATCCATATTATGGGTGTGGCAAATGTCAGACTGGTGTACCCTGTGAGCATGGAAAACCAAAAGGCAGGCGGATTGACCGATAAAAAGTATTGAAAAGAGAAAGGCGGATTATAATTATGAATAGCAAAATTACCAGAGAAGAAGCATTTGAGTTACTTAAGAAATATAATAAGGAGTCATTTCATATCCAACACGCACTTACGGTAGAAGGTGTTATGCGCTGGTATGCCAATGAACTTGGGTACGGCGGTGAAGCGGATTACTGGGCAATTACCGGATTACTGCACGACATTGATTTTGAACTTTACCCGGAGGAACACTGTCAGAAGGCACCTGAACTTTTGCAGGAAGGTGGCGTGGGAGAAGATATGATTCATTCCATTTGTTCTCATGGCTTTGGCATTTGCAGTGATGTGAAACCGGAGCATGAGATGGAGAAAGTCTTGTTTGCAGCGGATGAGCTGACAGGATTGATTGGGGCCGCGGCCCTGATGCGTCCTTCTAAGAGTGTAATGGATATGGAAGTTTCCAGTATAAAAAAGAAATTCAAGGATAAAAAATTTGCGGCTGGATGCTCCAGGGATATTATCCGTCAGGGTGCGGAAAATCTTGGCTGGGAATTAAATGAGTTATTTGAAAAAACCATACTGGCTATGCGTTCCTGTGAAGAAAGTATCAGAGGTGAAATGGAGAATTTACACAGATAATTTATATTTAAGCAAAAGAGGAGGGCAGACACTATCTAGGTGTCTGCCTTCCCCGCACTTGTTATTTGACATGAGGGACTACCTTAAAATAGCTGCATTTTGGCTATAAAGCATCATCTTAATATTGGTTTTGAATTAAGTCATGTCGTCCCGAAGTGCATCAATAATATTTTCTTTTTTTATCTTGCTAATGGCATACAGCATTGTAATAAATACAATAAAGAGTACACCAAACATGCTGATTGCCATACTGCCCCACGGGAATACAAATCCAATATCCCCGCCGCCGATAATCATGGCCTTATAAATCAGACAGGAAAGGATTCCTGAGAGAGGCAGTGCCCAAAGCATCGTCCGGGCTCCATAAAGAGTGCATTCAAAACGCATCATCTTATTAAAGTTCCGGTCGGACATCCCCACAGAACGGAGCATGGCAAATTCCCGTCTCCTCAGCTTGATATTGGTGGAAATGGTGTTGAAGACGTTCGCAACCGCAATCAGCGAAATCATTGTAATAAAAACAACTGAAAACAGCTTAACAATGAATGTAATATTACGGTTTTGCTCAAGTATCTCATAGATATTGTACAGATTATAGTCGGCAGTAATGCTGGCACTATCAATCATCGTCTGCATCTCAGCTGTTGACTGACCTGGATGTTCTGACTTGAAGGTCATGCCCAGCTTTGTGGGTTTTACAGTTGCATCCAGTGCATCAAATTGCGGCTTTACCTTGTAAGGGGCGATCACCATAAGAGAGTATCCGGGCCACTCGCCTGGTTCCGTGGGCAGCAGATCCGGGTAGTCTTTTACAAAGGCTGCACGGATTGTCTTCGTCTGATCTCCGGTCTTGGAGCGGAGTGTAAATGCCATAGGCTGTTCCTGAGTATACCATCTTCCGGGCAGTACCCCTGCCATAATCATTTTTTGGTCCTGACCGGTGTATTCTTCTGGGGACAGGCCGAGGCCTTCCAGCAGGTTCTGATAGACGCTGTCCTCAACAAACTGAATATCCAACTGCACTTCCACCGTTTCACTTGTCCCATCATAACCGATGGGCTCGCCGTACTCATCAAAGAAATGACTTGGCAAATCATTTGTATTGAGCACGCAGGAATAGGTCGAAAGTGCCTGGTAAGTGCTTTCGGTAACACCGTCGGTGGTTTTCAGCCCCTCATAAAGCTGTAACAGATCGCTTTCCTTCATGTCTCGCGTATAGAAACAGATGTCATATTCTTCAACGACCTCAGATGAATTTTCTGCAATCTGATTCAAGTAGGTTCTGAAAGAGCTTGCCGACACAAACAACACAACGCTTAACGTAAGAGACAGGATAATGCTGTGGTAACGCCCCCTGTTTCTTTTAAAGTGCTTTAACGCAAGCGTTTCTTCTAAACCGTAAAAGCGTCTCGCAAGTTTTGAGATTCTTATCGCTTTCGCTTCTACCTTGACCTCATTTGTCTGGCGTATACACTCCATCACAGGCGTACTGGCAGCCTTCTTTGCCGGAATATAGGCTGAAATCAGAATGGTGAGCATACTGATAGCAGCAGCAACAACAAGAGCAGGAATAGACACCACCAAAGTCAACGGTACATTATTATACATAACATTTGAGAAATTTTTTGCCACAAGAGTAAGTACAAACTTGATGCTGGGTATTCCGATTAAAATGCCAATCGGAATGCCAATTGTGCCAATGCAAAGTCCCTCAAACAGAACAGAATTGCGCAGCTGTTTTTCCGTGGCACCTACCGACATTAGAATCCCGAACTGATATGTACGTTCATTCAATGAAATGTTGAATGAATTGTAAATCAGAAACACTGAGCCGAGCATAACCAGGGCAATCAAAATGCCGCCAATCGAGTACAGAAGAACTGTAAGCATCTTTTCCCCTGAAAGTCCCATAAAACGCAGGACATCATCGTTCAAAACGTAACTGTGATTATCGGATAGACTGCCTACATAAGAATGAACCTGATAGGGGTTCTTCAGCGTGATAAATACTGTAAGACTGTCGGGTGCGGCTGCATCCTCTGTTGTGATTAAAGTGTATCCGGGTGCAGCATACTCCTCCATTCCAGGCCGTTGGCAGATACCGACAACCGTATATGTTTTCTCTGCCGCGGTTACAAGTGTTTCCTTCCCGGGAGAATATAAATCGTGCTGGCTGAGCTTCTGATTACCGCTTATGCGGCTGCCGACTGAGAGTGTGAGCGTGTCACCCACCAAAATTTTCACACCACCGTTTGCCGCAATATGAGCCGGTATCATGACCTCACTGCTGTTCTCCGGCAGTCTGCCGGAAAGAAGCTTGATGGGCAGTGTATTCAAGGCTTTCTTGCTCCATCCGGTAATAAAAAGATATGGCTTCTCGGGATTTTGTCCGCCTTCCAGTGTGGCATAGCCTATGTTCTGCAGGGCTACGGTATTTGCCACCCGGCTGTCCTCTGCCTGTTCCATTACAATGGAGGAATCTGCGTCCGGGATTTGAATATGCCAATCACCATATTTGGCAGCGGCACCGTTTATCATATAGCTTTGCAGGGATACGGCAAAGGCAGAGACTGCCGTAATCATAGCGGCGGACAGAACCACTCCGATTATCGTAACAATTGTTCGGGTACGGTTTTTCTTCAAGCTTTGCAGGGTAACTTTATTAAAAACATTCATGGCCGCACCCTCTCGTCTCTCGCTACTTTGCCGTCAGATATGCCGATAATGCGGTCTGCCTGCAAGGCGATATTTTCGTCATGGGTGACGAGGATCAGGGTCTGCCCATATTTTTGATTGCTTTCTTTCAGAAGTTTGATGATTTCATGCCCATTTCGGCTGTCCAAGCTGCCCGTGGGTTCGTCGGCAAGCATGACCGCCGGGGCGTTCATCAAAGCGCGTCCTATGGAAACACGCTGTTGCTGACCGCCTGAAAGTTGATTGGGTAAATGTGTTTTACGGTCTTTTAATCCAATCATTTCCAGCAAGTCATCCAGCCGCTCCTCGTTGACCTTGCGCTTATCCATCAGGATAGGCAGGGTGATGTTTTCTACCACATTCAGAGTGGGAATGAGGTTGTGAAACTGGTAAATCAGTCCAACCTGCCGTCTGCGGAAGATGGCGAGTTTTTCGTTGCTTTGGTCATATACATCCTCCCCCTCCAAATACACCTTTCCACTTGTGGGAACATCTACGCCGCCGATGATGTGGAGCAATGTGGATTTGCCCGAGCCGGAGGAACCGATGATTGCAGTAAACTCGCCCTTTTCGATAGTAAGCGAAACATGGTCAAGCGCGGTAACCTGGTTTTCCCCCTTACCGTAAACCTTGCACAAATTTTCAATTTTTAAAAACTCCATTATGTGAGTCTCCTTTCTTATGCTTTACTCATATAATAGAACTTTAACCTTACATCCCGGTGACTTTTAAGTGAGAGATTCGTCACTTTGGGAAACGAATGGCAAATATCGCACCGCCCTGGGGATGATTTTTTGCGGTAATCGTCCCGCCCTGCCGTGTTATAATCATTTTGCAGAGAGCCAATCCAATTCCGTATCCTGCAGCATTTGCGTTTTTTCCACGATAAAACCGGTCAAACAAGCGAGGTAAATCTTCTTTTTTGAAACCTGCGCCGCTGTCGTGGATGACAATTTCAGCAAACAGAGGGTTGTCTGTGCACATAATTTCAATCTTTCCGTTATTGCCTGTGCTTTCCATGCAATTCTTGAGGATATTCTGAATTGCTTCTGAAAGCCAGCCAAAATCACCTTGAATGATTATCCCGTCCGGCACGTCTATATGCACACTAATATCATGCAGTTCCATTGGGATTAGGAGCGGGCGAAGCGCGGCACATATTAAGGTGTTTACATCTATCTGTCCGTTTTGGAACATCACAATGCCCGCGTCCAGCCGGGATAATTTTAGCAGGGAGGTAAGGAGCCAATCCATCCGCACAAGCAATTCCTCTGTTTCCCGTACAAATGCCTTCCGCTCATTTTCATCAGGGCTATTTTCTAACAATGACAAAATGAGGTTTGCAGATGTCAGAGGGGTTCGAAGTTGGTGGGCTATATCGGCCAGCGAATCGGCAAGATGCTTTTTTTCTTTTTTCAGCGCATCGTTTTGTTCCCGGATACGCAGCAGCATTTTTGTGATCTCACTGTGCAGAATGGAAAGCTCGCCCTCGTCCGATTCACCAATATATAGATGGTCAGCATTATGAAGCACAAGGTCGATTTGATGTGAAATCCGCGCAATACTTTTGTATCGGATTTTGGTAAACACGAAAAAGGCTGTGCCAAATGCAGCCACAGAAGCAATGGCAAGGATTCCTGCCGCCTCATTGATTACAAATCCCAGTATTACAGTGGCAGCGCCCAGTAAAGAAAATAATATAGCAAACTGCCGAAACTCTCTATTCCGAAGCATACTCACTCCCCAATCTATACCCCGTCCCGCGAACGGTCAGAATGATTTGCGGGCTTGCCGGATCATTCTCTATCTTTTCCCGCAGGCGTTTGATGTATACAGTCAGTGTATTGTCATTGACAAACTCACCCGCCGCGTCCCACAATTCGTCAAGCAGCCTGGCTCTCGTGATAATACTTTTTGGGTTGCTAATAAACACCAGAAGTAAGCGGTATTCTAAGGCTGAAAGAAAAATCTCCCTGCCGTTTTTTTTCACAATGCCGCTTGATGTATCAACATAAACCCCGAGGATTTGAAAATCCGTCCCGGAACGCCTCCCTTTTCGCAGGGCGGTTCCAATGCGCGCAATCAATTCACGCGGACGAAAGGGTTTAGTGATATAGTCGTCCGCACCTATGTTCAGTCCGGTAACAACACTCGATTCATCGCCGGAAGCCGTCAGAAAGATAACGGGAATATCCTGCGTTTCTTTGATTTCCGTGCAAACCGTAAAGCCATTTCCGTCAGGCAGGGAAATATCAACCAACGCCAGGTCAAATTTATTCCCGGCAAGCATGGCAAGAGCATCACCCTGCGTGTGGGCATGGGTAACTGTAAATCCTTCCGCTTGAAGCAAAAGCATAAGGTTTCTGGCAATTGCCTTATCGTCCTCAACCAAAAATATGCGTTTCATTTGTTTTCACCACCCTTTGCCTTACTGCTCCTATATCGTCCGTCAGCCGGTTTTTCAGTGTCAGATGGTATACTGCCATTCTGTCTGTGATTTCCCAACTTTTTGCTGCTTCTTTTATTGTTATAGAATCCACGTATAACACCTCCATAGCTGTATTGTATTTCTTTTGACGGAAATATACAAGCTATGGATTGTAAGTGATTTTAAATAAAGGTATAATATTAATATCTAATTTAAAGCGAGGGGGCTGTATGGACACTGCATTATTATTGAGAATGAAATTTGATAATAAAGAAACGATTTCAGATGAAGAAATTGATACTCTGCTAAAGCAATCTAAAATCGTTCAAAAGCTGACAAAGGATTATGAAGAAAGTGCTCTTTTCAATCTTTTCCGGCTTATTTGCTTATCTGAAATTCCTTATGCAGAAACATTACCATATACGAAAAAAGTAATTTCTTATATCTCCAATCATTTATCTGTACCGGAGGGGTTTTCTTATACAGGGAAAATTGATTATATCGTACCCTGTTACAATGCAATGTTGTTAGAAGCATATACCCGGCTAGGCAAAGCAGCCTCCCGGGAAGCTCAAAATGCCTTGAATTGGATAAAACAATATCAAGTATTTGACCGCAACCAATCAACCACATGGAAATATATAGGCATTTGTAAGCACGGAGGCTGTATGAATGCGACTCCTTGTTATATTGGTATTGGGAAAGCTATTCGAGCATTGATTACTTATTCTGAATTTACCAGCCATTCTGATGAAAAAGTGGAATCCTTAATCAAAGATGGTACCTACTATATGCTTCGGCACAATATGTATCAGAGATTAAGAAATCAGACTCCAATAAGTGCTCACATAACAGATATTATGTTTCCGCAAGCTTACATGCTTTCGGTTACTGACCTGGTTTACATTGCAAACAGGCAGAATCTTTGGGAGAACAAAGGTGCACAAGCATTAAAGGAACTTTTGCAGAAAAAATCCTGTGCAGAAAATAGTTGGAAGATTGATTACATATATAGTCATAAAGGGTATAGAGCATTTGAAGGTAGAAGCAAGCCATCAGAGTGGATTGACTATTTATTTAATTCTAGTCAAAGCTCAAGAAAGAAAAAGGAGATTTAGATCATATGAATGGAACAACAAGAAGTAATATTAAAATAGGCGCCAGAGTCAAGGTTGTGCAAAAGCAAGACCAAAGAACAGGTAAATTAACGGAAGGCATTGTGATGCGTATTCTTACGAATTCTCAGAATCATCCAAGAGGAATCAAGGTTATGCTGGAAGGCGGGATTGTGGGAAGGGTGCAGGAAATATGTGCCCCACCTGCCGCGGACCGTAATAAGAACTAGGAAAGGTTAGGGATTAAGATGAATATACAGATATTTGGCACGACAAAGTGTTTTGACACCAAGAAAGCGCAGAGATATTTCAAGGAGCGTGGAGTAAAATATCAATTTATAGACCTGAAGGAGAAAGGTCTTAGTAAAGGCGAATATACCAGCGTGAAGCAGTCTGTTGGCGGACTGGATAAAATGCTGAATCCAAAATGTAAGGATAAGGATGCACTGGCATTAATCCAATACATTTCTGATGATGATAAAGATGAGAAAATATTAGAGAATCAGCAGGTGTTATTGACACCGATTGTACGGAATGGCAAGAAAGCAACCGTTGGGTATCTGCCTGATGTGTGGAAGGGATGGGACTAGGAATACGAGATGTTTAAAAAGTTTATTTTATTTATATTAAAGCCTCTGTCTTTTCTTCCGGCGATTATTATGGTGTACGTAATTTTTAGTTTTTCCTCCCAATCCGGTGTGGACTCGGGTAATTTAAGCTACATTGTAAGCCATAAGATTGTGGAAATCGGAAATGAGGTATTACAGAAGAATCTGGAGGACTGGGAGATTGATGAGACTGCGTACAGGATAGAGTATCCGGTAAGAAAGGCAGCGCATATGACGGAATATTTCATTTTGGCAGTTACAGTGTCACTTCCGTTTTATGTATATGGGCTCCGGGGCTTTGGCCTTGTGGTGGTTGCCGGGCTGATATGCGTAGGTGTTGCCTGCGGGGATGAGTATTTTCAGTCTTTTGTGGATGGGAGAGGTCCCTCTATCAGAGATGTTGGTATTGACAGCATCGGTGTATTTTTAGGAATCACCGCAGTCCGTATTTGCTGCTGGACAGTTCTTGCACCTGCAAGGATGATGGAGCGCAGCAGGCGCCGGTGGGAAAGAAAGCGGCAGCGTGAAAGGCAGAGGGCACATCAAAGAAGAGTGCAGAGCCGGGCACACAGCCGCTGGGAGGAATATTAAAAGTTTAAGGGAATGCAGACAATTTAGGATTTCTTAATTGTCTGCATTACATTTTTAATAACTTCCTGACGTATTTCTTCCTCTGGTTCCGATGAACTTCTGTAATCTGCGTATCGTGCTGCTACATACAGATAATCTGCCAGACGGTTCATATACTGCAATGCTTTGTTATCCGCTCCGTAGTTTTGAGCAACTTTGTGAAATCTCCGCTCCGCTCTTCTTGCAACAGCACGCGCAACATCCAGACGTGCAGACTGTTCGCACCCTCCGTATAAGACGAATTCTTTGGCCCGGGGGAATGAATTTTCCATCCAGTCGATTTCCGTCTCAAGTTCCTGAATCTTTTCATCAGAGAGGCGGTATTGGGAATTTCGGGGGTCGGCTATTTGGGCCATTATCTGCATCAATACTTTCTGAATCTGTGAAAGGCGGCCATGAAGAGACTGCTCAGCGATTACTTTTGCAAGTCCGATGTGGCTGTTCAGTTCGTCGATGGTCCCCAGCAGTTCAATTCTGTCATCATACTTGGAGACGCGGATTCCGTTCATGAGAGAAGTTTTACCTCCATCTCCGCTTTTGGTATAAATTTTCATTGCATTCCTCCCACTTTATAGTAAAATCAGTAACAGTATAGCTGTAAGCTCGATTACGCATGGCTGAGCTGTTACTAAAATCATTTAAAAGGCAGCTTTTTAATAGCGCGTGCGCTGTTCGCACCCAGTTTCCGGCACTGTTCTTTATCAGGGTTTTGATAGCTTTCTACAGGGCGGTTCTTTTCAATACCCCGCATCTGCATGGCAATATAAGTACCCCTTATACCAATTCCGGAGCCGAGCATAGAATCGTTTGCAGCATTCCAGGCCAGTTCCTTGAGATTGGTGTTTTCCATTTCATTCAACTCGAAAAATACGCCTTCTTCTTCTATCCCGGCGCAGATTTCTTTCACAACAGCGGCATCGGGTTCATTTGCATATATAAAAATAGAAGGTTTCTTAATGATCATTGTTTTTCCCCCACATATGAAAGCACAAGTCCGGTTGCTACAGCATTCCGGGGGCCTTCCTGGCCGCGGATGTTGCCTCTGCCGCATACAATACGGTAGTTGGAAAACTCCTCCATGAGCATTTCCGGTATCTCGAAGTCTTCGGCTGAACCGCCCACCAGCACAACATTAGATATGTTTTTCAAATCCTGGTCAGGTGCTACCTTTTGAAGGGCACGAAATGCATTTGTTACAAATACTTTTCGTTTTGCATCCCGGCGTACCTGCGCAATTTTCTCCATTGGGATGTCCTTTTCTATTCGAATAAATCCTTCCTCTGACAGAAGAACAACCCGCCCGTAAAATCTTGGGTCAATGGATTCGTCTATAAAAGTCATCTGCCCGTTTTCCACACGGACATGAAAAAGGCTCTCTACCTTTGCCAGGGGATATTTCTTAATCTGTTCTGCTATGTGCCTGTCACCCAGTCCCAGCTCTGTCTCAATGAGCATGGAAACAAGCTCTCCGGCCCCTGCCTGGTGAGTAATGACAACCTTTCCTTCTTCTGATATCACAGCTGCGTCGGTAGAACCTCCGCCCATATCCAGAATGGCAAGGGGAAGTTTCGTCCCTGGAGTGGTGAGTGCACCCAGGCTTGCCATAACAGCCTCCACACCTGCAACCTTCACATCTGTGTCCAGCTCTAGCCTTAATTTTTCAGCAATCTGGCGCATGGGCAGCTTTTGTGTTTTTACCATAGCTGCAATACCGACTGCTTTCTCCAGACAGGTTTCACCTGCCAGTGCCCCGGAGATCAAAACAGGTGCCAATGTGTCAACTGCCAGAATATCCGTAATATGGATATCTCCATTGGCAGTGCCGTCCAATTCGCTCATACCTTTTTTAATGCGGGCAAACATGTTTCCCACATTCGTCTCCGGCTGTCCGGTGATATCCCGGATGATGCCTGCATCAGATACAACCTGCATGATTTTTTCTGCACCTTCATCCAGGTTGACGGAAGCGCTGTGCTCTGCATCAAGATAGATTTCTCCTGCGGGAAGTACATTTTCACGGACATTGCCGCCAGGAGTCTTCAAAACAACAGCGCTGCGTTTTCCAATCAGGCTTTTGGCAATGGGAGTGACAGTGCGTGTCTCTTCCGCGTTCAAGTCAAGAAGAGTTGCAATTCCGTAAGGGTTTGACAACATACGTATTGTCTGCCCGGGAAGTGCAACTTCAATTGCCGCAGGAACTCCGCCGGGAAGCTTGTCAATTCGGGCCACCTCATCTATAATGGGAACTTTTTTATGAAGGCGGTTTTTTACAAGAACTGCTTCGTCAGCCTGCAGAATGACTCCGGTAATATCCAAGGAATCCCCGGATTGATTCAGGATAGCGGCAATTTCTTCATAGGAATAGGAAGCAGGTGCCGCAACAATATAGGGTATTCCCGGAACTCCCCGGGATATATTTTCAATCAGCAGAATTTCTCCAACTGCCTGGCCTGCTCCAGCAGGGGTAGAAGGATTGTGGCCAATCATGGAAGAGTCCGTGATGATTGTCTCGGTCAGTGTTTCCATAGCGGTATCACCGATGACCGGTGCCGCTTCATTCAGGCGGATCAGGGAAATGTCTTCCACGTCCCTGCCGATTTTACTCATTGCCTGTTTTAAGGCGGCTTTGACTCCATGGGTGTTGGAGACAGTTCCCTTCGTACCGGTAGTCGGGCATGAAGCACTGGTCAGGAAATGAATGCTGCCGTCAGCGGCGGCTTCCCCGACACATACTTCTGTTGTAGAATTTCCGATATCTATTCCGGCAATATAACTCAAAGCAGAATCCCTCTTTTCTCATACACTTCGGCGGCTTCCATTACAAGCCTTGCACAGTTTTTCGCGTTATATTTTTCTAAAAGCTCCTGTGCCATCAATACCAGCTCCAGTTTAGTAGAGCGGTTGGGGCGCAGTTTATCATACATTTTTAAAATTACATCATCGGGTACATCTACCAGTTCTGCCGCACGCTCAAAGTTTTTCTCCATAGGGTCATTGCCAGCTTCTCTGGCTACCTGTCCCTGTGCTCTGAGCATTTCTTTAGATATCTTAATATCATCGGCAGAAACGCGGTTTTTCATCACTTCATCCAGTGTAATATCGGTTAGTTTTTTACCGGTTCTGGATGTAATTTTTTCTTTTTCATGTTCGCCTAATGGGTACTGCATTTATCTTCCCTCCCATTCAATAATTCCTGTTTCGGGGTCAAGCTGTTCCGTCTCCGCAATATGCATCAGTGCAGCTTTTACCTGGTATTTTGGCCTGGACATAGGGTCATTGGTGGACGGAATGGGTACGACCTGCTCGCCCTTTACATATTTTGCCGCATTCTGTCCAATCTTACGGTAAGTTTCCAGGTCCATCAAAGGTGCCTGGGGAAACAGTTCCAGGTTAGAGAGCGGGTATAAGTCTTTTTGGTGGATGACAGTCGTTCCTTTGGACTGAATCCCGATGCCGATGCCGGAGCCGGAGAGTTTAGCGGCTTCCAGTGCCATAAAGCAGACATCGGAGGTGTCCAGGATTTTGACAACTCTGGGAACCATGCCCTCTTCTTCAATTCCTGCCTTTACATTTTCCAGAACATCATCCAGCGGGATACCGCAGATAGTTTTCTGAATTTCTCGCTGAAATGCGGCGCCCACACCTATGACAACCTCTTTCGGGTCAGTACCCTTTTTGGCTTTTGCCCAGGATGCGTAGGAGGTCTTTTCTTCATGGATTCTTTCACGCCCTGCCATGGATGGCATTGCAGAGACGGACGGCACAGCTGTTGTTCCGGTATCCTTCCCTTTCTGTTTCATCTCAGCAAGGACGGCATTTGTAATCTGTTTTATTAAATCTTCATTCATCTGCATATGCTCACCTTTCCTGCTTATGCTGCTTAGGTCTGGTCTTTTCAGACCTTAGCTGCAAAGCACATCCTGTCGACTTAGGTGTGGTTCTTTCGCACCTTAGTGACATGGATGTTTCCTTATATATCCTGTGGGTTTATAATATGAGGAATCTTTTTGATTTCTTCCCAGCGCTCACCTTCTACACGGTAGCCGGTTCCTGGTCCCATATAATCATTGGGTGTATTTACGCCGGACAGGACATGAAAGTCTCTGTCCAAAATGGCTGCTGTCTGCATGTAATCACCTGCAACGCGCTGCTTGAGCATACTCAGCACATGTTCTGCAAGGTCCTGATAGCCTGACTCAGCCAGGGCTTTCACCACGTCAATTCCTGTGATACCCCGCTTAAGGACATCTTCCGCTGCCATCAGATCGGCTGTAACATCACGGGGCAGAGTATCCTTACTTCCGTGTGCATAGGTGACAGCTTCCACCTGTTCATCAGAAATTGGTGACAGCCCCAGTTGTCTGAAGACCGCCTGCACAGCTTTTCCTGCTTTCTGCCGGACGTGGATGACTTCTTCTTCCGTAACCGGACGCAAGCCTCCGTCTACCTGCATATCTCTCTGCAATACATTGTAATCGTCAAAATCTTCGGCGTCAAAATTAGAGCCTGCAAACATATTATCATAGTTTGGCTCCCCAGCGTAGCCGGAGAAAATAAAGTCGGTTCCCGGAAGAAACTGAAGCATAGTTCTTGCAGTTCTTCTCATGTCGGAGTTGGAGAAGCTCTGGTCATTAGAGGATGCACATTCCAAACCAAGAAGAGCAGCCACCAGATTCTCACTCATGACTTCCCGGATGCCTCCCGGTACTGCGCCAGGTACTCCGATACAGCTAACAGAACCATTTTGGATTCCCTGGCTTCCTGCACCCTTTGTTGCATAGAGACAGCGGCATTCCAGATAAAGCATGGACTTCTTTTCACTGTTCCCCATCAGAACTTCTGAGCCGGAACCGGAGGTGAAGCGGACTTTCAGCCCTCTGGAAGCGTATGCGGAGTTCAAAAATGCTTTGGAATAAGGGGTGTCATCCCCATCTATAAATACCTTTTCCGTACCATATACGGAAAGTGTCTCCGCATATGTAGTCAGACCTCTGATACCGAGCTCCAGCTCTGTGGCTTCTTCGGCGGAACACTGTGTCAGAATGCCTGGGCGCCCAACCTGAGAACCGATTAAGAGTGCTATAGCACTTAGCGGTGCATACCTGGCAACACCCATAGTAGTCTCTTCTTCCGCAAATCCACGGAGTGCACCTTCTGCGGCGTCTGCTGCTATCTGCACCGGATCATCCTTCAGGTTTGTAATGTGTGCCTGGTTTCCCGGCATCCTGCGTGCACGCATTTTCTGCATTCCCATCATGAGCTCTACGACATTAAGGTGGTTCATAACTTCCACCATCTTGGCAGGAGTGATACCACTTACGATTTCTAAAATTTCTTTTCTGGACACATGAATATCGACAATCATCCTGGCAATATCCAGGGAAGGGACTGTCATAGATTTTTCTGCCCGTCCGGTATGGATTGCATAGTCTGCAATAAACTGGTCAATAAAATCAAAGTCTTCTCTTTTCTTACCATCTAATTCTATGATTTTTCCATTTTCTACCTTAATAGAGGGTTTGGGGTCGTATGGGCTTGCCATTGCCACAAATCCCATCTCAGGCCATTCGTTGATGTAACCGTCCATATTCACAGGACGCTTGTCCAGTGTTTCAATACGTTTTGATTTTTTCATCTCTCTTCTCCTAACGGATAGTATCCCACGATTTACAGTGCCTTTATTATACACCAATCACAGGGAAATAGCAATGTATTATTGCATAAAACATACAAAAAACCACATATATAACATTTAAAAACCACATGAAACAACATGTAGTGTGTAATGAAGGTGAAGTTTGACATAGATATAAATTAATTATATAGTAAGTTAGTAAAAGCTAACTGATGGAAAGGATTATATTATGGAGTTAAAGCAATTGGAATATTTTGTGGTGGCCAGTGAATGCGGCAGTTTTAATAAAGCGTCGGAATGTTTATATACATCTCAGCCCAATGTCAGCAAGGTGGTGGCAAGTCTGGAAAAAGAGCTGGGACGGGAAGTTTTTGTGCGTACCAGAAAAGGAATCCAGCTTACGGCCTTTGGTGAAACAATGAAGGAATATGCGCAGAATGTACTAACAAATGTGCAGATTATGAATAGTATGGCTCCGGTTAACCCGGGCAGGAAATTGTCATTATCTACGTACCCGAGCAACATGGTTGCCAGACTTTTGGTGGACTTTTATAAAGAGATGGGGGAAGAGTATGTTGTTGAATATTTACAGGGGACAGTAGAGGAGATTACGGACAATGTTAAAAAAGGAATTTCGGAGCTTGGCATTGTGTTTATTGCGGAGAAACAGCTGACGGCTTTTCAGCATATCTTATCTCATAAAAACTTAAGATTCTATACATTAGATACGAAAGAAGTCTGTGTTTATGTAGGAGAAAACAACCCGTTGTTTCACAGGGATAGTATAGATTTCTCGGAACTTCCAAAGCTCAAGTTTATCAGAGGTGTGAGAGATTATTTTTCCATGGAACATCACCTGGAATCGGTAAGCCTGGGGGTAATCAGTACTGAAAAATTGAGGCATGTGATTTATTCTAACAGTGACCATATGACCATTGATGTACTGCTGCATACGGATATATGCAGTCTGGGCATTAACTTTATGAATGAAAAATATGAGCAGTATCCTATAAAAACACTTGCAGTCAATAATTGTGAGCCATTTCTTGTCATTGGTTATGTGGCTGATGAAAATAGAGAATTAAGCCTGCAGGCAAAGTGGTTTATCGAAAGACTAAAAAGCATATTATAACAAATTGTTATATCAGGAACTTCCAAAATGATATTAGTTAGAATACACTAACCTGTGTTACACTCACATAAGTCAAGAAAAAAGGAGGAAACTTTTGTGAAAAGAAAATTTTTTATGTTGGTAATGGCAGGTATACTTGCAGCTTCTGTTATAACAGGCTGTGGAAATAAGGAACAGGAGTCAAAGAGTGAGACGTCGACGGAGGCTTCTGGTAATGAGGAATTAGTATTCGTCAATTACCGGGATATCAGAGACTTAAACCCCCATCTGTATGCCGGTGAGATGTACGCTCAGGAAATGTTATATGAAACTTTGGTAAATATTACAGAGAGCGGATACGAGGGCTGTATTGCTGAAAGCTGGGAAATCAGTGAAGACGGAAAAACGTATACATTCCAGATTAGAGACGGAATTACTTTTTCTGACGGAGAGGTATGTGATGCTTATGCGGTAAAAGCAAATTTTGATGCTATTATTGAAAATAAGGACAGGCACACATGGCTGGAAATGATGAATCTTCTGAAAGGAGTTTCAGCGCCGGATGAAAAAACGTTTGTGATTGAACTGTCAGAGCCTTATTATCCCATGCTTACAGAGCTTGGTGTGACAAGACCTTTTGCAATGATTTCTCCAAAAGCTATGAAAGACGGAAGTACGAAGGATGGTGTAAATGAATACATCGGGACAGGTGCCTATGTGCTGACGGATTTTGTGACAGATGAATATGCGGTGTTTGAAGTAAATGAAAATTACTGGGGAGAAAAACCAGAAATTAAGAAAATTACAGTTAAGGTTATTCCTGACAATCAGACTAGAATCATGGCACTGGAAAAGGGTGAGATAGATTTAATCTTCGGGAAGAATATGATAGATGCTGATGCAGTAAACAAATATATTGACAGTGAAGACTTTAAAGTTGCTCTTTCAGATCCTACATCTACACGTCAGATTGTTTTAAATACATCGAATGAAATCCTGAAAGATAAGGAAGTACGCCAGGCAATTCAGCACGCAACAAATAAAGAGGCTATTTCAGAAGGAATTTTCTACGGTCTGGAGAAGCCCGCAGATACATTGTTTGCAGAAACAGTTCCATACTGTGACATAGATTTGCAGCCATACGTTTACGCAGCGGAGCAGGCGGAACAGATGCTGGATGAAGCAGGCTGGGTAAAGGGTACCGGCGGTGTGCGTGAAAAAGACGGCAAAAAAATGGAGTTATCCCTGTTGTATAACAGTGACAGTGTAACAGAAAAAACAATTGCAGAATACCTTCAGTCTGAATATGACAAGCTGGGAATTTCCCTCAATATCAGCGGAGAGGAAGAACAGTCCTACAGAGATAAAATGAAAGCCGGAACTTTTGATATGGTATTTAACATCTGCTGGGGAACACCATATGACCCGCAGTCCTCTCTGGCAGCAATGAGACAGCCTGTATATGGAGATTATGCAGCACAGCTTGGCCTGGACGATAAGGCAGAAATAGATGCCGCAATTACAGAAATCCTGACTTCCACGGATGAAGCAAAAAGACAAGAATTATATACATTCGTGCTTACAAGACTGCACGAAGATGCGGTGTACATACCATTGACTTATGAATGCAACAAAGCAATCTACCGTTCAGATCTGGAAGGAATGCATTTTACACAGACACAATATGAGGTTCCATTCTACGATATGTATTTTGAATAAAAAACCCGGAGGACGCAGCAAATTTGCAGCGTCCTCTGATTTGAGGAGAGAATGATTTATGAAACAGTATATTATGAAGAGAATACTGCTGACTATTCCGTTGTTAATCTGTATTTCGTTCGTGTGCTTTGTCTTTATAAATCTGATTCCGTCAGATCCGGCAGAGGTCGCGCTCAGGGTCCGGCAGGTGCCGGTCATAACGGATGAGGCCATTGCAGAAGTGAGGGAGGAGCTTGGTCTGGACAAGCCCTATCTGGTACGTTATGCAGGCTGGGTGGCAGATTGCCTGCGCGGGGACTTTGGAATCAGCTATACCAATCCGTCCAGAACAGTTGCCGGGGAATTAGCACGATGCCTGCCTGCAACGCTTCAGCTTGCAGGGACTTCTTTGATTCTGGTTATTTTACTTAGTCTTCCCATTGGTTTTTTATGTGCGGTATATCGAAATAGCTGGTTTGACAAAATCATTCGTATGCTGGTGTTTATGACAACGGCCATGCCCGCGTACTGGATTGGCCTTTTGCTGATGTGGCTGGTAGCAATTAAATTAGACTTGCTCCCGACCAGCGGAAGTGGAACGTTCAGCCATTTGATTCTTCCGGCGGTTACTGTATCGTTCACATATATTTCTACTTACATCCGTTTGATACGTAATAACATGCTGGAAAATATGAAGCAGGATTATGTGCTGTATGCTAACGTACGCGGCATTCCACAGAAAAAAATACTGATAGGGCATATTTTAAGAAATTCCCTGCATACCTGTTTTGTAGCAATCGGAATGAGTATCCCACAGTTGATTGCGGGAACCATTGTAGTGGAAAATGTGTTTGCCTGGCCGGGGCTGGGGACCTTGTGCATCACATCTATTTTTAACAGGGACTATCCGGTAATTCAAACCTATGTATTATTGATTGGCGTACTGTTTGTTGTATTTAACCTGATTTTTGATATACTTCAGACCGTTGCAGACCCAAGACTCCGAAAGGAGGCATCCTGATGTTTAAACGTTTTTTGCATAATAAAACGGCTGTAATTACTACGGCCTTAATCCTTGCAATTGCTGTTCTGGGAATTTTAGCCCCGTGGATAGCCCCCAATGATCCATATGAAAATGATATTATCAATAAGTTTGCAGCATTTAGCCTGGAATATCCCCTTGGCACCGACCATTTGGGAAGGTGTGTGCTGTCAAGAATGTTGTTTGGTATCCGGCCTACACTGGGGCTGGCGGCTTTGACTATGATTGGAACCATTGGCCTGGGAGCTTTAATGGGCCTGCTGGCCGGACATTTCGGGGGCATTGTGGACGAAGTGATTATGCGGGTGGTGGATGTCATGCTTTCTTTTCCCAGCCAGATTATGGTATTTGCTGTTGTAGCCCTTCTGGGAATCGATGTCCGCAATGTGATTCTTGCAAATGTATTTATTAAATGGGCATGGTATGCACGAATGATCCGGACAGGAGTAGTCCAGTACCGTGATCGGAATTTTGTCCTGTTTTCCAGGTGTGTGGGTATGCCGGAGCATTTTATTCTTTTCCGGCATTTACTCCCTTCTATTGCAGCGGACCTTGCGGTGCTGTCAAGCCTGGACATTGGATGGGCCATTATTAATATATCTACCCTGTCCTTTTTAGGGCTGGGAGTACAGGCGCCGATACCGGAATGGGGTGCCATGCTTAATGAGGCAAAGAATGTCCTGACCACAAATCCGGTACAGATGCTGACACCCGGTATTGCCATTGTTGCCGTTGTGACCGCCTTCAATTTGCTGGGGGATGCACTTCGCGATGTTCTTGATCCTAAGGAGACACAAGTATGAGTAATGTAATATTAAATGTGAAAAATTTACAGGTTTCCGTTCAGGAAAGGGGAAAATCTTACACACTGGTTTATGATTCCGATTTCTGCGTAAATGAAGGGGAGTGCCTTGGAATATTAGGGGAGTCCGGGAGCGGTAAAAGTATGACCGTAAAAAGTATTATGGGGCTGCTGGACACAAACTTTAAAGTAACTGGTGAAGCCTGGTTTCACGGGAAGGACCTGTTAAAAGAGAGTAAGGAAAGTCTGCGGAATATCAGGGGAAGTAAAATAGCCATGGTACTGCAGAATCCTATGACCTCTTTTGACCCTCTCTGCAGGATTTCCAGCCAGATTGCCGAAACTTTTCAGGCACATACAGACTGGGATGCCGAAAAAATCCGAGAGAAATCCATCGAACTGCTGGAACAAATGCAGATCAGGGAACCTTTGGAAGTCCTGCAAAAGTATCCCCACCAGCTTTCGGGAGGTATGATTCAAAGAATCATGGTGGGAATTGCCCTTTCTATGGAACCGGACCTTCTGGTTGCAGATGAGCCCACAACGGCATTGGACGCGATTACCCAGCATGAGGTTCTGAAAGCTTTCAGAGAAATCAAAAGGGAAAAGAAAACGTCCATGATTTTTATTACCCATGATTTAGGGGCAATCTCTTATGTAGCGGACCGTATCCTTGTCATGAATCAGGGAAGGATTGTGGACGAAGGAAGTTTTCATGACATTCTCCGCCACGCAAAAGATCCATATACCAGAATGCTGGCAGAAAAGAAGTGTGCGGTTATGGAACAATACAGGAGGGTTCTGGGAAAAGGGAGAGGGATGCTATGATTGAATTGCAACATATAAATGTAAGCTTCCGAAACGAGCTGCAAAAGAAATTATTTGGAACAGAGAGAAAGAAGGTTCTGCGTGATATATCAGTAAGAGTTGAAAAAGGAGAGTGCCTTGGAATTTTGGGAGAAAGCGGCAGCGGGAAGAGTACCATGGGAAAGGTTTTATGTGGATTATTAAAACCAGACAATGGGGAGGCACTGATAGAGGGGGAGAATATTTATTCTTCAAGAAAAGGCAGGAAGTTACTGAGGGATAAAATCAGTGTTGTATTTCAGGATTATACCACATCATCAAATCCAAGGTTTCACATCAAGGACATTATTGGAGAAGGAATTACGGTAAGAGAGAGAAAAACGAAGAAGAAGATAGAAAGAAAAGAAGAAGTTGCAAGGCTCCTTACGTTAGTGGGACTGGATGAAACTTATGCAAACCGGTTTCCCCACGAGCTTTCCGGCGGGCAGCTGCAGAGGGTATGTATTGCCCGGGCAGTGGCCTGTGATGCTGAAATCATTCTTCTGGATGAGGCAGTTTCTTCCTTGGATGCACATACACAGGTGCAGATTATGGATTTGTTGATAGAACTAAAGAACAAGTTGAATCTAACCTACATATTTATTACACATGATTTGACTTCAATCACCTATTTTTGTGACAGAGTACTATTTTTAAATAACGGAAGAGTCACGGAAGTGACGAAAACCAGTAACATTGGAGCGGTGACAGATGAATATGCTCTGAAACTGCTGCATTCAATTATTGATTTTATGGAGGAGGAGAATCATGCTGCAGAGTGTGTATGAAAAATGGGGCATTGTGATCCCTGTTCCGGGCACGGAAGGAATTAAGGGAATCTGGATAAAAGGGGATGCCCCGGGAAAAACTCTGGTGGTTACTGCAGGAGTTCATGGCTGTGAATACGTAGGAATTCAGGCAGTCAGAGAATTAGTAACTGAAATAAAGGCAAGTGAACTGTCGGGAAGCGTCCTTTTTATTCCCTTAATAAATGAGAGTGGATTTTATGAAGGTGCAAAGCAAATTGTACCGGAAGATGGGGAAAATCTGAACCGATGTTTCCCGGGAGATGAAAAAGGCAGTATCACCTGGCAGATGGCGGGGGCACTGGAAGAGTATCTATATAAAAAGGCGGATTTTCTTATAGACCTTCATGGCGGAGATGTGAATGAATCTATGACCCCTCTGGTATTTTTCCCGGTAGGTGCAGGGGTAAAAATTGAACAGAAAACAAGAGAAGCGGTAAAAAAGCTTTCTATAGAATATTGCATTCAGTCCAGGGCAGAAAACGGGCTTTATAGCTATGCGGCAAAATGTAACATCCCGTCCTTATTAATCGAAAGAGGCGGGGGAGGTAAGTGGACTACTGCGGAGGTTGGGGCATGCAAACGGAATGTCTGTGAGATTATGGATTTTCTGAACATAAAAGAGTATGAGAAAAATCAGAAGAGTTCTGTAGAAATTTCACATACTTCTTATGAAGAAGCAGCGGAAAAAGGCTTCTGGTACTGTATGAAGGGAGCCGGAGAAGCAGTGAAAAAGAATGAGCTGTTAGGCAGGCTGACAGACGGCTCCGGGGAAATTATAAAGGAATACAGAGCAGAATTTGACGGAGTAGCATTATATCTAACCCATGCGTTAGGAGTAAGAAAAGGGGATCCTCTAATTGCATATGGGAAAATATGATAAAGAATATTTAAAAATTGCTATGCCTTCCGCAGCGGAAGGCATATTTATGATTCTGCTCAGTTCGGCAGATTTAATTATGGTGGGAACCCTTGGAACAAAATCTATTGCAGCAGTCAGTATTTTTGTACAGATAAAAATGATACTTTTTTGTATTGCCCGCTCGCTGGCAACGGCAATTATGGTTTTAACTGCCCGTAAGGCAGGTATGGGGAAAACTCAGGAAGCAAGAGATGTACTCAGGCAGTCTTTTTTTGTGGTTGTTCTATTTTTGTCTGTAATTCACGTATTGTTTTTTCTTTTCATCGAAAAAATTCTATGGCTGGCGGGGGCCGATGCTGTGTATTTATCCCGCGCTGTTACTTATGGAAAGATTGCGTTGTGCGCGGTGTTTATGAGTTCAATATCAACGGTATTGCAGGCGGCATTAATGGGGTTTGGAAAAACCAGTATTGTGATGAAAGTAAATGTCACAGGCAATGTTATGAACGTTGTTATGAATGGAATCTTAATTCTGGGGATAGGTCCCTTTCCGTCTTTGGGAGTGAAAGGAGCTGGCATTGCGGCATTGACCGGCACAACGGTTACTTTTTTATATACGGCATATGCTTTAAGAAAAGGAGGAATTTTACAGGAGAAGGGTAAATGGATACCGGAAAAAAGCTATCTCAAAGAATTTCTCCCGGTTTTTGGCGGTATTTTTCTGGAGCAGGGCAGTGAGCGGGTCGGGATGGTCTTATATTCCCGTATGGCAGCAGGATTAGGTACTGTCCCCTTTGTTGTGCACAGTATCTGCATGAATGTATGTGATATCTATTACAATTTTGCCCAGGGAATGGGAAAAGCCAGTACGGTCCTTGCCAGCCGGTCGGGGGGGAAGAAAAACAGGGAGGGCTGGGAAGGATATGTAAAATCGGGAATTAAAATCAGCCTCATTTTCTCTATAATCTCTTTTCTGGTCTGCTTCTTTTTCAGAGATACAATCCTGGGATTTTATACCAGAGATAAGGCGGTGGCAGAAATGGGAAGTGTTATCATGATATTTGTTGCTGCCGTCAGCTTTCCAGAGGCCCATGCTATGATTTGTGCAGGCGTGCTCCGGGGGAGCGGGAAAACGGGACATGTTGCTCTTTATTCCTTTATCAGTATTACAGTCATCAGGCCCATATTTACCGCCTTTCTAATTTATCAAATGAACATGGGTGTATACGGGGCGTGGATTTCTTTAGTATTGGATCAGATTATAAGGGCAGTATGCTCGTCAATTTTGCTGGAAAAGCTGTTGCTGAAACTGAAAAATTCCTTTAATATAAAAGAAGAATGATATCATCTATGCTAAAAAGGAGGAATGCAATATGATAAAAATTGTGGCAGATAACTTTGTAAAAAAGGATGAGGTAAATGAGTTTTTAAGTCTGGCGAAAACACTGATTGCGGAGACAAGAAAAGAAAAAGGCTGTATTTCCTATAATTTAAATAGGGATTTGAAAGACGAAACACATCTGACCTTTATTGAAGAATGGGAGGACGAAAAGGCAATTGAAGGCCATAATGCTTCTGACCATTTTACAACCTGTGTACCGGAAATGGCAAAACATTGCTCTAAGCCGGGAACATGCTGTTTATATACGGAAGTGGATTTATAGGGCTTGGCAGAAATTAATAGCAGATGCATGATTTCATGCATCTGCTATTATTAATATTCAGGCGAGGCGCTATTGACAAATGCCTTCCCAAGCAGTATGATGACTATATAAAATGTTCCAGTCAAAAAGGAGAGGTTGAGTTGCCTAAAACATATACGGATAACGAACGCGCATATATCAAAAAAAGGCTGAAAGAAGAAGCCTCATACTGTCTTTCAAATTTTGGAATTAGGCGTACTACAGTAGATGAATTAGTGGAACGTGTGAAAATCCCTAAAGGCACCTTTTACTTGTTCTATGAATCAAAAGAGCTACTGTTATTTGAGGTGTTATTGGAACAGCATGAGATCATAGAAAAACAGTTGTTAAATGAAATCAAGGCATTGGGAAACCATATAACAGTTGAAAATTTGACTGAAATAATCTATAGCTTTTTTAAAGCAGTAGATGAAACAGGCTTATTGCGTCTTTTGACAACCGGGGAAATAGAACTACTTTACCGTAAATTGCCCCAGGAGGTTATGGAGACCCATTTTTTACATGATAGTACGATGATTAAAGATATTATAGGAATGGTGTCAGGTTCTGGTAAAATCAATGCTGATTATTATGGGGCTGCTTTCAGAAACCTTTTTATCGGTATGATCTATAAACGAGAGGCAGGCGAAGAATATTTTAACGAAGCTCTAAAACTTACCATTAGAGGTTTAGTATTACAAATGCTAAACTAAAATTTTTTACTGTTTTATTGACTAAAAATAATAATTTAGTCATTTAAGGAGGAGATTATGCTAACCGTCAAAAACCTATCATTTAGTTACTCAAAAAAACCCTTCATTACATGTATGAATTTTCATGTTGAACGAGGCGAAATCTTTGGTTTCTTAGGTCCATCAGGTGCGGGAAAAACAACATTACAAAAAATCCTCACGGGTTTAATCACGACATATGATGGAAGCGTTAAGCTGGATGGTATCGAATGCAAAGAGCATGATAACCACTTTTATGAAAACATTGGTGTGGATTTTGAATATTCAACGATGTATGAAAAATTAACTGCCCGTCAAAACCTAGAATTTTTCAGTTCACTTTATGCTAAGCAAACAGTGAAAATTGATGAGATTCTCGCCGATATTGGATTACAGAATGATGCCGACAAGAAAGTATCCGACTATTCAAAGGGCATGAAGTCAAGATTGAATTTCTTGAAAGCTCTGCTTCACGACCCCAATATATTATTCCTTGACGAACCAACAAGCGGTCTTGACCCAGCCAATAGCCAATTAATGAAGGATATGATTTTACAACAAAAAGCAAAAGGCAAAACCATATTTTTAACGACACACAATATGGCAGACGCAACAGAATTATGCGACAGAGTGGCTTTCATTGTGAACGGCGGCATTAAAGCTTTGGATAGTCCCCATAATCTTATTATGCGGAAAGGAGCAGCAAAGGTTTTGTACACTTACTATGATAAGCATGAGCGTTTGGGTGAATGTCTGCTTTCTCAAATATCGGAAGACAATGTGCTGGCAAACCTAATGAAAGAAAACCGCATACTATCCATTCACAGCAGCGAACCGACTTTGAATGATATTTTTATTGAGGTTACAGGGAGGACACTGCAATGAGAATCATAAAACTAATACTTGGAGATATCCATTTTCAATTCAAATATGGGTTTTACTTTATTTATATTTTGTTCTCTGCGCTGTATGTTTTCCTGCTTTTCATCTTTCCGGAAACATGGCGTGAAAAGGCTGTAAGCATTATGATTTATTCCGATCCTGCAGCAATGGGACTGTTCTTTATGGGAGCAATTGTGCTGTTAGAAAAAAGTCAAAGAGTATTAAACGCTTTGGCGGTTTCCCCTGTAAAAGCGATTGAGTATGTAATCGCAAAGACAATATCACTCATGCTTATATCTGTGTTGGTGTCTTTGGTACTTGCATTTGTGGCAGGGCTTAGAAATATTCCGGAAGTTTTACTTGCAACAGCGTTAACTTCCATGATTTTTACTTTACTGGGCTTAATTGCAGCCACAAAAATAAACAGTTTAAATCAGTATATCATTATGACCGCTCCGCTAGAGCTTATTTGTTTTATACCACCTGCAATTTACTTATTTGTCCCATCAGTCATTATGCAGTGGTATCCATTAAATGGCAGCATGGCGTTGATCTCAAATTCCAGCCGGAACCCTTTGCGTGATATTACTATGCTCTTAATTGTAATTATTTGCTTATTTATGATTGCCCAACGTGCAACCATGAAAATGTGGAAAAGTCTTGGAGGAGTTAAGTTATGAAAGCTGTCTATAGTTGTTTTTCACAGATGATACAGCAGTTGAAACAAGACGCTATGCTTATAATGATTGTCTTTGTTCCCCTGCTTGCAGGAACATTTTTTCGGTTTGTTATCCCCTTTATAGAGAAGCTGATAACTGGTTATTTCGGCATAGACGCAATTTTAGCTCCCTATTATGAGTTGGTTGACTTATTTCTAATAATTCTAACACCATCCATGTTCAATTACGTTGCTGCCATGGTAATACTGGAAGAAGCGGATGACCATATGATCTCCTATTTAGCTGTTACACCTTTGGGGAAAACAGGATATCTATTATCAAGATTGGGAGCAACAGGACTTATTTCATTTCCTGCCAGTATTTTTGTGTCTGCGCTTTTTCATCTGTCCAATGCAAATGTACTGATGCTTACAGGTATTGCACTGGCAGGAACTGTTCAAGGTGTTATTATAGCGTTGCTTATTGTCACGCTATCCACAAATAAGGTGGAAGGAATGGCAGTTGGAAAAATAACAACTCTTTTTACTGTAGGAGTGTTTGCTCCATATTTTATAACCGGAAAAATGCAATATATACTATCAATCCTGCCGTCGTATTGGATGTCAAGAGCTATACAATCAAGTGATTATTTGGCGTTGCTTATCTCAATTTTACTTGCGGGGCTTTGGATTACTCTTTTATCCAAAAAATTCATCAAAAAAATAGCTTGTTAGAGCGAGGTTTTATCCGGCACCTTCGCGTGCATTTATGCGAAGGTGTTTTTTGTACCTTTTTTACTGACAGTAATTGAGATAAGCTGCGTTTTAGTTGAAATTCTTTATCAAAAAAACTATTATTGACAAACTGACTATTGAGTGTTACTATATAGCGGTAGTAAGTCATACTGAATACCGGTTTTACAAAATAGCAAAGGAGGGATTGTGCTGGAAAACCTAACGGAAATGCTAAAAGGCGTGCTCGAGGGCTGCGTCCTTGAAATTATAAGCCGCAAAGAAACTTACGGCTATGAAATCACTCGCAAGCTCAATGCTTTGGGTTTCACTGATGTGGTAGACGGAACGGTGTACACCATCCTGATACGGCTTGAAAAAAGTAAGTTGGTCGATACTACCAAGAAACCCTCCGACATGGGACCGCCGCGAAAGTTTTTTGTACTTAACGATGCCGGGCGCGAAGAGCTGCGAAAGTTCTGGGAAAAATGGGAGTTTGTATCATCAAAAATGAATGAGTTAAAGGAGTAAAAAGAATGAATTTCTGGGAAATGATCACAGGAAGCGACATGACTAAAGAAATGAAAAATTTTGAATCGCGAGCCAGGAAGCTGCCCGCTGACTATCAAGCGGCATGGGAAAAGATCAATTTGTATCTTTGGCCGAACGCAGACTTCACTGGCCGCAATATCATGCCAATTCTGGACGGTGTTCTTAGCCTGCTTGAAGAAGCCGTGGCAGACGGTCAGAGTGTCCAGGAGGTTTTGGGTGACGATATCAAAGGCTTCTGCTCAGCCCTGGCCGGTGAGGAAGGGGCAAAGTCTTATCGTGACAAGTGGGGCGAGCAACTGAATAATAATATTGCTAAAAAATTAGGCAAATAGGAGGATAAATGAAAATACAAGATATTATCCAAGGCAAAAAAGAGTGGCGGGCGCACATGGCGCGTGTCAAAGCACTCCCGCAGGATTACCAGATTGTTTATAAAGAAATTCAAAAATATCTTTTTAAGGTCAGCCCTGTCGAGCTAGCCGAAGGAACTGGCCTGCTCTCAGGAATCATCGATTTTTTTGAAGAGGGGGCGGCCTTGGGGAAAGGCGTGCTCGAGGTAACGGGCAGTGACGTAGCCGCCTTCTGCGACAATCTAATCAAAGATTCAAAAACTTACGCCGACAGTTTACAAGAATCTGTTGGGCTAGAAGTTAACAAGGCGATAAAAAAGGTTACGGAGAAAGCAAAGTGAAAGGAGATATCGGAATGGAAAAAGCAATTCAAGTGAAAGGGCTGCAAAAGTCCTACAAGAAACTGCACGTTCTAAAGGGCGTTGATTTTGAAGTGGAAAAAGGAAGTGTTTTTGCCCTGCTCGGTTCCAATGGTGCGGGCAAGACAACGATTGTCAGAATACTCACCACACTGCTGAAACAGGACGGCGGAACCGCCGCCGTAAACGGCTTCGACATTGCGGAAAGCCCCGACTATGTGCGCCGGTCCATCAGTCTGACAGGGCAATTTGCTGCTGTAGACGAAATTTTGACAGGACGGGAAAATCTCATTATGATTGCCAAGCTGCGGCACCTTGCCAATCCACATCAAGTGGCTGGAGATTTACTGAAACGCTTCAGTTTGGCTGAAGCCGCCGACCGCAGGGTTTCCACCTATTCGGGTGGTATGCGCCGCCGGCTCGACATTGCTATGAGCCTTGTAGGAAAGCCGCAGCTTATCTTCCTCGACGAGCCGACCACGGGACTTGACCCCGAAGGGCGCATTGAGGTTTGGAATACTATAAAGGAGCTTGTAGATAATGGCACAACGGTGTTCCTGACCACACAATATCTGGAAGAATCCGAGCAGCTTGCAGATCGAATTGCTATTCTGCATGCAGGGAAAATTATCGCGAATGGCACCCTTGATGAACTGAAAAAACTGTTTCCGCCCAGGAAGGTGGAGTATGTGGAAAAACAGCCCACGTTGGAGGAAATATTCCTCGCAATTATTGGGAAGAAGGAGGAAAAGTAAATGGAAAGCGTAAAGAAACATTTTTTCGGCGATATGGGCGTTATGCTTGGACGTTCTATGCGCCATATTTTCCGCAGCATGGACACCATTATTACGGTCTGTATCACTCCGATTGCAATGATGCTGCTGTTTGTATATGTGTTGGGCGGTGCGATTCAAACCGGCACGGGCAATTATGTTAATTATCTGCTCCCCGGCATTCTGCTGATTGCGATAGCAAGCGGTATATCTTATACGGCTTACCGCCTGTTTGCGGATATGAAAAGCGGCATCTTTGAACGGTTCCACTCCATGCCGATTACGCGTTCTGCCGCGCTGTGGGGGCATGTACTGACCTCACTGGTATCCAATGCGATTTCGGTTGTTGTCATCATTCTCGCAGCGCTCATTATGGGCTTTCGTTCGTCGGCGGGAGTATTGTCATGGCTTGCCGTGGCCGGGATACTCACGCTGTTTACCCTGGCCTTGACATGGGTTGCGGCAATTGCCGGGCTGTCTGCAAAATCGGTGGACGGCGCAGGTGCCTTTTCCTACCCGCTTATTTTCCTTCCATTTATCAGCTCGGCGTTTGTGCCTGCCGATTCGATGCCCCCGCTTGTCCGTACCTTTGCCGAAAACCAGCCGGTAACTTCGATAGTGGATGCCATCCGGGCGCTCTTTGCAGGGCAGCCCGTCGGCAGTGACATTTGGATTGCGCTTGCATGGTGTCTGGGCATTCTTATTGTTGCATATATTTTTGCAATGAGGGCTTATAAACGAAAATCAGGTCAATAGTTTGCAGAGGTTAAGACAATAGTGGCCAACAAAATGTGAGTCAGTATAGTGAAAACAGGAGCAGAGAAAAGGGCAATTTTTATTAAGACGTAGGGGGATAAAGGGTATATAATGTTCTAAAAATATATAGATAGGATTTGATAGCATGGATAAATCAGAAATTGCAAAAAGTATAATCGAATATATCGAACAGCAGCTTAAAAGCGGAGGTGAAGCCTTGTCGCTGGACGAAATAGCAGAAAAGGTCGGATATTCCAAGTTCTACTTGAACCGTACCTTTCAAGAAGAAACTGCAATAACCATTCACCAGTATATTTTTGAGCGGCGTTTAACAGAGGCGGCAAAGAAACTTGTCTATACGGATAAAGCAATCGTAGATATTGCTTATGAAACAGGCTACCAATCGCAGCAGGCTTTCACGAATGCTTTTCGCAGTATCTATCTTTGCGCGCCGATGAAATATCGGATAGATAGGAAATATTTTCCAATAAGAAAAGCATATCAAATGCAATCTATTCTTAGCTTTTATTCTTATAGCAGATTGGTGGTGGCGGCATGACGATACCTTATGTTATCGAACAAACCGGCCGGGGTGAACGCAGTTATGATATTTATTCCCGCCTCTTATCTGACCGCATTATTTTCTTGGGTGAAGATGTGAATGATACGACTGCCGGTTTAATAGTTGCACAACTTCTCTTTTTAGAGGGGCAAAACCCAGATAAGGATATTAGTTTATATATCAATAGTCCGGGCGGGTCTATTACTGCTGGTCTCGCTATATATGATACAATGCGCTATATCCGGTGCGATGTGTCAACTATTTGCATTGGAGTTGCTGCCAGCTTCGGCTCTTTTCTATTGGCCGGGGGTACAAAAGGGAAGAGGTTTTCTTTGCCAAATGCAGAGATTATGATACATCAGCCTGCTATATCGGGAGGTATGAAAGGTCAGGCCAGTGACATTAAAATTATATCCGACCATATGCTGAAAACAAAACAGCGGCTTAACAAAATTTATGCTGAAAATACCGGACAGCCAATAGAACAAATAGAAAAAGACACTGACAGGGACAATTTTATGAGTGCGGTGGAAGCAAAAGAGTACGGTATTATTGATGAGATTGTAGAACATCGTAAAATAGTACTATAACCTCTTTTACGTATTTCAGATGGAAATAAGGTGATTTTTTATTGCATCCAATTTTTCGAGAATTAGATTTTTCAAGCTGGTTGGCTGACTAGAAAAATGGTTTCACCGTAGAAGGAATTTGAAACCAACAACAGCCGTTATTACTTTGGATTTTGAGAACATTGGAATATATAATTTAGCCGAAAGATAATTAGCCGTTGCTTCAACGACGGAATAGTGATGTGCATTAAGGTATAGCCCATTGGAATGGTGGTTTTGAAAAAAGCTGCCATTCTTTTTATGTATCATGATATAATGGGAAAGACTTTAAAGATTAGAATCTTTGACGGACTGTAGAGGAGTATCTTATGAAGATAACCAGTTTAAGAATCCGGAATTTCAAATCCATCCGGGATATGTATATTAAGGATATTGAAAATGCTCTGATTTTGGTAGGGCAGAATAATACAGGAAAGACGGCTGTCCTGGATGCTGTCCGGGCGGTAGGCGGCTCTTACCGTATCCTGCCCGAAGATTTTCGAGAAAACTTTCCCAATGTGGAAGTGTCTGTTTCCCTGGAATTTGGGGAGGAGGACCTTTTGAGTTTTCATAAGCGGGGAGTCGTCAGCAGATACAGAAGACTGGAGGCATGGAGAGAGGATTTTCGGAAAAAACTGCCTTCCTATGATGAGAATGGGATTCTGACGTTTGACTTTATAGTAAATAAAGAGGGGAATATCCGCTATAATGACGGTGTGCAGAAGAACAACCGCTATATAAAAGAGGTGTTTCCACAGATTTATTATATGGATACAGACCGTGACCTGGATCAGCTGCAAGGGGATCTGCTGATGCTGCAGGAAGATGAGCTTCTGAAAAGAATGCGCTCCGGCTGCTGTATTTTCGACCGGGCAAAAATGTGCAACCATTGTTTTGCATGTATTGGGCTGATTAACCAGAAAAAGCCGGAGGAGCTGGATGCTTTTGAGACAGCAAAGCTTTTGGATTATAAACTGTATCAGTTAAACCTGAATGAATTTGCGGGGAAGGTAAATGAGAATTTCAGAAAAAATGGTGGTCAGGAAGAAATCATCTATTCCATGAACCGGGATGTGGAAAGGATGCTGCTTGTGACCACGGAAATACGCAGCCGGGAAAGAACCGGAGCCCGCCCGATTACGCAGATGGGGAAAGGCATGCGCAGTGTATATATGCTGTCACTGTTGGAGACTTATGCGGAAGGGGAGGACGGGGCACCTGGTATTGTGATGGTGGAGGACCCGGAAATATTTTTGCATCCGAAGCTTCAAAAAGTATCCGGCGAGATATTATACCGGTTATCCAGAAAAAACCAGGTTATTTTTTCCACCCATTCTCCGAATCTTTTGTTCAACTTTAACAGCCGCCAGATACGGCAGACTGTGCTGGATGAAATGGGGTGTTCCGCAGTGCGTGAGACAACAGACATTAGTACAATTCTGGATGATTTGGGTTACACGGCCAATGATTTGCTGAATGTAAATTTTGTTTTCATTGTAGAAGGCAAGCAGGATAAGAGCAGGCTGCCATTATTAATTAAGAAATATTATTCGGAGACATATGATGGTGAGGGGAATCTGTCCCGGATTGCCATTATTACTACGAATAGCTGTACAAATATTAAGACCTATGCAAATTTGAAATATATGAATCAGATCTATTTAAAAGACCAGTTTCTGATGATCCGGGATGGGGATGGCGAAGATCCTGAAAAGCTGAAGAGACAGCTATGCCGGTATTATGAGGAGAGAAGTAAAGAGGACGCGGATAAACTGCCCAGGGTCCTGCCGAAGAATGTATTGGTCCTGCATTACTATTCCTTTGAAAATTATTTTCTGAATCCACGGATTATGGCACAGTTGGGCATCATAGAATCCGAGGAAGCCTTCTATGAGATATTTTTGGAAAAATGGAAGGAGTATCTCCATAAAATCAGAAGCGGAAGACATCTGCTGGATATTCTGGGCCGGGACCTGGAGACGGTAGAGGATGTGAAAGAGCATATGGAGGAGATTAAGGTTTATATGCGGGGACATAACCTGTATGATATTTATTATGGAAGATATAAAGAGCAGGAGCAGGAAGTGCTGGGAAAATATATTGATTTGGCGCAGAGAGAAGATTTTCAGGATATTTTAGATTCTATAGACCGGTTTATTTATTTTGAGAGCCGGAAGAAGGAGGAGAAGTAAAATGGAACAGAACGCAATATGGAAAACCTGGTTTGAGCAAAATGAGGAAGAAATGCTGAGAACAGCAGATGATATATTCCGCCATCCTGAGTTATCAAAGGAGGAGGTGTATTCATCCAAACGCCTGGCTGATTTTTTGGAAAAACAGGGATTTTCTATCCAGTGGAATATAGCAGATTTTGAAACAGCCTTTATTGCACAATGGGGAAGCGGAAAACCGATTTTAGGCTTTCTGGCAGAATACGACGCTTTGCCGGGACTGGGACAGGAGACAGTGTGTGAGTACAAACCAAGTGGCGGCCCGGGACATGGCTGCGGACACAACCTTCTGGGGACTGCATGTGCCGGGGCTGCCTGTGCGTTGAAAGCGCAGATGGAAGCATCCGGTATGGAAGGGACAATCCGGGTATATGGCTGCCCGGCGGAAGAGATTGTAATTGGAAAAATCCAAATGAACGAGGCGGGTGTATTTGATGATTTGTCTGTAGCAATCACCTGGCATCCTTTTGATAGAAACCGGGTGAGTTATGACATCTGGCTGGCTCAGGATATCAAGAATTATAAATTTTACGGTACGACTGCCCACGCTGCCAAAAATCCGGAGATGGGGCGCAGCGCGCTGGATGCCGCGGAGCTGATGAATGTAGGTGTTAATTATCTGAGGGAGCATGTGGCAGATGATATACGGATGCATTATACCTATACAAATACAGACGGACCGGCAAATATTGTGCCGGACTATGCTTCTACGAACTATTTTATCCGTTCCGGTAAAAGTGAGCGGATGGAGGATGCTTCCCAGAGAGTGGATGCATGTGCTCAGGGAGCTGCAATGATGACGGGAACAAGGGTTGAAATAGAACGTGTGACTAAAAATAAAGAGATGAAAGTGAACCGGACTCTTGCAGAAGTATTTTATAAGGCTATGGGACAGATACCTGTTCCGGAACATACTGAGGAAGAAATTGCATTTGCAAGGAATATAAGCGAGCGGGCAGGAATTCAGAATAATGGGGTTTATTTTACGGGACTGGAGCCTCTTGAGGATGAGCCGGTATTGCTGCCTATCGGGACCGATGTATCCGATGTGAGCCACAAGGTTCCCACTATAATGCTCAGTGCGGCTGCAATGTGTAAAGGGACACCTCTGCATCACTGGTCAACTACGGCACAGGTGGGAATGAGTATCGGACAGAAGGCAATGGTGTATGTGGCGGAGTGTATGGCACTGGGAAGCTGGATGCTGCTGGAACAGCCGGAGAAGATAGAAGAGGCATGGGCGGAACAGTAATTGTTAAATCGTGAATTGAAGAGAAGAAAGGATTATGATAGAATTTTATTAGGAGTAGTCGTGTATAGGGTGTGTTGGCCTTTCATCTTAAACAGATGGGAGGTGATGCGAATGGACAAAAAACCGTTTGACTTCAAGGATTTGATGCAATTCGGCATGTTTATTCTTGCATTACTGACCTCTATTTATTTAATTAGTCAGTAATACATAGAAAAACCACCCTTCATACTTTGACCGGTATAGGGTGGAATTTCGTAATTTCATTTTGAGGTCAACCCTTTGTGGGCGACTACTCTTTTTATATAATTATCATAGCATTGGAAATATAAAATGTCAAGAATCCGGAAGAAATGAAAAAAGTGAAGTCGGAAATGAGGATAACTAAGGTGAAAATTATAGTAGATGCGGATGCCTGTCCGGTGATTGGAATTATAGAGAATATTGCAGAGCAGGAAAATATTCCGGTTGTTTTGGTATGTGATACAGCGCATTTGTTTCAGTCTGAATACAGCAGCATTGTGACAGTAGAAAAGGGCGCGGACTCTGCGGACTTTAAAATTGTTACAATGACAGAAAAGGGAGACATTGTGGTGACTCAGGATTACGGCGTGGCATCTATGTGCCTGGGAAAAGGTGTTTTTCCTATCCATCAGAGTGGAAAATGGTATACGGTGGAGAATATAGACCAAATGATGTTTGAACGGCATATTGCAAAGGAAGTACGCAGGAAATCAAAAAAGAATCACTTGAAGGGGCCTAAAAAGCGGACAAGAGAAGACGACGAGCATTTTGAAAAGTCATTTCGCAGGTTGATCAGCAAGGTCAGGGAAGGAGAGAAAGGGTTATGAAGTATATAGATATTACAAGAGAATTATTTAGTTCTAAGACATATCCAGGTGACCCCGCTCCGGAGTATGAGAGACTGCTGGAGATAAAAAATGGGGATGCCTGCAATCTTACTTATTTGAAACTTTGCGCCCATAACGGAACACACATGGATGCTCCCTGGCACTTCCTGGATGAAGGGCGAAGGATTGATGAGCTTCCTTTGGAGCAGGTAATGGGCAAATGCTCTGTGCTGGAGTATGAGGGTGTACTGGATGGAGAGACGGCCCGGCAGATGACAGCCGGCAAAGGAAAAAAGCAATTATGGAAAGGAAATGTCACTCTTACAGAGGCGGCAGCGGAGGTTTTTGCTCAAAATGGTGTGGAACTGGTAGGGGTGGAAACGCAGACAGTGGGGGCGGAAGAGACTCCCGGAGCAATACATAAAGTACATAAGATTCTTCTGGGAGCCGGCATGGCGATTCTGGAAGGGCTGTGCCTGAAAGAGGCAGAGGCGGGAGAGTACTTTTTGTGTGCCCAGCCCTTAAAACTGGGTGGATGTGACGGAGCTCCATGCAGAGCGGTGCTTATTAAAAGTGACGGCGGGATGGAAGAAAGATTGCGTTAAACTGTTTTCAGGAAAACATATTTGTTATCAGAAGATGTTTCTTCCTGGAAACGGTAATTAAGACGGTCAAATCCACGGATATCACTGATATTTTTTATCTGATGCTCAGCCATCCATCGGACCATCTCACCTCGTGCCATTTTCGCTTTTGTGCCCTTTACTTTTATCTTTCCATCTATTTCCTCTCCGAAAATGCATGTTACACAGGTGGCAGGAGCAGTTATGTAAGGAAGAATTATCCGGCTGTATTCAGCGGAAGCAAGATTTACAATTTGAAGATTACGTACATTTCTGCTTTCAGTCAGCCGTTCATACAGTTTTCTGCCCCAAAATTGGTACAAGTCCGCCGCCAATTCTGTTTCCAGCTTCGCCTGCATCTCCAGGCGGTAAGGAACTACACCGTCTGTTGGCCTTAAAATACCGTAAAATCCTGATAGAATCCGCAGATATTTTGAAACATATTCCCACTCTGATTCGGAAAAAATCTGAGGGGCCATATACTGGTACTGGATGCCTTCGTAAGCAAGAAGGGACGGAGAATGGTTTTTCTCTAAAAGGTGTGTATGAAGGCGGTCGTAGTTCGTATCGGTCAGCTTGTCGCTGCAACGCCATAGCTTTTTTAATTCGTCACGGGACATTTTTGTTAATATACCATGCAGATATTTAGCTTCTTTGGAAAAAGCAGGCTTGGTAACAGTGCAGGGGTATTCATCTATAATATTCATTTTCTTAGCCGGTGAAATAATGATTTTTAACATTTGTGTACCCTTTCCAGTGTTCATCTATAAATATTTAAGTAGAAGTCAATCTGAATAAGATTATATCATGATAAAGATGCAAATGAAAATAATATAGAAATAACGAGGTAAATAAAGATGCTGATTGGTGTTGTTGTAAATAGCCTGGCAGTCCTTTTTGGCGGTGCTGTCGGAACTTTGTTGGGAAATAATCTAAAAGAAAACTTTAAAAGTAATCTTACCTTAATATTTGGTGTTACTTCTATGTCAATGGGTGTTATTTCCATTGTGAAGCTGACCTACCTTCCGGCTGTGGTATTAGCAGTTATTATCGGTACTGCAATTGGAGAGCTGATACATTTAGAATATGGAATTACCGCTGCTGCAGAGAAGGTACAGGCTCCTATTTCTAAAGTTTTTGCTTCAAAAGAAAGCAACATGAGCCAAGAGGAATTTATGCAAAGGCTTGTTAGTATTGTGGTACTGTTTTGTGCAAGCGGAACGGGAATTTTTGGTGCATTGCAGTCTGGAATGACAGGTGACCATACAATTCTGTTTTCTAAATCCATTTTAGATTTTTTTACAGCCGCGATTTTTGCGGCCAGTCTTGGTTTTATTGTATGTACTGTTTGTGTTCCGCAGTTTATCGTACTGCTTCTGCTGTTTTTCAGTGCAGCTTTTATTATGCCAATGACAACGCCTGAAATGCTTAATGACTTTACCGCCTGCGGAGGAATCTTAATGCTTGCTACCGGTTTTCGTATTGCCGGAATTAAATCTTTTCCAATTGCAAATATGCTTCCTTCTATGGTTTTAGTCATGCCATTTTCTTATCTTTGGTCACATATTATTTTACCCTTAGTGTGATTCTTTGGTATGCCAGGCGCATTAAATTATAAGGAGGATGTTGTATTGTGAAAAGGATTATACTTGGTTCTGCGTCTCCCCGGCGCAGGGAGTTGATGGAACAGATAGGGGTGAAGTTTGAAGTTGTGGTAAGCCATAAGGAAGAATATTATGAGAGTGTTCTTCCGGAAGAGATTGTAAAAGAGCTGTCGCTGATGAAAGCTGAGAACGTCGCGTCGGAGTTGGAGACAAGGGACATGATTGTGATAGGTGCCGATACAATCGTGGCATTAGAGGGTGAAATCCTGGGAAAACCCAGAGATGAAGAGGATGCATTTTATATGCTGAAACATTTGCAGGGAAAGGCACATGAGGTATTTACAGGAGTCACAATTCTGGATTTTGATGAGAACGGAGTGCGTCAGGTATCCAGCCATGCCGTTCAGACAAAAGTGTATGTACATGATATGGACGAAGAAGAGATTTGGAGATATATCAAAAGCGAAGAGCCCATGGACAAGGCCGGAGCATATGGAATCCAGGGAAGATTTGCCGCGTATATAGATAAGATAGAAGGGGACTATTACAATGTAGTGGGACTTCCTATTTCCTATATATACCAACAGATAAAAAGGAGACGATAAAAGGGGGCGATAAAAGGGGACTGTCCCTTTTGAAAAGGGACTGACCCCTTTGCAATCCGTTTTCAGAATATTCTGAATTTATACTATGGTCCATAGTGAATGTCCGTTGTCACGGAGCCATTTTTTTGTTTTTTTATAATCGGGCAGAACGGATTCTACGATGGCGTAAAATGAGTGGGAATGGTTCATTTCCCGGCGGTGGGCCAGTTCATGGACTACGATGTAATCGAGGACTGGTTCGGGTGCAAATATAAGACGCCAGTTAAAATTTAAGTTTCCACGGCTGGAGCAGCTTCCCCAGCGTGTTTTTTGCTCGCGGATTGAGATACGGCCATAGGTTACGTTCATGATAGAAGCGTAGTAGGCCGTTTTTTGTGTAAAGATATCCCGGGCAATCTGGATGTAGCGTTTTCTGTCTTTTTCTGAAAGTGTGGAGGGACAAGGGGACTGCTTTTGTTTTGCCTTATTTACGTGTTTTAGAATCCAGTTTTCTTTTTCTTTGAGGAAATGGTGGATGGCTGTTTTGGGATATCCCTTGGGAGCCCGGACTTTCACGGTTCCGTCGGAAGTCACTTGAACAGCCAGGGTTTTCCGGCTGCTGTATATAATTTCATATGTATAAGGATGCTTCATTTTGTGCCTGCTCCTTTCGGGCTGGGATTAGAATAAGTATAGAATAATTGGAATAAAGGGTGCCAGAATAAAGTTTGTGACTTTAATATTGGTCAGTTTCAGCATATTTAATCCGATTGCCACAATGAGTAGTGAACCAACGCAGGTCATTTCGTTTATGACAGGAGTTGTAAGAAAATCGGAGATTATATTAGCAGATAAGGTCAGCAGAGATTCATAAAGAAATACTGTGAGGGCGGAAAATGCAACGCCGATGCCCATCGTAGAAGCCATTACAAGAGAGATTGTTCCGTCAATCAGGGCTTTCGCAAATAATGTTTCGTGATTGCCTGTCAATCCGCTTTGGAGAGAGCCGACAATGGACATTGCCCCCACGCAGAAAAAGATGGTACAGTTGACAAATCCTTCTGCGATGGAATTATTAGAACCATTGAATTTGAACATGGCCTGTAAAGAATCTCCCACCCATTGAAGTCTCCGGTCAAAGTTAAATATTTCGCCTATAATTACACCAATAATAATAGATAAAATCACGATGACGGTGTTCTCCCCCTTTAGAGAACCACTGATTCCAATATACAACACACACAGTCCTAAACCCTGCATAATAGAAGTGTTCATTTTTTCGGGAACCCCTTTTTTGAATACAATACCCATCAGCGCGCCAATTATAATGGTGGCTGCATTTGCAAATACACCTGTTAATATCATCTGTCTATAACTCCTTTTGTAGTTTGTCCCAGTATACCAAATTAAAGCGCATTTGTGAAATGAAGAGTGGAATTCAATTATATAATTTCAAAGTAGTTGCCCTTTTGCTTTTTACATTTCTTTTTAAGTTGGGCGATATCATGTGAAAAACTGTCAATATTTTGATATGTATTTGTTTTGTTTGAAATACCTGCAATGGATAAACTTGCAATGGGAAAGCTTTCCGTGACACCATTTCTGTTTTTGGATACGATATAGCCGTTTTCCAGATCTTCATTACGGTACAGGGAAGTAATACCTCTGGAAAACTTTTCTATGGCGGAACGGCAATAGGCCTCTCCTTCATGGTAGTCACAGATGACAATAAAATCATCTCCCCCGATGTGGCCGATAAATTCATTTTGGGTTGAACATTCTTTTAGGATATTTGCAACAAGGGAAAGCATTAAATCCCCATTTTCAAAGCCGTATGTATCATTATAAGCTTTGAAATTGTCAATATCATAGTAAGTAATGCAATAGGGCTGGTTTCCAAATATGCGGTTTACAATTTCTTTTTCAATTAATAAGTTTCCCGGAAGCCCTGTGAGAGGATTGGAGTGTCTTGCTACATCTATTTCTACTTTTGTACAGGCATCAAGCAAATCCTTAACTGTTACAATTCCAAAATATTTATTTTCTTTTTCTACTACAATAGGATGATACAATTGTTCAAAGGATCTCTGCATAGAAATCCTTGATACTTGGTCCACAGGCATGTTGTAGTTGACTCTTAGAAAATCAGTTTTTATTAACTGTTGGATGCTCTTTCTTGAGTGGAGATAATAACCATACCTGCCGCCAAATATTTCGCTTAAATCTGTTCTCGTCATAAAACCTACAGCGGCCCCTTCGTTAACAATGGTAAAATCTGTGATGGCAGGATTTTGTTTTAGTGTCTCATAAATGCTTGCTGCACTTTCGTCGTGGGATACGCGGTGCCCAGGTTTTGCTAAATGTCCTATTATTGGATAAACGGAACTTTTAGCTTTTTCTGTGTAATTTTTCTGATGATATTCTGTGATTGCAGCAATCCTTTCGGCTGAAATATCATCAAAGGATTCTTTTGGAATCCCTAAATAATAGCCCTGGCCGAAATCAACCCCCAGTTTTATGAGTGTTTTTAATTCTTCCTCGGTCTCAATACCTTCTGCAATCAACTGAATACCGGCATTTTTGCCGAAATCCACCATTGCTTTGCATAAAGCAAATTTTATCTCGTCTGTATTAATATCTCTTACAAGGTTCATATCCAGCTTCAAGAGGTTGGGTTTTACATTTGTAAGGGTATTAAGCCCTGAGTAACCTGCGCCTACATCATCTATGGCTATACCATAGTTTTGGCTTTTATAGTGATTGATGGAAGTCAGAAATGCATTATTGTCTATTACAGCCACTCGTTCGGTTATCTCAAAGATTACGTTATCGGAATCCAGTCCATATGCGTTTAGACGGCTTTTTGTAAAACCTTCCTGAAATTCCGGATCATGAATGATATTGGAATTTACATTAAGGAAAAGCTTTTTTTGAATGTCCATATGTGCAGAGCTTTCCAGCGCCTTTGTCCTGCATAACGTCTCCAGCTCCCAGGATTTATTCATCCTGTCAGCAACTCTGAACATTTCCTCTATATTCATTTCTATTTCATCATTAGATATTCTGCTAAGAGCTTCATAGCCAAAGATTTGCCCGTCTGTTAAAGATACAATAGGTTGATATACCGACTTTATATATCCGCCTTCTAAAATCTTTTTAAGTGTGTCGAATTGAATTTTCTCAACTGTACTTCTGACTTTCATAAGAAATCTCCTTTAATTTTATGTGTGTTGAAACGTGGTCAGTTCAGGAACTATACTTTCTTGAATATTAGTAGTTCAAGAAGTATGCCTTGTTAAGCATATTCTTATAGAAATGGCAGAAGGGTACAAGCATATTATGGTAAGGATTGCGTAAAACTCTGGTTAGCAAATCAGGAATCTCAATGATATCTCAATGAAACAACACCATAAATCCTGCGTGGTTTTGGGATTTATCTTGCAATAACCACATAATCTCCATATAATAGATAAGAGTTGTCAATGGTATTTCAAAGGAATGAGAATAAGATGAAGAATAATGGGAGAAAAGGTACTGACCGCTTCCGCACGATGTGGAAGGCTCTTCATATGGAGCTGCGGGAGCATAGAAGCTCGTTTATGGTTTATTTCGTTTTGCGTCTTCTTGTGATTATAGTTATGATTTTACAGATTTTTAACAGAAATTATGAGAATGTATTTTTATGTATTTTAACACTGCTGCTTTTAGTAGTACCTAGTTTCGTACAGATTACCATGAAAGTGGAGCTGCCGACTACACTGGAAATCATTATTCTTGTGTTTATTTTTGCAGCGGAGATTTTAGGGGAGATCAGGGAGTTTTATCTTGTATTTCCATTTTGGGATTCGGTTCTTCATACTTTAAATGGATTTCTGGCTGCAGCCATAGGATTTTCTATGGTAGACTTACTGAACCGGAGTGAGAAGATGGTTTTTAAACTCTCACCCTTATTTACGGCAATTGTAGCATTCTGCTTCTCCATGACAATCGGTGTGATATGGGAATTCTTTGAATTTGGAATGGACTGGTTATTCGGCTATGATATGCAAAAGGACACGGTAATTCATACAATACGCTCTGTTATGCTGGATCCGGATGGCAGGAATATCCCCACCGAAATTAACAACATAACCAGCGTGGTTCTTAATGGAAAGGACATGGGGCTTGGAGGCTACCTGGATATCGGCCTGATAGATACAATGAAAGACCTGATGGTAAACTTTGTAGGCGCATTGATATTTTCGGTAATAGGATATTTTTATGTGAAAAACAGAGGAAAGGGCAGTGTGGCAAGAAGGTTTATTCCGAGGAAAAAGAAAGAGGAGCGGGATTTCCTGAAGATTGCAAGAACAGAAATTGAACATGAAAAGGAATTAGAAGAAAAGGAACTGGAGAAAAAGAAAATAAAAGAATAGAAGAAAAGCGGGCAGGGCTCTCATGGATGAGAATCCTGCCCGTTTTATTATAGTGCGCCCGGCGGGCGCACGTTCTTACGAGTGCAAGTCTCGAATCCGCCTGGTAGTGGGAAGGATATAGCTGAACACCAAGGGTGTCGCGGGTGACTGCGAATCTGAAGGAAGGTGCAGGCAAA
>JACERV010000017.1 GCA_013911065.1 Ruminococcus sp. | reverse complement strand
ATATCCTCCCTCCTCGTTGTTATATGCATCTACAACTTTTTTCTTAAACTCATAATTATATTTAGCCATAGAAAAACCGACCTCCCAATCGTTAGATGTTTAGGTCTAACTTTTGGGGGTCGGTTCAGCCTGCCAGTGGTCTTTCTCTGGTTTAAAGTTCCCTGTGTATAAAAAGCAGCAGTCCAACTTATGTATTTGTTTTGTAAAAACGCTTTATATGCTTAAATACAAATATAGAAATTAAAATTTCTATCGGAAGAATAAGCAGTTCCTTAAGGATTCGAACAGGAAGTAAAACACTGTAGGGTTGAATATATAGCACAGAGAGCCAATATGTGTTTAGAAGCATATTAATACAGATTGAACTAAGTAAATTTGAAAGGATAAGTCTTTTATAGGTCAACTTGCTTTTATAAAGAAAAAAACCATAGATAATCCCATAGAGCATACTACTGATTGTAAAGCCTGGAAAAAAAGGCCCGGATGGCTTTATTATAAAACGAAGAATATCCGAAAGTATTCCGAATAAAATGCCTGTTGCAGGTCCATAGAGGTAACAAATGACCTGTTGTGGCAGAATATAAAAACTAACTCGAATATAATTACCTACGGATATGGAAAGGTTGCCAAGTACTATGGATATGGCTAATAAAATACCTGTATTTGCTATACAATTGATGTGAGTCATTTCTTGACAAGATTGTCTGATTTTATTCATAGTGATATTCTCCTTAAAAATTGCAAGATATTATGTCTGCAATATTATAACATAGTATTCCTAACCTTGGATATAGAAATTAACTATATCCAATTAACAGAAAAACATAGAAGAGAATATAAAAAATAGTATCATAAAACACCTGTGTCATCTGGCACAGGTGTTTTAGTTGAATTGTATAAGCATTATGGTTCCCGCAGCTTTACAACCTGGGCAGCCTGCCTGCGCCGGTTTTCATCGATGGCCGCATAATGCTTTTTGGTAGTATTTACATCTTTATGCCCTAAAACATCAGCCACAAGATAAATATCCCCTGTTTCCTTATATAAAGCGGTTCCATATGTACTGCGGAGCTTATGGGGGGTGATTTTCTTGTTTGGTGTGATTTGGCGTGCATATTTCTTTACCATGTTTTCCACAGCCTGCACACCGATTCTGCGCCTCTGGGTGGAGAGAAAAAGTGCATTTTCATGGCCGGGCAGGGGAGCAGCAGATTTTCTCGTGGTGTATATATACATCTTCAGGGCATTCTCAACTTCCTCCCCGAAGTAAACAACCATCTCATTTCCTCCCTTGCGGGTCACTTTAATTCCATTATTTTTAAAATCTACGTCTGTCAAATCTAGACCTACGCATTCTGACACACGGATGCCAGTTCCCAACAGCAGGGTTAAAATTGCAAGATCCCGGTTTTTTGTCTTTTCAAAATAAACTTTTCGCTGGCCACTGAGATCGTCGCCTCCATGCTCCACATATTCTAAGAGTGATGCAACCTCATCTGTATCCAGCCGGATAATAGCTTTATCATGAAGCTTTGGCATATCAACCAGCAGGGTTGGGTTTTTTTGAATGACCTGACGTTTAAAGAAATAGGAATAAAAGCTTCTCAGCGCCGACATCTTGCGTGCAAGTCCTTTTTCCGTATTCGTAACCTGCTTATCGTCAGGCCCCTTATAAACCTTTAGATATTCCTGGTATTCCTCGATATCTACCGGTTCAATACGCTCCAAATCCTTTACAGTAAACATATCCATAGTGTGATTCTTATATACAGGATTATTTTCCAACAGAAAATGAAAGAATACACGGATGTCATAAGCATAAGATATTCGTGTTCTTGAGGAAGTCTTTGGCTCTATGGCACGAAAATAATCACGTGCAAACCGTGGCATTGTCCCAAGAATTTCTCGAAGCCTCAAAGTATTGTCAATGTAAGCTTGTTCATGATATGTTTTTGCTTCCCGGTTAGACATTTTCAAATCCTCCATACTTATGCATCTTAGGCTTGGTCCTTTCAAGCATTAGTTGCAAAGTACATCCTGTCGACTTAGGCGGGGTACTTCACGCCTTAGTGACATGGATGTTTCATTGTTATGTAGCCTAAATAAGTATATCATATTTGAAATTTCATGTCTATATCTTTTGGGAAAATCAGTATTTGTCGTATAGATTAATCTCCCTACTACTTGAATCAATTATGGCCGTTTAAGTATATGTATTACTTTTCTCACATTGTAAGTGAGGCAGCACACAGAAAGTCTTATCTCTCTGTATGCTGCCTCTGGGTGAGTTTTATATATCAATACATGTAGGGATGTTATATTGATACCTTTTGTTAGAGAGTTCAAATGATAAAATTATTCCCGGATAAATTGTGTATCATTGTACGCAATCATTAAATGACATCCGGCCTGAATTTCATCTGAACTCAGCGAGTTTAATTCCTTTAATGCTTTTATATAAGCAGGTACGGAATCATAGTCTTCAGTTATATATGTCTCAGCAATGTTCCACAATGTGTCACCTGGCTGAATTATAACACTTTTGTAGTATTTAAAATTAACAGGCTCTGCTTCACGGCTGTCGTGTGCTGAAGTCAGAAGATTTCCAAATAAAGTACATGTAATAAAGATAACAAAAACTGTAACTATACCTATGGTAATCAGTCTGTGTAATTGACGTTCCTCTTTTAAAATATTTACTTTCGAATTAGTTCTTTCCCTTTTCATTTTGCCACCGCCCCTGTGATATTCATTTCTGCATTTTACTCGAACGCGCGTTCCTTATATTAGAAATTATATTACACGAACAGATGTTTGTCAATACTTTACAGGTAAAATTTCGAACATATTTTCGTAACAAGTGTTTGCTTTTTAAATTCATATATGATAATATATTTAAAGAAGTATAATCATCCGGACAGATGGATTGAGAAAAGGAGGGCTACATGTCACAGGGCAAGATCAGCAAGAAGCAGTTAGAGATATTAGAGTACATAAAGGCACAGATACTGGAGAGAGGATTTCCTCCTGCGGTACGTGAGATTTGTGAGGCGGTGAATCTGAAGTCTACTTCTTCTGTACACTCCCATCTGGAAACGCTTGAAAAGAATGGGTATATCAGAAGAGACCCTACTAAGCCGAGAGCGATAGAGATTTTGGACGATACATTTAACCTGACAAGACGTGAAGTTGTGAATGTTCCTTTACTTGGAAGTGTTGCTGCCGGAGAACCTTTATTTGCACAGGAGAATATTGAAAACTACTTTCCTATTCCTATGGAATTTATGCCGAACAAGCAGACTTTTATGCTTAGGGTAAAGGGGGAAAGTATGATTAATGCGGGAATCCTCAACGGTGACATGGTTCTGGTAGAGAAGGCACAGACAGCTTCCGACGGGGAGATGATAGTTGCTCTTGTGGAGGACGGGGCTACGGTCAAGACCTTTTACAAGGAGAAAGGCGTTTACCGCCTCCAGCCTGAAAATGATAATATGGACCCGATTATAGTGAAGGAAGTAACTATTCTCGGAAAAGTAATCGGGGTGTTCCGTTTTATTTGAAAGGCTGGCGGAAATTTAACTTATAAATAAATAGGGGCAATGCCAAATGTGCTTCATTCGGCATTGCCCTTATTTATATCGTCATTTCTCTTATTTTTTTAATTTGACTGACTGCATGTTCGTTGAGCGTAGGCGGTTCAGGATAAGGGCGTGCAAGATAGTATCCCTGTAAGTAGTCTATACCCAATTCAATTACTTTGCTCATCTCCTGCTCCGTTTCAATCCCTTCTGCTATCATTTTAATATTCCGTTCTTTTGCGTAGGAAATTATGTTTTCTACAATTTTTTGTTTGTCAATATTAAGGTGAATTCCAGAAATGATCTCTCTATCAATTTTGATGTATTTCGGAGCAAGTTCAAGGAGAACCCGCTCGCCGTTATAACCACTGCCATAATCATCCAGGGCAAAATCTGAATTCCATCGGTTGACCAGAACACGCTTCACTTCCATTGCTTCTTTATTTATCTGTGAATCCTCTGTAATTTCGAAGACAAAATGATCCAGGTACCCTCTGCATTTCGTTTCAATTAATTCTATAGTCTGCTTATCTAATTTATAATCAGCCAGAGAGTTGATGAAAACTTTACGGTCAGAAGGTATGACATTATTTCTGATAAACTGCATGTATGCATGGGAAGCTTTCTTCCATGTAAGTTGTTCTATCTTGTCCAGCTTGTGCTCTTCTTTGGCTATTGACAGTATTTCGTCTGGCCTCCTCAAAGTAGGCATAGTGCCTCTCATCAGGGCTTCATAGGCAAAAATCTCACCAGTGTGGGCATCGACGATTGGCTGGAAATAATATTCCACCTTCTCCTTTTCTATTAATTCAGAAAGTTCACGGCGGTTCTGAGATATGTACTCTTCACTATGATATGCACCGATATCAAAATCACTGATTTCCCCTTTTGTAGAATGTTTGACCTGATACATTGCAAAGTCAGAATACTGCTGAAGCTGCTCATAATGAATAGAATCTCTGGGATACCAGGATATTCCCCCTGACATTTTGATTTTTTGAGGAATTCTGGGCGGCAGAAGGATGAATTCGGAGTCAATCCCTTCTCTTAGTCTGCTCAGTGCCTGATTAATCTCCTCCTCCGTGTCGTATCCATAGAAAAATAAGTGAAATTCATCTCCGGAAATTCGGGCAATGATTGTATCCGGAGGAGTATATTTCCGGAAGCATTCCGCGGCCGTCTGAATATACTTATCACCGTAATCATGTCCGTACTTGTCGTTAATATATTTTAGATTATCCAGATCTATCATGACCAATGCTGCTTTTTTTAGGTGGTTTTTGCCTTTTTTAAAAAGCTGGGGCATAATGCGCAGAAATGCTCTTCTGTTTTTTAGCCCTGTGAGCAAGTCATGGTCACGCTCATGTTCAATAAGCTGTTTTTCCTGAATGGTTTTTGTAATATCTTCTACAACGCCTATAACTCTTTTATCTTCTAATATAGAGTAACTAAGTTTGATATAGGAATGCCGTTCCCCATAAGGCACCTTATATAAGGTATAGTCGTCGGACTCTTCCTTTTTATAAATATCGAAGGCTTTTAGTTGCTGCTGAAAAGAATGAATATCCAAACTATGGGTGGATATTTCATTCTCACCGAAAATATCAAAGAACCCATCTGTAATAAACAGTGTTCCAGTTGTCAAATTCATTTCAAACCCGGCAATCCTTATACTTGCTTTGTTTAGAATTTGTGTGAATTTTGTTGCTGAGTCGATTACATCACGGCTTAATTTCTCGATGGAAATTTCCATCTGGTCAAATTCATAGATATTCGTCCTTGGCAGATGTAGCTTTTTATGACTATCCAGTTTCTGCATATTTTTTGAAACAAGGTGGATGGGTCTGGTTATCATAAAACTTACAAGGGCACTGCCTGAAACTCCGATGATAATGGTAAGAAAAATTGCAATTGCAATGTAGGAAAGAATGTGAGTGGAAAACTCTGTGATATCCTTCTCTTTTACGGCACCTGCAAGTCCCCATTGCTCGGATTCAAAAGGCCCGTTAGAATCATATAGCTGGAGATATTCTATGTTCAGGAAATATTGTTCTTTGTCTTCAGACTGGAAATACAATGTCCCATCTTCTGCACGCTGTACATCAAACGGACGTACAGCAGATGCTACACTGTTATCAGAAGAGAAAATAATTTGATAATCATCATTATCAGCCTTTTTTGTCACTAATAAATAACAAGCGGGTTTGTTGTCCATTAATTCCTCGGCAGGAAGCAATGTGGATATATAGTCCAGAGTAATTTCCATTCCGATTACACCATATGTCTGCCCTTTTGAAGTTATAAGAGGCAGTGTATAGGAAATCATAAGCTTGTCATCTCCTTTAAGCACATGGGGAGGTGACCAGTAGCCTAATTGAGATAGTGAGGATGCATTTGGATTTTTGTAACTTTGCTCCTGGGGATTTAAAAACAAATCGTAGACGCCCGGAGAGTCCGCATGAAACTCAAACTGCGGCTTCCAGCAGCGATCAGTTGAAATATCCAAATTGTGCACCAGTTCAACGGGACCTCTTTCAATTAATAAGTCACTATTACGAATGGATGGGCTGGTTTCAGGGTCCAAGTCTCTGAAATAAACACCTGGCTTGCGAAAAGAATCCTGTGTTCTCAGTTCCTCTGGATTATCCGTATTAAATGCAACAAAAACACCTGTTACTTTGTTGGCACGCAGCATGTCTATCAGATTATCAGAAATGTCTGAAAGAAGAGGATAACAGGCATCCGAGTTTTCACCGATACGATTCAGATCAATTGTTCCGTTTTTGTTAAGCTCCTCCGCCCTTTGATTGATAAACTGAAGAGTATGAGACATATTGGACCAACTGTTTATCATTTCGTTCTGCAAGTAGCTGGCACGGTTAATGACCTTTCCCTGGACGATGCCCTTTGCATTATCATTCAGTTCCTGAATTGCACCGCCAAATATAAAGGTTCCTGAAAGAAGAAGGACTTCCATTAAAGTCAGGAGGACCATAGGAATCAATATTCTATTCAGTATAGGCTGTGCCTTCTGCTTTCTCATGTGTATTCCTGTGCCTTCCTTCCTGGAATCGTTCTATTCGTTAATCAGTGCTTCCAGAGATGACTTTGTGTCCTGATACCATCTATCAAAATTATCATCCGAAGTATATTTGCTGACTGCCTCTTGCCGGGACATTCCAGCCTGAATTGAGGCAACTACTTCTGCCCTGTCCTGAAACGCTTTGTCTGATAGTGAATACTCCAGTATATTTCTGGCACTTGTCCCCTGTTCAAAGGCACGAGTTGTATATAAAGTGCTGTCCTCGATTTGCTGGAGAGAAGCATCCAGTACCTGGACTACACTATTATTTGCCTCTTGAAGATTACTCTCAATCAGCTCTTTATTATTTGCCTTTTTCTTTACCGGCAGGTAACCGGAAGAAACGGCAAAACGTATATTCTGCTCTGTATCTGTAAACCATTTTAGAAATTCTACAGAAGCTTTGACTTCAGCTTCACTGCCTGTTTTTGTGACTACCATACCGGCCCCCTGCTGTACGGAAAATCTTTCACTATTTTGAAATTGGGGGCATTCAAAAGCCTGCATTTCAATGTTATATGTATGAGTATCATCCAGGGTAACCTGATCGGGGAAGAATGTAGCGCCTGCTGAGGAACCGATAAAAGACAATATATTTCCTGTTTTAATGTCATCGCTGCGGAACTTGCCGGAAGAAGCAAAGTAACCATTGATGTAAGGAATATAGTAATTATCCCAAAGCCTGCGGATTACTTCCTTGTCAAAATTTAACGATGGAACACCATCCTTTACGGAAAAGATCTCTATACCCATTTGGCGTGCACCTATAATAAAATAATTTGCTATGGCATCCCTGCCAAAGAAGGCCTTTCCATCATCAGGTATGCCGGTGAGGCTGTCCGTCCATTCATAATATTTTTGAGAAACTGCGGTAACTCCCTCTACCGTAGAGATATCTTTCAAAGAAGCGCCGGTTGCTTTGGAAAACTTGTCCCAGTCGGTTTTGTTAAGCATGAATACTTCTGTAGCTTTTGCAACGGGGAAGATTTTCAGACTGTCCTCGGATGAAAATCTTCCTTCGTCAATATAGCTGCTTATATACTCTTCTATTTCATCGTCGGTCATGTATTCTTTTAAATCAACAGCCAGCCCTCTTTTGTCCACGGCGTAGGCAGTATCTGCATATGCGGCAAATACATTAGGGATACCTTTTGCTCCGACCTTTCCATCGATAGAGGCCATCACATTCTCCTCAAGGTCACTTACGTTTCCAAGGCTGGATGCCTTTACCTTAATGCCCAGTTCACTGCCGTATCCTTCATTGAACTCTGAGACGAGCTTGTGCATTGCGTCTTGCTGTGCTCCATTATAATAATGCCATATTTTAATGGTCACAGGGTGGTCCGGGTCCAGAAGGCTTTCTTCTTCACTATTTATCATTTTTGGGGAAGAACAGCCGGACATCAGGAAAAGGACCAGTACCATAAACAGGCTGGCAGTTTTCTTTAGTGTATATCTCATATAATATCCTCTCCTGTTTATAAAGAAGCGATGTCTACATCTTTTCCGTCCCGCCAGATTCTCTCCAAATCATAGAACAATCTATTTTCCTTATCAAAGATGTGTACGATGATATCACTGAAATCAAGTAAAACCCAGCTTCCAGTTCCGTAACCTTCCCGCTGTTTCAACTGATATCCTGCTTTATGGAGACATTCCTCCACATGGTCTACCAGAGCTTTAACCTGACTTTCGTTATTTCCGTTTGCAATAATAAAATAGTCTGCAAGGACAGAAACACCTGCGATATCAATAATTTTGATATCCTCTCCTTTTTTCTCGTCCAATGCATTGTAGGCAATACGTGCCATTTCTTTTGCTTTTTCCATAATATTCTCCCTTTACTTTTTTATATAATAATAGTCATATGTCCTGACCGTCATCGAATCAATTTCCCTGCCTGCATTTTGCAGATAGGAAATGGTCGAACCGGCACTTAAAGCAACGGCTTTATCAAGATTAGAAAATGCTGCATGCCTTATCTGCCTTAAAGCAGGAATCTCCTGCCGCCCCGGCTCTATATAATCAGCAATATATATGATTTTTTCCAACAATGTCATACCGGGCCTGCCTGTAGTATGATAGGTAACCGCACTTAAAATATCCGCTTCTTTTATATTGTATTCATGTTCTGCAAGATACGCTCCAAGCTTTGCATGTATCAGTGCAGGCATCTTTAACTCAGAATCTGTAAGAATGATGCCATACTCTCTGCAAAGATTTATCTGCTCTTTTACAGAGCAGAATTTACCGCAGTCATGGAGGAGGCCTGCAAGCATAGCTTTAGAAATCTCTCCGCCGTGACACATGGAAAGGGATGCTGCTGTGTACATAACCCCTACCGTATGCTTATACCGCTCTGGTTTTAATCGTTTCTCTAATTTCCTTTGAATTCCTGCAATATCTGTCATGATTTAATATCCTTATACAAATGATGCTCTTTGATATAATCCGCGACTTTGTCCGGTACCATATAATGTACGGTGAGTCCTTTAGCCGCCCGCTTTCTTATAGTAGTAGAAGAAATCTCAAGCAGAGGGGCCATCAATAGCTCTATCTCTGCCTCATATTTTTTCTTGAGATATGCAATCTGTTTTTTCATATCTCCTACGTCTTTATCATCTCTCATTGCGGCCAGTATGGTACAGTAAGAAAAGATTCCCTCAAAATACTTCCATTTTTCAATAGAAAAAAGAGAATCTGCTCCTAATATAAAATAGAATTGATTGTTCGGATACATTTCATGAAATTCCAGCATTGTCTGGTAGGTATAAGAATGTATGCCTTCTTTAGCCTCATGCAGAGACAGTTTAAAATGAGGGGATCCGCTGATAGCAGCCCGCACCATTTCAACTCTGTGCTCCAGGCAGGTATTCATTTCTCCCATATCTTTATGGGGAGGATTGCCGTTGGGCAAGAACCAGATTTCATCAAGACTGAATTGTTCAAAGGCAAACTCTCCCAAAAGCAGATGTCCTATATGAATTGGGTCAAATGTGCCTCCCATAATACCTATTTTCATAACGCTTCTTTATGGAAGTACGATTTTCTTCTTGTCGTCCTTCCCCTCCTTGTATAGTACGATTTTTTTTCCGATAACCTGTACAACTTGTGAGCGGGTTCTTTCTGACACTAGGGCAGCCAGTTCTCTGGCATCATCCCCGCAGTTCTGCAGCACACTGATTTTAATTAATTCCCGGGCATCCAGGGCCTCTGATATGGCTTCTGTAAGTCCTGGTGTTATACTGGATTTGCCAACTTGGAAAATAGGCTCCATTGTCATGGCAAGACTTTTTAAATAGGCTCTTTGTTTTGTTGTCATTATTTTTTATATCTCCTGTTTACTTATAGTAATTAAATTGCAATCCATACATTTTAACCGTATCACCCTCCTGGATGCCAGCCTTTTCCAATTCATTCAGAATGCCGGCATCTTTAAGGAACTTCTGGAAAAATGCAAATCCCTTTTCAGAGTCCAGATTTGTATATCCAAGCATTTTCTCAATCTTAGGCCCTTCTACAACATACATGTCATTTTCTTTTTCTACCGTATATGGAAGGTCTTCGTAAATCAACTCTTCTTCAGGAAAGTATTCCTGCTCAAATACAACAGGCTTTGTATCCATGCTTTGTAATTGTTCGCTTACATAATACAGCAGTTCCTGAATCCCCTGACCGGAAACTCCTGAAATCGGAAATACCCGTATTCCTTTAGGCTCAAATTCTGCGATCAGCTTGTCCACCGGATTCTCATCACCTTCAAAAATAAGGTCGGTCTTATTCGCAGCAATAACCTGTGGACGCCCTGCTATCTCAGGATTATAGGCTTCCAGCTCCGCATTGATTTTGTAAATATCATCTACCGGATCACGCCCTTCTGTTCCTGCCGCATCTACCACATGAATCATCATCTTTGTACGCTCAATATGGCGCAGAAATTCGTGTCCCAGTCCTACACCTTCGGACGCCCCTTCAATAAGCCCCGGAATATCGGCCATCACAAATCCTTTAGCCCCTTCCAGGTCCACAACACCCAGATTTGGATTCAAAGTAGTAAAGTGATAGTTCGCTATTTTCGGGTCCGCATTTGTTACTCTGGAGAGCAATGTGGACTTTCCTACATTGGGGAACCCAATCAGCCCCACATCCGCAATGACTTTCAGCTCAAGATTGACCTCAAGCTCCATAGCCGGCTTTCCTGGCTGGGCATATTTTGGCACCTGCATAGTTGCGGTGGCGAAATGCTGATTCCCAAGGCCGCCCCGGCCTCCCTTTAAAACAACCTGGCGGCGGTTGCTGCCTGACATATCGGCAATGACTTTCCCTGTCTTTGATTCTTTTATTACTGTCCCTTCCGGCACCCGCAGTATAACGTCGTTTCCATTTTTTCCGTGGCAGCGCCGTTTTCCGCCTTGTTCACCATCACCGGCAGCAAACTTTCTTTTATGTCTGAAATCTACCAGTGTATTCAGGCCTTCATCCACTTCAAAAATCAAATCCCCGCCTTTTCCGCCGTCACCGCCGTCAGGGCCGCCATTAGGCACATACAGTTCTCTTCTGAAACTGCAGTGCCCATCGCCGCCCTTTCCGGATTTTATAAAAATTTTTGCTCTGTCTGCAAACATAGTCTATACCCTTTTCTAATTTATTTTTCATGCTTTCCAATTTTTCCTAATTATATCATAAGATAATAGTTTTTACTATTGATAATTCCCCATCTTTATGGATTCTACACTTCCTATTCCTATTATACAAAAAAGCCTCAGACTGTTAGGTCTGAGGCTGCTCATATAAGTTACATAAGAATGGATTATTCAGCTACAGGATAAATGGAAACCTGCTTTTTATCTCTTCCTTTTCTCTCATATCTGACAACACCATCTGTTAAAGCAAACAGAGTATCATCATTGCCGCGCCCTACATTCACACCTGGGTGGATTCTTGTTCCGCGCTGTCTGTAAAGGATGTTGCCGGCTTTTACAAACTGTCCGTCAGCTCTTTTAGCACCTAATCGCTTAGACTCGGAGTCACGGCCGTTCTTGGAAGAACCAACTCCTTTTTTATGAGCAAAATATTGAAGGTTCAATTTCATCATGGTTGTTACACCTCCTTGAAGATAATATCAATGTATGGTTCATAATCGCTGTCATCTTCTATTTCCTGTAATCCAAGAATCATAGTTTTTAACAGCAATTCAGCATCATGTGTAGGCTTGCCTCCTGTAAAACGGAATTCAATCAGTCCCTGTGCATCTTCAGAATCATCTGAAACTACAGAAATCTTGTCCGATGTATACCGTTCAATGGCATTCAGGGTATTGATGATGAGTGCGGAAGCCGCAGCACATACAATATCCATGCCTTCATCAGCAAATCCGGCATGACCCTGTGCGTCAAAACCTACATATTCATGCCTGTCGGTTTTGTAAATAGTTACCTTAATCATTCTGCCACCTGTTAGGCATTGATTTTGTCGATTTTAACTGCAGTATACTGTTGTCTGTGACCATTTTTCTTATGGTATCCAGATTTTCTCTTATACTTGTAAACGATAACTTTTTTAGCTTTTCCGTCACCAATTACAGAAGCTGTAACTGTTGCACCGCTGACTGTTGGACTTCCAACAACAAGCTTGTCATTATTCACTGCAAGTACCTGGTCGAATGTATAAGTTTCTCCAGCTTCTACCCCAAGTTTTTCTACTTTAATGATATCGCCTTCGGCTACTTTGTACTGTTTACCACCTGTTGCTATAATTGCGTACATATGGCACCTCCTATTATCATTACTCGCCAATTATGGTGTCCGCCGATGGCAGGACTTTAAAACCTCATTGTGCGGCATACCGTAGTAGTATAGCATATAAAATTTTACAAAGTCAATAGTTTTCTGGCATTTTTGTCGAAAATCATGTCCTTCTCTTCTATTGTCAGAGGAAGGGCGTTTAAGTATGCAACTGATGCGGCCTGACTGGCCCAGGGAGAGTCGGTTGCAAATAAAATTTTATCCATGCCGTGATTCCGGCAAATTCGCATAAACTGCTCATCCTCAATTGCGCCGAATACAACGGCAGTATCCAGATATATCTGCTTTCCGACGAGAAGCCGTTCCACATCATCCCAGCAGAAAAAGCCGCCAAGGTGAGCCAGTACCAGCTTTTCGGGCTGCACTTCATCGATGACCTCTGCAGCCATCTGCGGAGTAGAGTAAATGAAGTCAGGGTATCCGGGGTCATAGCCCGCATGTACACTGATAATAAGCCCCAGTTCTGATGCATAAGATACAATCCGTTTATAACGAATGTCATTGAACAACGTTTCCTGATAGGCCGGATGAAGCTTGATGCCCTTCAATCCCATACTTTTCAGTTCTCTCAGTTCCGCCTTGTAATCAGGGCTGTCCGGATGGATGCCCCCAAAGGAAAGGATATCCCCTTCCTGAAATTGGGATGCAAAGTAGTTAATACTTTGAAATTGGGATATCTTAGTTACAATCGGAAGGACAATGGACAAGTCTATCCCAGCCTCTCTTTCAGATTTCTCAAGCCCTAATGCAGTACCATCCGTAAAAGGGGTAGTTTCAAATTTAGAACTTAAAAAGTCCAGTGTGGAGGCGGCAATTTTATCCGGAAAAATATGTGCATGAAAATCAATCATATGACACCTCTACTTATCAAAATCATTCAGCTTATTATAGCAATATTCTATAATGCTTTTGCGTGTTATAATCCCTATAAATTTATCCTGGTCATCTACAACAGGTACAAAATTCTGGTTCATAGCTTTTTTAACAAGATCCTTCATATCTGCGTCTGCAGCTACCACATCAAAATCCGCCTTCCGCGGGAAATCGCGAATAAAAATCTTTTCGGCGCTTTTGAGATTTAAGTTTTTGTAATCCTTGATTCCCCAAAGCAGATCTCCCTCTGTAATCGTTCCTACAAATTCACCCTTCCTGTCCAGCACAGGGATAGCGGAGTATTTATGATATTCCATTGTCTCCAAGACCTGGCGCAATGTGCAGTCATTGTAAATGTAAGCAATTTCACTTTTCGGTTTTAAAAAGAACAAAATGTTCATAACGAACTTGCTGCCTTTCTTTATATTTGTGTTAATACAAAAATTTCATATAATGCTCTTATGGCATTTTTGAATTCATCATGTCTGACACCTACGATGATATTCAGCTCACTGGAACCCTGATCAATCATTTTTACATTGATATGAGCATGGGCCAGTGCGGAGAAAATTCTTCCCGCAGTACCTCGGGTTGCTCTCATACCCCGGCCTACAATGGCAATCAGTGCAAGGTCAGATTCCAGTTCGATGTGATCCGGACTTACTGCTTTGTGAATTGCTGAAAGGACATTCTGTTCCTTTTCTTCAAATTCATCTTTATGGACAAAAATAGTCATTGTATCAATTCCAGAAGGCATATGCTCAATGGAAATGTCATTTTCTTCAAATATCTGTAGTACTTTGCGGCAGAATCCAATTTCAGAGTTCATCATAGCCTTCTCAATTGTAATAGCTGCAAAGCCGTCTGTTCCGGCAATACCTGTAATGGTATATTTAGGCTTTCTGCATGTCCCCTCCACAATCAGAGTGCCTTTATCTTCCGGGACATTGGTATTGCGTATGTTAATCGGAATACCTGCTTTTCTCACAGGGAAAATAGCATCCTCATGGAGAACACTGGCTCCCATGTAGGAAAGTTCACGAAGTTCTCTGTATGTGATAGTCTCAATAGATTTTGCATTTTTCACAATTCTTGGGTCTGCAATCAGAAAGCCTGATACATCAGTCCAGTTCTCATACATATCAGCAGAAGCTGCCAATGCCACAAGAGAGCCTGTAATATCAGAACCACCTCTGGAAAATGTTACAATGGTACCGTCCCCTTTCGCACCGTAAAATCCCGGGATAACTGCACCGTCTGCCTGTTCAAGGCGTTTGGACAATAAATCATTTGTAGCAACATCATCAAAAGAGCCATTCTCACGAAAACGTATGACTTCGGCTGCATCTACAAATTCAAATCCAAGATATGCAGACATGATTTTTCCGTTTAGATATTCCCCTCTGGAGGCTGCGTAGTCTCTTCCGGCCTTTTTATTAAAGTTTTCCTTGATAAGCTCAAATTCCTTGTCCAGAGAAATGGTCAGTTCCAGTCCGTTTATAATCTCATTATACCTATTCTGTATTGCAGAGAGTAAGTCTGTAAAATTCTTCTCCTTCACTGCGGCATCGTAACAGTTATATAATAAGTCTGTCACCTTAGTGTCACTTGAAAATCTTTTTCCCGGAGCGGATGGGATGACATATCTTCTTGATTCATCGGAGCGGATGATTTCGCCGACCTTTTGGAACTGGTCTGCACTTGCCAAAGAACTTCCGCCAAACTTTACTACTTTTTTCATTCTTATTCCTCCGTATACATAATAAAGGGTAATCCTTTTCAAAATTTCTGCGTTCTCGGTACATTATTATAACGCAGTCCACTCCTCTTGTAAATCTCTTCTTTTTGATTTTTCTGCATTTTCTGACAAAATATCCTGCAGATTCCCTTCTTTATCCAGCCAAAACTGTTTATTTCTGCAAATTTAAACAATAACGTCTGCAAATTCTCCCCGGGACGCCTTCTTTAAATCATCCGGTGCCAGCTTCAGCTGCATTCCCAGTTTTCCGCCGCTGACACAGATACCGTCCAGCCTGGCAGCCGTTTCGTTTATTATAGTAGGAAAGGCCTTTTTCATTCCAATGGCCGTACAGCCGCCCCGGACGTATCCGGTAACTGCGGTAATCTCTTTCACGGGAAGCATGTCCAAAGACTTTTCTTTCACAGCCTTTGCTGCTTTTTTTAAATCTAATTCTGCTTTAACGGGGATTACAAATACATAATGCGCCCCGCTCTTCCCTGTAGTTACCAGTGTCTTGTATACCATCTCATGGGGGAGGCCGAGTTTATCGGCTATTCCAATACCGTCAATAAACTCCTTACATTCATAGGTTTGATATTCGTAGGTTATTTTACAATTATCCAATATACGCATGGCATTTGTTTTTAATTCTTTTTTACTCATTTGATCTCCTCCATAGGCGTTTCATAGAGGTCAGACCCTTTTACACTCATATTCAGACTATTCTGACTTATTGGCACAAAAAGGTCTGACCCCTTATAAATCATCAAATAGGCTGAGCTGTTCAATGATATAAGGTCTTTTATAACTTGCTATGATGTCCTGCATTTTGTAGATAACTTTATGTTTTTGGCACTCCTGTGTGAATAACTCCCAAAGCTGTCTGGATCTTGGGCTTCTGCATTCATAGGAATTCCCAAAATGATGCCTGTATTTTGCAGCAAGGCCTTCTCCCGGAAATAATTGTTCCAGTTTTGTGTAATACCATTCTCTCTGGTTCTCACGTAATGTAACTCCAAATGCAGGATAAATGAACCGGGCTCCCGCATCCGCTGCTCTGCGGACAATTTCACTGATATTTTCATTGGTGTCTTCCAGGAACGGAAGTACAGGCATCAGCAGAATACCGGTATAAATCCCCTGGTCGGACAGTTGTCGGATAAGCTCGAACCTCTCCGAGGAGGGGGGGACGCCAGGCTCTATTTTTTGTGAAAGCGTATCATTGGCTGTTGTAATTGTAATCTTACATAGTACCGGGGAATGCTCTCTGATATCTGTCAGAATATCAATATCTCTTGCAAGCAGAGTACTTTTTGTGGCGATAGCTGCACCAAATTCAAAGGCATTACACAATTCCAGGGCATGACGGGTCAGTTCCAGATTCTTTTCAAATGGATTATAGGGATCACTCATAGCTCCTGTGGAAACTACACCCCGCTTTGTCTTTCTGCGCAGCTCGTCCCGGATAATTTGTAAGGCATTGTCTTTTGCTCTCACCGTATCAAAAGACGTAATTCCATAACAGTCTGAACGGCTGTCGCAGTAAATACATCCGTGGCAGCAACCTCGATATATATTCATATTGTATTCTGTCCCAAACCAAAAGCTGGGATTTTTGGAACGGGTGATAATTGTTTTTGCAGGAATATATTCCATATCAACCTCTACAATGCTCCCCTCTTCGACTAACGGGGAATATATACTTGAACTTTAAGTGATTTCAAAATTGTATACAAGAATACAATTTGTTTTCTGAAAATAGGCATGCATGTTAAAAATGAAATTTTCAAAAAAATAATTGTATGATTGCATGCAATTTAAAAAAGTTAAAAAAATATAGGAGAATTACTATACCTGTCATTATTGAGCGAAGTAGGTCTCGTGCAAAGGTCTTCGGACTTTTTTTCGTGTTACTTCTACAAGCTGTAATTCTGTCACATCTACCAGTGTTGCCTGAATAGGATCCTGAGCTAAATGCTGCCGGAAAGCCTTCAGCAATTCCTGAGTAGCGGCTTCATCATCCAGATTAATAAAATCTACAATGATAATTCCCGAAAGATTTCTAAGGCGTAGTTGTTTTGCTGCTTCTTTTGCTGCTTCCAGGTTGATTTTCAAATAAGTTTCCAAGGGATTCTTTTTTGATACAAATTTCCCGGAGTTTACATCTATCACCGTCAGAGCCTCCGTATACTGAATAACCAAATAAGCGCCGTTTTTCAACCATACCCGCTGTCCAAGGGCACGTTCCAGAACGGGCTGGGTATGATACAAGTTTGCCAGAGAAAGCTGACTGCCGTCATAATGTCTGAGTTTATCCAAGTCTTCCGGCTGTTCTTTTTCGTAATAGTCTCTAATTTCTCTATAAAGATCCTCTCCTTCAATGATAATCTCTGTCAGTCCTTCGGTATAAACATTTTTTAGATCTGATATATAGGAAGGGGAAGACTGGGAAAGACAAGAAAAGCATGTTCGTGTCTGAGCAGTTTTCTTTATTTCATGGTAAGCTTTTTCCAGGCTATTGATTTCTTCTAAAATGTCAGAGAAGTCTGCTTCTTTTGCATTGGTGCGGATGATAATGCCATATTCTTCATTTTTTAGAGGCTGGAGCCTTTCTTTTAAGTCCATCCGCAGTGCCTTAGGGAGTTTCCCTGAGGTGCCGATTCTGGTATTTCCAGATGTCAGAATGGCATACCGGCCGTGAAAACTTAAATCACTGCTTACAGTCGGTGCCTTTGTCTTTACAGCTTCTTTGCTTATCTGAACAACTAGTTCATCCCCGGCGCAAAGAGGTTTTTGGCTGCTTTTATGAGTGAAAATGGCGTTCTCTGCCTGGCTCATGTCATAATAACATTCTACTTTATTATCAATTTCGATAAATGCAGCTCCGATATTAGGTACGATATTCTTTACTTTTCCTATATAAACATTGCCAAGGGCATAATTTGAGCCCCCTCCGTTTTCCAAAGTGCAGTGTATTTCGACAATATCATCATTTTCCAAAAGAAACATCCAGATTTTACTTTTTTCCTTCATCAGGAGGATTTTTCTTGAAATCATGCGGTCTCTATCTCCATTTCCCATCCCATATCTTCCAAAGATTTTAACTCACGTCCGCTGCCGTTTCCTACATCTGCATACATTTCCAGGCGGTGATGGTGAAAATCCACCGTTTCCCATTCCACCTCCAGAAAGCGACAGAAGGCTTCCATAACAAGCTCTGGTTTTAGATTCTGAACGCTTCCTGCAGCAACCTGCATATAAAAGCAGTTTTCGGTTACTTCTAATTTATAAATCAGAGGCTTAATGTCCACCTCATTTTCGCTGCGCTTCGTCTGCTTCCGTATCCGAATTTCCGGCTGTGCCAGGAATTCAGATATTTTCTCCTTCCAGTTGTCAGGCAGCGAGCCTTTTTTTAGTGTAGTAAGATATTCAGCGGCGGCTACAATTGCCATCCCCGTCATCTTCTTCTCTTCCCCAATCTGGCGAAAGCTTACGACTTCCATACCTTCCACCATAACTTCATTGAGACGTTTTACGGCTTCCCTGCCGGAGACAGCCTCTTTCAGCTCAATATCAAAATATTCGCTGTCACTGGAGTGGCCGATTCCTAAAGGACTTGCAAAGGACATAATCATATGAGGGCTGTATCCCTTAGTGAATGCAATGGGAATGCCGGCCCGTCTCATGGCCTTCTGAAAGAACCGCATCACATCCAGGTGCCCGATGAATCTCAGTGCACCACTTTTTTTGAATTTAATTCTAGCCTTCATAACAGACACCTCCTCCAAATTGTGCCGCACCGCAGCCGTAGCATTTGAGTCTGCAATTTGGCGTAATGGTACCTTGTACTGCCCTCTCCCATTCATGTTTCAGAAAGTTTTTGCTTACTCCGATATCAATAAAATCCCATGGAAGTAATTCATCCAGGTCTCTTTCACGGGTTGTATAAAATTCAATGTCAATGTTTGTGTTTTGGAATGCCTCTATCCACTTTTCATTACAGAAAGTTTCTGTCCAGGAGTCATAGAGACAACCCAGCCTGTACGCCTCCTCAATGACTTTTCCCACACGTCTGTCACCGCGGGCAAATACACCTTCCAGTATTGTTACATCCGCGTCATGCCAGTTATATTTTAAACTTTTTCTGTTTAATTGTTCCTGAAATTCATGTTTCACCACATATGCCCGGCGGATATATTCCTCGCTGCTGCACATGGCTGTCCACTGGAAAGGAGTAAATGGTTTTGGTACAAAGAAAGAAGAACTTGCAGTAATCTGACATTTTCCATGACGTTCTTCCTTAGGTATTTCATAATATCTTCTGGCAATCCTGTCCGACAGTCTTGCGATTTCTTTCATATCTTCATCTGTCTCAGTGGGAAGTCCAAGCATGAAGTATAATTTTACTTTAGACCAGCCTCCTTCAAAGGCTTGTCCTGCGCCATCCAAAATCATTTCCTCTGTCAGGCCCTTATTGACAACATCACGAAGTCTTTGAGAACCTGCCTCCGGTGCAAAGGTAAGGCTGCTTTTTTTAATGTCCTGTACCTGGCGCATTACATCCAGTGAAAAGGCATCAATGCGCAGAGACGGCAGGGAAATGTTTACACCCTCTCCCTGGAACTCTTCTATTAAAAAATTCACCAGTTCCTTCAGCTCAGAGTAGTCACTGGAACTTAAAGAACTTAATGAAATCTCTTCATGTCCTGTATTTTTCAGCATAGCGCGGGCATATTCTTTGAGAGTTTCCACATCTCTCTCCCGGGTTGGCCGATATAACATTCCTGCCTGGCAGAATCTGCATCCCCGGATGCAGCCGCGCTGGATTTCAAGGACAACCCTGTCCTGGGTTGCTTTGATGAAAGGAACCACAGGTGCCATAGGATAAGGGGCGCTGGTCACGTCCATAACAATCTGCTTTTTGATTTTTTCGGGTACAGACTGTATTTTTCTGGTAAAGGATTCCAGGAGTCCATTCTCGTCGTAGGATACTTCGTAGAATCGTGGAACATAGATTCCTTCTATACAGGCAGCCTTCTCCAGAAACGTCTCACGGCTTGTCCCTTCTAAACGGCAGGACTTATATAAATCCAGCAGTTCATCGTAAACGGTCTCACCCTCTCCGATATAGAATAAATCAAAAAATTCTGCCAGAGGTTCGGGATTATACGTGCAGGGTCCTCCGCCGATGACAATCGGATGCTCCCATGTACGTTCTTCACTGTGAACCGGAATCTGACTCAAGTCTAATATTTGCAGGATATTCGTGTAACACATCTCATACTGAATTGTAATTCCTAGAAAATCAAAGTCTTTGACAGGATCCTGGGATTCCAGTGCGAACAGAGGAATCTGCTCCCTGCGCATGACTTTATCCAAGTCTGTCCAGGGGGAGTAGACTCTTTCGCACCATACGTCCTCACGCTGATTGAACATATCGTATAAAATCTGAATCCCAAGATGTGACATTCCAATCTCGTACACATCCGGGAAGCATATAGCAAAGCGCACGTCCACTTTACTCGCGTCCTTATTTACCGAATTCACCTCATTGCCGATATAGCGGGCAGGCTTCTCGATTTCTAATAATATTTCATCATTTAAAGCAAGTTTTCTCATGTTTTTCCTCTCAACTTTTGCTATTAATCCACAACTTCGGAACTCTGTATAGATGATTTTCTGTAAATTCCGTATTGATATAATCTTAAATATTATATACATTTTGAGGAAGAACTTCAAGTAGATATCCTTTATCAATCAATAATAGGGCCAGAAACCATAAAAAATCAGCACTTCAAATTCCTGTTTGCCGATTTCTCATTATTGGCATTATTTTATCTGACAGACAGTTCATATGTAACATATGAACTGTCAAGATGATATCCAAGTTTTTCTGCCAAAGCAACAGAACGCAAATCATGTGCATCCCAACTGGGATAAATATTTCTTTGTAAACATTCTAATATTAGCTTGGCTCCACATACAGTCGCAAGACCCCTGCACCTATATTCGGGCTTTGTATCTATCTCGATTTCAATACCTTCATTATAGGTTGCATAAGGAGAAGCTCCTGCCACCAGTTTTCCCTGATGTAAAATCGCTGTGCCGATTGCCTTCTTTTGATAATCTTTGTAGTCCTTAAACTGAGAACACAAATCAACAGACCACTCTTCCATTCGTGCCATTTCAAATGTTTCTTGGTCAAACATTCTAAGTTCATAGCAGTCATCCAGTGTTTTTGTATAAGCAGTCAGCATTTCCTTATTAAAAATATGGGGCTCTTTTTTAATCGCATAACGTAATGTCTTATTTACCTGCTTGCCATAAAAGTCTTCTATCAGCCTTCCCCAAGCCCCATCCTTTGGTATCAATAGCTTTGTTCTATCGGGGATAGGCAATAAAGCAATACTGGGATTACCTGCGAAAAAGCAGAAATCGCCAATATTAATCATTGCCGATAAAGGATTTTCATCATCGTCTAAAATCATATTCCCCATGTGGCCTTGCAAACATGACCAGATCAACGCTTCATTCCAACCATCAAATAGAGCTGCCGCCTTACATTTGTCCATAGATATCACCTTATCTTTCAACTTAAATTAATATAAATACTTCCAACTGTTCTGCAAATCGGTTTTGAATTAAGTCATGTCATCCCGAAGGGCGTCAATAATATTTTCTTTTTTTATCTTGCTAATGGCATACAGCATTGTAATGAACACGATAAAAAATACGCTAAACACGCTGATTACCATACTGCCCCACGGGAATACAAACTTGAAGTTATCCACCTTTTCTACAGCCACCAATCCTTCGTAAATCAGCCACGAGATGATTCCCGCTACTGGAAGTCCAAACAGCAGCGTCCTCATGCCATAAAAGATACACTCGAAACTCATCATCTTATTGAAATCTCGGTCAGACATCCCTACCGAGCGGAGCATGGCAAGCTCCCGCCTGCGCAGTCTGATATTTGTGGAAATGGTGTTGAACACATTGGCAACCGCAATCAGCGAAATCATGATGACAAAAACATAGGTGAACACATCAATAACAAATGTCATACTGCGGTATTGCTCAATTATCTCATACAAATTGTATAGGGTATACGAAGACGTAATTCCCGCATCCTGAATCATCGCTTCCATTTCAGACACCGATTGCGAGGGAGCTTTTGACAGAAAACTCAAGCCTATCGCCCCATGGATATCCGGGACTTCAAACTGCTCTTTGAGCGAATAGGGGGATACCACCATAAAAACATATGGATTCTGCTCAGAAGATTGCTTTGGAGGCGGGTCCACCGGGTACGTATCGATAAATGTAATGTTTATGCTTTGCTCCTGCTCCATCACTGACTCGTTATTTGTTTCGGGGGTGACACTGAAAGTCATGGAACGATTCGCAAACATATCAATAAGCTCGCTCTTTCCGTTTTTCGTGTCATTCACATTTTGGGTTTTTGCAACGGCAATCATTTTTGCATTTTGTCCGGTATATTCCTCCGCAGATAGGCCCAGGCTTTCGATAAAACGCAGATATTCCCTGTCTTCAATAAACTGAATATCCATGGGCAGATGAACCGTTTCATCCAGTGCAGCATAACCTGAGTACTCCCGGTAACGGTCTGAAAAATCATTTATATTAACCGCGCATGAATACGCAAAAAGCGCTTGATACGAGCTTTCGTAAACCCCATCCGCAGTTTTTAGTTCGTTGTAAAGCGGGAACATTTCGCTGTCTTTCATATCCTGAGCGGTAAAAAGTATATCATAGTCAAAGTCCATTATATTCTTTTCGGAAAGTCGTTTTAAAGTAGTTCCAAAAGCATTTCCCGATACAAATAACACAACGCTTAAAACAAGAGACAGCACAATGCTGCGATAGCGCTTTTTGTTTCTCTTAAAATTTTTCAGCGCAAGAGTTCCCTCCAAACCGTAAACTTGCTGTGCGAGTTTTGAAGTTTTCACTGCTTTCGATTCGGTTTTGACCTCGTTGGTCTGGCGAATACTCTCCATCACGGGAGTGTTTGCGGCTTTTCTGGCCGGGATATAGGCTGAAATCAAAATGGTAACTAAACTGACAGCCGCCGCCGCGACAATCGCGGGGACAGACACCGACAAGGTTAAAGGCACGGTGCTTTGGGAAATGTTCGTGAAATTCCTGGCAACAATAGGAATTACAAGTCCGATACTGCCTATACCGGCCAGAACGCCAATTGGTATACCAATCGCTGCAATGCAAAATCCTTCAAACAGCACAGAATTTCGCAGTTGTTTTGCCGTAGCGCCCACCGATGAGAGAATCCCGAACTGGCGTATGCGTTCGTTCAGCGAGATGTTGAACGAGTTATAAATCAGAAAAATCGAGCCTACCATTATAATGGCAGACAAAATACCGCCAACCGTGTACAGAAGCGTGTTAAACAGTTTATTGTCCGAAGCCCCCATAAAGCGCAGCACATCCTCGTTAAAGACATAAGCTCCTTCTCCGGCTGTGCGGCCTGCATAAGCATGGACTTGCTGAGGGTTTTTAAGCGTGACAAATATGCTGAAGCTGTCCCCTTGGTCCTGAGAGCTTTCTTTTGTTATCAAGGTATATCCCGGTGCGGAATGCTCCTCAAAACCGGGTCGTTCGCAGATACCTACAACCGTGTAGGTTCTCTCTGCTTTTGGCATAAGAGTTTCTTTGCCCGCTCCCGCTTCTTCCCCTGACAGATAAGGGGCGTGTTGACTGAGAGTCTTGTCTCCATCAATGCGGCTTCCAACAGCAAGTGAAAGCGTGCCGCCTACCTTAAATCTAACGCCGCCCTTTGCCGCGACGTGGGCCGGGACAAGAACCTCTCCGCTATTTTCCGGTAATCTGCCGGAAATCAATCTTATGGGCAGGGTATCAAAGGCTTCCTCACTGAACCCGGCAATAAAAAGATAGGGCTTTTCGGGGCTTTTTCCGCCATCAAGCATTGCATAGCCGATATTTTCAAATGATGCGGTGCTTACAACTTCATTGTCGTGGGTTCGCTCCTGTATGAAGGTGGAATCAACATCCAAAAACTCAACGTGCCAACCGCCGTATTTGGCAATAGAACTATTTACCAGAAAATTTAACAGAGAAGTGCCAAAGGTAGCGACTGCCGTAATCATAGCGGCCGACAGAACAACTCCGATAATTGTGACAATCGTTCGCGTGCGGCCCTTTTTCATGCTTTGCAGAGTGACTTTGTTAAAAATATTCATGGCCGCACCATCCTCTCATCCCGTGTTACCTTGCCGTCTGATATACCGATAATGCGGTCCGCCTGCAGGGCGATATTTTCGTCATGGGTGACGAGAAGCAGGGTCTGCCCATATTTTTTATTGCTTTCTTTTAGTAACTTGATAATTTCGTGCCCATTCCGGCTGTCTAAACTGCCTGTGGGTTCGTCGGCAAGCATGACTGCGGGGGCGTTCATCAAAGCGCGTCCTATGGAAACCCGTTGTTGCTGACCGCCTGAAAGCTGATTGGGTAAATGGGATTTTCGGTCTTTTAACCCAAGCATTTCTAGCAGATCATTCAGCCGTTCCTCGTTGACCTGCCGTTTGTCCATTAGTATTGGCAAGGTGATATTTTCCACCACATTCAGTGTGGGAATGAGGTTGTGAAACTGGTAAATAAGTCCCACCTGCCGCCTGCGGAAAATAGCGAGTTTATCATTGCTCCCCGCATAGACATCCTGCCCGTTCAAATACACCTTTCCGCTTGTCGGCATGTCCACGCCGCCGATGATGTGAAGCAATGTGGATTTGCCCGAACCGGAAGAACCGATGATTGCAGTAAATTCTCCCTTTTCGATTGTAAGCGAAACATGGTCAAGCGCGGTCACTTGGTTTTCACCCTTGCCGTATACCTTGCATAAATTTTCAATTTTTAAGAACTCCATTATGTGAGCCTCCCTTCTTATGGTTCACCCATATAATAGAACTTTCCTCTTACATCTCTGTGACTTTTAGGTGAGAGATTCGTCACTTTGGGAAACGAATGGAAAATATTGCGCCACCCTGGGCGTGATTTTTGGCGGTAATTGTTCCGCCCTGCCGTGTTATAATCATCCTGCAGAGAGCCAATCCAATCCCGTATCCAGCAGCGTTTGGGTTTTTCCCACGATAAAACCTGTCAAACAGGCAAGGTAAATCTTCTTTTTCAATACCTGCGCCGCTGTCGTGGATGGTAATCTCGGTAAACAATGGGTTAGACCTGCTGGCAATCTCAATCTTCCCGTTTTCGCCTGTGCTTTCTATGCAATTTTTGAGGATATTTTGAATTGCTTCCGAAAGCCAACCCGAATCGCCCTGAATAAGTATCCCTTTGGACACGTCTATTTGCAAATCAATATCATGCAGTTCCATTGGGATTAGGAACGGGCGAAGGGCGGTGCATATCAAATTGTTTACGTCTAGCTGCTCTCTTTGGAACACCACAATGCCTGCGTCCAGGCGGGATAATTTCAACAGGGAAGTAATCAGCCAATCCATCCGCACAAGCAATTCCTCTGTTTCCCGCACAAATGCTTTTCGCTCATTTTCATCAGGGTTATTCGCTAACAATGACAGAATAAGGTTCGCAGATGTAAGCGGGGTTCGGAGTTGGTGGGCTATGTCGGCCAGCGAATCGGCAAGATGTTCTTTTTCCTTTCTTAACGCGTCGTTTTGCTCCCGAATACGCAGCATCATTTTTGTTATCTCACTGTGCAAAATGGAAAGTTCGCCCTCGTCCGATTCCCCAATATACAGATGGTCAGCATTATGAAGCACAAGGTCGATTTGATTTGAAATCCGTGCAATGCTTTTGTACCGGGCTTTGGTAAATGCGAAAAACACTGTACCATAGAAGGCGGCCGAAGCAATGGCGAGGATTCCCGCTGTCGAATTGATTGCAAATCCCAGCATTATAGTGACGGCAGCCATTAAAGAAAACAAAATGGCAAACTGCCGGAACTCTCTATTTCGAAGCATATTCGTCCCCCAATCTATACCCTGTCCCTCGAACAGTCAGAATTATTTGCGGGCTTGCCGGGTCATTCTCTATCTTCTTTCGCAAGCGTTTGATATACACGGTCAATGTATTGTCATTGACAAACTCGCCCGCTGCGTCCCACAATTCATCAAGCAGCCTGCCCCTCGTAATAATTCTTTTAGGGTTGCTGATAAACACCAGCAACAAGCGGTATTCTAATGCAGAAAGAAAGATCTCGTTGCCGTTTTTTTTCACAATGCCGCTTGATGTATCGACATGAAGCCCGTGAACTTCAAAATCCGACCCAGAACGCCCGCTTTTTCGCAGAGCTGTTCTAATTCGCGCAATCAATTCACGCGGACGAAAGGGCTTGGTAATATAGTCATCCGCACCCATGTTCAGCCCGGTAACAACACTCGCCTCATCGCCCGAAGCCGTCAGAAAGATAACGGGAATATTTTGCGTTTCTTTGATTGCTGTGCAAACCGTAAAGCCATTTCCATCAGGCAGAGAAATATCAATCAACGCCAAGTCAAATTTTTCTCCGGCAAGCATGGAAAGGGCATCTCCCCTTTTAGAAGCATGGGTAACTGTAAATCCCTCCGAGCGGAGCAAAAGTATGAGATTTTTAGAGATTGTCTTATCATCCTCAACCAAAAATATCCGTTTCATTTATGTTCACCATCCTTTATTTTACTGCTCCTATATGGACCACTACCATTCTATCTGTGATACCCCAATTTTTCGCTGCTTCTTTTATCGTTATATAATCCACGCATAACACCTCCATAATTTTATTATATTTCTTTTAACGGAAATATACAATACTCGCTGTTACAGTCAATAATATGATGTGTGTACACGTATCCAAATGTATAAAGTGAACAGTAAAATGTAATAGGTATGTACCTTGTTTTATTCTGAAACGTATTTCAAGTCGCTTTGGTTTTCAAGCTGCGAATCTTATTCAAGCAATCCTATTTGGAGTCCTTCATGGAATTGTATTCCCCGTATTTTTTGTGCTATCAATCCATCCGTTACTATGAATAAATTAAAATATATAGGAAGATAATAGTAAAAATAAAACTAGTACTGATAAATGAGAGAATGTCAAATAGATACAGGAGATTGATATGGTAACCCAAATAAACTTAAACGAAATAACGATAACAGAATTAAATAAGATAATAAGAAACAAAACTTTCTCTATAAAAGAGATTGTTTCACAATATTTAGAGCAAATCGACTCTTTCGACAAAGGTTCTAAAGGATTAAATTCTATTCTTGAGATAAATCCAGATGCTATTACAATAGCAGAAGAGCTTGATGCAGGAAATAAGAGTGATTCTGGTTTGCTTTATGGGATACCTATTCTTTTAAAAGATAATATAAATACTGCAGATAATTTACACACATCCGCCGGTTCACTTGCATTAGCAGATTCAAGTCCGGTAACCGATGCTGAGATTGTAAAAATTTTAAGAAAGAAAGGTGCTGTTATTCTTGGCAAAACAAATATGACTGAATTTGCCAATTATATGACGAAAGGAATGCCAAACGGATATAGTTCCAAAGGAGGAATTGTAAACTCACCATACGTTTTAGGTGAAACCCCGGCAGGTTCCAGCACTGGTTCAGGAGCTGCAGTAGCAGCTAATTTATGTACGGCGGCTTTAGGCACGGATACTTCTGGTTCTATCATATCTCCCGGTTTAATGAATGGTATTGTAGGATATCGTCCGGGCAGGGGTGCCTTGAGCATAAAAGGAATTATACCGATAAGCTTTACTCTTGATATGGTTGGTCCCATGACAAGAACCGTTAAAGATGCAGTTATTATTTTTAATGAAATATCAGCTAATAAAATACAATTTACAGAAAATACAAGCCTTAAAGGTACTGTAATAGGAATTGATCAATCTGCCATCGATAATATGTCTCAGGAAGAACAAAAGAAGACTAAGAATGTTTTAGATAAGTTAAAGGAAGCTGGTGCAATCTTAAAAGGAATGCGCCTTAAAACGATTCCTAATGAAAATCTGGAGAACATTAAAAAATATGAGTTTAAGTACGCTATGAACCAATATTTAGCTGAATTGTCATCAGATTACAAAATAAAAAATTTGAAGGACATAATCGAATTTAATAATCTTCATAAAGAAAAAACTTTAAGATATGGTCAAATATTATTAGAGGGTGCCCAGGATAATACCTCTGGTGAAATGACAGAATCTATTTATCTGGATGCGTTAAAAAATATAGGGCCGACTAAACTATATATGGAGGAACAGTTAAAGGATGTAAATGTATGTATTGTATTTAAAGATCATCCAATTGTTCAATATACAGGTTTACCGGCAATTACAGTACCCTGTGGGCTATATAATGATGGAATGCCTTTTGGAATAAATATCATCGCTCAAACTGATGAAGAATTATTAAACACAGCTTATACAATAGAACAAATTGCAGGCAGAAGGGTCGAACCTAAATTTATTGGGTATTAAAAAACTGTATCTTCTTCTTAACGCATTCAAAAGATTTGACGGTTCTAGCTGTAAAAAAAGGCGGTATTGAATTTTCTATATGTTTTGTGATATGATGAAAAAATTAGATATGCCCTTTAAAATCTGCCTAACTGATTTTAAACTTCTTAAAAAATATGAGATATCTAATAGAGAGGGGACCTATGTCTTCATATTGCGATACAAATAATAACACATTTCAACAATATCCGTTATCCACGGAGCTATTTGAAACCCTTGCCCAGCTTGGATTTCACAACCCAACGGAGATTCAGCAGGAAGTGATCCCTCTCATATTAGATGGAAAAGACGTGATTGCAAAATCACAGACCGGGACAGGAAAAACAGCAGCGTTTGCAATTCCTATTTGTGAAAAGATCAATTGGGAGGAAAATTATCCACAGGCATTGATCTTAGAGCCAACCAGAGAGTTGTCGGTACAGGTGCAAGATGAGATATTTTATATCGGACGAAAAAAACGGCTGAAGGTTCCGGCGATATTCGGTGGGTTTCCGATTGATAAACAGATTCAGACATTGAAGCAAAAATCTCATATTGTGGTAGGAACGCCGGGCCGGGTGATGGATCATATCCGAAGAGGCAGCTTAAAATTGCAGGAGATAAAATATCTGGTAATTGACGAAGCGGATCTGATGCTGGATATGGGGTTTGCAGAGGAAGTGAACGAGATCATAACATACTTGCCGGAATCAAAGCAGATTATGCTATTTTCTGCAACAATAGACAATCGAATTGAAGGTTTGACGAAGATGTATATGCCGGAGGCTATTCCGGTAATATTGGAATCTAAAACAGCAATTGCAACCGAGATTAAACAAGTTGTGTATGAGGTGGAAACAGAAGATAAATATCAATCGTTACTTCGAATCCTGATACAAGAGAATCCGGACAGCTGTATGATTTTTTGTGCAACGCGGGAAATGGTGAACGTGCTGTATCAGAAGCTAAGGAGAGACAAAGTCTCCTGTGGCATGCTGCATGGTGAAATGGAGCAAAGTGAACGTCTCAAGATGATAGATTATTTCCGGATAAAGCGTTATCGCTATCTGATTGCTACCGATGTCGCTGCCAGAGGCATAGATGTTGACAATATATCTCTTGTTGTAAACTATGATTTCCCAACCGGAAAAGAGACCTATCTACATCGTGTCGGGCGAACCGGGAGAAATGGCAAGAGCGGGAAAGCAATCAGTTTGGTCTGCGAAGACGAAAAGAAAATGCAGCGGCAGGTTGAGGCTTATATTAATATAATGCTAACAACTGCCAAGTGCCCTGACCGGGACAAGATAAATGAAAAATCTTTCTGGGACAAGCAAAAACAAAGCGATGTACCCCAGAAGAGAAAAGGTGATGCCGTGAATCATCATATCACGCGCCTGTCCATTGGTGGCGGTAAAAAGTCCAAAATGAGGGCGGGCGATGTTGTAGGCGCATTATGTAATCTAGAACAACTAGATTCGGATGATATCGGGATAATTGATATTAGAGAGAGTTTAACGTATGTGGAAATTTTAAACGGAAAAGGGCCTATGGTACTAGCGGCATTACAGGAGCAGCCTATTAAAGGGAAGATCAGAAAAGTTCGGAAAACACGAAATCCTTTTTAAATTGATATGAAGTTTAAAATCATTTATAGAAATTACATTATCTAACAGGAGATGTAAGATTCGGCTTAACAATTAAGAGCTGGCTATCCGCTTCGCCGATAGCCAGCTCTTAATTGCCAGATTCTACTTTTCCGCTTTAATCAAAAGTACATTTTTCAAAGTTTTTTCCACACATCTTTGAGCTCTTTTAAATCTGTCTGACGTTCTATCTGATTGACTATTTTATCGCTGCTCACATTTGCTACATTCAATTTACCATAGTCCATCCAGACATAACAGATAAAACATAGGATTCCCAGAGACAGCCGGAAAAAGAAACTGTTTTTTGGTCTATCCTGCGTGTCATCTTCATACAAATCATGATAAATGTGTCCATATCGGGGATGTATTGCCGGAATGAAGCTGTCCTCATTATAAAGCTTTCTTGTCTGCCTAAGGAGTTCCCGGCGCCGTTCTTCTGATTCATTCATAGTTTATGTACCTCCTTTGTGACGAAACCTGGAATATGCCTTTTCTGTGGAATAGGATGGGATGGCCTGCTTCAATGTTTCTGCAATAGATGTAATAGGATGGCATCTTCTTATTACATAAAAAGGACATATGATATATCTAACATATCATATGTCCCATTAAAAGTAGTTAGAACGTAACTGCCAAATAATAGCATTTGTTTTTCAGTGTTAGAATTCCATACTTCCATCTCCTGCCATAAGTTTTGTCAGTTCTTCAATTCGTTCCAGTGGAAACGGTGGCAGGCATAAAGGTTTCATAGCAATAGACATCAGTTTCATAGGGTTATCATCTGCTGCCACGCGGTTTGAACTAAGCTTCCCGCAAAGGCGGCAACGGTGAATTATTGCCCATTCACCATTTTTTCTTACCCATACAGCAACTGGATCCATTATGCCGCCACAGCCAGACTCGCGGTCACCTGGTTTGATATCAGCATGAATACTAGACAGGCAATTAGGACAATGATTGCGGTGTGCACTGCCAGCGCCAGCTGATACAACCAAGCGTCCGCAAGTTTTACATGTAAAACGGTCTGGGCATGGATGTGTTTGATAATAACCTTTATTATGTTGTCTTCTCTTGTTTTCACGATTCATTGTATTAATTATCTCCTTACACGATAGGTTTATATAGTACTATTTGATCAGCGTCAGGACAATAAAAAAGATAACTCCTAAATGATGAGTTATCGAAATAATACTAAATGCAGATTTTATTGCTTTACAGAAAATAACCTATAATGATCAATACAGATATCTTATTATACTACTTAATCATTAAAAGGCTAATCAATAAATAACACTATCTCCTGAACAAGAGGTAGCCTGAGCAAGTATCCGCAAAAAAGTACAATAAAAAAACTCATCATCTTTCAGATGAAAACAAAATTTTTATTGTCCTATTATTTACGGATAGCAAACATCAAGCCACCTCCTTTCTATTCAACTTTTAAAAGCATATCATAGTATAAAGATTTTGTAAAGAATTATATATTAGAGAAATTTATATAAATACAAAAAGTGTTTTACCGGTCAATTAGTTCGTTGGTAATATCTTCCCAGGTGATTCCTCTTTCTACCATCAGAACCATTGCGTGATACAGGAAATCAGACATCTCGTATTTGATTTCCTCCGGATTTGGATTTTTGGCGGCTATGATGAGTTCCGTTGCTTCCTCTCCTACTTTCTTCAGGATTTTATCAATCCCTTTTTCAAACAGATAGTTCGTATAAGACCCTTCTTTTGGATTTTGTTTTCTGTCTGCAATTGTGGCATATACAGATTCAAATACCTGAAGGGGGTTCTTTCCGTCGTAATCATTGCCTACAACAGGCTGGAAGAAGCAGGTTTGATTTCCCGTATGGCAGGCAGCACCCACCTGATCCACCTTTGCCAGCAAAGTGTCCTTGTCGCAATCTATAGTCAGTGTTTTCACATATTGGTAATGGCCGGAGGTTTCTCCTTTTATCCACTGTTCCTTTCTGCTCCTGCTGTAATAAGTCATTTTTCCTGATTTTATAGTATGGTCAAAGGCCTCTTCATTCATGTATGCCATCATCAGGACCTCATTTGTCTTATAATCCTGTACAATCACAGGTAAAAGGCCGTCAGAATTCAACTTAAATTCCGAAAAATCTATTATGCTTTCGAAAGAAGTCATACGGATATCCTCAGAGGTACAGATATCTTTAAAAGAATTAAAGTCGATATCCTTTTGACTGATAAAAAGCCCGGACACCCCTTTTACACCATCGCTTTTTAATATTTTCAGAATTTCAGCCTGTTCCATGGTATCTGTTACGACAACACAAGGAACCTGGGTGACGTTTATGACAGAATTCAAATCCAGCCTGTGCATGAATATAATCTCTGTGCTGTACTCTTCTATAAGATGCTGCTGTTTGAACAGGGCATCAAAATCATTCAAAGATACTGCAATCCGCTCTTTGCCGAACCGCTGTGATACTTCTTCTATCAGATCTATGGATAAAGGTTTGGAAAAATTCAGCATAGCCCGTTTGGCACCTGCATACAAAAGTTTCTTTACATCCTCCTGTCTGCGGATGTTTCCTCCTGCAACCATAGGGATATTAATCACGCGGTTGATTCTTTTTATCAGGTCAATAGATTCTTCGTGTTCCTCATCAGAGTTGGATAAATCGAAAACAATCAATTCATCCGCCCCCATATCTCCGTAATGCTTTGCAAGTGATATTACATCATCTGCAATAACTTCTTTATCGTCAAACCACCTGACTGCTTTTCCTCCGTCGATGAAAATGCAGGGGGTTAATCTTTTATAACTCATGTATTTTCTCTCCTTTACAGGCTGCCCTTTGTAGACCATACCTCTTTCATTCTCGGCTCTTCCATAGTTGCCGCGTCCAATGCTTTTCCGAAAGCCTTGAACAAAGCTTCCGCCATGTGGTGATTATTGCCGGTCTCCAGGATTTTTAAATGCAGATTCATAGCTGCACTGTAGGATACTGCATAGAAAAATTCTTTCACCATCTCTGTATCCAGTCCGCCGATCCGGTCACATGTGAATCCAGCCTGATAATTCAGATAGGGGCGCCCGGAAAGGTCTACTGCACATAGGGCAAGAGTCTCATCCATAGGAAGTATAAAACTTCCATAACGTTTGATACCGGATTTGTCTCCCAGAGCACTGGCTATAGCCAAGCCTAATACAATACCAGTGTCTTCCACGGTATGATGGCAGTCTACCTCCCAGTCTCCTTTTACCTTTACTTCCAGGTCAAACAGGCCATGCCTTGCAAAACCGTCAAGCATATGGTCAAAAAATGCAATTCCTGTATCAATTTTATTGTTCCCTTTTCCATCCAGACAGATTGTCAATGCAATATCTGTCTCCTTTGTCTTTCTTGTATAACTGCCAATTCTCTCCATCATATTCTCCTTTCAAAGGAAGTCTCATCTCTCACTGTCGCTCGGACTCGCTAAGTTGCTTTCACAAGGAAGTTCTTTTCGCTAAACTCGTGAGTGACCTCGTTAATCTCAAAGAACGGCCTCGCACTAAGTCATCTTTCGCTGTCGCTCGGATTCACTAAGTTGCTTTTCACAAGGAAGTTCTTTTCGCTAAACTCGTGAGTGACCTCGTTAATCTCAAAGAACGGCCTCGCACTAAGCTCATCTCTCACTGTCGCTCGGATTCACTAAGTTGCTTTCACAAGGAAGTTCTTTTCGCTAAACTCGTGAGTGACCTCGTTAATCTCAAAGAACGGCCTCGCACTAAGTTCATCTTTCGCTGTCGCTCGGATTCACTAAGTTGCTTTCGGCCTCAAACCGTACTTTTATGGAGTTGGCGTGGGCTGTTAGCTGTTCTGCTTCGGCGAAGCGCTCTATATCCAGGTGTATGGCCTCCAGGGCTTCTTTTGAATAAGAAATAATGCTTGATTTCTTTAGGAAATCATCTACGGACAGTGGGGAAAAGAATTTTGCTGTCCCGTTGGTAGGCAGGACATGGTTAGGTCCTGCAAAATAATCTCCCAGTGGTTCACTGCTGTATTCTCCGATGAAAATTGCACCTGCATTGCGGATTTTCGTCATCACGGTAAAAGGATCTTTTGTCATAATCTCCAAATGCTCTGATGCAATTTCATTTGCTGCATCAATGGCATCTTCCAGAGTATCTGCTACTAAAATATGACCGTAATTATCCAATGATCTCTGTATAATAGTTCCTCTTGACAATTCCTCCACAAATTTGTCTATCTGCAGAGATACTTTCTCTGCAAGGTCCTGGCTTGTTGTCACCAGTATTGCAGAGGCCAGTTCGTCATGTTCAGCCTGTGACAGCAGGTCCGCTGCTGCATATCTGGGATTGGCTGTTTCATCTGCAAGTACCAGAATTTCACTGGGCCCTGCGATGGAATCAATGCTGACATGTCCATAAACAGCTTTCTTAGCCAGGGCAACATAGATATTCCCGGGGCCTACGATTTTATCCACCTTTGGGATACTTTCTGTTCCATATGCAAGAGCAGCAATTGCCTGTGCACCGCCCACCTTATAAACGGCAGTGGCACCTGCTTCTTTTGCAGCAACCAATGTGGTAGGATTGATCTTTCCATCCTGCCCCGGCGGGGTTACCATGATAATCTCCTCAACCCCTGCCACTTTTGCAGGCATAATATTCATCAGAACAGAGGAAGGATATACCGCTTTTCCTCCGGGTACATAGACACCTACTCTTCTAAGTGCCGTCACTTTCTGCCCAAGGAGAGTTCCGTCCGGTTTACTGTCAAACCAACTGTACTGCATCTGTTTTGCATGATAAGACTCAATATTCTTCAGAGCCTTCCGTATAATCACAAGGAGAGAGTCATTCACTAGCCTATAAGCTTCTTTTACTTCCTCTTCTGTCACCAGAATGTTGGATGCATCTATGTTGGCCTTGTCAAATCTCCTGGTGTAAGAGAATACTGCTTCGTCACCCTTTTCTTTTACCTCGTTCAATATCTCCCGGACACTGTCCTCATACTGTACGTAGTTATTAGGACTGCGCTTTAAGAGATCATCCAGAAGGTTCTTTTTTGTACGTTCGTCCAGTCTTTCTATCCGCATTCTTATCCCTCCTGTAAAAGTTTCCTGAGATTGATAATCAGTTCTTTGATTCTGCCATTCTCCATTCTCATGCTGACGGGATTGACAATCATACGGGCAGACAGAGGGCATACCTCCTCCAGTACCATAAGACCGTTCTCTTTTAAAGTTGAGCCTGTTTCCACAATATCCACAATAACCTCAGAAAGACCTACAATGGGTGCCAGCTCAATAGAACCATTCATTTTGATAATTTCTACAGTTTGATGTTTTTTATTATAAAAATAATCTTTTGCTATATTGGGGTATTTTGTTGCTACCCGGATAAGTTCACGGTGACGGAGCAATTCTCTTGCATCCTCATGACCGCAGACACACATCCTGCATTTTCCAAAGCCCAGATCCAGTACTTCATGTACTTTGCGTCCTTCTTCTACGATAGTATCTTTCCCGGCTACCCCGATATCCGCAGCACCATATTCTACATATGTGGGAACATCCGGTCCCTTTGCAAGGAAAAATTTTAATTTCAGCTCTTCATTTACAAAAATTAATTTGCGGGAATTTTTGTCTTTCATTTCCTCACATGTAATTCCCATCTTTTCCAGCATCTCCAGCGTTTTACTCGCCAGACGCCCTTTCGTCAGGGCAAACGTTAAATATCTCATCTCTGCTCCCCTTTTTTACTTCCCGCATTTATCTGCTTTTCTTCTCCTGTCAGCAGGTTTATCATGTCAATGGTCAAATCATCATTTAGATAAAGCATACTAACTGCCTGTGTACGTTCTCCATATGCGATATAATCTTCCTTACAGTCCGCGGCCTCCCGTTTTTGCATTTCTACACATCTGCCCTTTTCACGGAAGTCCTTTGCAAGTGCAATTGCCCATTTCAGAGTAGCCTCAGTGTATACAATAATATTAGTATGGCAGGTTTCTACAGAAATTTTCTGCCGGCTCAGTGCACTCATCAGTTCATCTATGATAATCGCAAAACCGATAGAGGGTGTGTTCTTTCCAAACTTTTCTAAAAGGTGGTTATAACGGCCTCCTCTTACAATGGCATCTCCTGTGCCATATGTATAGGCCCGGAAAATAATTCCTGTATAATATCCATAATTTCCATTCATGCTGAGGTCGAAAGTGATGTGATCTTCCACACCATAAAGTGCAAGTAGCTTATGCATCTGCTGAAGATGAGATATAGCAAGCCGGGCATTCATGCTCGGCGCAATCTCCAGTGCTTTGTCCAGAATCTCCACATCTCCCATTAATTCAGGAAGTACATGAAAGGCTTCTTTGAGGGATTCCTTTACCTGTTTGTTGTCAAGGATTTCTTCCACTCCGAAATAATTCCGATTCGTAATCAGATCATGGACTTCTGTTTTTTCCTCTTCGTCCAAACCTGTTGCATCCATCAGACCCTGAATAAAATCAACATGGCCGATATTTACCTGGAATTCCTTCAGCCCTGCCTTTTTCAAACCGTCCACCAGCATAGCCAGCATTTCCACATCAGCTTCAAGGGAGTCTGCTCCAATCAGCTCCGCACCTAACTGTGTATTTTCCTTGAGGCGCCCCTGATAGCTGGAATGGTTGATAAAAGTGTTGCCTATATAACAGAGCCGGACGGGGAACTCTTCTGTCTCAAACAATGTTGCTGCCGCACGTGCAATCGAAGGTGTGATGTCCGGGCGCAGTACCAGGGTATTGCCGTCCCTGTCAAAAAATTTATATAGTTCCCTGGAAGAAATAGTTCCAATTTCTTTTCTGAATACGTCGAAATATTCAAATGTAGGTGTTTGGATGTCCTTGTAACCATAAACACGCAGAATCTCATGCAGATTCTCTTGTACTGCCAGTTTCTTCCTGCATTCTGTATTATAAATGTCCCTTACCCCTTCGGGAGTATGTAATTTCTGTTCCATATCTGCCTCCTGATGAATCAGGCTGATGTACACGCAAACTGCTTGCTGCGCTCACCTTACCGCCTCTTCACTTTATCGTGCTAATTCGTTAAAACAACATGTAAATTATACGCAGTTTCAGGGGAAATGTCAATCCCTGGTATCCAAATCCTTCTGTATATAGTCCAGATAAGGAACAAAGCAGCCATTTTTTAATTCCATAAAATATGCAGAGTCCAACTCCTCACGGCGGAAGCTTTTTCGTCCGCCGGCGCTTGCCCTGTCCCAGAATCTTTTGATTTCTTCAAAGCGCATATAATATAATTCCTGGCTGCCGCTGTAGTAAATAATAAGAAATGAAATCCCGCACTGCTGTTCAAATTTCGTCATAAATGAGATTTGATGTTCATGAATATTTTGTAAAGGAAAGGTGTCTGCGCCGCATTCCTTGGCGTCAAAGCAGACCGGAATTCCCTGTACAGCTCCAATATAATCGACGGTACTGATCTTATCGAAATAAGCCAGTGTAATATGCCGCTGTTCTTTATCTATTTTTACGGGGGTGATGGGGGTGGGGATTTTTTGGATCAATGCCAGTCCCATTTCTTCATACCGCTCATTGGTACGGTTAATTAAATCCTCCAGAGTAGAGCCGCGAAGCCCCCGTGAATTCCATGTAGCCATATTATAAAATCCCTTCCTGCTTATGTTACTTAGGCTTGGTCTTTTCAAGCCTTAGTGACATGGATGTTTCCTTATTTACTATATTTTGAAACTGCCGGGGTAGCTCTGCCATAAACTCCCTGCCGGATAAATTGGAAAGTGCCCCCTCAAGAACAGGAAATGTAAGCCTGTATGCATGGAGGAGCTGATGTGATAACCCATATTTCCTGCTGTATAGGCCGTTTATTCTTGGATTTCCATACTTGGAATCTCCCAGAATCGGATGCCCTATGGATGCAAGATGAGCACGGATCTGATGGGTTTTCCCGGTAATCAGATGAACCTCCAGAAGCGTGACATTTTGTCCGGTTTTCAGGGGGACAAATTCTGTTTCTATGGCAGTACTTCCAGTGTCTTCTTTTTGAGTGATTTCTACCTGGTTCGTCCTTGTGTTCTTTTTTAAGAATCCCCGGATATGAGAAGGCTGTTCCACCAATCCGTTTACAAGGCACAGATAATATTTTCCCAGGCTTCTGTCTTTAAAAAGCCGGCTTAGTTCCTGCAAACCTGCCAGGCTTTTTCCAGCAGCTACGATTCCGCTGGTATTTCTGTCCAGCCGGTTGCAGACAGAAGGACGGAAGGTCTGCAGTGCTTCCTCAGTGAGCTGCCCTGACTGTATTAAGTAAGTAATAAAATGTTCCACAAGAGAAACATCCTTGTCAGATGCCTTTTGGGAAAGCATCCCGGCGGGCTTATTTATTAGAACAATATTGTTATCTTCATAGATAATATCCAGTTTTTCTCCGGTACATTGAAAATGCGTGTCTGAAAATTTGGCAATGGTTTCATCAGATAAAAAAAGGGTAACCTTATCTCCTGTCTGAAGCTTTTCACTGCCGGAAGCTTTTTGTCCATTCAGCGTAATATTCTTTTTACGCAGCATTTTATACACAAAGCTTTTCGGTGCTTTGTTCAAATATTTCGCAAGCATCTTATCAAATCTCTGTCCGGCTTCGTTTTCACCAATCATTATTTGCTGCATGATTCTACCTTTCTTGAAATGTTACTGCTTTCATAATCAGACGGTGGGGGAAAAGTTTTGCTCCCATTTGAGCGGCTTTTATCGGGATGCTGTATACAGAAACCGTTTTCCCCTTTCTTGAGTCCAGCAAAGCTTTTTTTACTACGTTCTCAGGTCTGGCCATAGCTGCATTCTTCCACCGGTTTGTCAACTTACCGGATATAGTAAAGAATTCCGTATCGACCGGTCCCGGGCAGACTGCGGTTACCCGGATTCCCTGTCCCTCCAGCTCTGCTCCCAGCCCGTTTGAAAAGCTTAGGACATAGGACTTTGTAGCAGCATAGACGGCAAAGGAAGGCTGGGGGGCAAAAGCAGCCGCAGAAGCTACATTAATAATTCTGCTTCCCTTTGAAAGATAAGGCAGGCAGACAAGAGTAATCTTTGTCAATGCCCTGCAGTTCAAATCAACCATTTCCATTTGAATGGAAGGCTCTCCTTTCGCTATTTCTGCTACTGTCCCCTTTCTGCCAAAGCCTGCAGCATTGACGAGCATGCGGACGTCAGGAGTTTCGTTTTCCAGGCAATTCTGAAGATTTGAATAAAAAGACTCTTCCAGCAAATCTCCTTCAAATATTCTGAGGGGAAGGCCGGACTCTCTTTTGAGAGTTTCCAGGCGGTCCCGCCTTCTGGCTATGACCCAGATTTCATCCAGCGTCCTGTAAAAATGAGGAAGCTGCTTTACAAATTCTTTTCCAATTCCGGATGATGCACCGGTAACAATTGCAATTTTCATATTTTTATACTCTCCAGAACCTGTTTTATACGACTCTCTTTTTATGGACATTCCGTATGGCTTTTTTCTTTCCCGGCTTTTTCGTTTTGCCGGTTTCTTTTGTCTTTGATTTTCCATCAGAAAATTTGCGCGGCCTCACCAGACATTTTTCCCCGAAACCTACTAAATCCATTCTTCCGGCTTTACTCAGAGCTTCTACCACCCGGTCATAGTTCTCCGGATTGCGGTATTGGATCAGCGCACGCTGCAATGCCTTTTCATGAGGATTTCTCGGCACGTAAACCTGTTTCATAGTCCGTGGGTCCAGACCGGTATAATACATACATGTGGATATTGTAGATGGTGTGGGATAAAAATCCTGTACCTGTTCCGGCATATAGCCCAAGTCCCTGCAATATTCAGCCAGCTTTACAGCTGCCTTCATATCAGAGCCCGGGTGGGAGGACATCAGGTAGGGAACCAGGTACTGTTGTTTTCCTAAATTCCGGTTCATATCTGTAAATGCCCGGGTAAACTTTTCATAAACACCGTGGCTTGGCTTTCCCATCTTTTCAAGTACTTCATCTGCCACATGTTCGGGAGCGACTTTAAGCTGGCCGCTGACGTGATAATTGCAGAGCTCTCTTAGGAAAGCTTTGTCTTTGTCTTCCAGCAGATAATCAAACCGGATGCCGGAACGGATAAATACTTTTTTTACTTTGGGAACATTTCTTAATTTCTTTAATAATTCTACATAATCTTTATGGTCTGCCTCCAGATTATTGCATGGAACAGGAAACAGGCACTGCTTATCCTTACAGAGCCCATATTTCAATTGTTTTTTACAAGATGGATGGCGGAAATTTGCTGTCGGTCCGCCTACATCATGGATATATCCTTTAAAATCCGGTTCCTCTGTCAGGAGATTTGCTTCATCCAGCAGAGATTCATGGCTGCGGGCCTGAATTCTTCGCCCCTGATGGAAGGTCAGGGCGCAGAAATTACAGCCCCCAAAACAGCCCCGGCTGCTGGTCAGGCTGAATTTAATTTCTTCAATGGCAGGGATTCCGCCGGCTTTTTCATAGGAAGGATGGTATGTGCGCATATAAGGGAGTTTGTAAACATCATCCATCTGTGTCTGGTCTAAGGGCTTGGACGGTGGATTTTGTACCACATACAGGTGCTCTCCATAAGGCTCGGCCAGCCGTTTCCCGGAAAAAGGGTCCGTATTCTGATATTGTGTATAAAAACTTTTAGCATAGATTTCCCGGCTGTCCAAAAGCTCGTTGAAAGAAGGGAGAATAACCGCATCATAAACAGAATCCAGATTTTTTACTTTTACCACTGTTCCATCCAGATAAGTTAGGTCATCCACTGCAATGCCTGCATCCAGTGCCTGGGCAATCTCTACAATAGAATGCTCTCCCATTCCATAGGAAATAATGTCCGCTCCTGAGTCCAGAAGGATGGAGCGTTTTATTTTGTCAGCCCAGTAATCATAATGGGCAAGTCTGCGCAGACTTGCCTCGATGCCGCCTAAAATAACAGGAGTATGTTTGTAAGTCTGACGGATCAGGTTTCCGTAAACAACAGCAGCATAGTCGGGACGCTTCCCCATAACACCTCCCGGGGTGTAGGAATCCTGCCTGCGCCGCTTTTTAGAGACGGAATAATGATTCACCATGGAATCCATGTTGCCTGCCGACACAAGAAAACCCAGGCGGGGTTCCCCATATTCGGTAATACTCTCCTTTTTCTTCCAGTCCGGCTGGGAGAGAATTCCCACACGAAAACCATAAGATTCCAAAACACGGCTGATAACAGCATGTCCGAAGGAAGGATGGTCCACATAGGCATCCCCTATCACATAGACAAAATCCACTTGTTCCCAGCCTCTTTCCTGCATATCTTTTTTACATAATGGTAAAAACCCCTGGTTCATCGTTTACACTCCACACATTTCATAAGTACAGTTTTCAATATCATAATAATCCCGGATAAAATAATCGGCCAGCTGCCTTTTTTCCCTTTCATCCGGCTTTGAAAATTCATCTTCTACGGCACATACGGTCATTCCCGCATTTTTGCCCGCCTCAATTCCCCTTGGGACATCCTCAAAGACCAGGCAGGATTCCGGGGAAACCCTCAAATCCTCAGCAACCTTCAGATATACATCTGGTGCCGGTTTTCCGGCTGACACTTCGCAGGAAGTCCGTACTGAGGTGAAATAATCCTGGATATGAAGTGACTTTAATGTTGCATCTACCAATTCTCTGGCATTACTGGTGGCAATCCCCATCAGAACACCCATAGAATGCATGCGTTCCAAAAACTCACGTGCCCCCCGCTTTAACGGAACCTTTGTCTGGTACAGGTCCATAGTCATTTCCATCCATTCTCTGCGCACGTCATCCAATGTACATCTGAGGGAAGGAAAAGTGTCCAGAAAATATTGTGCCGTTTCTGTATAGCTCATTCCTTCTACGGCCTTGTGGAAATTCATGGGTGCACGGAGGTCATATTTTTTCATATACTGTATATCGACTTCCGGCCAGATCCACATAGAATCCACCAGAGAGCCGTCCAAATCAAATATTACTGCTTTTTTATTTTCTAACATAATTCACTTATCTCTTTCTCTGTTAATTTTCTGTATGTTCCTGGCAAAAGTGTATCGTCCAGCTCCAGGCTTCCCATACGGATTCTTTTTAGATAGAGGACTTCTTTTTCTACTGCCTCAAACATACGCTTCACCTGGTGGAACTTCCCTTCATGTATGGTAACTTCAATCTCTGATATTTCATCAGCCTTTAATACAGCCAGCTTTGCAGGAAGAGTTCTTTGTTTCTCTCCAATATCCAGTCCGTCAGAAAAGGCTTGTACATCTGCTTGGCTGACGTTTCCTTTTATGCGGGCATAATAGACCTTGTCGACATGCTTCTTGGGTGATAAAAGACGATGTGCCATTTTACCGTCATTGGTAATCAGAAGCAAACCTTCTGTATCCTTATCCAGCCGTCCCACAGGAAATAAGTCTTTCCTTAGGCGGCTTTCTATCAAATCCACAACGGTTTGTTCTTTCTTATCTTCCGTTGCAGACACCACGCCCGCAGGTTTGTTCAGCATATAATATTCATATTCCACATAGCTGACACTTCTGCCCTGATATTCCACCTCATCCTGCTCTGTATCAATTTTGGTTTCCGGCCTCTTTACGACCAGCCCTCCGATACTTACCTGCCCCTTTGCAATTGCTTTTTTAACTTCACTGCGGGTGCCCGCTCCCATATCTGCAAGATATTTATCCAGCCTCAGTTTCATGCTTCAACCTCGATCATTTAATATTGGCACCGCCAGCCAGGAAGGTATTTGTTTTTCAGTGTCTGCCCGGAAAGTTTCCCGAATCCTAAAGGATAACCGTCTACACAGACAAGATACCATCCTTTTTCTTTCACAGATGCCTTATCCTCCACTTCCAGTGTCTCTCCCTTCAGATACTTCATGATTCTCTCATCTCCCAGGGGGAAGTCGAGTATTTTGCTGTATTCCTGCTTTTTGAGACACATAGCCAGTGCCTGGCTGGGCTCAAAGCGGTTCTTTTTCAGTTCCCCCAGAAGGAGTCCCGATCTAAGAAAACGTATCCCGCGCATATCGGGAAGTTCTTCCGGCATATAGTAAATTCTTTCACCATGAATATCCAGACGGGATGAATCCAGCTCCCAGCTAATCTCCTTCCAGAAGGCAGCAAGTTCTTCCGGCAGCTTTGCAGCTTTTACAGTGCCTTTTGAAACTTTCTTTTTCTCTCTTTGCCTCTCACCAGATTCTTCCGGATTTCCTTTTTTCAGGAGAGCAAGATAATGGCCTTCTCCCCGCATCCTGTGAGGAAAGATACGGACTGTTTCAGAAAGGGAATCATTCCCGCTGTCTGAGAGCTCCGGAATTCCGGGGGCAAAGCCTTCATAGGGGTCTATCCGGCGCAGCTCAAATTCGGGGTATTGGGATAAAAGATATTCTATAACCTGCTCATTTTCAGAGGCATCAAAGGTACAGGTGGAATATAACAAACTGCCTCCGGGTCTGAGCATAGAAGCCGCCTGTGTGATAATACTTCTCTGAAGTTTGGAAAAGAAGCCGGGGCCATGTTCTTCCCAGGCTTTCACCATCTTCTTGTCCTTGCGGAACATTCCCTCCCCGGAACAAGGTGCATCAATCAGAATCTTATCAAAATACTCTGAGAAATACTCTGTGAGTTTTCCGGGTTCTTCACTTAATACCAACATATTTCCAATGCCGAAGAGCTCCAGGTTTTTCAAAAGACCTTTGGCCCTGGAACTACTGATGTCATTTGCAATCAGTACTCCGCTGCCCTTCAGCTTTGCTCCCAATTCCGTTGCTTTTCCGCCCGGTGCAGCGCAGATATCTAAAACCCGCTCTCCCGGCTCCACCGGCAGCCTGTCGGCAGGGGTCATGGCACTGGGTTCCTGCAGATAATACAGTCCTGCAAAATAGTAAGGATGCTTTGCGGGATGGATATGCTCTCCGTCATAATAGAATCCATTATGTATCCAGGGAATGGGCCGGAGGGGCCATGGAGTGATTTTTAAAAAGTCCTCCACACTAATTTTATTTGTATTTACACGGAGACCAAAGTGGCGCGGCTCATCAAAGCAGCGTATATAATCCTCATATTCCTCGTGCAGCAGATGCTTCATTTTTTCTTCAAAGGCTCTTGGTAAGTTCATTTCAATTCCTCCACATGGAAAAGATTATACCATATTTGACCGGACATTAGTAGTCCTATCTGCACGCCTTACCGTGGATATACACATTTTATTTTATTATTTTCCACGTATCTGAGAACCCAGTAAGGGTTAACACTGATTTCCTCCTCTTTGTGAAATAAGTAAATTCCTACATGAAGATGGACCGGGAAACTTCCCGTTGTGCCCTCTACCGTGCTGTAGCCGGTATCTCCCATGTATCCCAGTAAATCTCCTGCCTGTACGGTATCGCCCTCCTCAATATCGGCATAGGAAGCCATGTGTGCATAGTAAAAATAAGTCCCGCTGGGGGAAACAATGCCAAGCCGCCAGCCGCCTTGCTCCAGCCAGCCTTTATGCCGTACGACTCCGTCTGTCATACTGACCACAGGATAGTATCCCCTCTCATTTTTATCTGCCATGATATCTGTCCCTTCATGCCCCCGCTTTCCTCCGTAATTCCGCGGAAACATCCAGGAGTCTACGTAGGATGTACCAGCATCCACGTTATTAGATGGTTCCGGAATCGGAAAATATACCACATCATTCCAGATTCCCCTGCACTGGGCTATGTAATTTTCAAAGCTGTCCCTGCCTGCCCATTTATTTTCCAGGCGCTGGAACAATTTTGAATCTGGTACACTTTTTAGTGGTTTTGCACCAAAATTTGTTTCCAACCAATAAAGACCCAGGCTCTCCCCCGGGTCTTTTGTATTCTGTATGCAGTTCAGCATTTCCTCATTCAATGTCTGTATGCGGAAGGCCTCTTTTGTTACCGTATCCTCATTCAGCCGTGAAAACCCTCCCAATATTAGCAGCTCATGGATACCGATGGAGAGGAAAAAACACATAAGAAAATTCAGGAGGATATAGTTGTGCACTCTTTTTCGCTTCAATTTTCAGGACATTCCTTTGCAGATTAAACTCCCTCTAAATATATGTTCCCTAGGCTTGCTATTTGCACTTTTTCAGGATTTCTTTGAGAATGTTCCACATTCTCTCTGTGGAAGCAATATCCAGGCGCTCGCTTACAGAATGGACATCATACATTCTTGGTCCGAAGGATACACAGTCCAGGTCAGGCTTTTTTCCGGTCAGAAGGCCGCACTCCAGTCCGGCATGTATGGTTGCAATCTCCGGTTTTTTTCCGTAAACCGCCTCAAAAGCCTCAGCTACGATTGGACGGATTTTGGAGTCTTTCTTATACATCCATGCGGGATATTCCCCGGAGAAGCCGTAAGTACCTCCCAGGAACTTAGCCCAGCTGAGAAATGTCTCTTTCATCTCCACCAGCTTCGATGATACAGAGCTTCGAATCAGGAAATCAAAGGAAATCTTACTTTCTTCTGAGAAAACAATGCCCAGGTTGTCGGAGGTCTCCACAAGCCCTTTCAGAGAACGGCTAAAACCATCCACACCGTTTGGACAGTTATTGAGGAAAAAAATCGCTTTGTGTGTATGGTAATCGGACATAACGGAAAGTTCTGCATTTCCCATATTTTTTATAGTAATATCTAAATCAGGCTCGTCAGTACCAAATTCCTCTTTCCAGATATGTAGCATATTTTTAATTATCGTTTCTGCTTCTATGCTGTCCTGTACAAGAATCGTGAACTTGCAGACAGACGGAATTACGTTATCTTTGGAGCCTCCCTGGATATTAAAAAGGGAAACCTTCATATCTTGGTTCAGCCGGTTTAAAAGTCTTCCTGCCAGTTTGTTGGCATTTCCTCTCTGCTGGTCAATCTCCACACCCGAATGTCCGCCTTTCAGGCCGCAGATTGTGACCTCAAGACAAGTGCCTGTTTTCTGTATTCTGTCAACAGGCAGGTCCATATGGAAAACGACCCCTCCTGCACATCCCGCAATGATGGTGTCCTCATCCTCAGAGTCCAGATTCAAAAGCATCTTTCCATTTAGCGGTGATAAATCAATTGCCTTTGCTCCTTCCATTCCTACTTCCTCGTCCACGGTAAGCAGTATTTCCAGAGGAGGATGTGGAATATCATTGCTTTCAAGCAGAGCAAGTGCCATAGCCACTGCGATTCCGTCATCTGCCCCCAGAGTAGTGTCTCTGGCCTTCACAAAACCGTCCTCCACATAAAGCTTAAGAGGATCTTTTGTAAAATCATGGTCTGAATTTTCTGTCTTCTCACATACCATGTCCAGATGTCCCTGGATGATGACCGGTTCACTATTTTCATAATCCGGAGTCCCTGGTTTTTTAATGATTACATTGTAGAGGTTATCCTGGATAACTTCGAGATTCTTATTTTTGGCAAAATTCACACAATAATCACTGACAGCTTTTGTGTTGAACGTCCCTCTCGGTATCTGGCTTAACTCCTCAAAATAATGGAACACTTCCTGGGGTTTTAACCCGTCTAAAATTGACATTTCTCATTCCTCTTTTCCTATCAGTTGTTAGTTTCATTTTGTCACAAGGAGAATAAAAAATCAACCCGTTTCATATATCTTTATTAAGATCTACCAGGGGGACCTTCTTATGAAACGTAATCTGGCTGGGCTGGGAATCGTTTTATTATTTGTGTGCATGCTTATTTCTCCCAAAGCAGTATTTAACGGAGCCAGTGAAGGTCTTCTTTTATGGTTTCAAATCATTTTGCCTACTCTGTTTCCTTTCATCATTATTACAAATCTTTTGCTGTATACAGATAGTATACACTACATATCCAAAGCCTTTGGACGGATTCTGTGCCATATATTTAAAGTATCGGAAAATGGAAGTTTTGCTGTTATCGTTGGGTTTTTATGCGGATACCCTATGGGGGCTAAAGTGACGGCTGACTTGATGACCTCCGGCTATATTACAGAGGATGAGGGCAGGTATCTGCTTTCTTTTTGCAATAATACCAGCCCTGTTTTTATTTTGAATTTTATCGTGTGGAAAACATTAGGCAGGGAAGATCTGCTGATCCCCTCGCTTTTCATTCTGCTGGGCACGCCGATGATGCTCAGTTTTATTTTCCGCAGATTTTATCTTGGGAAAGGGAATCGGTTTCAAGATTTGAAAAAAAATGGACAAAGCAGAAAAAGCTGGAATTTCCGTATTATGGATACATGTATTATGGATAGTTTTGAAACAATTGTAAAAGTAGGCGGTTATATTATCCTGTTTTCTGTCATATTGTCCCTTGTCCAATCATGTCCCTGGCAGCCCGCACTATTCCAGGTACTGCTCCCGTCACTGGAAGTGACAACCGGAATCGCACTGATTGGAAAATCGGATATTCCATTTGCCCTGCAATATTCAGCCATTATGGGGCTGACCTCTTTCGGGGGAATTTGTGCAGTGGCCCAAACCCAGTGCATGATACAGAAAACTCAACTTTCTATTATTTCCTACATAATAGAAAAACTGGCCGCCGCCGGGGCAACCAGTCTGATAGCATTTTTGTATTTACATTTCATCTAACCCATCCTGTGGAAAGTAGTCTGGTTCTCCATCTACAGGCAGCTCCAGTTCCTCACGGTTTGTGCGTACTACATCATAACATTCCTGAAGGGAGTTGATTAACCCATCATACTTTGTAGTGTAGCTATCCAGTGTATGTCCGATGATACTCTCAGCATTTGCCAGTAAATCATCGGTATATTGAATGGCGCCGATGCGGATTGCATTGGCATCCTCGGTGGCATTATCAATAATCTCCTGTGCCTGGGCAGTAGCCTGTGTGACAATTTCATTTGCCTGGGCATAAGCCTGCAGCATAATTTCATGCTCGCTGACCAGTTCTGTAGTCTGCATCTGGGCTTCCTCAATCATAGCGTCTGCTTTTGCCTGTGCATCTGCAATAATTGCATCCCGGTTGCTTATAATCTTCTGGTATCTTTTAATTTCATCGGGTGTTTTCATTCTGAGTTCGCGTAATAACTCATCCAGATGTTCTTTATTTACGATAATCTTTGTAGTAGACAATGGCTGGAATTTACAATCCCTGTCAATGTATTCCTCGATTTCCTCAATAATCTGCTCGATACGACTGCTCATCGTTACACTCTCCTTTTTGTGTTCATCTTTTTCAGCAATTCCACTTCCACAGTTTCCGGCACAAACTGTGATACATCTCCCCCAAAAACTGCAATTTCCTTAACGGTTGTGGAACTGAGGTATGAATATTCAATACTTGTTGTTAAGAACATGGTTTCGACGCGCGGCTCCAGCTTATGATTTGTCTGTGACATCTGTAGCTCATATTCAAAGTCAGTAATCGCACGCAGTCCCCGGATGATGACCTCTGCATTTTGTTGTCTTGCAAAATCAACCAATAACCCGTTAAACGGGACAATTTTTATATTTTTTAAGTCTTTTGTGACTTCCTCTAACATTTTAGCACGTTCTTCTACAGAAAACAACGGCATTTTCGCATTATTATTAAGCACTCCGACTACTAATTCATCAACAATCTTATAAGATCTTTTGATGATGTCCAAATGCCCGTATGTGACAGGATCAAAACTTCCTGGATAGATGGCTCTTAACATATTCCTTCCTTCCCTGCCTTTTCGATGAAGACATGCTTATTTGCTTTGTACACCTTTTCTTTTATGCAGGAAAAACCTAGTTCTTCAAGATAGGAGAAATCCGTTTCTATGGAAGATTCCACGATGATAACAGTATCATCATACACCATCTGTGAGCCGCAGAGATATTCCAGCACTTTCCTTTCCAATCCCTGATTATAAGGCGGATCCATAAAAATAAAATCAAATTCTTTCTCGCCTTCTAATTGGTAAAGTGCCGCCATAACATCCCGTGTCAGAGTCAGTGCTTTTGACTCCAGCCGGGTTGCCTTTAAGTTCTCCTTAATGCATGCCATAGCCTTGGGATTACTCTCCACAAAAATTGCTTCTCTGGATCCGCGGCTCAGCGCTTCTATCCCAATTCCTCCGCTGCCGCTGAATAAATCTAAAAATACACTGTCATAGATAAACGGTGTAATCATATTAAATAATGTCTCTTTTATTCTATCTGTTGTCGGCCTTGTATCAAATCCGTCTAATGTCTTTAACTGTAATCTTTTCGCACTTCCTGCGATGACTCTCATAGACAACACCCTCATTCTGTTTCCTTATAATGCTGAATTTTAGCAGAAAAAAGCACTCAGGTCAATCCCAAGTGCTTTTTCTTACGAAATTTGATTCAAAGTGGTTGGTTATTTACCAGCCATCTGTCTTTCCTGCTGTTCGATCATTTTCTTAACCATATAACCGCCAACAGAACCGTTCTGTCTTGAAGTTAAATCTCCGTTGTAACCATCAGTAAGCGGTACTCCAAGCTCACTTGCTACCTCATATTTGAATTTGTCCAGTGCACTCTTTGCTTCTGGTACGGCTGCTCGATTAGATGAACGACTTGCCATGATAGTTTCCTCCTTTTCGTAACTTCTGTTACTTTTTCAGATTTTTTTATAACACTGCTGTGTGTTACAATCATAGTATATGGAGGAATTCATCTTTTACTCTGGAAGTTCCTGCTTTCTTTGGTATAATTTTCTTAATTTTTTAAAGTGTCGTTTCCAGCATTACTTCAGACATATAATGACTTAAATATGCTTTCAGTTTTATATGTTTTTCCTGTATCAGTTCCGGATCATCAGCCAGGATTTCCTCGGCAGCGCTATTCGCCGCCTGCAAAGTTTTTGCATCTTGAAATACATCTCCCAGACGAAAATCCAGAATCCCGCTCTGGCGGATTCCAAATAAGTCTCCAGGTCCCCTAAGCCGCAAATCTTCGGAGGCAATAAAAAATCCATCATTAGATTTATTTAATATTTCCAGACGTTCTCTTGTTTCTTTTGATTTTGAAGCGCTCATAAAAATACAGTAAGATTGATACTTTCCTCTGCCTACCCTTCCCCTGAGCTGGTGGAGCTGGGCCAGGCCGAACCGCTCTGCGTTTTCAATCAGCATGACCGTAGAGTTTGGAACATCAATTCCTACTTCAATGACGGTAGTAGAAACTAAAACCTGGATTTCATTTCTTCCGAAAGCCTCCATAATTTCATCTTTTTGGGCCTGCTTCATTTTTCCGTGGAGATAAGCAATCTGTATGTTATTTCCGATAGCCTCTTTGAGAAGCTGGGTATAATCTATAACATTTTCTGCCTCCAGGTGTTCACTTTCCTCTACCATAGGGCAGATAACATAGCATTGGCGCCCTTCTGTGACCTGTTTTTGGATAAACCGGTAAGCAGTATCACGGTACCCGGTATCTACTACACAATTTTTTATGGGAAGTCTGTTTTTGGGAAGCTCATCGATGACTGAAATATCCAAATCACCATACAGAATAATGGCCAGTGTCCTTGGAATGGGAGTTGCACTCATAACAAGAATATGTGGCATCGTTCCCTTTCCGGCCAGAGCTTCTCTCTGCTTTACGCCAAACCGGTGCTGTTCATCCGTCACTACCAGAGCCAGATGATGATACTCCACCTTGTCCTGTATCAGTGCATGAGTACCGACAATGATATCAGCCTCTCCTGAGGCAATCTTTTGATAAGTCTCTCTCTTCTCCTTTGCTGTCATAGAACCAGTCAGAAGTACTATTTTCAGAGGAATATTGTATTGCCGGAACATAGAAAGGATATTTTCGTAATGCTGTTTTGCCAGCACTTCCGTAGGGGCCATCATTGCACCCTGATATCCGCCAAGTCCCGCAAGCATCAAACCCAGCAAAGCTACAATAGTTTTACCGGAACCAACATCACCTTGAATGAGCCGGGACATGACATGAGGTCCCGACATATCTTTTTTTATTTCAGCCCATACTTTTTTCTGGGCATCCGTCAGCTCATAAGGCAATGCGTCTAAAAAGGCATCTATTTGAGGAAATTCCCGGAAGGTAAAGCCATTTGGCACCTTGTCTTCTCTTGTTTTTAATATCCTGAGTGATAGAATGAAAATCAAAAATTCTTCAAATACCAGACGTTCTCTGGCCTGATAGAATTCTTCCTTGCTTTCGGGGAAATGAACGCCTCTCACTGCAAAGTTATATTCTGCCAGGCGGTATTTCAGCCGGATATCTTCCGGCAGAAATTCCTGCTTCAAATCAAGTGCTTCCATTGCCTGAAGCATGGCCTTTTTCACTGCATTATTGGAAAGCCCTGCAGTCAGAGGATAAACCGGCTGGAGAGTGTTTCGTTTTTCTTCATATTTTGCACTGGGATAGAAAATCTCAGGATGTTCCATCACCAGGCCGTCCTTTCTTCTGACAACCCTGCCGCGCAATGTGATGACACCGCCGCGCAGCGTGTTTTTCAGAAAAGGCATGCGGAACCATATTACCTTTAACGTTCCGGTTAAATCTTTTACAAACAGTCTGGTTACCTGCATATTACGGTTTCCATCAAACTGAACCTTGCCGAATATTGCGCCGGTAACAGTTACTGTCTTTCCTTCTTCGACTTCTCCTACGGGGACAGAGTCATCATAGACATCATATCCTCTTGGATAATAGCGAAGCAGTTCGCCGATTGTCCGCACACCGGCTTTTTCGAACAGGGCCTGTGTCTTGTCCCCGATTCCTTTTAGTGTGCTGATTTTAGAATTTTCATTCATAGTGTATTCTACTCTACCGATAATACATAATAATAAATTGGCTGACCTCCGAAGTGAGCATCCACATCCGCATCCGGATACAGTTCTTCAATCTCCTGGGCAAAGCGCATTGCATCTTCCTCCAGAACATCTTTACCATAATACAGGCTGATTAATTCTGTATCATCATCAACCTGAAGGGAAAGCATTTCTTTTGTTACGGCTTCTACAGACTGGCCCACAGATAAAATTCCTTCATCCCCGATTCCCATGATGTCTCCCTCATGGATTTCTTTATCATCAATGTGGGTATCCCTTACCGCGTATGTGACCTGTCCTGTCTTCACGTTCTGGATTTCTTCATTCATATTCTTTTCATTTGTATCAATATCAGCTTCCGGCATATAATTAATGACTGCCGTGATTCCCTGGGGAACAGTTTTAGTCGGTATTACAAGGATGTCCTTATCCTTTGTCAGGGACTGTGCCTGATTTGCTGCCAAAATGATATTCTTATTGTTAGGAAGTATGAAAATATGGTCTGCATTGACTGAATCAATAGCTGTCAGCATGTCTTCCGTACTTGGATTCATGGTCTGTCCGCCTTCAATGATATAATCAACGCCCAGTTCCTTAAAGATATCGTTCATTCCATCTCCAATAGAAACTGCAATAAAACCGACTTCTTTTCTGGGGCCTTCCATCTTTTTCGCCCGCTGCTCTGCCGCCAGCTTTTCAGAATCCCGGATGAGTTTTTCCTGATGCTCCTCACGCATATTATCAATCTTCATCCGTGAGAGCTGTCCGTAAGTCAATGCTTTCTGAATTGCCAGACCAGGATCATTGGTGTGTACATGAATCTTCACGATGTCCTCATCTGCCACACATACAATAGAATCTCCGATAGATTCAAGGTATGCTTTAAAATCCATCTCATCCTTTTCGGAAAATTCTTTTTCAGTCATAACAATAAATTCCGTACAGTAACCAAACTTAATATCTGCGGAAGCTTCTGCACCCGGTCTCACAATCGTAGTTCCAGGGCTTGCTTCAAGAGCACTGTAATCAATCTCCTTGCCCAGGAAGGCATCATAAGCGCCGTTAAGCACTTCTAAGAGGCCCTGTCCCCCAGAATCCACAACACCGGCTTCCTTGAGGACAGGGAGCATATCCGGTGTTTTAGAAAGCACATACTCTGCATGCTTTATCACTTCGGGAATAAATATTTCCAAATCAGCCGTTGTCTCTGCCAGCTCGGCCGCTTTTTGGGCAATCCCTTTTGCAACAGTAAGTATAGTTCCTTCTTTTGGCTTCATAACCGCTTTGTACGCCGTTGCCTGAGCACGGTCACAGGCTCTGGCAAGAATCTGCACATCAATCTCTTTATATTCGCGTATTTCCTTTGTAAATCCCCTGAGAAGCTGGGAAAGGATAACGCCGGAGTTTCCTCTGGCGCCACGCAGTGAACCGGAAGAGATTGCCTTGGACAAAGACTGCATATCCGGTCCGTTCAGTGAAGTTACTTCTTTTGCTGCGGACATAATTGTCAGCGTCATATTCGTTCCCGTATCTCCGTCAGGAACCGGAAATACATTCAGTTCATTAATAAATTCCTTTTTTGCTTCCAGATTAGCTGCTCCTGCTAAAAACATCTTTGTAAGCAGCTCTGCGTTTATCGTATTTGTTGCCACGACAAGTATCCTCCTTAATCAATCACTCTGACACCTTCGACAAAGATATTTATTTTATCTACGGTCATTCCAGTAAATTCTTCTACCTTATATTTTACGTTGTTCATCAGATTGTCAGAAACTGAAAGAATATTTACTCCGTATGCAACAATCACATGAAAATTTAGCTTTAGAACATTATCATCGGATAGTTCTACTTGGATTCCATGAGTGAGGCTCTCTTTCTTCAGCAGCCTTACCAGTCCATCCTTCATATTAACCGCAGCCATCCCGACAATACCAAAACATTCTACTGCCACAGAGCCTGCATACTTGGCAATTACATCCGGGTTGATTGTAATAATTCCAAGTTCCGTACTCATACTGCCCTTCATCATATATTACCTCCAATTCTTAAATGGATTTTTGAACATAATCAACACAGGTATTATACTCTGTTTGGATGAATTTTACAATATGGATTCAAAAAGTATTAATTTTTCATTTTACTTCCAAAAATTCAAAAAAGTGCTTGCATTAGGAAGTTCTTTCTGATAAAATAACAGTGTTGTGAGCCTATATAGGCTATTTCAGATTGTTAGGAGGTGCAATGATGGCTAAATGTGCTATTTGTGAAAAGGGTGCCCATTTCGGTAATAACGTAAGTCACTCTCATAGAAAAACACCAAAAATGTGGAAATCAAATGTAAAGTCCGTTAGAGTTAAGACAGAAGGCGGAGCAAAAAAGATGTACGTTTGTACTTCCTGTTTAAAATCAGGATGCGTAGAACGTGCTTAATGACATTTAAAAGACACGGGAGTACTCACACAACAGTGAGTACTTTTTTTGCGTCAGCTGAGAGCAAACAGGGATCCGCACCAGGCGAACCCTCTCTCTCCGCTACCCGCAGAACAGCTTATACCCCGCCGCCAGACAAATCAGCGTTATGATCAGACCAAATGCATTTGGCAATACAAGCATCAAAAGCATTCCGGCTGCAAACCACAATAATGCGAATCCTACTACTCTTTTCATAATCTCTCGCTTCCGGCATGGGTTTGCTACTATTCTATGCAGCTCTTTTTAAATTTGTGCATCATTTTTTTGAGATTCTTCAGAACTTAGAATGTCCATGACATCGTCTTCCGTGACCTTCTCTTCTTTTGCTGTAAATTTATCTACTACATCCGGTACCATATCTAAAATTTTAGTAATGGTATCCTGGTTCTTGATGTTTACCAGTTTTGTTGTGCCATTTTTGATAACCAGAACTGCACTGGGGCTTATTTTCCCGCCCAGACCGCCTGTGCCTCTGTCTTTTTTATCGCCGGACAGGTATCCGGCCCCCATCCCAAAGGATACGTCCACGAGAGGAAGGATGATGGTATCATTGATGTGGATAGCATCCCCTACTACCGTTTTGGATGTTATTACATGATCCATGCCCTGAAATAAAGCTTCCACTGTTTTCTTGAAATTGTTTTCTTCTGCCATGCCTGCTCCTCCTTAATTTTAAATATGTTTTATTCTTGCTGATGTAAGTTATTCCTTTGTATATCAAAATTACAGATTAAATTTTCTGATGTGCCGGAATGTAGTGCGGACGTTTTTGTCCCATACCAGATTCCAAAATGATATGATAAGGTATAATGCACGTATATTCCCGGAAATGAATATTTCTCCCTCAAGTATCTCCTGATCAAAGTCGGGCCGGATATCTATATGCTTTCCAAAAAATGGATAAATCATACTGCCGATTGCCAGAACATAGCCTGTAATACTGGGATCTTCAAATCCAAAATGAGCCGAGATCTTTAATTTCTGCGGCTTTAGGAAACGAAGAAGCCGCTTTAATTCTGTAAGTATTGTCATGAGGGCTAATTTATGGACCTCATCTGTGATAAATTCCAACAGCTTATCTTTTTTCTCCAGCAGTGATTTTATCGTATCACAGATTTTGAGAATTGTATATTTTATCTTTTGGTAAAGAGCCTTTATTTTATTTAGGATTTTTTTATATAGTTCCCGTATTTTAAAAAATAGGTTTTTTTGCGGTTTCGTGTCATCTGCTGTCTTTTCGGTTATTTTTGCAGGTTCTGGTGTGTGGAGAGCCGCCGGCGTTTCTTTCCTTTGTTCTTTCTCTTCTCTTTTTTCCGTCTTTTCCTCTTTTTTGTAAGGAAGTGCTTCAGGTACTTTTTTAGCCGGAATTTTCGGTTCTCCTTCTTTCTCTATTTCGGCAGGTCGTTCCTCTATGCCTGGAAGCCATTTTTTCCATGCAATCCGGATTTTCCAGTCTAGTTTTCCGTCCTCATAAGTCACATGTCCGCTGACCAGATGGAGAAACCAGGAAAATCTGACCCTGCCTCGCAGAGAGTCCAGTGTCCCTTTACAATCTGCTTCCCCCCGGTAGCACAGAGGCGTAAAAAGAACGACGCAAACAAGCAATACGAATAATCCAAGTACTGCCAGCAATATGCATACTATAATTTTCAGAATTAACAGGATTATATATAACATCCGTTCTCACACTCTGCCTTCCCCGTATTCTTTTTTTGTCGTTCCATAATATAACCGCGTATATCCGCATCTTCGGTTTTTTCATAAATCTCTTTCACAATGTGCTCTATCAGGTGCAGAGCCCCGTCATACCCTTTGGCAACGCCTACTACAAACAGCGGAGTATCTTCGTAAATGTGCTGTTTCAGCAACAGAGAGGAATAAAACTCCAGGTGGTTTTGCTTTCCCTGTGCCAGGGTTATCACATAGATAAAGGGCTGTGCAGAATTTGCTTTTAGCTTCTGCAAAACCTTCTCTTTTTTGATTTCCAGGTCTTTGCTGACATATAAGTCACAGTAAAATGTCATCTGCATCGTATTCACCGCCAGGTTCTAATAGTAATAAGAATCCAATATCTGCTTTGCAATCGGCACCGCCTTTGCACCGTCGTTTCCATCGTACCCTTCTATAATTACACTGATAACCAGCTCAGGATTGTCCACATTTGTGAATCCCATAAACCAGGAGTGAGTCTTCTCTCCATCATCCATACTGTATTCTGCCGTACCAGTTTTTCCGGCAGCGGTATAAGACTGGCCGGACAGCAGCGCAGCGGTACCTTCATCCACAACAGCTTTCATATAATCCTTTAACTGTGCGGCTTCGTCTGATGTCATAAGCTTCCGGTAGCTTTTCGGTACATTTTTACGGATTTCAGCCCCTGTGTAATTAGTTACTTTTTCAACGAGATAAGGTTCCATCAATGTTCCTCCGTTGGCAATGGCTGATGTAATCAGTGCCATATGGTATGGGCTGACCAGGGTCTCTCCCTGCCCCATAGCTGTCATCATCATCTCTGCACTGTTGGAACTTTCCGTAATTTTAAAAGAACTTTTAGAGGAATCCAGCACGGAAGGCAGCTTTTTATTAAACAACAACTCTTCCGCCGTATTCCGAAAGGCGGTTTTATTTAAAGATAGTCCAATGTTTGCGAAGGAGGAATTACATGAATTTGCCATAGAGCTTCTCAAATCCTCCAGCCCATGTGCCGTATTATCAAAACAATGAATGGTAGTTCCTTCTGCTGTAATTTCTCCTGCGCAGTCATAGCTGTAATTTTGATAATCAGCGTGTTCCCGCATATATTCCAGAGCAGTCACTACTTTAAATGTAGAACCAGGTGCATAGAGCCCCTGGGAAGCTCGGTTCAACAGAGGGCTTTGGCTGTCATCTGAGTTCAGGGCTTCCCAGTTGGCTTCTACACTGTTAGGGTCATAAGAAGGGCCGGAAACCATAGCTAAAATTTTACCTGTGCTTGCTTCCATCACAACCACAGCCCCTTTATTGCTGCCAAGTGCATCGTAAGCAGCCTGCTGTAAATCTGCATCCAGGGTTGTGACAACGGTATCCCCCATATTTTTTTCATCTTTAAACTCATTAATCAGTTTTTGTACGAAAAAGGCGTTGGAGGTAAGTAATTCGAAGTTTTCCACTGACTCCAGGCCGCTTTTTCCTGCAGACGGATAACTATATCCAATGACGTGGGCGAATACTGCTCCGTACGGGTAACTGCGTATTTCAGTCCCATCCTCCGAAAGCTCTGTCTCCGCCAGTATATTTCCATTTCTGTCCGCGATATTTCCCCGTATAATTCTGTCGGCAAATGCGTCCTGCCGTTCATTATAGGGACTGTTTACAATAGTTTTTGCGCGTACAATATTAAAATACACAATATAGGCCATCAAGGCCAGAAACAAAGCAACAAAGAGATAAGTTACCCTAGCGAACTCTTTGTTTCGGAACTTCTTCAAACGCTGGTTTTTTCCTCTGTTGTTTTTTCCTCGGGGCCTTTTCTGACGGCTCACTTCTTCGAAATTCTCTCTCTCTTCTCTTCTCAATAATCTCTTCCTCGTCTTCCCTTAAAATATACAGACCCTGTATAATCCCAAACATAATCATGGTACTCAGCATGGAGCTTCCTCCATAGCTGACCAGCGGCAGAGTAACCCCGGTGGAGGGGATAAACTTCGTAACACCGCCAATTGTCAGGAATACCTGGAAAATATAACAGGTTCCAAGACCAAGAGCAATCAATTTATAGAACTGGTTGCGGATTGCCATAGCAATATTTAAAAACATAACATAACAGCTAACACATACCAACACCAGACATAATGCAAAAATCAGACCCATCTCCTCCGAGATTGCGGAAAATATAAAATCTTCCGCTGCAACAGGGATACTGTCCGGCAGTCCCTGATGCAGCCCCATCCCGAACCAGCTTCCTGTTCCGATTGCAAAAAGAGATTGGGCAACCTGATATCCGCCCTCGCTGTAGGAAGCAAAAGGATCCTTCCAGGCGGAAACCCTGACCTGGATATGGTAAAACAAATGATATGCCATAACGGCGGCCACACTGCCGCCTCCGATTCCTGCCAAAGCGTATAAGGGCTGCCTTGTTGCCACATAAAGCATCACCAGGTATACCACGAACATAATCAGGGCAGCTCCCAGATCGGTGGAAAAAACCAGTATCAGTACATGGAGTGCCGCCACCGCCGTAGTTATCACGATGTTTTTAAATTCTGTAGATTTATTCAGGCTTGCAGCCACGAAAAATACAAATAATATTTTCACAAATTCAGAAGGCTGAATTCCAAATCCCGCTATGGTAAATCCTAGTTTTGCACCGCCGGAAATCTGTCCTAACACAGCAACGATGCCCAATGCCAGAATTCCGGTTCCTGCATAGATATAAGTCCAGTCCTTCAAAGCTCTGAGCTTGCGTATTATCACCGGAACGATGAGTCCGATAACCATCCCTGCCATTGCAAATATAAACTGCTTTACTGCTTTTTGATAGGTGAGACGCGTAATCATGATAAAGCCAATGCTCAGCAGCATACACATATTATTAAGAATCAGCCGGGATACTTTTGGATAAAAAACCCGGTAAAGTATGAGCACTGCAGTCAAAAGCAAGACCTGTGCTCCATAAAAAAGCATAAGCTTCTGTTCATTTGTCTGCAAATACATTACAAAATATGCTGTAAACTGGAGCAAAAACATTAGTACGTTCTGACGTATCAGTATCCATTTTTTATCTTCCTCATATTCCTGTGCGAATACGGAAAAGCATGAAAATGTGTATACTGACATCAGTATAATTATGATATATTTCGATAATTCTACTAATATATTAACCATTTTTCACCTGTTTCTAAATTATTCCCCGTCTAAAGTGTCCTCTGGTAAATTCCATATCTGCTGTCTCCCTGTGCATGTGCGGGAGCCCCTTCTCTCCAAGATAAATATCTCTGTATGTTTTGAGAATATATTCAGCTTCAGTCCTGTTTTCCTGGGCAAATTGGATTCTAACTCCTGCGGGGGCCAGGTTTAGAATATCTTCTTTCTGGTCCAGCAGAAACAAAGGCGCTGTATTGTATATTACATTGTAACAAAATGTACAGCAATTTCTGACGGGAAATTCTTTCTGATACCTGTCTTTTATCTTTAAGACTCCAGGCCTTCCCGTACATCCTCCTGTTGTATTTACAATGCATTGAGCAGATACCATCACGGGAAGTCTTCCGTAAACAATTAATTCCGATTGCGTTATTCCAAGTCTTCCCAGTTCTGCTCTGTTCAATTCAACAGGTGCGGTAAACGAATGCACTCCTTGCTTGTTCCAGAACTGTTTTGCATGCCGATTGAATACATATAGATTATGGTCCAATATAACCTTCTTGTCAAATCCCTGTTTCATTAAAAAATGAAAACTTTCATAATTCCGTATTAGAAAACCGTCAAATCCCATCTGTAGAAATGCAGCATACCGCCTGGAAAAGAAGGAAACTGATTCCCGGCGGAAAATATGAGGCATAGCAAGAAAAATTTCTTTTCCTTTGTCAGAGGCTTCCCTGCATAGCTCTTTCAATTCCGACTCTTTTAAAGAATCCTCATACATAAAAGCTTCCAGATAAATTCTTTTTACATCAGGACATCCGGCTGCCGCCCACACCTGTGCATCTGATTCTGCCAGAACAGCCAGCCAGGGCTCTGTTCCGGGTAAATCTCTGCTTTCTTTATGAGCGGTCCCCTGCTCTGCTGCTTCTTGCCGTTTGTTTCTGGTTCTGTGATATGCCCCGCAGATTTCTTCGGTCAGAAGCTCTAAAGCTGCGCGTCTGAGTTCATTGATTTGCTGCATGGGCAGGAAAATGGCACCTTCCACTGCAATATCCAATGTTTCAAAGACAAATTCCGTATTTCCGGTCTTCATGAGCTGCTTTTTAATCCGGTTTTCATCCAGGGGCTGGCTCTTTGCTTCTTCTGTGTTTTCTTCTGTCCGGACTGTTACGGAAAATCCTTTACAGCCTACGGTTAGAACTGCCGGTTCTCCTGGAGAAGCCGAAAAACTTCCATACAATGGCTCCTCCACGGTACCTGCTTCGTATAGTTTCTGCATTCTCTCCAGCAGTTCCTGTCTGCGGATACGGTATAATACAGTTCCCTTTGGAAAAATTAATCCCTTTGGCGCGAGAATCTGTACTGCTTTTCCTTTTAGAACTTCATTTCCAAAGGTGTAATTTCCTTTCTCAACAGCCCCATCCTGCCCCTGTGACATTTCCAGTATGTCCCCTTTGTAGATATCTGTAAGAGCCTCTCCCCTTATCTCTCGTCCTTTTTGGGAAAGTATCTTCAATGCAGGCACTCCGGCATGGTTGGGCCGCTTGAGTGAAAGCATTTCCCCGCTGTTATGTTGTCTGTAATATCCCTCACTGAATCCGCCCCGGTTATAAATATCCAGAAGCATCTCCCTGTCACGCTGGGAAACCTGAAATCCTGCTTTTCCTTTCAGCAGGTAAAGGTCTGTATATTTCCGGTACATAGAGGTGACAAGAGTCACATATTCCGGCTTTTTCATGCGTCCTTCAATCTTAAATGAGTCAATGCCTGCTTCAATCATCTCTGGTATCAGTTCCAGGGTGCAGATATCTTTCAGACTCAGGAGATACTCTTTTTTTCCGTTCAAAGTATAAGGCAGCCTGCATGGCTGTGCACACTGTCCCCGGTTGCCGCTTCTGCCGCCAATCAGGCTGCTCAGCAGGCATTGCCCTGAATAGCAGTAACAAAGTGCACCATGGACAAAGCACTCTATCTCCAAATTAGTATGCTCTGCCATATCACGTACTTCTTCCAGAGATAGTTCTCTTGACGGAACAATTCGCTCTATTCCCTGCTCCTGCAGAAACAGAGCACCCTCTGTATTTGTCACTGTCATCTGTGTACTTCCATGGACAGCCATATCCGGGAAATGCTCTCTTAGAAAGTCAAGTACACCAATATCCTGAACAATCACTGCATCCAGTCCCCGGCAATAAAGGGGCTCCAGGTAATCATAAAGGCCGTCCAGCTCGCTGTCCTTTAAAAGTGTATTTACTGTCAGATAAAGCTTACGCCCATGCAGATGTGCATAATCAATGGCATCCAGCAGTTCTTCTTCCGTAAAATTGTCCGCAAAAGCTCTTGCACCAAAGCGGGGACCGCCTGCATAGACTGCATCTGCTCCTGCCAGGACGGCCGCCCGAAAACTAGTATAAGAACCGGCGGGCGCCAGTATTTCAATTTCCCTTCTGCCTTGTATCCTTTTTGTCAAATCAAATCCTCCTGCTCATACCACTTAGCGGCATGGCTGATACCATGAAAGTAAATAAGCTGTCCCAAGACAGCTTATCTTTATTTTCTCCTGTTCTTCATCTCTGTTTCTAGCTTTACAATCTGCATTTGTAAGTCGTTATTTTCTTCCTTCATCTTCGCCAGTTCTTTTTCTGCATTTTCAAGCTTTATCTGGACGGATATCAATTCGTGCTTCAGATCGTACATCTCTTTATCTTTCAGTTCGATATCATTCTCCAGGGAATCACCCTGTTTCTTCGCTTTAAAATAGTCGTCTGCGATATTCAGGGCAAGGAGCACATTACGGGTATCAGCACTTTGCTTCCGGTACCCCTCACTGTTGGCACATTCTGTAATCTTATGGTTCAGATAGGAAGAAACTTTCTGGAGGTATTCCTCACCTTCAAATCCACTTAATGTGTAGACTTTCCCTCCAATTAAGACTTCTGTGAAATGTTTTGCTGAACTCATAGCATCCTCCTCGCGTTTCTTACCTGTTATTATAAACTATATGAAAACAAAAACCAACCACTTTTTCAAGTTATTTCCTGCTCAGGAGTATTATTCCTGGCAGTTCACAACCTAGTCCATCACTACGCTGATGGGCTAGAAGACATAACATAAAACAGCCACTATTATTCCTGATAAGGCAGGCCCAAGTGTCCATAGGCCAGCTCCGTGGCAACTCTGCCCCGGGGAGTCCTCTGGATGAAACCGGTTTTGAGCAGATAAGGCTCATAAACATCTTCCAATGTTCCTGCATCCTCTGAAATAGTTGCCGCCAGTGTATCCAGCCCCACAGGCCCTCCCTGGAACTTTTTAATCATGGTAAGTAAAATATTCCGGTCAATATGGTCCAGACCGTATTTATCCACATCCAGCATATCCAGTGCATAATGGGCGACTGCTTCTGTAATGGCTCCGTCGTATTTTACCTGGGCAAAGTCCCGGACTCTTTTCAGCAGACGGTTTGCAAGACGGGGAGTTCCTCTTGAACGCTTCGCCAGCTCCAGTGCCCCGTTCTCATCAATTTCCACATTCAGAACATGTGCGGACCTCAGAATAATTGTTTTTAATTCCTGTTCCGTATAAAATTCCAGATGATTGACCACTCCAAATCTGTCCCGAAGAGGAGCAGTCAGCATTCCCGCCCTTGTCGTTGCCCCTACCAGAGTAAACCTGGGCAGATCCAGCCGGATAGAACGGGCGGCAGCACCCTTTCCAATCATAATATCAATGGCATAATCCTCCATTGCCGGATATAAAACTTCTTCTACCTGCCGGTTGAGCCTGTGTATCTCATCTACAAAGAGAACATCATTTTCTTGCAGATTGTTAAGGATTGCAGCAATTTCTCCTGGTTTTTCAATAGCCGGTCCGGAAGTGATTTTGATATTTACACCCATCTCATTTGCTATAATCCCAGCCAGAGTGGTTTTTCCCAGCCCGGGAGGACCGTAAAACAGTACATGGTCCAATGCCTCTTTTCTCTCTTTTGCGGCCTTAATATAGATATTTAAGGTTCCCTTTGCCTTTTCCTGTCCGATATAATCATTCAGAAATTGAGGGCGCAGACTGCTCTCAATCTTGATGTCTTCTTCCAGGCTTTCCGTTGTTATAATTCGCTTTGCCATACTCTCCCTTTATATTTCCTCACTTCTGTTTTCCGGTGAATTACAATATTTTTTTTAAAGCTTCTTTCAGCAGATCCTCTACGGTTGGATTCTCCAGAGTCACTTGTTTTACTGCTCTCAGACTTTCTGCGTTTCCATATCCCAGTGCCACCAGTGCCTGTACTGCTTCAGCCTGAATCCCATTAGAATTCCCCGGTACAAAAGCAGTGTCTGATTCCTGAACAGCATTATTCAGGATATCTTCTATACTTAGTTTATCTTTCAGCTCAATAATGAGCTTTTCAGCCGTTTTCTTTCCTATGCCCGGTGCAGCCGAGATTGCCTTCACATCTCCTGACATTACTGCGAAACGCAGTGAGTCCGGTGAAAGCTGGGAGAGGATACTCAATCCTCCTTTGGGACCGATTCCGCTGACTCCGATTACGAGCCGGAATACTTCCAGGTCATCCCTTGTCAGGAAACCAAACAACTGCATCGCATCTTCCCGTACATTCAAATATGTATGGATTTTCACCTCGTTTCCAGGCGGGGGCAGAAGCCCCAGGGACTGGGCCGGCATATAGATGCCATATCCTACCCCTCCTACATCTATAATTACTTTTTCTGTCTCAATTGCGGTAAGTTCACCGCGAATATATGAAATCATAAGTCTCCTCTCTGATGTCTTCGCTGCCTTCAGCCACTATCATAGCATATTGACTTTTAGAATGCAATCACATGTTCGATTGTAATTTTTAAGGAAATTGACTATAATAATCCGGTATGTTCCACATCAGTAAACTAGTACAACAACACGAAGGAAAAGAGGAAGTTTATGAAATATATAAGGAAGTCCGGTTTGTTTTTGATAAGTCTTTTGACTGTGATTTTGATATTTACCCTTTCCGCCTGCTCGAAGCCGCCTTTAGAAGATCCCATAAAGACAACGGGTATTTATTTTGACACCGTAATATCTATAGAAATATGGGGGAGCACAGATGAGACAATCTTAGAGCATTGCGAGGATATATGTGCACAATACGAACAGCTGCTCAGCAGAACCATTGACACCAGCGATATCTCCAGAATCAATTCTGCCAGAGGCGCTAAGGTGCAGGTAGATGCCAAGACGGCAGAAGTAATAAGAAAAGGTCTGTATTACAGCCAGTTGTCAGAAGGAGGCTTCGATATTACCATAGCCCCATTAAGTGAGTTGTGGGATATTAAAAATAATCCCGGCAATATTCCGGACCAATCTGCTATTGACGAGGCAAAAAGCCATATAAACTATAAAAATGTTGTCCTGGAAGGTAATACGGTCAGCCTGAAAGATCCAGAAGCTGCCATTGACTTGGGTGCAATTGCAAAAGGATTTATCGCAGATGAATTGAAAGCCTATCTGATAGAACAGGGGATTGAGCATGCCTTGATTAATCTGGGCGGCAATATACTGGCTGTAGGGGGAAAAGCGAGCGGTGAAAACTTCCATGTTGGAATACAGAGACCATTTGATGAACGAAATACAGTAATGACCAGTGTGGATGTTAACGGAAAGTCCGTAGTTTCCTCCGGTACCTACGAAAGATACTTTGAAAAGAATGGAAAAATTTATCACCATCTCCTGAATCCTTTCACAGGTTACCCCTTTGATAATCATCTCCTGCAAGTAACAATTATCTCAGACCTTTCCGTGGATGGGGACGGATTAAGCACCGCCTGCTTTGCCTTGGGGCTGGAACAGGGAACTGCTCTGATAGAAAGCCTGGATGAAATCAGTGCCATATTTATAACTGAGGATTATAAGCTGCACTATGCCGGCTAATTAAAAATGCCTGCTCCTGTAAGATCACGGGGGCAGGCATTTTGTTGTCTGTTTTAATAAGCCTAAACTGGGCTTCGCCTGTGATTATGCTCGTGGTGTGATGATTTTTCTCGGGCATTTTTCAGCACAGACGCCGCTATTTACACATTTAGCAGGATTAACGTATGCCAGATTATCTGTCACCGTCACTGCTTTTGCTTCACAGTTTTTCTCGCAGATACGGCATCCGATACATCCAACCTGACAAACAGCTCTCACTGTTTTTCCATTGTCATGTGAATTGCACTGAACAATGTTCTTCTGATCATAGGGGAACATTTCAATCAACTGTTTCGGACATACTGCTACACATTTTCCGCAGGCTTTACATTTCTCTCTGTCTACGACTGCGATACCTTCCATAATATGTATTGCGTCAAATGGACATGCCTTCACACAGGTTCCAAAGCCAAGGCAGCCATAGCTGCAGCCTTTTGGCCCGCCGTCCTGCATCATATGTGCCATGACACAGTCTTCGATTCCAAAATATTCATATTCATCCTTTGCCAGCTCAGAGGTTCCGCCGCATTTTACAAAAGCTACCTGACGGATCTGCTCTTCTGCAGACATCCCCATAATTTCACCGATTTTCTCAGCGACCGGAGAACCGCCCACCGGGCATGCGCCTATGTCAGCTTTACCTTCCACGATGGCCGTTGCAAGACCGGAACAACCGGGATATCCACATCCGCCGCAGTTATTGCCAGGAAGGGCGTTCAGTACGGCCTCTTCTCTTTCATCTACTTCCACGGCAAACTTTTTGCCCGATATTCCAAGGAAAACACCGATGAATAATCCAGTGCCGCCGACAATTGCCGCAGCAATTAATATTCCTGATATACTCATGTCTCTTCCCTCCTAAATTAATCCTGAGAATCCGAAAAAGGCGATTGCCATCAGTCCTGCTGTAATCAGAACGATCGGAGTTCCCCGAAATGACTCTGTAATATCATTGTGTTCAATTTTTTCACGAATACCTGCCATCAGTACAATGGCAACCAGGAATCCGGCTGAAGTTGCAATTCCGTTTACCACACCTTCTAAAATGTTGTAAGACTTTTGTACGTTAGTCAGTGCAACACCAAGCACTGCGCAGTTTGTGGTAATCAGAGGCAGGTATACGCCAAGCGCATTATAAAGCGGAGGCATTGCCTTCTTTAAAAACATTTCTACAAACTGTACCAATGCTGCGATAACAAGAATAAACACGATGGTCTGCATATATTCAAAGCTTGATGGTACAAGAATAAATTTGTAAATCACACTTGTCACAAAAGACGCGATAGTAATAACGAAAATAACGGCACCGCCCATACCCGCGGCAGTCTTCACGTTTTTAGAAACACCGAGGAACGGACAGATTCCAAGGAATTGGCTAAGTACAACGTTATTTACAAGTGCAGAACCAACGGCAAGTAGTAATAATTCTCTCATTTCGTTCCCCTCCTATTCCTTTTCTTTCATTCCGCAGGTTTCACATCCCGCACCACATCCTGTTGCCTCGGGCATAGGAATACCCCTCTTGGCAGCTCTGTTCCTGACCTTATTCTGTAAAGCTGTCAGTACTGCCAGAACAAAGAATGCGCCGGGTGCCAGAATGAAAATTGTAATAGGCTCATAAGAACTTGGAAGCAGCTGCACATTAAATACTTTTCCGGAACCCACGAGTTCTCTGACAATACCGATTGCCATCAAACCTACAGTAAATCCAAGCCCCATTCCGATACCGTCAAATATGGACGGCAGAACAGGATATTTGGAGGCATAACTCTCTGCTCTTCCAAGGATAATACAGTTTACAACAATCAGAGGGATATAAATACCAAGGGAATCATACAGGCTTGGGACAAAACCTTCCATTAAAAACTGTACAATTGTAACAAAGGATGCAACAACAACGATAAACGCCGGCATCCTGACAGAATCCGGGATGATTTTCCTCAGCATGGAAATCAAAAGGTTTGATAATACAAGAACGGCCGTTGTTGAAAGCCCCATTCCGATACCGTTGACAGCGGAGGTCGTGACCGCAAGTGTGGGACACATTCCCAGCATCAGCACGAAGGTAGGATTTTCTTTGACCAGACCGTTATACAGTCTTTCTGTATACTTATTCATTGACACTACCTCCTAATATATTCTGAAAATAAACCAAAGCAGAATCCACTGCATTTGTTACAGCGCTTGTTGTGATTGTAGCCCCGCTGAGTGCGTCTATCTTATCATCGCCCTGCTCTCCACTCTTGGTATAGGAGAACTTCTCTACCTGTTTATCCTTGAACTGGTTTCTGAAATCAGGCTCTGCTGCTTTCATACCCAGACCTGCAGTTTCTTTGATAGAGAGCACCTCTACACCTTTTACCGTCCCGTCAGCCAAAATGCCTACAGACAGGGTAATGTCTCCGCCATATCCTTCGTGGGAAACTGCAGTAATCACATATCCTATATCGTTTCCATTCTCATCTTTTCCTATAGCTGCTTCGACAATATCATTATTCCCATAGCCTGCACTTTTTAAAATCCCGGCTGCCTCACTCTCATCAAAACCGGAATATGCTTCAAAAGAAGCTGCGTCCGGGAGTGCCAGCTTGAACGCCTCCTGTTTCGCCTTTTCCTGGGCAACCGCAATAGGTGCTTTTGTCACCTCATAAACGAGTCCCAGAAGAACACCTGCAACCAGTGTAATGGCTGTAAGTATGAGTGTATTTTTTATAATCTTGTTCATTATTTTTCTCCTCCTTTACCAAATGGTTTTGGAAGGGTAACCTTTTCAATCAATGGTACTAAAAGGTTACTGATGATAATTGCATAGGATACGCCCTCAGCCGAGCCGCCGAATAACCGGAACAGACCGGTCAGCAGTCCCAGACAGACACCATACACAATCTGACCTCTGAATGTAATAGGAGAAGTCACATAATCTGTAGCCATGAACCATGCGCCCAGCATCAGGCCGCCGCCGCAGAGATGTGCTGTGATATACTGCGCATCAAAACCATGGCCGCCGAAAATCGTGATAAAAACGACGAAGGTTACAATATAAGTACCAGGGATTCTCAAATCAATAACCCCCATCAAAAGGAGGAACATCGCACCTATCATAATTGCAAGAACAGAAGTCTCTCCTATTGTACCCCGGATATTTCCAAGCAGCATAGTCATTGTGTCTACCGTCTCACCTGCTTTCAGGTTTGCAAGAGGAGTTGCTCCTGTTACTCCGTCATATACAAAATATGTCATCCTTCCTGTAAAGGAAATAAGAAGGAAGCATCTTGCTGCCAGTGCAGGATTCATGAAGTTCTGTCCCAGCCCTCCGAATAACTGTTTTACTACGATGACTGCAAATATGGAACCCAAAGCTCCCATCCATAAGGGAAGGGTGGGCGGAAGATTCAACGCAAGAAGAAGACCTGTGACCGCCGCACTGAAGTCTTTAATGGTAACTGGTTTATGCATCAGCTTCTGATATATGTACTCTGACAACACGGCAACCGCTGTTGTAACAACAACGAGAAGCCATGCATTTTCATGTCTGAAATTATAAATGCCGAAAATTGTAGCCGGCAATAATGCTATCAGAACCATCAGCATAAGATTGCTGCTGGTTGCTTTATCACGTATATGCGGTGAAGCTGATATGTTATAATTCTCGTTCACTTTTAATTCACCCCTCTTGTTAATTTTTCTTTCTATTTGCCAGAGCAATCTTACGCATTGCCCCAATCGACTGTTTCAGCGGCCGTTTTGCAGGACAGACATAACTGCAGGAACCACACTCTACGCATTCCAGTCCGTTCTGGGCTGCAAATGTCTCCTGATCATGTCTCTCTCCATAATCCGCAAGTCTGGCAGGAATAAGCCGGCATGGGCAAACTTCCACACAGCGTCCGCAATTGATGCATGGTGCCGGCTTTTCCTTTGCAACTGCATCTTCGGAAAATGCCAGAAGAGAAGAAGATGTTTTTGTCACAGGCGTGTCCAGAGTCATCATGGCGAATCCCATCATAGGCCCGCCAGATATCACTTTTTGGGGTTCTGTCTTAAATCCACCTGCTGCTTCCACAAGTTCCTGCTGGTTTGTTCCTAAAAGAACTTTAAAATTACCGGGATGTTGTATGGCATCCCCACTGACAGTTACGACACGCTCCATCAATGGTCTTCCTTCCATCACCGCATAGTGAATCCCTACCAAGGTCTCTACATTATCCACGATACATCCGGCGTCTGCCGGAAGCATGCCGGAATGAATTGCACGTTTTGTTGAAGCATAGATAAGCTGGCGCTCCGCTCCCTGGGGGTATTTCGTTTGAAGTACTTGTACTTCCATACGCAGCTCATCTTTTATAGAGTCCTTTAGTTTTTCAATACACTCTTTTTTATTGTCTTCTATTGCGAAAACCCCTTTCGCATGCTCGAAAAGAGAAAGAATCACTCTCATACCACTTACAAGTTCTTCCGTATATTCAAGCATCCTCCGGTAGTCGGCTGTAATATAAGGCTCACATTCTGCACAGTTTGCTATAATATAATCGATTTTCTCAGGTTCTTTGGGAGAAAGCTTGACTCTTGTTGGAAAACCAGCGCCGCCCATGCCCACAATACCAGCTTCTGCAATCCGGTTAAGGATATCTTCTCTGGTTAGCTCTTCCAGTGATTTTATGGGTTCATATTCGGTTTCCTCATAATTCCCATCATTTTCAATCACAATACAAGCCACTTTGCTTCCAGTAGGATTCAGACGTGTTTCCACTCCTTTGACTGTTCCTGACACAGAAGAATAAACTGGTGCCGATACAAATCCTCCTGCCTCCGCAATTTTCTGGCCCTTTAAAACATGGTCGCCTTTTTGGACAACTGGATTTGCCGGAGCGCCTATATGCTGTGAAAGCGGATACAGTAAATCACTTTTTGGTAGTAATTCTGTAATTGCCTGGTCTTTTGACAAACTTTTACCGTCATTTGGATGGATTCCACCTTTAAAAGTTAAAAACCCCATTCTCTGCTACCTTCCTTTCTTATTCATATAGTTAATATTGTACTAGAAGTTGTGCATAAAAGCTAGCAAATATAGACAATTTATTGCACGTAAATCAGTACAATTTGTTGTTTCTTTAACAATTTCTTGACGTGCCAATATAAAAATAGGTTTTTTAATATGTGAAACAGCAAAAAAATAGAGACCTTTCGATCTCTATTCTCATATTAGTTTTATTCTTCTACATCATCCGCATCTTGTGCTTCATCTGGCTCTAAAGCCTTCATGCTCAGGCTGATTTTCTTCTCATTTTCGTTCAGGTCTACAATCTTAGCTGTAATCTCCTGTCCTACAGAAAGGACATCAGATGGCTTCTCAACATGCGCTCTTGAAATCTGAGAAACGTGAAGCAGTGCATCTACTCCTGGTGCAAGTTCAATAAACGCACCAAAATCTGTCATACGTGCCACTCTGCCTGTAATAACTGTACCCACAGCAAAATCCTCTGAAGCATGTGCCCACGGATTCATCTCCGGGAACTTCAGGCTGAGTGCAACCTTTGTATCATTGATATCTTTTACAAGTACTTTTAAGGTATCCCCTACCTGGAACACCTTCTTTGGATTCTCTACTCTTCCCCAGGACATCTCGGAAATATGTAACAATCCGTCTACCCCGCCAAGATCAATAAATGCACCAAAATCTGTTACATTTTTAACGGTTCCTTCAATTGTATCACCAACCTGCAGCTTTGCAAACAATTCTTTTTGCCTTTCTGCTCTCTCTGCTACAAGCAGTTGTCTTCTATCACCAATTACACGGTTTCTTCTAGGATTGAATTCACTGATAACAAACTCAATCTCCTGTCCTTCATATTTGCTCAAATCCTTCTCATAAGAATCAGATACAAGACTTGCCGGAATGAATACGCGCGCTTCTTCTACTGTTGCACATAAACCTCCTCCAAGGATCTGAGTAACTGTAGCTTTCAGAACTTCTTTGCTCTCAAAAGCTTCTCTTAGTCTCTCATTGCCCTTTTCCGCAGCGAGTCTTTTGTAAGTCAGCAATACTTGGCCCTCACCGTCATTTACCTTCAAAACCTTAACTGTCATTGGATCTCCAACTGAAACAACAGTCGTCAGATCTACTGACTGGTCGTTGGAATACTCATTCTTTGTGATAATGCCGTCTGCCTTATATCCGATATTCAGGATAATTTCGTCCGGCTTAACATCAATGACTGTACCCTCAACTACCTCTCCGTTGTGAATTGTTTTGAATGACTCGTCTAACATTTGTTCAAAAGATAATTCTGACATTATTTTGAACCTCCTCAATTATATTGTTGGGCGTGGATGCCCCTGCTGTAATACCTACTGTTTCCACTGACCCTAATTGATTCAAATCCAAATCGTCAAGTGTCTGTATATAGTACGTATCTTTACATGCTTTCTGGCATATTTCAAATAACTTCTGGGTGTTGGAACTATGCTTGTCGCCAATCACTATCATAGCATCCACCTCTTCTGCAATACGGTGTGCCTCAGTCTGACGTTCTTTCGTTGCACTGCAGATTGTATTTAAAACACTTACATCATAACCCTTTTTAGAAATAATTTCAACTAAATCTTGAAATTTATTGTAATTAAATGTCGTCTGAGCAACAATGCAGATGGCCTTTCCCGGCTCAGCCGTAAATTTTTCTGCCTCCCGGGTGTCTTGTATTACAGTTACGTTTTTCTCTGCCCATCCCTTAATTCCTTCTACTTCAGGATGATTAGGATTGCCTATAATAACGATTTGTGCGCCGTTCTGGCTTTCTCTTTTTACAATCCTATGTATTTTCTTCACAAAGGGGCAGGTGGCATCAATTACGGTCAGTCCCTTTTCATTCAACTTGGTACAAATATGCTCAGGCACACCGTGGGAGCGGATAATGACAATGCCTTCCGTCAACTGCTCCAGGTCCTCCTGGCTTCTCAGAACTTTGATGCCTTTCTTTTCCATATCCTTAACGACTTCTTCGTTATGGATGATTGGACCGTATGTGTATATCTGCGCCTGGCTTTCCTGCTCTTTTTCAAGCTGTTCGTAGACTGTGTCTACGGCACGCTTTACGCCGAAGCAGAATCCGGCTGTTTTTGCCCGTTTGACTTCCATCGCTTCCCACCTCCTATTTGCAATGTTTTATGATTTCAGACACCACTTCTTCAATGGTCATGTTGGAACTGTCAATCAGTACCGCATCCTCCGCCTGTTTCAAGGGGGCTGTCTTGCGGTTCATATCTCTGGCATCCCGTTCTTCAATATCTTTCTCAATTTGGCTGTAATCACAGGATATTCCTTTTTCCATCAGTTCATCATAGCGTCTTTTTGCCCTTGTTGCTGTGCTGGCTGTCAGATAGATTTTCACATCTGCAAAGGGAAGAATCTTTGTACCGATATCTCTGCCGTCCATAACGACGTCCTCCTTTATTGCCAGCTCTCTTTGAAGTTCTAAAAGCTTTTCCCTTACCTCCGGAATGGCAGAACTAAAAGAAGCCATATTCCCAGCCGCTTCTTCTCTGAGACGGGATGTTATGTTCACACCGCCTACGTAGACCTGTTGGATTCCGTCTTTATATTTTATACTCACATCTGCATTTTCACATGCTGCTATGATTTTCTCCGTTTCACCGGGTGCGATGCCTGCATCTAAAAAATAGACAGCCAGTGCACGGTAAAGGGCACCCGTATCTACGTAAACATAGCCCTTCTGTTTAGCCACCAGCTTGGCTATCGTACTTTTTCCTGCCCCAGCAGGACCATCAATTGCAACATTATATCCCATTGTATTCCTCCCTGCTTATGCAACTTATTATACCGCATTGCCTGCCAGATATGCTGTAGACCATGCAATCTGCAAATTAAATCCTCCGGTGAGCGCATCTAAATCCAGTACCTCTCCGGTGAAATACAGCCCCCTGACAAGTTTTGATTCCATAGTTCCGGGATCAATCTGTTTCACGTCCACACCGCCTTTGGTAATAATTGCTTCTTTGAAGCCTCTCAGCCCGGTTAGTGTCATTTCCAGGTTTTTTATCAAAGTTACAAATTTCAGTCTTTCCTCCCGGCTTATTTCATGAACCTTTTTATCAGGATCTATTTGGCTCAATTCAAGCATAACCGGTTTTAATTTCCCCGGAAACAGCTTGTCGACTGCATTTTTAAACTGCTTATTCCTGTTTTCTCCAAAATCCCTTAGAACCCGCTGGTCCAGCTGTTCCATAGATAATGCTGGTTTTAAATCAATGGTGAGCCTGAGATTTTTCTCATTTAGTACGGGTCCGATCAGGCTGCTTGCGCTGATAATGATTGGACCGCTTACTCCATAATGTGTAAACAGCATCTCGCCAAATTCTTCGTAAATCCTTTTTGTTCCATCATAAATGGCAACATTTACATTGCGCAGGGAAAGACCCTGTAATTCCATGATGTATGGTTCTTTTACTTCCATAGGGACAAGGGAGGGAAATAATTCTGTTACAGAATGCCCGGCATTTCTGGCAAACCGGTATCCGTCCCCGGTAGAGCCTGTTGACGGATAGGAAATTCCTCCGGTAGCAATAATACAGGCATCTGCCGATACCTTTTTTCCGTCTGACAGAAGGATGCTTTGGAATTTGCCGTTTTCTGTGCATATTTCTTTTACTTCACTGTGCAGGTGTATTTCCACATGAAGCCGCTTTAGCTCCCGGGTCATAGCCCCTATGACATCAGAGGAATGGTCAGACTCGGGAAACACGCGGTTTCCTCGCTCTATCTTTATTTTAATGCCTAATTCTTTAAAAAAATCAAGCACCTGTTCATTGGTAAAACTATAAAAGCCACTATATAAAAATTTGGGATTGCTAATCACAGAAGCAAAGAGCGTATCCATATCTCCTGCATTTGTAATATTACACCTGCCTTTTCCAGTAATGAAAAGCTTTTTTCCCAGCTTTTCATTTTTCTCATATATATGAACTTCATGTCCGTTTCTGGCGGCAAAAATTCCGGTCATCATTCCCGCTGCACCGCCGCCGGCTATGAATACTTTACTCATCTTCTTTTCCTTTCGGGTCTGCGGTTACAGAGAGCGTACTTCTCACTTGGTTCAGCTCATCTGCACTGTATACCTGATATTCGTCCCATATTTTTTCTAATGTTTCGAGAGTAGTGATTACTTCATTCTGCTTTTTCATACAGAGAGCCACCACTAAAGCATTAATCACACTAAGGGGAGCAACAAGAGAATCCACAATAGAAGCCATGTCACTTCTTGCAATCAGATTGCAGGAGGAATATAGATTCATAGGAGAATGTATACTGTCGGTCAATGTAATCACCTTTGCTTTTCGGTTGCTGGCAAATTCCAACGCCTTTAAAGTACGCATGGAATACCTGGGAAAACTGATTCCAATGATGACATCTTTTTCATTAATACGGATAAGCTGCTCAAAAATCTCACTGGAACTGTTTGTGTCCACGGCGGTCACATCTTCGCAGATTAAATTCAGATAAAATGTAAGAAATGTTGCTAAAGGAGCACAGCTTCGTATTCCAATCACATAAATCTTTCTGGCACTCAGAATCGTATCAATTGCAAGTTCAAAAGCTTTTTGGTCGATAGCCGCAAGAGTCAGCTTGATTTTTTCAATATCAGACTGCAATACGGTGGTGAGAATCTCAGACTGGCTGATTCTGCCGTAAGTCACTTCCATTCTTTGGATAGAATTCAACCGGTTGCGTACCAGCTCTTCCAGAGCTTTCTGAAATCCGGGATATCCTTTATATCCAAGCTGCGTGGCAAAACGTACTACCGTGGACTCACTAACCCCCACAATCTCTCCAAGCCGCGCAGCCGTTAAAAATACTGCTTTATCATAATTCTCACAGACATAGTCGGCGAGGCGCTTTTGTCCCTTGCTGAGACGCTTATATTTTTCCTCAATTCTAAACAACAGCTCATTTGTGCTGTTTTCGTTTGTGTTTAAACTATTTTCATTCACAGTAGTTCCTCTTCTCATGGTTCTGGGAAATGTCCCAGTTTCTTTCTGTTTTACCAATTTAACATTCTGATTATACAATACTGGGATTTTGATTGCAAGGAGGAACATACATGGAAAGCTTTGAGAACTTTATTCTATCTTAGTGTATTCCACAAGGCTGATGGCATCATGGGTATTATTAAAAATTATATTCAAATCCTTCAGCAATGGAATTAAATCTTCTTTTTGACTGGCTATAGCTTCTTCTTTGTAAGGATGTTGAATGATAACCATAAAGGATGTATTGTCCGAGGGTATAACCGTCATTTTAAGATACCGTTTAAACTCCTCGAACCATTGCACTGTTTCCTGGTTTTTTCCCGACCGTCCAGCATTTTCAAGATATAATGGCCAGGAAAACACCGCAGGATCTTCATGGCTGAAAATCTCGGACACTCTCTTATTTAACACATGCTCCCTGTTCCATCCTGTCAATTCTTCAAAAGCCGGATTTATATCCAGCAGTGTATAGTTCTCAATCTTATTAGGACTGTCTGCAGGCCGCTTTAAATATCCAATGCCAAAAGATAGGGTATCTGGGATATTTTTAACTTCAGGTATACTCATATTTATCGTCCCTTCTGTATCAACAGTGCAATGGGTATGGAGTATTCTTGGTGATTTTGAATCTGCTCTTAGACCGCCCTTGTATAGTCTTTGAGCCATTCCTGTTCTTTTTCTGTCAGATGCGGAGCTATAAGCTCGTAAACCTTTTTATGATAATCGTTCAGAAGTGCTTTCTCTTTTTCGGTTAACAGCTCCGGATTGATGGCATCCAAATCGATGGGAACAAATGTAACAGGTTCAAAATGCATGAACTGACCGTATTCATTTTTTACCCCTTTGCATACTAACAATTCATTCTCTATACGAATACCATGTGAACCTTCGATATAGATCCCTGGCTCATCTGTAATAATCATATTTGCTTCAAATGGGCAGGTTTCATGAGGGCGGTACTGCCAGCGGAAACCTGTAGGAGGTTCATGGATATTTCCAAGGTAGCCAACGCCGTGTCCGGTTCCGTGGTTATAGTTTAAGTTTTGCCTCCAGAAAGGTTCCCTTGCTACATAATCAAGATTCATACCAATACAGCCATAAAGAAATCTCGCATCGGCCAGGTTCAGCATACTTGCAGCAACTGCGGTGAAATGATCCTTTTCTGTCTGGCTGACCTCACCCAGGGCAATTGTCCGTGTAATATCTGTAGAGCCTTCATAATAATGTCCGCCTGTGTCTGTCAGGAACAGCCCCTCTTCTTTCATTTCTATGTTCGTCTCAGGAGAAGAAGAGTAATGCACAATCGCTGCATGCTCTTTATAGGCACAGATTGGCTCAAAGCTGGGCCACAGGAAATTCTCCTGCTGTCTGCGGAATTCTTCCAGTTTATCAGATGCGCTAAGCTCTGTAATTTCTAGTTTACCTATGTTCTTTTTCAGCCAGTACATAAACTTCGTATGCGCTATGCCGTCTTTGATATGAGCTTTTTTAATATTTTGAACTTCTACATCATTCTTAACGGCCTTCATAATAATAGTAGGATTTTCCTGCTTAACGGTCTTAGCAGCTTTGGGAATGTTATTATAAAGTGCATAGTTCATCCGTTTGGGATCAATCAGGATGACATCTTCTGCCCCAAATATTCTGACAGCTTCATAGACATCATTGTATGCATGTATACAAACCCTATTTTTTTCAAATTCTGCTTTAATCTCATCATTAAATTTACGTTCGTCTGCATAAAGTTCCACAGAATCCATCTTTATAATCGCATAAGAAAGCAGCAGAGGAAAATACTCTACATCATCTCCACGTACATTCAAAAGCCATCCAGTATCATCTAAGCTTGTAATAATATGGGCGTTCGCACCGGCCGCCTTCATTTTGGCTCTCACACGCTCCAGCTTGGAGGCAGTTGTCTCACCGGCATATTTTAAATCCAGCAAAAATGCAGGTTTTTCTGATAAAGCTGGTCTGTCTGCCCATATGCTATCTGCCAGATCACAGTCATAAACAACACTTCCGCCTTTTGCCGCAGCAATATCAGCATAAGCTTGTCCCTCATCCACTCCTACTGTGCGGCCGTCAAATCCGATCACACCGCCATTCGGAAGTGATTCTTTTAAATATTCTTCAATCGTAGGAACTCCTGGCTCTCCAGCTTTGCGGAGCGCAACCCCGGTCCCCTTCATCTGCAGGGCAGCCTGAATAAAATATCGTCCGTCTGTCCACATACCGGCCTCATCTTTTGTAAAAACAGCCGTTCCCGCAGACCCGGTAAACCCGGTCATAAAAGCTCTCACCTTAAAGTGTTCCCCAACATACTCACTTTGGTGATAATCTGCCGTAGGGATAACATAAGCATCAATCCCCTTCTCTTCCATTAACTGGCGAAGCCTGTCAACTCTTTCTGAAACTTTCATGAAAAAACCTCCTTTTCTTTCAATACAAAATAGTATATCACTATTTATCTTGTAATACAATTTCAGCAGAGAAATGTTTCGCCTTATTTGATTGTGTTTTTGTCCGACCTGATTAAAATAAGATTTAATTTTTAATAATTTTAGTGTATATTATCTAGTTTGAAATAGAAAATATGAAAATGAATATTTTGATATTTTTTTAACAATATATAAATATATAGTAGATATTTAGTAATTAAAATATAAATATAAAATTTTATGTTATTTTTATTCATTTTAGGTATAATAATACAATGGAAAACTTATAAAAAGTGTATAAAAATTTATTAAAAAAGTATTAAAATTTGTTTGTTCTTTTGTATAAACTATGGTACAATCTTTTCGTGGAGAAAATTTTGACAAAGGAGGTTTTTCTAATCATTTTAGAGAATATCTGGTATGTATTCTCATCAATATTTTGCACTGTATTGTGCTAAAATTAAAAGCTAATTGGAGGGTTTTTATTATGGAAGCAACAAAAAAGAGGAAACCTTTTGGTTTTTACGTATGTGCCTTAGGTTTCACATTTGAGCGTTGTGCATTCTATACAGTAAAATATTTACTGGCAATTTGGATCGCAACGAATGCAGCAGGCGGCGGCCTTGGGCTGACAGATGCCAAAGCAGCATCTATGTCCGCTATTTTCGTAGCAGCTACTTATATTACACCAATTATCGGTGGATATATTGCTGACTACTGGTTAAGCCCGAGAATCTGTGTTATCACAGGTATGATTTTAATGGGCATTGGTTACTTATGTACATGGCAGGCGAACTCTACTACACTTGTATGGGTGATGATTCTCTTTGTGGCAGTTGGAACTGGTCTGTTTAAAGGAAATTTATCTGGTGTAAATGGCCTTTTGTTTGAAGACAAGGATGAGCTGACCGAAGCCTTCTCTATCCAGTATTCATTTGTAAATATCGGTTCATTTATTGGAACAACCTTTGTTGTACTTGCAGCAGACTCAAGGGGATATAACTTTGTATTCCTGCTCTGTGCAATCTTCCTTTTTGTGGATGCCATCTGGTTCGGTCTAAACCAGAAAGCACTGGGTGATGCAGGTAAAAAACCATTCAAGCATGACCAGAGAAAGTTCATTGACAGTAAAAAGAAAAAGGCTGAAGAAACCCAGCCTCTTACAACAAGTGATAAGAAACGTATCCTTGCTATTGTCCTGGTTACTATGTTTTCAATCGTGTTCTGGGTGGTATGGTATATGGCATATATGCCTGCATACTTCTATTTTGGATATGGTGATGGTGCAGACTTCCTGAACCGTGCAAACTGGTATATCGGAAGCTGGCAGGTTCCTACATCCTACTTTGACTCTCTTAATGCAATCACATGTATCATTCTCGGACCAGTACTTGCTGGTGTTTGGGCAAGACTTGCAAGACGTCCTAAGGGCGATTTGAGTATGTTCAAAAAGACATCTCTTGGTATGATTTTAGTCGGATGCTCTTTTGTGGCTATGGTACTTGCTGATATCATCAGAGGCGAAGGCCAGGCATCACTGCTTTGGATTATTGTAATCGCATTATTGATGTCAGTTGGTGAGATGGTCTTCTCTCCTCTTGGCAACTCTTTTATTACAATGTTTGCACCTGCTAAGGTATTAGGCTTGTTGCTGGGACTTTGGCCAATCGCCGTGTTCTTTGCAACCATGATTTATCCAGCACTGTATGCTTTCCTGAAGACAGTTCCATTCCAGGCAGGATATGGTTCAGTTGCAGCCGTTGTAATCATTCTGGGTGTTATTCTTTGGCTTATGAGCGGTAAGCTTGATAAACTTGCTGAAGAAAAATAAGAATAAAATAAAGGGGACCGGTGCAGCGATGCTGCACCGGTTCTTTTTATCTTCGGTTCCTAAACTGTACAGGGGTCATATGATACATTTTCTTAAACACTCTGTTGAAATGCTCTACATTTTGATATCCCACAGATTCAGCAATACTTTCTACGGTTGTATTATTGCTCTTCAGCATTGCCCGTGCCTTTTTCATCCGTATTTCCTTTAAGGTATCCCCAAAAGTCATCCCCGATTTTTCTTTAATGTATTTCGACAAATAAGGTTTGGTAAGGAAAAACTTTTCAGATAAATCATCCAGGGTCACATCCTTGTAATTCGCATAAAGATAATTTGTAATTTCTAGTAATCTCTCATCTTTACAGCTCTCAGAATTTTTAATCTCGTCGATTTTGTTAACAGCTACAACCAATGCTTCCACCGATGCTTTTATAATATCGGCATCAATTCCTACGCCCCAGTATTTCTTTTTATTGCATATTACCCCTACATAAGCAACCGCCTTAGAGGAAGAACCTTCTGTCAGGGAGTGCTCCTCATAAAATGCCAGCTCATAGTTAATGTCAAAATAATGCTTGATTGCATTGCTTACTGCATCCAGGCGTCCGTTCCCTACACCTGTAATCACCCGGTCAGCACTTGCGTGGTGAATGACAGCTTCTGCCAAAATACCGTTTTCTTGTTTATAATGACACTCATCTACTGTAAAGACTGGTTTTACAGTAATATAATTATCTTCAAAAATTTGATAAATCCAATCCGGGCTCAGCTCCTTATGAGCCTTATCTGAGACATCCTTTACCAGATACCCCACTTCTTCTTTCATCTTATCCGGAAGGTTGATACCAAAATTCTGCTTTAGTATGTAATTAACCCCGCCCTTACCGGACTGGCTGTTAATCCTTATTACGTCAGAATCATATCTTCTGCCCACATCCTTGGGATCAATTGGAAGATAAGGTACTGTCCAGTTACTATCCCGCTTTTCCTCTCTCCACAACATTCCCTTGGCAATTGCATCCTGGTGGGAGCCTGAAAAAGCGGTAAATACCAAATCTCCCGCATAAGGCTGGCGCGGAGATACTTCCATTCCTGTGAGTCTTTCATATATCTCACAGATTTCGCCCATATTAGAAAAATCCAGTTTTGGGTCTACGCCGTGAGAGAACATATTCATTGCAAGGGTGATAATATCCGCATTGCCGGTTCTTTCTCCGTTTCCAAAAAGTGTACCTTCTATACGGTCGGCTCCTGCAAGAATTCCCAGCTCGGCATCACTGACACCAGTACCTCTGTCATTATGGGGGTGAAGGGAAAGCAACACATTTTCCCTGTACAGGAGATTCTTATGGAAATATTCCACCTGACTGGCAAATACATGAGGCATGGCTATTTCTACAGTAGTGGGAAGATTAATGATGGCCTTATTTTCCTCAGAAGGTTTCCATATATCAAGAACTGCATTACATACATCCAGTGCATACTCAACCTCTGTCCCCGGGAAGCTTTCCGGGCTATACTGGAAGGTAAAGTTTCCTTCTGTCTCTTCTGCCAGTTTTTTCAGCAGCTTTGCCCCATCAACTGCAATTTTTTTAATTTCTTCCGGAGTCTTTTTAAATACCTGCTCTCTCTGGGCAATGGATGTAGAATTATAAACATGTACTACCGCATGAGGGGCCCCTTTTACTGCCTCAAAAGTTCTTCTGATGATATGTTCCCTGGCCTGTGTCAGAACCTGGATTGTTACATCCTCAGGAATCATATTCTGCTCAATAAGAGTCCTCAAAAACTGGTATTCTGTCTCAGAAGCTGCCGGGAAGCCAACTTCAATCTCCTTAAAGCCCACATCCAGCAAAAGCTGAAAAAATTCAATCTTTTCGTCCAGTCCCATAGGTTCTATCAAAGCCTGGTTTCCATCTCTCAAATCTACGCTGCACCATATTGGAGGGACAGTGATGGAATCCTTTTTCACCCAGTCAAAAGCGGGCTTCGGTGGCATGAAATACATCTTCTTATATTTCTCAAAATTTCTCATGATGACATCTCCTTATATTTCATCAAACTAATTGTCTTTTTTTATCTTCCCCCATAGTAACATAAGAAGCTGTCATTAACCAGTGACAAAATTAATCATTTTTATTGATATATTTTAATTTAACTAAATATCTTTTAGGAAATACATACCAAAAACTGTTTTTATATACCATTTTCCAGTCTTTTCCGGTATGCTGCATTGTGCGGTAATATCATAAGTTTTTAATTGTTCTCCATTCAACGTATATTGTATCTCGCCTACTTTCTGTCCTTTTTTAACGGGAGCTTCCGCTGCTTCCTCCTTTTTCCATTGCATTTCCACTTTTTCATTATCCCTCAGAAGCATTTTCCATTCCTTGTCTTCACCCACTACAGTAAGCGGAATTTCAGTTTCTGTTTCAAAAGGAGCTTGACTGTCAATTCCGTTATAAACCTTCAAAGTGCCTGGTTCTACATCCTGCCAGATGTTCTGATATTGATAACGCTCCAGTCCATAATTCATGAGTGTTTTTGTGTCCGACCATTTATAGCTTTTGTTATTTGGCCATCCACAGGCAAGCAGCGTTACAATAAAAGTTCTTCCGTCCCTTTCCAGTGCCCCCACATAACAATAGCCCGCATCGCCTGTGAATCCGGTCTTGCCGGAGAGCGCTCCATCCATCATCTGCAAAAATGCATTGTGGTTTGTGCAGGCGTAGGAACGCTTTCCAGAGCAGTCTGTAAACTGGTAATTGGCTGTTTTCGTAATCTCCAGAAACATATCCTTCCGGGGTGACTCCATAATACAGTACTTCATGATTCTTGCCAGATCCTCTGCAGTGGTATGATGGCTTCCATTTCCGTCTGCCGCATCAAGACCGTTTGGTGTGATGAAATATGTATTCCGGCAGCCCAGTTCTTTTGCTTTTGCGTTCATCATATCTGCAAAGCCTTCTACACTTTTTCCGATATTTTCCGCAATAATAACTGCCGAATCATTATGGGATTCCAGCATAAGAGAATATAACAAATCTCTGAGGCGAAGTTTCTCCCCCTTTTTCACTCCAAGATGTACCTTAGGCTGGGATGCAGCGTAAGCGCTGGCTGTCATTTCATCATCCAGCTTCCCATATTCCAGGGCCAGAATACAGGTCATAATCTTCGTTGTGCTGGCCATAGCCTTCTCCTGCTGTCCATTTTTTGAAAATAAAATACGCCCGCTGTCCGCATCCATCAGGACTGCCGACTGGGCGTATAAGTTCTCTGGTTCTTCTGTCTCTGCCCGGACCTCCTGCATTTGCATTTTCATGCCGGGAAGTCCTGTAAAAAATGTGATACAGCAGATTAGAAGAAGTGCCGTAATTCTATTCTTTTTCCTGCTTCTTGCCTTTTTAGTCATGCTGCGCACTCCACAACATACGATATTATTAGTATTTATGTAGAAACCTATCCAGGTAGAACCACATTTCTTGCAGTTTGGCTATGAACAAGCATTTCATCAGACATCCAGCTTTAACTGTATCTCATCCTCTGCCTCTTCTTTAAAATGCTCTACCTGTTCCGGGTTGATTGTGGGCAGCTCGTCCAGTGACTGAATACTAAATCTGCGGAGGAATTCTTCCGTTGTTCCAAACAGCAGCGGCCTGCCGGGGGCATCCATTCGTCCCACTTCCTCGGCGAGTCCATACTCCACCAGTTTATTTACGGCGTGGTCTGATTTTACTCCCCGTATTTTTTCGATTTCCAGTTTTGTAACGGGCTGTTTATAGGCTACAATAGAGAGCGTTTCCAAAAGAACATCTGTCAGGACATACTTTTTCGGCTGCCGGGCAATTTGTATGAGATATTCATACATTTCCCTTTTCGTGCACATCTGGAAGGAATTGTCCAGTTCAATGATACGGACTCCCCTGTCCTCCCTCTCATATTTATCCATCATATTATAAATAATTTTCCTGGCTGTATTTTCATCATGTCCTGTTACCGCTGCAATTTTGGAGAGCTCTACAGATTCGCCCATTGTAAAAAGAATTGCCTCGATAATACCCTGTAGTTTTTCTATTTCCATGTCTATTTCCATCCTTTTCAACTTAGCGGTTCAAGAGTGGGCTTACTGCACTCAATCATGATATCTCCGCATGTTTCCTCCTGTTCTACCCGAATTGTCCCCAGCTTCATTAACTCCAGAACTGCCAGGAAGGTTACTACGATATGCATTTTACTCTTCTGCTCTTCAAGAAGTTGGCGGAAGCTGAATTTTTGGTGAGAACGGGCATAATTTTCCACATAGGACAACTTCAAAGGAAGAGGAACTTCTTCCTTTTCAATTTTGCCGAATTTACTTCTCACCGGATCTATTTTATCTTCCTTGCGTTTCATGACATCCTGAAAAACCTGATTCAATTGTTTTAAGGTCAGGTCAGCTAAAAGCAGACCTATATCCACAGGCTCCACATACTCCATTACTTCCGAGGGAACCGTAGGTGCCTTATATAAGACCTGATCTGCATTAAGGTGTCTGTCTTTTAACTCATAAGCCATATATTTATACATTTTGTACTGAAGAAGCTGTTCTACCAGCTCCTGCCGGGGGTCCTCTTCCTCTCCGTCCTCATTTACCTCTTTGGGCAAAAGCATTCTGCACTTGATATCCAGCAGAGTAACAGCCATTACAAGAAATTCACTCATGACATTCAGATCTTCCTTCTGCATGCCGCGGATGTACTCCATGTATTGGGCCGTAATCTCTACAATGGGGATATCGTAAATATCTATTTTATTTTTATCAATTAAATGAAGCAGAAGGTCTAAAGGACCTTCAAACACTTCTAATTTTACTGGTATTCCCATACTTCCACTCTCCTACTTATGCATCTTAGGCTTGGTATTTTCAAGCCTTAGCTGCAAAGTACATCCTGTCGACTTAGGCGGGGTTCTTTCACGCCTTAGTGACATGGATGTTTCCATACTTATGCATCTTAGGCTTGCACAAGACATTCTTATTTTTTTGCAAAAGGCTGCAGGCTGATGACGACAATTTCCGCATAATTACAGAAACGCAAATTAATTGTGTGGGTGCCCAGCCCCTTGCTCACCGCGATGGCCTGATTCCCTTCCTGGGTCATTTCACCTGAATACTTGGGGAACAGCACAGCCTGAGGCGTAATAATCCCTCCAAGGCCGGGAATACGTATAATCCCCCCATGCAAATGGCCTGACACGGTTAAATCAGCGCCCCACTCCTTATAAGCCGGAAAAAAGACCGGATTATGGGCAAGCAGTATATTGTATTTCCTTTGATCTGATTGTTGTATACAGCGGCAGATATCCTCTGCTGCAACTTTGTGTTTCCTGAACTTTTTGTAAGTCTTCATAGGCAGCTCCAGCCCGGATATCCGCACACAGAGTCTGTCCAGCATAAGCTCCTCTGTTTTATTTTCCAGAAGGCGAACGCCGGAGCTTTGAAGTGCTTTTTTATAACTATTGTATGCACTCTGCTCGTATTTCTGAGGATGTTCCTTTAAACGCTGCTCATGATTTCCAAGAGAATAGTATACAGGACAGATATCCGGAAGCCTGGTAATAAGGTTCAGTGCCACCTGGAAGGAGAAACTTTCTTTTCCTACCAGCATGTCCCCTGCAATCAGAATCAGGTCCGGCTTTTCCCTGCGTATAGCTTCTAATAACTCCTTGTTCTGGTCCCCATATACCTTGTTATGCAAATCTGCCAGCAGAATCACTTTTTTTTCTGTATTCAGCAGGTGAAATTTCGGTACACACAAAGAATACCGGGTAACTTTAAAAAAGTGCAGTTCCCGTTTTGCTTCCACAAAGAAAATCAAAAGCAATACAGCTATGATTATCATTTTAATCATGATGGCTTCCTTTTACAATTACAATTCCCGAACTGGTCCCCAGTCTGTCCGCACCTGCACGGACCATAGCCTGGGCCGTCTCCAGTGTCCGGATTCCGCCGGATGCCTTGACTCCCATAACCGGGCCGACTGTTTTTCGAAGCAGGGCAACGTCCTCTATTGTGGCGCCATCCGTTGAGAAACCGGTGGATGTCTTCACAAAATCGGCTCCTGCTTCTTTGCATATCCTGCATGCATATTCTTTTTCATCATCTGTGAGAAGGCATGTCTCAAGAATTACCTTTACAATAGCCCTATCCCCGGCGGCTTCCACAACGGAGGCAATATCCTGCTTTACATAGTCCCAGTCCCGGCTTTTAATCATCCCTACATGGATAACCATGTCAATCTCGCCGGCGCCGTCCTCTATGGCAGAAAGTGTCTCGCCCACCTTCCCGTCTGTGGACATGGCTCCCAAAGGAAAGCCTACAACTGTACATATCTTTACTTCGCTGTCTTTTAAAAGCTGTGCACAGTAATATACAAAACTGGAATTTACACAGACAGAATGGAAGCCATATTTCATGGCCTCCATACAAAGCTTTTTCACATCTTCCTTTGTTGCATCTGCTTTCAAAATTGTATGGTCAATCATTTTTGCAAAATCCATTTTTATCCTCCATTTATATATCGAACTTCCCTTTATCAGCAATCCTTACCTTCTTGAACATTAGTAGTTCAAGAAGTATATAGTCTTATACTATCCTACCATTTTTTCAGGGTAAATTCAATTTTTTATTTTAAGTAACAATTTTCATTTTGAGAATAACAGACTACGTCCTGAATTGCTCCATTATTTTCTTGAAGTAGTCAATTAGTCCGGCTTTTTTTACATTTTTAGAGACGATAATGTCTACTTTACCGATTTTCTTCCCGTCCATCTCATAGATCAGGTTTCCGACAACATCTCCCTTTTTCACAGGTGCTTCCAGACTTTCCGCAACGTTTAGTTTTTTCGTGATGCCTGCCAGGTTTGCCCCTGTTGTATCAAGATACTGAAAAGTACCGGCGTATTCACAGGGTACTGTTTCTTCTACACCGCCCTTTACTTCAATATTTTTCAACTGCTCGGGGTTTTCATCTTTATAGAGCTGGCATTTTCCGAAACCATAACTCAACAGGGTTGTGGCATCCTTGAATCTGGCTTTGGAGTCTTCTGCAGCCATAATGACTGCAATCATTTCAATATCATTTTTCTTTGCAGTTGCAGAAACGCAGAATTTTGCCAATCCTGTGGAGCCGGTTTTTAATCCGGTAGCATACTCATACTGTCTGACCAGCTTGTTTGTGTTGGTAAGCCCAAACTCTGTGGTTCCTTTTTTTGTTGTATGGGTGATGTTCTCCATCCATATCATGCAATAGTCCTGGATTTTCGGGTACTTTGAAATCAATTCCCTTGACATCAGAGCAATATCTCGGGCACTTGTTACATGTCCGTCAGCATCCAGTCCGTTGCAGTTGACAAAATTAGTATTTTCCATTCCAAGTCCTTTTGCCCGCTCATTCATCTGTCTGACAAATTCGTCTTCACTGCCGCATATGTATTCTGCCATTGCTACGCATGCATCGTTGGCACTGGCAACAGAGATACATTTAAGCATCGTTTCTACGCTCTGCGTCTCTCCCGGCTCCAAGAACACCTGTGAGCCTCCCATAGAAGCAGCAAATTCAGAAACGGTTACCTGATCTTCTAATTTGATTTTTCCTGCTTCCAAAGCATCAAAAATCAGCAGCATGGTCATAACCTTTGTAACGCTCGCAGGCGGACGCGGTGTATCCGCATCTTTCTCATAAATAACTTCTCCTGTAGAAGCCTCCATCAAAATTGCGGACGGTGCGCTGATCTGGGGCCCCGCAGTTTCTGTATCTACGGTATCTTCTGCAACAGTTTCCTGTGCTTCTCCTGTATCTTCCGGAACCGTTTCCTGTGTATCCTCATAGACAATATATTCTTTCGCCGGCATCGCATATACATTCTGCATACATAGGAATGCACTTAAAATTACCGCCAATACTTGTTTCATAGAAAACTCCCTCTACTATATCGTCTATTACCAATATAGTAGAGGGAGGGGGAGATTAGAACTTACTTATTGCTCAGATAACACGATATTTTCAGGCCGGATAAAATATGCAATACAGATGGACGCAGCCGGAACTGCCAGCAGGCAGGCAATTCCGCCAAATAGCATAACAGCCACATCCTGAAATAAAAACTTTGAATTCAGGATTGTCTCAAATGTGAATTTTCCCATTTTTAGATAGGCAAATAGTAAAATGGATTCGCCTAAATATGCAAACAATAGTGTATTGACGGTTGTACCGATAATCTCTTTTCCTATCTGAAGGCCGGAATGATATAACTCCTGCCTGCTCAAATCCTGCTTATGGGCTGCCACTTCATATACGGATGAAGTAATAGATAATGTGGTATCCAGTACCGCGCCAAGGGTACTGAGCAGGCATATACATACTGCAATATGAAGCATGTTGATGTGAATATCAACACTATAGTAATACATGACATCTTCCTGCATAGCCTGAATCTCATTCAGCCCTCCGCTTTTTGAAGCCCATACCATACTATAAATCGCAAACATGAGAAGAAGCATTACAATTGCAGTGGCAAGAAATGCTGCCCCTGTTTTCACATTTCTTCCGTTCTGCTTAACTAAAGTAATGTAACTAATAATTCCTCCTGCTAAGAGCGTAATCAGTATTGGGGAGTGGCCGCGGGCTAATAAAATGACTGCCAGGGACAATATGATAATATTTCCGGTAAGTGCCATTACCGAAACGGCACCACGGTCACCGCCTACTACTAATATTAGTATGAAAAGAATAAGTGCAAGTATCCCTATCATTTTTCTCCTCCTGGTCTGAATCTAAGTTTCATAAATAAAGAGGCAACCAAAATAGATATGGGAATCGTCAGAACAATTCCGATACTTTCAATTAGAAAACGGCAGATTTCATAAGGAATATGCAGCCGTACAATAGTCAGGAAGCCTATGTCGTTATTCATTCGGATTAAGAAGGAAGGAATCAGGCCGCAGCCAAAAACAAAAAGCAGAACATTCATCATCGTTCCCATAATATCATATCCAATTTCTCTTCCTGAGCGGAATAATTGAAAAAATGTTACCTGAGGATTTTTATGAAGAATCTCTCCAAGGGCGGCAGAAATCGTAACTGCTACGTCCATGATTGCCCCCAGCCCTGCCAGCATGACTTCTGCACGAAATAATTCACTGGGGTTGTCCAAACTTCCCAGATACTCCATTGTAGAATAATCCAATGCCCCTTCATATGCCATCACAGCATCAAAAATCCCCATAATTGCTGCCAGAACACATAAAGTAGAAACAATAGCCGCCAATGTTCTTTTGTTGAAACCATTGAGTAATAAAAGTGTTCCGACAGCAAACAAAACCGACATGATATTACAGATTCCCAAAATATCATCATCTTTTAGAAAACGCGAAAATCCTACAATGAAAATCCCTGCATTTACCACAAGCGTACAGATTGTCAGGATTCCTTTTCTCCCGGTTATAAATATAAGCAGAATAACAAGTGCACCAATAAGAGCGGTCAGATGTACATCCCGCTTCAGCCCTTTTATGCCTCCGGTTTGAGATTCCCCATTTACATTTACCAGGACCCGGTCTCCCTTGTGGTATTTTTGATTCAGAACGCCGGAATAAGAATATTCATTTTTTAATGTAATGCTTTTGCCCTTCCATTCACCATTTAAAACAATGGCTCTTAGACTTTGTTTATAATAGATTTCTTTTTCTCCGCGCGTAGCTTCCATTGTCTTCTTTTCTTCAGTATGTACTTCCGTAATTTTTGCTATAGGTGTTTTGTACAACCATTGATTATTTGCTACAAATATAAGAACGGCGAAATAGATGAATATTAATAAACAGAACCCCTTTCTTTTTTGGGTGGCTAAAAGAATATGCATAATTTTCTTCAGCCGGTTCAGCAGCTTCATGTACGTGAGCCTCTCATTTCATATATTAAAAACTATTTTCACATTATATCACTTTTTATTATATCGTCAAGATTTTTATTACCGCTCAGCCTGAGGCAAAATGCAACCGGGATTATGGCTGAGCTATAACAGATTAAACAAATGGATAAACATACTCTGCTACCGGTTCAGAGGGTGCGATGTTAGTAACTGTAATCAGCGGCTCCTCTCTCGTTATGTTTCCATATTGATATTCCCTAATAGAAAAAGTCCCTTCGACAGTGATCCAGTCCTCACTGTTGAGTTCTGAGGCATCCTCATAGATACAACGCACGCCTGTCGGAGATAAATCTGCAATACAGCATGTCATTGCCAGTCTTGAGATAACAAACTCGTCTTCTTTTGGCACTTCAAAATCATTAAAAACAAATCCTGTCATAACTACCGTATACCCTTCATACTGCTTTCCATTAAAATCAAATTCAGCAAGCCATATTGAGAAATCTTCATTTGAAACAGTGATTTTTTTACTTGCTATATCCAATCCCGGCAATGTACTAGAACTCTCCTCTTCCGCTGATGCAGGCTGAACATCGGCAGGCGCAGTTTTCCCCGAATCCAGCGTATCATTAGATTGTTTTGTCCCGGATAAATTGAACAAGGAGCCGCCGCCAGAATAGTTTTTTGTGACATCCGATACCCCCAGGGGGGCATGAGGAAGCAACATCAGCAGAATCGGAACGGCTAATATAAGGCAATGTATGGACCGGACTCTATGCTGCGGCCGGAATAGGTGTCTGATTCCAGATAAAGCCCACATTCCCATGACAATTGCCGAAAAATAAAGATATGGTTTCATCCGCGGCGTGATATAAGAAAGATATTTCCCGCTACCCGCCAAATAAACCAGCAATGCGGAAAATAAGCAACAACACAGGCACTCCAGTAAAATTTGAGGATTGATTACTCTTACCTTTATCTGCATCTATCTTCCTCCTATTTGATAAAATAAGAATACAACTGTAAAACACACTGCAAAAGATGTAAAAATCAGCCTGCCAATAAAACGTTTTGAAAATCCGGAGGAGAGCATCATCATATTTTTGATATCCATCATCGGGCCAAATACCAGAAAGCTCATAATAGCTGCCATTGGAAACTGAGTGGAAAAACTGCGTGCAATCACCGCATCTGATGAGGAACATAAAGAAAGGGTGAAGGCCATCCCCATCATAATAACCATAGATACTGCTGTCCCTGCTTCTCTTTGTATGCCGCCCGACAGGCCCGTGTCTAAAGCTTGAAAAACAGAAGCTACAAAGGAGCCGAGCATCAGATATTTCCCCACGTCAAAAAATTCCGCCTGTGCATGCCGGAAAAACAAATCTATTTTGTTACCGGGCCCGGTCATAGAATCCATATCCTGATAGCAGCCGCAACTGCACATCAGGCCATCAAATCTGCCCGCAGGCAGCACCCGTCCCTTTGAGGAACGAACTGCAAAGCTAAGACCAATGATTATGGATGCAGTGATTCCCATGCAGATGCGCTGTGCTACAATAATCAAGTCTCCCCCAAATGCATAGTAAGTTGATAAGATAACAACCGGGTTAATGACCGGTGCAGCCAGCAAAAATGTAATTGCGGCAGGAAGTGGAATTCCTTTCTTTACCAGGCTCTTAAAAATAGGGATAGAGGCACAATCACATACCGGCAGGCAAAATCCTCCTAAAATAGCTATTGTTATACCTCCGGCAAGAGATTTTGGAAACCATTTTTCAATCCAGGCTTTTGGAATGAAAATTTGAATGAATGAGGAAAGTAGTACCCCGAGAAGTAAAAACGGAATTGCCTGAAGTATAATTCCCAGGAATACATTTATTATGGTATTTATAGATATTGGCATTTGGCTGAAAACGGGCTTTACCAGAAGGTATAATGTTGCCACACAGAGTAAGGCCAGAAAAAAGGAACTAATTTTAGGACCTGTTTCCCGGAAAACCCATTTGTGTAAATTTCTAAATTCCATGCCCCTGAGCCTATATGTGGCAACACCTGGATTCAGAATTTTTATTGTACGGCGCATCTGCTGATATGCCGCAGTTCCTCCCCCACTTTGCGGGGTACGTAAAATGACAACATCACTATTTGCAATCTGTTCGGGAAGAGCACTTCCAGTCCGCCCCAGCATTTCCTCCAGATTCACAGCCTCGGCAATATGAATTACCTTTTGGATTTTACAGGAGCCGCTCAGCGGCGGAGCTAGCAATAACTCCTGAAGTTTGGAAAAGGAAGCCACCCCATTCCATTCAATCCAGATTTCATCTGGTTCCCACTCCTTTATACATGCATAAATAGCCTGGATAACTTGCTCCTGCTGCTTTTCCAGGTCCTTTTTGGAGAAACTTTTGTTGTTACAATTTCTGAGATGTCTTTGAAATGCCTCCTCGCCTGTTTCAAACTGCAGCAATAGTGTTTTTATTTCCCGCCGTCCAGGCTGATTCAGCAATGAGTTTAAAAAGGTGGTTTTTCCCGAGTATAAAAACCCGGTTACGACATAAACAGGTATTGCCATGGCTTAATCGACTCCAAAAAGACTGGTTAACTCTTCCCTGTTCAGACCATGTCCTATGATACACAGCATATTCCCACCTATCGTACACTCTGTCATCTGGATATTGCCTGGAACATATTGGATATTGAGATATCCCTGGGCAGTGCGTACAATCCCCTTGGCACGCAGAACAGTTCCCCTCGTATTTTTCTCCATCTGCAAGATTCGTTTCTGCAAATCAGGGAGACTGAATACTCTGGAAGTTCGTATTGTGACAGTCTCAAAAGTCTGCTCAGCAGAATGATGGTGTCTGCAGCCGCACTCTTTGTGATTAGAGTTCTGCATAAGATGATGGCCACATCTGCACCTGTCTGTATCCTGTCTTTCAATCCTGAGATGGTTGTCAGAATGTGAATCAAGAACTTCATCTACTTTTAACTTTGTCCATGGTAAGGATAGAATTTCTGCGTTCGGATTTAAGCCTCGAATCAGCCGGTACGCGTCTTTTACCTTGTCCGGATAATTTTCTGTCCAGCTAAGAAGTATACTATCAGCATGCTTTATCTGATCCTCAAAAAATTCCCCAAAGTTTTCAAGATATACTGAACATCGTTTTACATCCGCAACTGTTATCCTTTTCTTAATCCGGGCAAGGGAGCGAATTCCCTGCTCTCTGCAAAATTTTGTAATGTCGGATAATTTACCTACACCGGAGGGTTCAATTAAAATAACATCAGGATGAAACCGCTCCAGAAGCTCTTTCATGGCTTTTACAAAATTGCCAGAAAGACTGCAGCAGATACAGCCTGAATTTATTTCCCTTACTTCAATATTACCATCCTTCAATAGTGCTGCATCCACACTAATATCCCCAAAATCATTTTCAATCAGCACTATTTTCTTATCGTGGAATCCTTCTTTAAGCAGTTTTTGAATCAATGTAGTTTTTCCGGCTCCTAAAAAGCCTGATATAATGTATATATCTGTCATCGTTCTATCCCTCTTTTCTATTCACTTGGAGTTGATACCTGATATCATAGAAAACTCCCTCTGCTATATCACCTTTAACAATATAGTAGGGGGAGCGGAAGATTTAGAACTTACGATATTAAAATATTTGTAACAAATCTTACTGCCTGTTTATTTATGCCATTTTATCCAATATTAAACGATAGAAGTCCTCATTCGTCCCGGTCTTCTTCAGGGTTTCTAATATGGTGCCGTCTTTCAGCAGGATAATCTTTTTACAGTACGCTGCCATTTTCGGATCATGTGTGACCATGACAATAGTTTTCCCATATTCCTGGTTGATTTTTGTCAGGGCATCAATGACAATTTTCCCTGACTTCGAATCCAGGTTTCCAGTCGGTTCATCTGCCAATATCAAGTCTGGATTATTAATCAGTGCACGGCAGATTGCTGCTCTTTGTTTCTCCCCGCCTGATAATTCATAGGGATCTTTTTCAAGCAGATGCTCAATTTGGAACTGCTCTGCCAGTTTCCTGGTTTTCTCAGACATTACCTCAGATTTTGCCTTATTTAATATCATAGGGAGCATAATATTTTCCTTTACGGAGAGGCTGTCCATGAGATAAAAGTCCTGAAACACAAATCCAATCTGTTTTCTTCTGATATCAGAGAGTATATCGCGATGGAGATTATTTGTATCCGTTCCCATGAACTTCAAGATGCCGTCAGTTTGCTTATCAATTAGTCCCAGCACCTTCAGAAGGGTTGTTTTTCCGCAGCCCGATTTGCCCATAATACCGAGAAACTCTCCCTTTTCTACATTGAAGCTGAGTCTCCTTAGAACCTCAATGCTGTCTTTTTGACCGTCAGGTGTCTGCTTTTGATAATTTCTAATTAAGCCATTTACCTCCAGTATTTTTACTTCTCCCATTGCATCTGCCTCCATATCAACCTTTTCATCCAGAAATGCCAAATTACCCATAAACCTAAATAAATCAAATAGACAACTGCACCCTTGCGCACAAACATGCTCATATCTGCAGGAGTATATAGCCTTGCTCTTAAAGTAAGAGCAGCAAAAATCATACCGCCGAGTCCTCCTATTGCCAGCGGCAAAACAGTAAACAGTTTCATTTGTCCTGTCAGTGCCTTTCTCCTGTCCTTTTCTCTCATTCCCAATTTTTCCAGGAAAGTATTCTGCCAGCTCATTTCTTTTGTTTCAGATTCAACCTTCACATAATACTGAAAGAATCCAATTACTGTCAGTAAAAGCACAATAAAAAGGTAGACCAGTCTTTTAAAGAATATCTGTGCACCAGTATCCACTATCATCTGCTGTTTTCCATAGAATGAGTGGATAGATTCATCCCATATCTTATCGTATTCGTGTTTTTCTTCAAGGTACTGCATATCCGCAAGCATTCCGGTATATTCTTTTTCCGGCACCGTATAGCAAATCAATTGTGTGGGTCCCTCTGTCATATTAGAAGTATGATTCAGTGTATACAATCTCCAGTCTTCAAAAGATGCTGTCTCCCTCATCTTCCATTGTTTTTTATTGTACGCAGAAAGCTTTTTGTATTCTTTCTCAAAATGCGAATCATTGAACACGATTAAGTTGTCTCCCATCCCCTGATGGAATGTCCCTGTTAATATATCCCGTTCCTCGCTTTTCACTTTCCAACCTGGAAAAACGTGATCTATATCCGAAGTGTTATAAAAAGTAAGTGGCTGCCCGATACGAAGCCGTTTTATTATTCTGCTGGTATCCCAATCAATGGTATGTGCTTTCACCGATAAGTCCTGCTGATACACCACATGCATCTCATTTCCTAATAAATTCAGTTCCTTTGGTGTTTCTCCCAAAGCTTCCTTTAATTGTTTATATGTGGACTCGGAAATGGCAATGTGCTGCCCCTGAGGCCACTGTACAGGGCGGTGTCCTACCCAGCTGGACAATTTATCAGAACCATATACGGAAGTCATGCGTAACATAGGGTATATCTTAGTTTTGGCATCATGCTCATTGGCTATTTCTGCAAGCTTTTCCAGATCTGTATCATATGCAGTGCAGACAATATCATAAGGATAGAAATCTGCCATATTCTCTTTCATAAGAGAACCTGTAAACTGTACAATAAATAACGCTAAGACAAAAAAATGTATCACTGATAAATAAAAAAGGTTCCACAGACTTTTCCAGTACCGGTAATAAAGAGGGCGGCTGGAAATCAGCTTCCTATAATACCGTTCTTTGTTCTTTTCCAGCCTGTTCAGATAAAGGGCAGTACCTCCTATTAAAAGCAGCAAAATTCCCAGCGCACTGAAAATATGGATATACATACTTTCTGCCCAGCTTCTGGAAAAATACCACCGTATCCCGGCAGCACTAAGAATAATACCAAATCCAATGTACAGCAGAGAATATTTTTTGCTGCGTTTCTCTCTTTGTATTTCTGCATTCATATTCATGGAGCGTGACAGATTCAGAATGTTTTCCTGATTAAACCCAAGTGCCAAAAGTATAACGAGCAGATATCCCAATATGCCAAAACCAATTGTTTTAACACTGACTACCGACGCCAGTGTAATCTCTACCCCGCTATGTGTCAGACCACTTTGCCAAATTTCCTTAATAATATAAGCGATGGCACCTCCGAACACCATACCAGCCACTCCGGACAGAAAGGCATTTACCACAAATACAATAGCAAACATCAAAGAAATAGTGCTGCTGCGCATTCCTAGAATCGTAAACAGGCGCATTGCTCTTTTTTGGTCTCTGATATAATAAGAAATAATCATGGTCTGCAGCAAAACAAGAAACAGAACAACTAAAACTTCTGTTTGCTGAAAACTCTGAACGAGTCCGTTTCTGGACAAAATATCTTCTTTACCGTGGACCTGTGTTATCAGGCTGTATACTGTAAGCGTGATATACATGCATGATGCACAGAGCAGACATCCTGCTGACAAAATCATTTGTCCCTTTTTCCCATAGGCAGTATTCTTCCGAATGACTTTAAAAAACTCTTTCGGATACTTCCCGGGGAAATAATGTACACGTTTCTTCTCCCCCTTCTCTGCCCTTTCCCGTCTTTTCTGCTCCTCATAGGCCATATTGATGGCATCCCGTTCTTCCAGCCATCGTGCTCCCATATAATCAAAGGCGACCAGTATTACGTTAATAACCATATAAAGCTGCTGTGCAAAAAAAGCTATAAAGTAAACGATAAGACTTACCATCGGCAGGAACTCAAAATATTTTGGATTCTTTTTATTCATGAACCAGACAGAACGAATCAAATATAGAATATTGGCGAACAACATAGGAATTAATGTACATAGGCGTATAATCCCCTCTGGACCTCCAACTTCCAGGCTGCCATCTCTAAGTTTAAAAATAATATCCCAGATAGAATAATATTCCCATCCTACAACTAATTTTTCAAAAAGAATACTCAAAAAAATCAAAATTCCGCAAATAATCCTTAGCCGCTGAGCTTTCTGTTCTGCAGTCATGGTTTTCCTCGTGCAGTGTATTTAGGAAACTAATACACATACTTTTCCCTTCTTTTAGATTATGTCCATAATAACTATCTGTTTTCTTTACTTGATCCTTTAGCAAGTCATATAATTTCGAATCTTTTCCGGCATTAGCCTAATAGCAATTCCCTATTTTTTAAAATATTTACGGAGTAAATGTATTACATAAATAATTCCTAGAATTATTATAATATTTACAACAAAAATAAGTATAGTACCTCCAATATTATTCATATCATCCCTCCTAATCTTCAAATTTACATATAATTTACAAACTCACAAAAAACATAACGGTAGACGTTTCACTATAAGTTAAATCAACTGCAGATGCTTTTAATTATACCTTATTAAATGTTGGCAATTCAATAAGTATAACATATTTTTTTTGCTCCGGTTTTTCTAATGGGTATGAAGTAAAAAAACTGACACATACTAATTGCAAAATACCTTTTGAAAGGAGATTTTGCAATGATAAATAATGAAGAACTTCCCATAGGCTTTACCATGGCGCTTGCACAGCATTCCGATGCTTTAAACCATTTTTCCCATCTTCCAAAAGCGGAACAGGAAAGAGTAATTGAGGAGGCAAAGCAAAAACACAGCCACGAAGCTATGAGAAACTACGTGGAAAATATGTTTCAGGGATGAAAAATACTTTAGACAGAGCTATGCTGCGGCGTAAAAGAAAGGCGCCGCAGTATATGGCTCAGCCAAGTCATGCCCTTTTCTATTTGACAAGCAGAGAAACTTCCAACTTCTACAACTTTTCTTGATTTTTCCTATTCCATATCGTAATATAAAGAGTGGGAAAAATAAATAAGAAATAAGGTAAGGAGGAAGCAATGGAAACCCGTACATATTATGACATTCTCGGCGTATCCAAGGAGGCGACTCTGGAAGAAATTACAAGTGCGAAAAATGCTCTGGCAAAGGTATATCATCCTGATGCCAATATGCATACCGACATAGATACGACTGCTTACATGCAGGAAATACTGGAAGCATACCGGATTCTTTCTAATCCGGACAAGAGGAAAAAATACAACCGGGTACTTGCCGGAAAGCCGAACCGTGTGTTTCGCACTTACACTGTGGAAAAACCGGAATCCGGGGAAGATACTTCCGCATCATTTGTAACCTATTGGAATGCAGCTTGCAAGCTTAATGAGCTTGTAGCCCAAAGCAGCAGACTTATGGAACTTAGCTCACAAAAAGAAAGACTTGGGTTTAGAATTTTCAAAAAATTGGGAAAATACCTTAAGAACGAAACTGCAATTACAGAACAGTTAAACGCTTTATCATTGCAGGCGATCCAATACATCACAATTTTAAAAACAGCCGGGATTCCTATGAGTTACTGGCAGCCGGATGCTATGAACTGGGTACTGGTCCGCTGGGGACAGAAACAAAATATGGATTATCAGGTGCTCTTTTCAAGATACGAGGCTTATGTAGAGCAAAGCAGAACAGGTGCGGAAAAACTGAAACTACGCTCCCAGAGCCGGCAATTTCACAATAATTTAAACAAACTTTTGAACTACGCTATTTTAAACTAGAACAAAATGCCAGAAACCAGTAAAGGCTGACTTCTCTGCCTTGACAGGCTTCTGGCATTTGCAGTCTGGCAAACACACAGGTTTACGCTCTCTACACTTCTTCTGCACGTCCTCTTAATCTCAGGTAGTAAATTCTCAGTTTCCCAAGGAAAGAAGTCAGATAACGCAGCACCGGTTCGGTTGCAATTGAGAACACCACAAACAGCATAACGCATTTTGTAGACATTCCTGTAATGGCGAATAAACGGTTCAGGAAGATACTGCAGAAGAGCAGTCCTGCAATGCTTACTGTCACTACGATTGTTCTTACTACATTCATAGGAGCACTAATTTTATACAAAATCATGAATCCTACAATTGCCAGCAGCATGGTGGCCGCCGTTGAAATATCTGTAGAGTTTACGCCAAATGTCTGCCCAAACACGACCAGGGCTCCAACTGCCAGTACATTTGTCAGTGCTGCGGGCAGTGCTTTTAAAAATACATTTGTCAGGAAATGCCCTTTGATGATATTTTCGTTTGGCTCCAGTGCCAGAAAGAATGCCGGCACTCCGATTGTAAACAGGCTAATCAGAGATATCTGCGCGGGTCTCAGGGGATAAGTAATCATAAATACAACGGAGAACAGCGAAAGCAGGAAAGAAAATATATTTTTTACCAAAAACAGAGTTGCTGAACGCTGAATATTATTGACAACTCTCCGCCCCTCCATAACCACCTGGGGCATACAGGAAAAATCAGATTCCAGCAGTACAAGTTGTGATGCCTGTACCGCTGCCTCACTTCCCGATGCCATGGCAATGCTGCAATCCGCATCCTTTAGTGCCAGTACATCGTTGACGCCGTCTCCTGTCATAGCAACCGTGTTCCCTGCTTCTTTTAATAGTTGTACAAACTGCCGCTTCTGACTTGGAGTCACACGTCCAAATACAGTGTTTTCCAGTACAGCCTTCCGCGTCTGCTCTTCTGTTTTCAGAGAGGACGCATCTACATAATTTTCTGCATTGGCAATCCCCGCCTTTTTTGCCACTTCAGATACGGTAACCGGATTGTCTCCTGATATGACTTTCACTTCAACTCCCTGTTCCGAAAAATAAGAAAAAGTCTCTTTTGCCTCTTTCCTGATGGGATTCGCCAGAAGAATATAGCCCAGCGGTATAATTCCCTGTCTTAGCGCTTTTCCATCTATTTCACCGTTATAGATTCCAAAGACAAGCACCCTGGCTCCTTTTGAAGCATATCCAATAATTTCCTCCTCATACCTTTCATAGTTCTCACAGAGAACAAATTCAGGAGCACCCAGCACATATACATTATCTTCAAAGGTAACACTGCTGTATTTTGTAGCTGAAGAAAATCCGGTCTTACTGACCGGTCTTTTCCCTGACGAGATCTGAAAGTACTCTTTCATGGCAGCAATGGTCGTATTATCATTCTCCATTGCTGCAGTAAAATCTCCTATCAGCATATTGAAAGTCTCCGTATCACTACTGCCGCAGCCTTCCACCTGGATAACTTCCTGTACTTTCATGGTATTTTCCGTAATGGTTCCTGTTTTATCTACACAGAGCACATTGACGCGCGCCAGTGTTTCGATACATCTCATATCATGAAGCAGAACTTTCTTTTTTGCCAGCCGGACAGAACTGACGGCAAGTGCTACGCTCGCCAGCAGGTAAAGTCCTTCTGGAATCATTCCGATAACAGCAGCCACCATCGAGGTGATGCTTGACTGGAAGCCCTCCTGCTGGAAGAAAAATGCCTGCACAAAGAGTGCAATCCCAATGGGGATAATTGCAATTCCCACACATTTCACAAGTTTATTCAGGGAACGTATCATCTCGGACTGTTCCCCTTCCTGCATTTCCTTCGCTTTCATTGTCAGCCTGGAAATATAAGAATCCATCCCCACCTTGTCCAATCTTGCATGACATTTTCCTGAAACAATGAAACTTCCTGACATGAGTTTATCACCTTTTCTCTTCGTGATTTCATCAGATTCTCCTGTCAGCAGAGACTCATTGACCTGTACCTCTCCGGCACAGACTTCAGCATCTGCGCACACCTGATTTCCAGCGTTAAAAACAACAATGTCATCCAGTACCAGTTCTTCTGCATCAATGACTGATTTCTGACCGTCCCTCACCACTGTAGCATGAGGGGCATTGAGCATTGTCAGGTTATCCAGTACCTTTTTTGCACGGATCTCCTGTACAATTCCAATCAATGTATTCAATATAATGACTGGGAGAAACGTAAGTTCACGGAACGAACCCGCTATACACAGGAGCACTGTCAGAATTACAAATATCAGGTTGAAATACGTAAAGAGATTATCGTGGATAATCTCCTTCGTTGTTTTTCCGGGCGGGTCTATGGCCGCATTGGTCCACCCATGAAGACTGTGCTGCTGCACTTGCCGGCTGGTCAGCCCATGGCGGTACTCCGGGCAGTACCGGGGTGTGGGAATTCTCTGGTCCTCTTCTTCTATCATCTGTTGTCTTCCTTTTTTCTGCATGTATATTTTTCACCTCATTTTCATGATACACTATCTTGAATATTTTGCAAATTTAAGCATATTCATTCTATCACACAGAAATTGAATTTCCCAAAACTTCATCAAATCTTTATAATTTCTTTCATGAATTGACATATTATCTGTTCAAATCATTTTAAATTCCTTGTTTTCTGAATCCGTTTCTATTATAATAGTACAAGTATTTTGTTACAGCCCAGCCATGCAGATTTGAGCTTATGCCTGAACTGTAACAATATTTTAAGAAAAGGATAAGAGTTAAGATAAAACTATGAGATTAAGAAGCGTACTTGCAATCAAATGTGCAAAATGCACCAGCTATTTAATTAAAAAACTGAATAGAGGAAGCGGCGTCACTCTTCCGGGATATGTGGCGCGCCTTGTGGACCCTCATATCTTGAGCGCCATGGCAGAGATGGTTAAGGAAAAGACGATTGTAACTATGGGTACAAACGGTAAGACAACGACCAACAGCATTTTGTACCATGCATTAAAGGCAGAAGGGAAAAAGGTCATCATTAACCGTACCGGTGCCAACATGCTCAACGGGATTATTTCAGCTTTTGTTCTCGCTGCGGACAAAAACTGCCGTCTGAATGCGGATTATGCATGTATAGAGGTAGACGAAATCGCTTCTGTCCGCGTACTGCCCCAGCTAAAGCCAGACTGTGCTCTTCTGACCAATATTTCCCGGGATCAGCTTGACCGTTTTGGCGAGGTTGATATTACATTTAACAAATTGAAAGCTGCTGTTACCAGTGTTCCGAAAACAAAACTGATAATCAATTGTGATGATGTGCTTTCTTATACACTGGCTTCTGAAAGCGGAAATCCATTTGTGACATATGGTATCAGCGAGCAGATATTTGATGATATCTCTCGTTCCGAAATCCGGGAAAGCATTTTCTGCCGCTCCTGTGGAAAGAAACTGGAATATGACTTTTTTCACTATGGCCAGCTGGGAATTTATCACTGCCCAAGCTGCGGGCTGGAACGTCCTGAGCCTGATTTTACAGCATCAGAAATTACATGGAATGATGGACTGTACACATTTTCTATGGATGGGATGCTGATACAGTCAACTTCCCGGACACCTTACAATATTTACAATACGTTATCTGCATATGCAGCATTAAATGCCCTGGGAGCCGAGAGGACTCATTTTCAGGAGATGATAGAATCCTTTGATTATGGAAACAACCGTGAGAGCATCTTTACAATCAACGGTACAAGAGTTCAGCTTCACCTGGCAAAGAATCCGATTGGATTTCAGCAAAAGATTTCGCTTGTATTAAAGGATAAAAAGCCTAAAGATATTATAATTCAGATTAACGATACCTATCAGGATGGTGAAGATATTTCCTGGCTTTGGGACGTGGATTTCCAGTATCTGGCGGATGCTGAGGCTGCTTCTATCATCACAGCGGGAACACGCAGACATGATATGGGGCTTCGCCTGAAATATGAGGACATCTCCTGTGATTCTACCACGGACTTACGCACTTCTGTCACCAGGTGTACAAAAGACGGAACGGGCAATCTTTATGTTATTGTAAATTATTCGGGGCTTTACAGCACCAATCATATGCTGGCAGAATTGGAAAAAACGCAGGAAGGAGGGGATATGGCATGAAACTTACAATCGGACACTTATACCCGGACTTGCTGAATTTATATGGAGACAGGGGAAATATCCAGTGTTTTCGCAAACGTCTGGAATGGCGCGGCATGGAGGCTGAAATTCTTCCTATCCTTTCCGGTGATGCTATAGATTTTTCAAAACTGGATATCATTTTGCTGGGAGGCGGCTCTGACAGGGAGCAGGAACTGGTTTGTGAATACCTAAAAAGTATTAAGCAGGATTTTAAGGACTATGTGGAGCAGGGCGGAGTTGTCCTGGCTGTATGCGGGGGCTATCAGCTTCTCGGGAAGTATTATAAAACAGACAAGAAAGTAATAGAAGGACTTTCCATTTTAGATATTACCACGGAATGGGAATCAGAGCGGTTAATCCGAAATATCGTACTGAACAGTCCTCTCTTTGATACTCCTGTAGTAGGGTTTGAGAATCACGGAGGCCGGACCTACATCGGCAGCCACACTCCTTTCGGCAAGGTTTTCTACGGGTTGGGAAATACGGGGAAATCCGGCTATGAGGGTGTTGTTTATAAAAATGTTATCGGAACCTACCTGCACGGACCTCTTCTTCCTAAAAACCCCCAGGTATGTGACTATCTGCTGGAGAGAGCGTTGAAAAGAAAATACGGTCAGGATGTGACGCTTGAGCCGCTGAAAGATAAACTGGAGCATCTGGCAAACGGATATATCGCCGGACGATACAGTGATAAAAAGTATATTCTTAAAGAAACAATCAAACGGTACACATAAAGCTCAGATATACTTTTAAATTTTCAATACAGGTATGATTAAAGGGACTGTGCACCATAACTGATTCATTCAGTTGTGGGCACAGTCCCTTTTTGAAACTTATTCTTTATTTTATTACCGGTTTCTGTTCCTGAAAGCCAGCTTCACAGCCTTCAGCAGCTGGATAACCGGCAGGTTTACTGCCGCCAGGCCGTATACCGTAAATAATTGTCCCATATTGAGCGTCTGCACTTTAAAGATATTTTGAAGTCCAGGTATCATCATAACTCCTGTAATTAATATCAATCCCAGTAAAAATGCTCCTATCAAGTAAATGTTATTAAAGGACCTCCTTGTAAACACAACAGGGCGGTCAGATTTACAGTTAAATCCATGAACAAGACGGGCCGTACATAATGTTCCAAATGCCATTGTGCTTGCCAGAACTGCGTTATGGTCCGCATATCCTATCAGGAAGGCAATCATTGTAGTAACACCGATGGACAATCCTTCTGTTCCAATCTTTCTCAGAAAGCTTCCGGTGAGGATAGACTCATTCATCGGTCTGGGTTTTTCATCCATTACGTCTTTGGAGTGTGGCTCCAGTCCCAGTGCAATGGCCGGTAAACTATCAGTCAAGAGGTTAATGAACAACAGATGTACTGGTGCAAATGGCACCGGAAGTCCTGCAATGGAAGCATACAGAACCGCCAGTATGGCTCCAAAGTTTCCTGATAAAAGAAATTGGATGGAGTTCTTAATATTGCGGTAGACGTTACGTCCATTTTCCACAGCTTTTATAATCGTAGCAAAATTATCGTCTGTAAGTACCATAGAAGCAGCATCCTTGGATACTTCGCTGCCTGTAATTCCCATGGCAACACCAATATCAGCCTGTTTCAATGCAGGTGCATCATTTACACCGTCTCCTGTCATTGCTACAATGTTTGCTTTCTCCTGCCATGCCCGGACAATGCGGATCTTATGCTCTGGTGATACACGCGCATATACAGAAATTCCTTCTACGAAATCTTTCAGTTCTTCATCTGACATATTATCAATCACTGCACCTTCACAGGCTTCTGACTCGTTTTCTAAAATTCCGATTCGTTTCGCAATGGCTGCCGCTGTTACCTTATGGTCTCCGGTTATCATGATAGGGCGGATTCCTGCTCTTTTACAGTCTGCAACTGCAGCTTTGGATTCTTCACGGGGCGGGTCCATCATGGCAATTAAACCGATGAAAATCAAATCCTGCTCATCTTCCAGCGTCATTTCATGACAACCTTCTATTTCTTTGTAAGCAAATCCCAGGACACGCAAGCCGCCTCTGGAAAATTCCTGATTCTGTTCTTCTATTTTTCTTCTGTCTTCTTCTGTAAAACTGCGTACCTTATCATGAATCTGAATGGACTCCATTCTTCCCAGGAGCACATCCACCGCACCCTTAACAATCATAATATGCTTTCCATTCATGATGTGGCCTGTGGCCATAAGCTTTCTATCGCTGTCAAAAGGATTCTCACATGTTCTGGGATATTTATCCCGCACGTTGTGTGCCTCCAGGCCTAATTTACTTCCAAGATTAATCAATGCGGTTTCCGTTGGGTCACCTATCTCAACCCCGTCTATATTTGTGGAGTCGTTGCACAGAATACTGCTCATAAGCAGTCTGCTGTGTGCTGCATGTTCCACATCTATTTCATCTGCTGTGATTCTTGTTTCATTTACGTAATACTCTTCCACTGTCATTTTATTTTGGGTCAGAGTACCTGTTTTATCTGAGCATATGATGGAAACGCTTCCCAGGCCTTCTACTGCCTGCAGTTTACGTATAATCGCATGTTCCTTTGCCATTTTCTGAGTTCCGAATGACAAGACAATAGTTACAATAGAACTGAGAGCCTCCGGTATAGCAGCAACTGCAAGTGCAACCGCAAACAGGAATGCATCTCCCACATGTCCTTCACGCAGGACACTCACGCCAAATAAAATACCACAGAATATCAAAATGATAATAGAGAGCTTCTGTCCAAATTGGTCCAGATTAATCTGGAGGGGAGTACGTTTCTCAGAAGTTGTTTTCAGAAGGCTTGCTATTTTTCCTACTTCTGTCTCCATACCGATTCCTGTTACAAGGAAGGAACCCCGTCCATAAGTAACAAAGCTTCCGGAATACACCATATTTACCCGGTCTCCTAAAGGGACCTCCCCGGCAATCAGTTCTGTGATTTTATCCACGCCAAGGCTTTCCCCGGTCAGTGCGCTTTCATCCACCTTTAAGCTTGCACTCTCCAGAATACGGCCGTCAGCAGGAATATAATCTCCTGCATCCAGCATAACAATATCACCTACTGTAACTTCTGTGGATGGTATCGGTACTATATTCCCATCGCGGAAAACCTTCGCCTCTGGTCCTGAAAGCTTTTTCAGACTGCTTAAAGATTGTTCTGCCTTTACAGTCTGCACAGTACCCAGTATGGCATTAATCGTAATTACGATTAAAATAACCACAGCACTCTCTGCATCCCCCAGAAAGCCGGAAACGATTGCTGCAACAATCAGAATGATAACGAGAAAATCTTTAAATTGCTCTAAAAAAATCTGAATTGTTGTCTTTTTCTTTCCCTCGATTAATTCATTGGGTCCATATTTTTCCTGGTGCTTCTTTACCTCTTCCGCAGTCAGAGGCTCCAGTGAACCATTCACCCTTTCTTTCACCTCGTCTGCGGATACTTGATAAAATTCTTTCATGTAAAATCCTCCATTTCCTGCTCTAGTGCCAAAAGATACTTCTTTGCTGACACAAAAAAGACTCTTATTGCACGTTATGTATGCAATAAAAGTCTCACTATTTAATCACGATACGGATGGAAAGCCATCGTACTGACGACATCGCGAACGCTGCCTGAGCGCTAGTTACTCCCTTTTACTAGTGTTTACTATAACGTAGCCGGCAGGATGTGTCAAGGGAAACTTGCAAAATTATGGCTCCATTTTTCCGGAAATTTCCCTTGCCTTTGGCGTATTTGCCAGTCCGCCTCTTCCTGTCTCACGCAGGGAAACGTGCATTGACTCTCCTACCTCCCTCATGGCGTCAATCACCTGGTCCGGAGGGATACGGCTTGTGATGCCTGCCAATGCCATATCTGCCGCAGACAATGCGTTAACTGCTCCGATTACATTTCTTTTTACACAGGGGACTTCCACCAGGCCGGCAACCGGGTCACATACAAGTCCAAGCAGATTTTTTAATGCCATCGCAGATGCATGAATGATCTGGGTATTATCTCCGCCTTTCAGGAAGACCAGCGCTCCCGCAGCCATAGCGGCGGCTGCGCCTACCTCTGCCTGGCATCCACCCGCAGCACCTGCTATAAATGCCCGTGAAGCAATGACCTGTCCGATTCCTGCTGTCACATAAAGACTTTGAACAATCTTTTCTTTGCAAATCTTTCCCTCTTTATATAAGGTAACCAGAACCGCCGGTATCACACCACATGCACCTGCTGTCGGTGCCGCAACAATCCGCTTCATACAGGCATTGGATTCGCCCATTTGCAGGGCTTGTGCAATGACCTTGGAAACAAAATCTCCGCACAGGGTATCTCCTGTCCTGCGGTATGCTTCCATCTGCCCTCCCATACCGCCGACAAGTCCACTGCTGGAAATCAGTTTTTCGTCATAATCATCACTTGCGCAGAGCATGGCATCCCACATCGTTTCCATCGTATGGATAGATTCTTCCTCACGAACGGTCCTTTCCTCCATGTCATCTAACAATATAGCCCTCCAAAAGGAAATTTTCTTTTCTATGCATAACTGATTAATTTCTTCCAAAGACTGATAAGACATCTATGCATCCCCCCTGTCTATATATGTCACTTTCATAATGCCTTCCTGCTTCTCCAGCCATTTGACGGAAGCTTCAGGGACGGGTTGGTCTATCTCGATCACCATAACAGCCAGTCCGCCTTTTTTTCCCCGGTAAAGCTGAAGCGTTGCAATATTGATAGATTCTCTGGCAAGCATAGAAGTTACCGTCGCCACATGCCCCGGCTGGTCCTGATTGCGAACGATCAGTGTTGGACTCTCTCCGGTACAGTTTACCACAATTCCATCTAATTTATTCAGCATGATGCGCCCGCCGCCTAATGAAGAAGCCTGTACCTCCAATGTTTTACCGTCCTTATCAAAGACTTTCAGAAGCGCAGTATTGGGGTGAGCTTCCCGTATCTGTATATTTTCTATCCTGAAATCTAATCCTTCTTGAGCCGCAATCTCAAAACTCTGCGGAATTCTCATGTCATCAGGCTTCATCCCCAAAAGCCCTGCTACAAGTGCACGGTCTGTTCCGTGTCCTTTTCCGGTGGCAGCGAAAGAGCCGCAAAGCCCGATTTCTGCCTTTACAGGACGGCTCCCCAGCAATGTCCTGGTAACATGCCCGATCCGTACGGCTCCAGCCGTATGGGAGCTGGAAGGCCCTACCATAACCGGTCCTAAAATGTCAAAAATATTCATCCTCTGATTCCTCCAAAAACCTACTCAAATTTATCTGTTATCAGTATAGCAGATTCCCTGATAAATATCCATGAATTTACATTTATATGGTACTAAAAGGGACCTGCCTATATGTAGGAAGATCCCTTAAGTTTATGATGTTGCTTTTATAGCATGCATTGTCAAAATTTCCCGGAAGCACCGCCTCCGCCGGATGACCCGCCCCCCCCAAAGG
>JACERV010000016.1 GCA_013911065.1 Ruminococcus sp. | reverse complement strand
TCACGTTTTCTTCTTGCCATAGTAGTTCTATCCTTCCTTTTCTCTGTTGTTTAGTTTAACATATCCTGACAAAAAAACAGAGTGTGAAGTTCATTTTGAACTTACACACTCTATCTTACACTCCCAGAGGCTCTATATGTTAAATATAAAATATGATATTGTGGGTTCTTTCTTAAGGCCCTCACAGATTATAAAAGAAAAAAGATGGCTGATAACAACCATCTTTTTCTTCGTTCTAACTATCCTGAAGCCCCAAGCAGCCATATGATTCTACTTTAGAATAAATCTGCTTCTTTTCTTCTGCCTCAATCGTCTTTATATCCGGCAATGTATATTGTTCCCCAATTTGTACTGACTTCCCTTTTGCCATATCGTGATACATCATTAAATTGACCTGCTCAATCCCTTCATATTTACGGGATAATTTAGCAATGCTTTCATAGTGCTTTTCATTATCATTAATTCCAGGGATAATGGGGCACCGGAGATATACATGGCTTCTGTTTCTGCAAAGGTAATCCAGGTTTTTCAGAATCAGGCGGTTATCGACTCCCGTATATCGATTATGTTCTTCCGGGTCCGTTATTTTATAGTCAAAGAGGAATACATCTACAAATTCTGCCACAGCCTTATATTGCTCCTGGGATGCCTGTCCTGAAGTATCTAAACAGATATGCAGTCCTTTTTCTTTAGCTTTTTTAAGCAGCTCTAACAGGGAATTAAACTGCAGCATAGGTTCACCCCCGCTTACAGTAAGGCCTCCGCCGCTTTTCTGATAAAAATCCCAATCCTTCATAACAGTCTGCAGGATTTCTTCACTCGTCATTCTTTTCCCAAAAATCTTCAATGCATGATTCGGACACGCATCTACACACAGCCCACACTGGACACATTTGCTAAAATCAATTTCATGGCAATCCGTTCCTACCACTCTATGAACAGAATATTGGCATACTTCCTGGCACTTTCCGCAGTATGTACAGTTCTTTTCCAAAAACCCCAACTGCGGTTTGCTTTTTTTAGATTCTGGATTATGACACCAAATACAGTCCAAAGGACATCCTTTTAAAAAGACAGTCGTACGGATTCCAGGACCGTCATGCAATGCAAATCTTTGAAGGTCAAAGACCATTAATTCTGCCATTTTTTCTTCCACCTTATTAATTCAATGTTCGATTCAGAATATCCTGCTGTACGTCATCTGCCAGCTCAATATATCTTGCACTGAATCCACCGACACGTACAATCAGATTCGAATATTTTTCGGGTTCTTTTCTCGCATTTTCAAGATCTTCTTTTCCTATAACACTTATCATTGCCTGTGTGCCGCCGCGTCCGAAATAGGAATCCATAAGCGGGAAAATGACAGACTGTCTCTTATCATTGAAGGTGTCCTTAGAAAACTTTATGTTTTGTACGACTCCAAAGTGAATGTCTCCTCTGGCCTTTAGCAGGGAATTTAAAAAGGCGGTAACACCATTTTTATCCATGCCGGCTGTTGGGTTATTTGCATTTGTAAGAGACTCACCTGCACGTCTGCCGTCTGGTGTTGCTCCTGTATTTCTGCCCTGTGTAGTATTATCCCGATTGTTGATATTTACCATTCCGAAACAGTCCAGCCCATAATACTTCCCGGAGATATCCAGCATAGTAAAGCATACCATCTCATGGACGTCTTTCATCATATCGTCTACTTCGTCTAAATCGTTCCCGTACTTATCCACATTTAACATGACTGCACGTTCTTCTTGGTACCCTGCAAAGTCTGATTTTAAAGCATCCATCATTTTTTCTGCAGAGATAGTCTTATCTTTAAAGACACATTTTTTTATTGCATATAGAGAGTCTGAACAGGTAACGATTCCGTATATCTCATCGCTTCCTCCACATTTTGGTGTTCCCCCGCTGATAACGCCTTTTCCCGCATCCAGACAGCCGTCATATAAAAGATTGTGAAGGTTCAGTGACATATCACCTGCAATAATCGCATAACCGCGGGAATGATTTCGCGCGCTTACATCTGTCAGAAATGCTACATTTTTGCAAAAGGTATCCCATAATTCATCAAAGGTTTTATAATCCGTTAAATATGTTTCATTTGGGGTCAGCCGGTATTTGCCCGTTGAATCATAACCTCCGTTAATTGTTCCCCATAATACGTTGGCCATATTTAAAATGGAATTCGGACTTACGATGATGCGATGATCAATGGTAAATTCTCCACAGCCTAAAGGCATCCACCCTAAGGCCTCTTCATAGCTGATGCCGAAGACATTCATAACGCCCGGAATAATATTTTCATCCTTGTACAGCATCGGATAAGTCGTTCCCTCTCCAATGCATTCCATTGCTTTTTCATATAACTTAGGATTCATGCCATCATACATCCTAAGTGTTAACTGAGGTACGATATCCTTTACTCTTCTGGAAACTTCCATGATGACCATGGCAAGTTCATCCGCTTCTTTTGGATGTTTTCTTCCCAGTCCTCCCATAATTACTCTGTCATCTGTTACTTGTTCTTTTACAATCATCAACTGCCAAAAGCTCGTAAGTAAACGAATCGCTTCTTCTTCATCCAGAATTCCTTTTTTCAGGTCTTCTGCATAATAAAGGGCTAAATAATCATCCATCCGCCCCCATTCCCGGGCTCCGTCCATAAGTGTATAGATAATGACAAGCTGAATAGCTTCCCGAAAACTTTCCGGTTTCTCTGTAATAAGCTTGCGGCAGATTCTCTCCATTTCTTTTATATCTGTTTTGCGCTGTTCTTCTGTTTCTTCGCGGTATAACTTTGCAGCCTCATCCGCGTACCACTCCAGGGTTCTCATAATTGTTTTTAATGATATACGAATACCTTCATAAAAGTTCGGGTCATTTTCTGGATGTTCTTTTTGTTTTTCTTCTGTCAATTGGTAAAGTCCGCTCAGTCCATAATCCAGTAGTTTTTTGTAGTCCAGGAAAATTCCGGCAACTCTTTGCAGCGCCGACGCAGCATGGGGCTGCCCTTCCAGATCTAAAACTGTACCATCAGAGACACCGCCCGTAACGATATAGACTTTATCGGCTGGTTCCATTTCTGCCAGGAATCGTTTCGTGGATGTATGATTGCTCCAGAATTTGCGAAGTGTTTCTAATCTGCCCCGGTCGTTTTCAGAAATAGATTTATCTGCAATCTTTTCATCGACCCATTTAAAATTCATGGCAAATCCCCATTCGCTGTTGATATACTGTGCATTCATCCCCAGAGGAAAGATATCCGCTCTTCCACAAAAAAGATCGTTTTGCATAATACCCAGCATCATCTGCGGATACTGTGCATCGAAGCATTTTGCTTCACGGATTGCAGGATGGTCATCTTTACACTTCTTATAGACCTCCGTGAATGTTTCCATATGATCTAAAAGTTCTGAAAAATCAAAACGGGGTTCATCATTATAAATTGTTGAATAACCGCTGTATGAATTTTTTGTACGGGTTGTATAATGCTCTTTCCAATACATTTTCATTCCTCCTTTTCTTCAACACATACTGAGTGTTATTACCTGTTATTATTATATCCTGGTATTTATGAGAAAGGCGATTGCAAATAGGCTTAAAATGTATTCAAAAAAACGCATGTTATCCTTTCATTTTATAAAGTAAATAAGCAAGGGAGGATAGCAGTACTAATACTAAAAAAATATTCGTATATTTAAAAGGAATAGCGTATATTTATTGAACTATTAAGGTTCGGGGTGGTATACTTTATTATGCGAATGATTTTTCAAATATCGTGCATTATAATAACCATCTGGAGGATGTTATGAAGGCAAAACGGATTTTATTTTGTATTATAATGACAGCTTTACTTGTGCTTCGCCCGGCAGTTGTTTTTGCAGAGGATGGGGATGCCCAGCAGAAAACCGAGGAAGAGCTTGTGGCGGAAGAGGAGAAGGAGAAGGCAGATTCTTATGCAGCTGATATAGATACAAACAGGCTGGAGAATTGGCCTCAGGGTCCTAATGTTTATGCAGGTTCAGCCGTTGTGATGGATATGGAAAGTGGTGCCGTCCTCTTTGGAAAGAATACAGATGCTCAGCATTATCCGGCAAGTATTACAAAGCTGCTGACCACCTTAGTAGCATTAGAGAATGGAAAGCTTACCGATAAAGTAAAATTCACCGATGACAGTATATCCTTTCTACAGTATGATGATGCCCAGATAGGTATGAAGTCTGGAGAAGAACTGAATCTTGAAGATGCTCTGTATGCCGTCCTTCTTGCATCTGCAAATGAAGTTTCACATGCAGTTGCTGAGAGTGTAGGAGAACAAAGCCTGGGCGGTAATTATGATACTTTTATACAGAAGATGAATGAAAGAGCCATTGAGCTTGGCTGTACAAATTCCCATTGGGTGAATGCCAACGGTTTGCACGATGACCAGCACTACACAACAGCGCATGATATGGCGCTGATTGCATCAAAGGTGTACCAGCAGGAAGAATTTAGAAAGATTATGGGAGTATTGGAATATAAAATAGGGCCTACGAATCTGACTCAGGAAGAGCGGGTTTTCCAGCAGAACCATAGAATGCTCTGGCCGGAGAATTACTATTATTGTGAATACTGCACCGGCGGAAAAACAGGCTATACCGACCAGGCAAAAACTACGCTGGTGACAATGGCGGACAACGGGAAGATGCACCTGGCAGCAGTAGTACTTTATGATTACGGAGTGGATGCCTATACAGATACGAAATCCATGCTGGATTATGTTTTTAACAATTTTACAAAAGTACCGGTAAAGGACAAAGAGACATCGGAGGATATAAAACAATTCAGTGATTCTCAGGCATACGTAGTATTACCGAAAGGCGTAGAGTTTTCACAGCTTGAAAAGAATATTATTTTAACAGAAGATGGAATTCGTAACGGAAAAATAATTTATACCTACAAAGAACAAAATGTAGGCAGTGCGGACATTGTTCTGACAGAAGAGGGATATCAAAAGCTGACTGGAGGCACTGCCCCGGCAGACACCCAAAATTGGGATTTGAAACAAGAAAACAGTATTCAGCCTATTCCCGAAGAGAGTACAGAAAATACAAAATTGAAGCTTTATATAGCCATAGGCTCAGTAGTAGTTTTTTTGGCTTTGATGGGAGGACTGGTATATACCAGGACAAAAAGATGATGCCCCATGTATATCAAAACAGGGCATCATCTGCTTTTAAACCTGGGAAACCAGGTTTTTGTTGTTTATTCAATCACTTTTCGTTCGATTTCAAGACATATATCCGGATCATCATTTACCTTATCAAAAGCATTTAATATCCGCTGAGAAATAATATCCAAATTGCTATCCTCATTAACCATTACTAAAATGGAATACTGCGTAAGTGAAGTCCTGGTGAAGACATCGTTTTTTCTAAGATTGATAGAAATCAGATGATATAAGTTGTTCATGACTTCCTTAATTTTAACTGAATCCGGGAGCTTTTCTTTTGCAGGGAGCAGCGTCAGCAGTAAAATACAGTATTTGGCCTGAGAACGCTTTGCTGAACGGACATTTAGCTGATAAATATTTTTAAAGATGTCAAAATTGCAGTAGAAAGTTTTATCAGCTTCGCCGTTATCTTCAAGAGTCATTTCAAGCTCATCAATACCTAATTCCACATTTGGCATCCGTGACAGGATTTCCTGGTGTATGTCCCTCAGAGAAGCACTGATGTCCGTACCATACTTGGAAGAAAAGAAATCCAGGGTTGCATGATAATATTCCAGGGCAGTTTTAATCGTATTCATACCCAGGTATGCCAGCATTTTATAACGGTAAAAACGTTCTTCTTCAGGGTAGAGAATAATGGACTGGTCACATAAGGATATTGTCTCATCATAACGGGACCTTGTATAAAGGTATTCGCACATATTCAAAGTGCAGTTAATATACATATTTTTATAATAGGTATAGCGGTACTGCACCCACTCTACAGATTTATGATTAGAAAGAAATTCTCCGGTGTGCAGGCGGTTCATCCGGTAGTAATACCGGAATTGGCGTTCCGGATCAGATTCCTGCCGGGCCAGGTTATTATAATTTTCAAAATCTGTAATATCAATTTTACAATATAAATCAGAATTCCAGTAATAGGCATCCTGAGTAAACTTAATATATTCAATATCCTTATCCGGATATAAGCATTGTAATTCTTTTCTCGCCCTGTATACAAGGTTTCGGAGGGCACCCACCGGACGCTTGTCCTTTTCTTCAGGCCAGAGCATAGACATCAGCACTTCTTTAGGCACTTTCGCGTCCTGATTAGCCACAAGATAGGAAATCAGCAAAGTAAGCTGTGTACTATTATGCGAGCTGGGGGCATACTCATAATAAGGACTGGATATTGAAAACTCATTAAAAAAACAAATATGAAGGTCAGGTTTTCTTCTCATGTGACAATTCTCCTCGAATGTAAATATTTAACCACCGTAGATGACAGACTTTATCCATCATCTTGTTTCATTTTCCAAATATTTCATTTGGCTCACCATTTTCATTATATCACATAGAAATTACATTGTTCAACAAATATTCCGAACTTTCCCAAAAATAGAAGCTTGGAAAGATTTTAACATTTTTAAGGAAAATTGGTGAATTTCTGTGGAATCCCTTGACTATTAGAAGGGTTCTTTTTATAATAACTTTGTATAGACTTAAATAGGAAAGGTTATGACGAAGACAGTAGGAGTATCTCAAAGTCTCAGCGAGCCGGGAATGGTGTAAGCCCGGTACGAATAAGATATTTCCGAACATCACTTTCGAACTGCAGCTCCCGAACCTCAGGAAGTAGGGGCTGACGGAATTCCTCCGTTATAGGAACACATATACAAGGCTGGTTCAGAAAGCCTGAGTATGTTGTAACAGGTGGTAACGCAAGTTCAGGCTTTCGTCCTATTACAGGACGGGAGCCTATTTTTTATATGGTAGTGCAGACACCATTTCCTATTATACAATAATCTTAATGATATTATTTAAATCTATTACTTTTAGAAAGGAAAGATTAGTTATGTACAAGAAAGTTTCTACAGATATGAATTTTGTTGAACGTGAGAAAGAGGTTGAGAAATTCTGGGCCGATAATGATATTTTCCAGAAGAGCATGGATGAGAGGGAAAAATCTCCTAAATATACATTTTATGACGGCCCTCCTACTGCGAATGGTAAGCCTCATATTGGGCATGTGCTCACACGTGTTATCAAAGATATGGTGCCAAGATACCGGGCAATGAAGGGATATATGGTACCACGTAAGGCTGGCTGGGATACTCATGGCCTTCCTGTTGAACTGGAAGTAGAAAAACTTCTGGGACTCGACGGCAAGGAGCAGATTGAAGAATATGGACTTGAGCCTTTTATTGACAAATGTAAGGAAAGTGTGTGGAAGTATAAGGGAATGTGGGAGGACTTTTCCAGCACAGTTGGATTCTGGGCAGATATGGAGCACCCATATGTAACATATCACAACGATTTTATCGAATCTGAGTGGTGGGCCTTGAAGCAAATCTGGGATAAGGAGCTTTTATATAAAGGCTTCAAGATTGTACCTTACTGCCCGCGCTGCGGAACACCACTTTCTTCCCAGGAGGTTGCACAGGGGTATAAAGATGTAAAGGAACGCTCTGCAATTGTAAGATTTAAAGTAAAAGATGAAGATGCTTATATCCTGGCATGGACCACAACTCCGTGGACGCTTCCGTCTAACCTGGGGCTCTGCGTAAATCCGGAAGAGGATTATGTGAAGGTAAAAGCTGCTGATGGGCTTGTGTATTATATAGCGCAGGCGCTGCTGGATACTGTGCTTGGAAAACTCTCAGAGGATGAAAAGCCTGCATATGAGATTCTTGAGACATATAAAGGAAAAGATCTGGAATATAAAGAATACGAACCATTGTTCCAGTGTGCTGCGGATAGTGCTGCGGCTCAGGGAAAGAAAGCATTTTACGTGACTTGTGATACCTATGTAACACTGACAGATGGTACAGGAATTGTTCACATTGCCCCTGCGTTTGGTGAAGATGATGCCAATGTAGGAAGACGTTATGACCTTCCTTTTGTGCAGCTTGTGGATGAAAAAGGACAGATGGGTGAAACAACTCCATTTGCCGGAGTATTTGTGAAAAAAGCAGATCCAATGGTATTAAAAGATTTGGAAGAGAGAGGACTTCTCTTTGATGCCCCGAAATTCGAGCACAGTTATCCACATTGCTGGAGATGTGATACGCCGTTGATTTACTATGCACGTGAGTCATGGTTTATTAAAATGACGGCAGTAAAAGAGGATTTAATTGCCAATAACAATACCATCAATTGGATTCCTGAAAGCATTGGAAAGCGCCGTTTTGGCGACTGGCTGGAGAATGTACAGGATTGGGGAATCAGCCGTAACCGTTACTGGGGAACTCCGCTGAATATCTGGGAGTGTGCATGCGGACATCAGCATTCCATCGGAAGTATTGAGGAACTGAAATCCATGTCGGACAATTGTCCTGATGAGATTGAGCTCCACCGTCCTTATATTGATGAAGTCACAATTAAGTGTCCGAAGTGTGGAAAAGAAATGCACCGTGTACCGGAAGTAGTTGACTGCTGGTTTGACAGTGGTTCCATGCCATTTGCACAGCATCATTATCCATTTGAGAATCAGGATTTGTTTGAGCAGCAGTTCCCGGCTGACTTTATTTCTGAAGCTGTGGATCAGACAAGAGGATGGTTCTATTCTCTTCTTGCAATTTCTACACTGCTGTTTAATAAGTCACCATATAAAAATGTAATTGTACTGGGCCATGTGCAGGATGAAAACGGGCAGAAAATGAGTAAGTCTAAAGGAAATGCGGTAGACCCATTTGATGCACTGGAGAAATATGGTGCAGATGCAATCCGCTGGTACTTCTACGTGAACAGTGCACCCTGGCTGCCGAACCGTTTCCACGGAAAAGCAGTGGTTGAGGGACAGCGCAAGTTTATGGGAACATTATGGAATACCTATGCATTTTTTGTTCTGTATGCGAATATTGATAATTTTGATGCTACAAAATACAGTCTGGAATATGATAAATTAAATGTTATGGATAAGTGGCTCCTGTCCCGTCTGAATACTCTGGTTAAGACTGTGGATGAGAACCTTGAAAATTACCGGATTCCGGAGACTGCAAGAGCATTGCAGGACTTCGTGGATGATATGAGTAACTGGTATGTAAGAAGAAGCCGTGAGCGTTTTTGGGCAAAGGGAATGGAGCAGGATAAAATCAATGCCTATATGACATTGTACACTGCACTTGTGACAGTATCCAAAGCGGCTGCACCGATGATTCCATTTATGACAGAGGAAATCTACCAGAATCTTGTATGTAATATTGACAGCAGTGCACCACAGAGCATCCATCTTTGTGACTTCCCCGCTGTCAATGAGGAATATATTGACAATGAGCTGGAAGCAAATATGGAAAATGTCCTGAAGCTGGTTGTTATGGGGCGTGCGTGCAGAAATACTGCTAACATTAAAAACCGCCAGCCAATTGGCCAGATGTTTGTAAAAGCTGCCTTCGAGCTGCCAAAATTCTACCAGGAAATTGTTACAGACGAGTTAAACGTGAAAAATATTAAGTTTACCGAAGACGTAAGGGATTTTACTTCATACAGCTTCAAGCCTCAGTTAAAGACAGTGGGGCCAAAGTATGGTAAAATGTTAGGTAGTATCAAATCAGCCCTGGATAATCTGGACGGCAATACAGCCATGGATGAAATTCAGGAGACAGGCGCATTAAAGCTGAATGCAGGAGCAGAGGAGATTACTCTGTTTAAAGAAGACTTACTGATTGATACTGCACAGATGGAAGGTTATGTCTCTGAAAATGAGAATGGAATTACAGTTGTTCTGGATACAAATTTGTCAGAAGCTCTTTTAGAGGAAGGTTTTGTCCGTGAAATTATCAGTAAGGTCCAGACAATGCGTAAAGAGGCAGACTTCCAGGTTATGGATAAGATTAAGGTAACTTATACGGGAAGTAAAAAAGCTGGAGATATTTTTGCCAAATATGGAAAAGAAATCGCAAGCGAGGTACTGGCGAATGAGGTTGTGGAATTGGAGCCTGCCGGATATGTGAAGGAATGGAAGATTAACGGCGAGGCTGTTACGATGGGTGTAGAGAAGGAAGGGATGTAATGTTAATGTATAGTGACGGTTTTGAGAAAGAAGCTTTTAAAGAAACTGTAAAAGACAATGTGAAGACATTGTTCCGGAAGCAAATTGAGGAGGCAACACCTCAGCAGATATTTCAAGCAGTATCTTATGCCGTAAAAGAGATTATTATTGACGATTGGCTGACTACACAGGCAGAATACAGGAAAAAGGATGCAAAGACAGTATATTATATGTCCATGGAATTTCTTATGGGCCGTGCCCTTGGAAATAACCTGATTAATATGACTGCATATAAAGAAGTAAGAGAAGCATTGGAAGAGATGAATATTGATTTGAATGTCATAGAAGACCAGGAGCCGGATGCGGCTCTTGGAAACGGGGGCCTGGGACGTCTGGCAGCCTGTTTCCTGGACTCTTTGGCAACTTTGAATTACCCTGCTTATGGGTGTGGAATCCGTTACAGATATGGGATGTTCAAACAGAAGATTGAGAACGGATACCAGGTAGAAACTCCGGATGATTGGCTGAAGGAAGGAAATCCTTTTGAGCTTCGCAGAGAAGAATATGCGAAGGAAGTACGCTTTGGAGGAACGATTCGTTTTGAAAAGGACCCGGAGACAGGGAAGGATACGTTTATCCAGGAAAATTATGAGTCTGTACGTGCAGTCCCTTATGATATGCCGATTGTAGGGTATGGCAATCACGTAGTAAATACATTGCGTATATGGGACGCAGAAGCAATCACAAACTTTTCACTGGACTCTTTTGACAGAGGTGATTATCATAAGGCTGTAGAGCAGGAAAACCTTGCAAAGAGGATTGTAGATGTACTGTATCCGAATGACAATCATTATGCAGGTAAGGAGCTTAGGCTGAAACAGCAGTATTTCTTCATTTCGGCCAGCCTGCAGGCCTTGATTGCCAAATATAAGAAGCATCATGACGATATCAGGAAGCTCTACGAAAAGGTAGCTATTCAAATGAATGACACTCACCCTACGGTAGCAGTTCCTGAGTTAATGCGCCTTTTGATTGATGTGGAAGGACTGGACTGGGAAGAAGCCTGGGAAGTTACCACAAAGACCTGTGCATATACAAACCATACGATTATGGCGGAGGCACTGGAGAAATGGCCTATGGATTTATTCTCAAGGCTTCTCCCCCGTATTTTCCAGATTGTACAGGAAATAGACCGCCGCTTTATCAGTGAGATTCGTGTAAAATATCCGGGCCAGGAGGGAAAAATTAAAAAGATGTCCATTCTTTGGGACGGACAGGTGCGTATGGCACACATGGCGATTATCGCAGGGTATTCTGTTAATGGTGTGGCAAGGCTGCATACGGAAATTCTAAAGAGCCAGGAATTAAAAGACTTTTATGAGATGATGCCGGAGAAGTTTAATAATAAGACAAACGGCATCACCCAAAGACGTTTTCTTCTTCATGGGAATCCGCAGCTTGCAGATTGGGTTACAGGCAGAATTGGAGATGGATGGATCACAGACTTATCAAAGCTTGAAAATTTGAAGGTACTTGTAAACGATGAGCAGGCCAGAAGAGAGTTTATGCAGATTAAGTATAAGAATAAAGTACGTCTGGCAAAATACATCAAAGAACATAATGGTATAAATGTAGATCCCAGATCCATTTTTGATGTACAGGTGAAGCGTTTGCATGAGTATAAGCGTCAGCTTTTGAATATTCTGCATATTATGTATTTATACAATCAGATCAAAGAGCATCCTGAAATGTCATTTTATCCAAGGACATTCATTTTCGGAGCCAAGGCAGCAGCAGGGTATTTAAGGGCAAAGGAGACAATTAAGCTGATTAATTCTGTAGCAGATGTTGTAAATAACGACAGAAGTATTAACGGAAAGCTAAAAATTGTGTTCATAGAAGACTACCGCGTATCTAATGCTGAATTGTTATTTGCAGCAGCAGATGTTAGTGAGCAGATTTCCACTGCATCTAAAGAAGCATCAGGAACCGGAAATATGAAGTTTATGCTAAACGGAGCTCCGACCCTTGGTACTATGGATGGTGCCAATGTTGAGATTGTGGAAGAAGTAGGGGCAGAGAATGCATTTATCTTCGGCTTGTCATCCCAGGAGGTCATTAACTATGAGAACAACGGGGGATATAATCCCATTGATATCTATTTTAATGACTGGGAACTTAAACGTGTCATTGATCAGCTCATGGATGGAACATATTCAGGCGGTGATCATAATATGTATAGGAACTTATATAATTCACTTCTTAATACACAATGTACAGACAGGGCTGATACATACTTTATTCTGAAGGATTTCCGTTCTTATGTGGAGGCTCAGAAGAAAGTTGAGGCAGCATACCGGGACGAGAACAGATGGTCTAAGATAGCAATGATGAACACAGCATGCAGCGGAAAGTTTACATCAGACAGAACAATAGAAGAGTATGTAAAAGATATTTGGAAACTGGAAAAAGTGGGTGTACCCTTAGTGCAGCCAGAACAGGAGGTATAAATGGATTACTATAATAGTTATAATTACACTTATGGAAATACAGACCCAGTGTTAGCAGGAATTCTTGCTATTTATATGATTATACTTGCGCTGTGCTTCCTTTTTTACGTCATCAGTTATGTTTTTAAAGGAATTGGAATGTACACAATAGCAAAACGTCAGGGGATGGACTATCCCTGGCTGGCGTTCGTCCCATTTGCAAGAACCTATCTTCATGGTGAATTGGGCGGAGGTATTACTTTAAAGTCAAAATCCATCAAGAATCCGGGAATATGGCTCCTTGCAATGCCCTTTATCTTTGGGGCGGTTAATTTCATACTCTATATGATACTTGTAGTTATGGGAATGGGAGCAATGTTTTCCAGCATCCCGTTTGACCCTTATGCGGAGCCAGTTATGCCGCATATCGGTTCCGGCGTTATTATGGGAATTATAGTGCTCTCTATCCTGTGGATTTTGGCGGCGGTTTTTTATCAGGCCGTATATACAGTGTTTAGAACTCTTGTAAATCATCAGATTTTGGAAAAATTTACATCCAAAAATATGTCAATTGCGCATGCCGTACTATGCAATTTGATTCCTCTTTACGAGTCTATTTGTCTCTTTGCTATGAGAAACAAGGACTTTAATTCAGGAATGGAACCTGACTTGGGAACTCCATTTATGCAGCCTGTACCTCCGGTAATTCCTTTGGAGGTTAGCTCAGAGGCGGAGCCTCATACTACTGCAGAACCGGATACGGCAGAGGCAGATACCGTAGAGATAGATACGGTAAAGGCGGATATAACAGAAACAGAGCAGCCCCAGGGTTCAGGGGCACACGAGGAAGATACAACAGAATAATTTTCCAAGAGGGGGAGCTGTTGCAAATTGATTAATTTTTAATCAAGGAGCGCAGCTCCTTATCCTTTTGGGTAAAAAATGGATAGTCCCCCACATTCGTGGGGATAACTATCCATTTTTTGCGTACTTTAATAAGCCCTTATGGCATCACACTATTTTTATGCAACTTCCTTTTTATGAAGGTGGCTTTGACATCTATCGTTTTGGATTTTTGCATGTAGTTTATTGATATTATAGCCCATGCACAATAAAAGAAGTTCTGTTTTTACCTTGGTTTTCCCACGCAGTAAGAATTGCTGAAATCCGTAGTCCTGTTTTAAGACTCCGAATGCCCCTTCTACCTGTATGGAACGGTTCATCCGTAATTCAATCCCTTTCGGGGTCGTTATATTTTTGTGGGATATCTCCCGTTTTTCTATAAAGGTCTTTGAAACATACAGCTTCTTGTTATTCTTTGAGCGGGTACATTTCTCTCTATAAGGACAGCCGCTGCAATCTTCACATTCATAAATCGTGACTTCTGACTCGTAACCGGAGACACTTCTTTTTTTCGTCTGTCCCACTGCCGTAAGTTTCTTACTGTTATGACAGGTATATGTATCCATTTCTTCGTTATAATCCATGTTTTCCCGTTTACTGATATCTTCCTTGAAACTCCGTTTCTTCCATTTCTCATAGGTTGCCGGTTTTATAAATGGATTCTGGTTTTGCCGTTCCAGATGTACGTAGTTTTCTTTGCTTTCATAGCCTGCATCAGCAATGATGTTAAGATAACGAACTTTCAGCTGATTCTCAAGCTGGGTTAGAAACGGAATCAACGTTCCAAAATCTGTTCGGTCCTGAAACACATCAACACCTACGATATATTCACTTTCCACACCAATCTGTACGTTATATCCTGGTTTCAACTGGGCATTTCTCATATGGTCCTCTTTCATATGCATGAAAGTGGCATCAGGATCCGTCTTTGAATAGCTATTCCTTCCGGTAAAATGAGAGTTATGATAATCATACTTTTGCTGCCGGTCAAGAAATTTTTCGAAAGTCTCAATATAGCGCTGCAACAATGCTTTCCGTTTGCCTCGGCCGTGAACGAACAGGACCCCTTCCTGCTCGCTGCGCCTTTTTAAAAAAGTAATGACTTTTTCCAGGTCACTGGCAGTGTTCTCCCTTGATACGCTTAAGTTTCCCATCCAGAGGTAATTCAGGGCTCCAATGCAGTTCTGGATCTTTTCATACATACGTGCCTCGTGTCTGAGTACGGCTTTTTTCCACACAAAAGTATACTTGTTTGCACAGGCCTCCAGTTTTGTTCCGTCTATAAAAATATGTTCAAAAGGAATTTCCCCCATGTCTGCCAGCCGGAGAATCAATTGATAAAATAAATCTTCGCAAGCATCAGACAGATAAAAAGAGCGGAAACGGGCAATGGTCGTATGGTCTGGTGCCTTTGCGCCAGCCAGCATCCAGAGAAAGTTTAAGTCCCGCTTACAGGCCTTTTCGATTTTCCTTGAAGAATAGATATTTTGTGAATAAGCATAGGTCACAATCTTGAACATGGTCTTTGGGTCCACTGCCGGATTTCTGCCTTTGGCAGAGTAAGCCTGATACAACTTTGTGTAATCTAAATCCTCCAATTCGTGGCTCAGCGGTCGGACAGAATCATCTTCAGGGATCAGACCTTCCAAACTTAATGGCAAAACCAGTTGATAAGTTTGGCCAAGTCCGGTATAATCTTTAGTAGTATATTTGATTAGTTGCATAATTAATTATACCATGATTGGTGGGTTCTTCGGAACCCACTTTTCTGTTTTTATAAACAAAAAAGGAGCTGTTGCTCCGGTAGATTATTCATCTACTTTTGCAACAGCTCCTTTTAAGTTAAAGATAAAAGATTGAGACGTTTTTGGGAAAATGACCGTCTAATGTATAGAAACATGAAAAATTATGTTACTGTACGTACAGAATAAGATGTAGAAAGGAATTGTTATGGATGAATTGATAAAAGAGGCTAAGACGGGTAATCCAGATGCATTTACCCAGCTTATGCAGTCACAGATGCAAAACATGTATAAGACTGCACGGGCCATTTTGCATAATGATGAAGATGCAGCAGATGCAATTTCAGATACGATTCTAGTCTGTTGGGAGAAGATGGGGCAATTAAAACATGAAAGCTATTTCCGTACATGGATGACAAGAATTTTGATTAATAAATGTAATGATATCTTGCGTAAAAGGATGGAATTTTGTTCTGTGGAGAAAACACCTGAAACGTCTTCCTGCGACACGAGATTTGAAAATGTAGAATGGAAAGAAGCACTTTATTCCCTGGATGAAAGATATCGTCTGGTTATTATGCTTTATTATGTGGAGGGCTTTAAGACAAGTGAGATCAGCCAAATACTTGACATGCCTGTAAGCACAGTAAGAACCAGATTGCAGAGAGGCAGGGAGCAGTTAGCAGAAGTGTATGATTCAGACAGGAGGGGACAATATGCGTAAAGATAATTCAATAGAGTTATTGCGAACGGATGTGGATATCCCGGATGTGGTACAGAAAAGAGCAGACCAGGCGTTTGATAAAATCCTGAAAAATAAGGTTCCAATAAGTGAGGATATGAAGGACGCTTTTCAAAGTAATAAACAAATCAAAAGCTTTTCGAGATTTCCTAAAAAGAGAATCGCCATTATAATTGCTGCAGCAATACTTGCTTTGTCAACAATTACTGTGGCGGCAGCATATTTGCATTGGAGCAGAAGTTTTTCAGAAGGAATGCGTGTGACCGAGAAACAAAAAGTACAAATGGAAGAAAGCAAAATGACAGAATTTTTGAGTCAATCATACACAGATCAGGGGGTCACTATAACGGCAATACAAAGCATTACAGATAATTATTACACACAGATTGCTTTTAAGGTAGAAGGATATCAACTGGAAGAGGGCCTTCAACCGTGGATTGAGGAGCATAATATAACCATCGGCGGAGAAGGCGGGGTGGAAGCGCCCTTTAGAACTATGGGAATGTTTTATGACGGCCTGATGTTATCTCCGGAGAATGGAAAAGCCGTTTATACAGATGGCACCCCTGTTGATATTGATGAAAACGGAATGCTTGTATCACGTTATGCAGCGGAAGACGGAAGCTTGGAATATCGTCTGCTTTTAAAGAATGGCCATGAAAGAGGATATTTTATAAACAAACCGATTCATGTGGAGCTTAAGAATCTGGGAAGTATTTCAAAAGCAGAGTTTGCGAATCAGATAGCAGGTACATGGTCCTTTGACTGGGAGTTAACAGGATCCGAAGATGCAAAAGAATATACACTGGATGTACCTCTCGGCGATTCGGGTGCAACGGTCATAAAAGCAGAGCTGTCACCTATTTCATTCAGGGCATGGTATGAATTTCCACGGCAGACCATTATACAGCATGGTAAGGATGACAATGGTGAAATGCTTCTGGATGAAAATGGAAACGAGGTAATTTTTGAAATACCTGTCCAGCCGCCGGAACTGACCGGAGTCAAAATGAAAGACGGTACATGGCTTCCCTTTGTATCTACGGAAACACCAAGTACCGGATATGAATCAGAAGATTCGGATATTTGTTATTATACTGCTCCGACGAGCCGGGTAATTGATGTAGAGCAGATTGATAGTTTGTTGTTTAGAAAAGTAAATCCGGCATTTGCTGAATTTACAACAGATTCCGGACCAGTAAATGAGGATCCAGCAAGTGAAGATAATTTTTATATAGTTCCTATTAAATAATAGGATTAGGGAGGTTTTGCGGGCATAGCTGCAAAGCTTCCTGATTAAAAATAATTATAAAAATTATATCGCTGGTACATAAATCCTCTTATGTCTTTCATATACTTACATATGGAGGGTTTTTTTATGGGACAACGTTATGTTCGGCAGAAAATTAAGACAATCTGTTCGTTTTTAATTATTTTAATTTTACTTCCTTATGTAGTAGCTGTTTTTGTAAATGGCGGTGATATGGAAGTGATAGGAAAAAATGACGGTGCATATGTTCAGGTAAAAAAGACATCTGAAGAGGGGGAAGAAAAAATAGTCAAAGTCCCCTGGGAAGAATATTTTATAGGGATATTAGCAAAAGAAATACCTGAGACATATGAGGAGGAAGCATTGAAGGCTCAGGCTGTACTTATCAGAACTAATTTATACCAGAAACTGGACAGCAGTGAGGAAAAAGTGTTGGAGGACAGTCATCTCAGCATGAAAGATTTAGAAAAGAAATGGGGAGCAAGCGAGTATGACGCCTCCTATGCCAAACTGAAAAAAGCAATGGATGAAACAGAGAACCAGGTGCTATACTATAACGATACTTATGCTATGGTTCCATTTCATCACTCCAGTAATGGAAAAACAAGAAGCGGACAGGAAGTGCTGGGAAGTGAAGATTATCCATATCTTGTTGTCAAAGAATGCCCCAAGGATAAAGAGGCAGAAGATGAGATGCATGTTTACAATATGGAATACAAAGAAATTCAGGCAAAATGCCAGCCATTTTTAGTTGCTGTTGATAAAGAAAGTGCCGAAAAAACTTATCATTTTTCTGATTTTGAAATTCAGTCATATGATTCTGCAGGCTATGTATCACAGCTTCGGATCGGGGACACTGTTTGTACAGGGGAGCAATTCCGTGAAGCTCTTTCCCTGGCATCCAGTGCATTTTCTTTACAGGAGTCGGAGGATGGAATGCGCATCACAACCATGGGAACAGGTCATGGCCTGGGTATGAGCCAATGGACGGCAAATGAGATGGCAAAAGAAGGAAAAAGTTATGAAGAAATCATTCAAAATTTCTTTGAGGGAACAAATCTGACAGATGGTGGAGAAATATTTACAAAAGTAGAATAAGGTATCACTTTTCTGGCAAAAATATAGCCAGAGGTGATGAATATGAATAAGAAGGAAAAGCCATTTTCACTAAAAGGAAAAGGCGCAGCAGTCGGAATCGTAATCTGCTTCGTTGCTGTAATTGTGATGGTAGGAGCATATACATTCAACAATTATGAGAAAAGAATGAATGAGCAGCTTGCGAAAGCCGAAGAACAAACTGAAGAACTTACAAAAGAAAAGAGTGAGGCGACAACAGCTAATGACATTGTCCTGCCTGAAGCAGAAGGTAATACATCAACAGAAAATGACACAAAAGATGATGAAAACAGTACCCAGGATGACGCAGCAGCTAATACCGGAGCAGCAGGAAACACAGCAGAAGTATATTTCAGCGAAGACAGCCTGCTTACATGGCCGGCCAGCGGAGCTGTATTAATCAATTACAGCATGGATAAGACAGTATACTTTTCCACATTGGAACAGTATAAATACAATCCGGCATTGATTATCAGCGGAGAAGTTGGAGAAATGATAGGTGCCTCAGCGGCAGGAATTGTGACAAACATAGAACAATCCGCGCAAACAGGACTTACCGTCACGCTGGATATGGGCAATGGCTACAGTGCGGTATACGGGCAGTTAAAAGAGGTTCCTCTGGAAATCGGCAGCTATGTAGATGCCGGACAGACCGTAGGGTATATGAGCGAACCGACAAAATACTATAGTGTGGAAGGACCGAATCTCTACTTTGAAATACTCAAAGATGGAGAACCGGTAAATCCAATGGACTTTATGGAGTCATAATTATTAAAGGGTTATTGCAAAAGTAGATGAATAATCTACTGATATGCTCCCTTCTGGGCAGACAAGTGAAATAATAAAAACTTGTCACCTAGGAGGGAGCATATTTATTTATATATACCTTCTAATTACAAGGACTTATCTGCTCTCAAGGTAATCCGGAAGTTCTTTTCCCAGCCTCTGATACATTGTCTTCTCCACTGCGTTTAGGATGTTCTGATATCCTGTACATCTACACAGATGTCCAGCCAGAAGCTTTCGCAGTTCCTCTCTCTTATATATCTTACCAGAATCCAATATCTCCACTGCACTCATAATCACTCCAGGCGTACAGAAACCACATTGTACGGCTGCCTCATCAATAAATGCCTGCTGAATGTCGGACAGCTCCCCATTAGGCCCCATCAAACCTTCTAATGTCTTGATTTCTTTTCCATCTGCCCATACGGCCAGATAAATGCAGGAATTGTAACATTCCCCGTCTATAATCACATTACAGGCTCCGCACTCGCCCACTTCACAGCCCTTTTTTACACTAGTCATCCGGTAATCATTCCTTAACATATCGGTCAGGGACGCACGCACATCCACTATAGCCTCCTGCGCCTTACCATTGATGATACATTTCACCAGCTTATATTGTTTTTCACTCATGGATTACACCTCCTGCCAGCAAAATAGATTGTTTCAGTGCACGTTTGCACAGTACTCTGGCAATGTGTTCCCGGAACGCCTTACTTGCCCTCCAACTGTCACGGGGAGTCACATCCTCCAGAACTATATCTCCTACTTTCTCGATAGTATCGCTATTGATTTCCAGTCCTTTCGCTGCTGCCTCTGCATGTACTGCACGCATAGGAATCGGACCTGCCACACCATATGCAATCCTGACGTCCTTAAGATATCTTTTATCTTCAGACAGCTTTACATTGACAGAGCAGCCCAACGTTGCAATGTCCATAGCACCTCTCATTGCATATTTGATATAGTGTCCAAAATATCCCTCATATGATTCTTTTGGTATCAGAATTCCTGTCTGCAGCTCAGCAGAACGTAAATCTACCTTTCCTGCCTTGATATAGAATTCATGAATCGGAAGTCTCCGTACTCCTTCCGGTCCTGTCACCTCAATGACAGCATCCCAGGCAAATAATGTGGACGCCGAATCCGCAGAAGTAACACCGTTACAGGTATTTCCCCCAATGGTTCCTATATTGCGTATCTGAGGTCCTCCTACCATATCCACTGCCTCACCCAGCACGTTAATATATTTCTGGATAACAGGGTCTTTTGTGATATGTGAAAAACTGGTCAGGGAACCGATTCTGATTGTTCCATCCTCCTCTAATTTCACTCCCCTCAGTTCATCCAACCCATAAATACTGATTAATTCTGCCCCCGCACGCTTTCCTTCACGCATCTGTACCAGAACGTCACTCCCTCCGGCAATAATCTGAGCCTGGGGATGCTCCTTTAGAAGAGAAATCCCATGGGATATGCTTTCTGCTTCATACAATGCTTTTATATCATACATATCCTAAATCCTCCTTTCCGTAATCCCTTAAATTACAATAATCCTTCTTCTTTAAAACGTCGAAACAATACGTGAGGCGTAAGTGGGATTTCATCCACTGCTACCCCCGTAGCCTGCAACAGAGCATTGCGAATAGCGGGAGCTACAGAGCAGACCGGCGGTTCTCCCAGTGCCTTTGTACCATATGCGCTGGTAGGTTCGTAATTTTCCACAAAATCACCTTTCAACTCCGGATGATCCATAAAAGTAGATAATTTATAATCCAACAGATTATCATTCAGAGGTTTCCCAGTTTTCTCATCAAACAACAATTTTTCCAACAATCCATATCCGATACCCATGCTCATACCGCCATGCACTTGTGCCATAGCGAGCTGAGGATTGATTAATTTTCCGCAATCATGCAAATTCACAATATTTGTCAATGTTATCCTGCATTCCGGAATATCCACCTCTATCTCGGCAAAAGTACATCCGAAGGAATAAGCATTGGTCTTTGCCTGGTACGTACTCTCCGCTGTCAGATGCCCATTATTGGTCAGACTGTACAGTTTCTCTTCTGCCAAATCTGCCAGGCTCATCAAAATTTCTTCATCTCCCAGGCGCACAATATTTCCATCTATCAGATCCAGGCTTTGCTTTGTATGCCTTGTCAGCTCCTGGGCTGTATCCAGTATATGGCTCTTTAACAGATTGGCTGTCTGATGAATAGCGAATCCGGCCATGTATGTCTGCCGTGAAGCATATGCACCAGTCCCAAAGGGTGTAATATCTGTATCCTGTGTGCTCACCACATGCACTTTCTGGAATGGAATGCCGAGGGTCTCCGCGGTCATCTGCGCATATGCTGTATCCGCGCCCTGGCCGATTTCTGTCTCTGCCACCTGTACTTGAACAGAACCGTCCTGGTTCAGTACCATACGGCACGAAGAAGTCTCCAGAGAAATGGGCCATACCCCGGTATTATACCAAAAAGCGGCCACTCCAATACCTTTACGTATTTCGCCCGTCTGGTTTGCATATTCCTGAACCTTCCGGTCGTAGTCTATGTGTTCTTTTCCCTTTTCCAAACATTGGTGGAAGCTATCAAAATAGTTCACATTTTTTGAAAATCCATCCGTGTATCCCTTGGGCATCAAGTATTTCCACCGGAATTCATAGGGCGGAATGCCCAGCGCCAGCGCTATATCATCGGTATGAGATTCCACTGCAAACATTGCCTGCGGAATACCGTATCCCCTCATAGCTCCGGCTACGGACTTATTTGTAAATACTGTATAGGCATCTGCTTCTATATTTGGACACGGATACAGCTGAGGAAATGCTCCCATTCCCTTTGCAGCAATACTATGCCCGTGGGAAGCATATGCCCCCTGGTCTGAGAAACATTCCATTTTGCGGGCAGCAAAGCTTCCGTCAGGCCGCACATAAGATATAATGTGGGTGCGAATTGCATGGCGCACCCGGTTTGAAACAAAAGTTTCCTCCCTGGATATATCCAGTTTCACCAGCCTGCCGCCAACTACAGTACTCAAATATGCACAGAGCGGCTCATAGAGAATATCCTGCTTATTTCCGAAACCACCCCCGATATAAGGCTTTATCACTCTCACCTCTCCCCAGGGGATTCCCAGAGCCTGCCCTACAATCCTCCTGCAGATATGAGGAATCTGAGTGGAGGATACCACCACAATCCTTCCCTGCTCCATGTAGGAATAGCAGATAAAGTTCTCAATATGGCAGTGCTGAACTGTAGGGGTGTCATACCAGCCTTCCACTTTAATCAGCCCTTCCTCTTTCCGGGCTTCCTCATAATTTCCACTATTGATAGACGTATGTTTCAAAATATTGCGGGGATATTCCTCATGAATAAGGGGAGCATCCTCCTCCATGGCTTTCTGGACATCCAGCACAAAAGAAAGTTCTTCATACTCCACTTTTATTGCCCGCACGGCCTGCGCCGCTGCCACTTCATTCTCAGCCACCACAGCCGCCACATCATCACCGTAGAATCTTATATGATCTGTCAGAAGCAGACGGTCTTTCACATCCTGATGCTCCGGGTCTGTCGACCAGGGATGCCCCGCTGTAGGAAAATAATGCTTGGGAACATCAAAGCATGTCACCACTTTTACTACTCCTGGAATACGTTCTGCTTCTTTCGTATCTATTGATTTCACAATACCGTGAGCAACCGTTGAGTGCAGAATTTTTGCTGTATAAGAGCTTTTATCGCATATGTCATCCGTATATTTTGCGCGTCCTGTCACCTTTTCAAAGGCATCTACACGTTTTACACTTTTCCCTATCACATGTTCCTTGTCTTTCATATCTCCGCCTCCGTATCGCGTTTTTAATATTAGAATAATCTTTTCCCTCTCACATATTTCGCAAAGATTTCCCGGTCATCTGAAAAATAAATCATCCTCTCCAGCCGCTTTTTCACATCCAGAGGCTGAGGATGTTCCAGCCTTGAATCGTCCAGAATTACTGCATCCATCTCATATCCCGGTTCAAAGCTTCCTACCTTTCCGAAAAATTCACCGCCGCCCTTAGTAGCCATATAAAAGACCTCTTCCACGGTCAAAGGTTTCAATGAATCATCCATAAGCCTCCAGCGCATCTTTGACGCCTGAATAGCATGTGACATGGCTGCGAAAAGATTCTCTGTAGAACCGCCTGCCACATCACTCCCGATTCCTACATGAAGTCCTTCCTCAAGAAACCGCCTTACCGGAGCCACGCCGGAGGAAAGGTTTATATTAGATTCGGGACAGTGGGCGACGAACACACCATTCTCCTTCATCCTTGTGATTTCCTCCTCATTGGAATGGACACAGTGTGCCATAACCGTAGGACAGTCTGCTCCAAAGAGGCCAAACTTATCGTAAGCATCCCCATAAAACTCAGACCAGGGGCATAATTCCTTCACCCAAGCGATTTCGCCCGTATTTTCAGACAAATGGGACTGCAGCGGCAATTCATAGCGCATCTGTACCATTTTCAGTTTCTCCATCAGCTCATCCGTACAGCTTGGTGTAAAACGGGGAGTCAGAATCGGCCTGGTATATTTATACTTTTTATGCAGCACATCCTTAACCCATTCTACTGTCTCTGCGGCCGATTCCACTGCGGAAGCTTCTCCCAGATAATCCGGACAGTTTCTGTCCATATTTACCTTGCCCACCATAGTGCTGAGTCCGGCTTCCTCCAACATATCCATCAATAGAAGAGTCGCTTTCCTGTGCACCGTGGCAAAAATACAGGCTCTGGTAGTTGCGCCTTTTTTCATGTTCTCCACAAAAACCTTATATGCCCGGGCGGCATACTCTAAATCCCGGAATTTCGCCTCCTCCGGGAATGTATTTGTTTCCAGCCATTCCAACAGTTCCATATCCATCCCAAGCCCCCGAAAAGAGTACTGGGGCGCATGCACATGCAAATCAACTAACCCCGGTATAATCAGGCGGTCTTCATAATCTGTGACCGGAATCCCTCCATACTCAAATGGCAGAGTCTGGTATACTCCCCTTACCTCCCCGTTTTCACACACCAGATACCCGTGTTCACATACCTTCAGCTCACTGGCACTTTTACTATACACAATGTTACCTTTTAAAATAAAAATAGATTCATACATCGGCGTCCTCCTTCCCGCATCTATGCGGCACATAAGTACCTGCAGAGATGACCCCACAGATACTTATAGTCAACTATTAAGGTAGTTGGTAGAAACGTCCATCCGATTATGAACCTATATAAGTATTGCTACTTGATATTTATTTATATTCCAATACTAGCATTTTCAACTTTTATTGTCAATAATGTTTGAAATTATTGTGCAATTTTTCCTTACTATATCAAGTTGTTTTTATAAACAACTTGATTATATGGATATAAGCGTGTAAAATCAAAAACAACACGAGATATTGTTGTTAAATATTTTTGGATAGTTAGAGTTGTCAGCCAAATATAAGCTTAATCAAACCAATATGAACAGAAGACCAAAAACCATATAATTATTTTCAAAATAAGACTATTTCACATTGTATAAGATTGTATAATAAGTTTAACTTAATATTACTGTTTTCCATTATGTATATACTGGGGATTGGCCCAGAGTCTCTACCAACTGCCGAAAGAGTTGACTACATAAATTTGTCTTAGTGACAGTTTATTGGCAACTTTTTTTTGTTGCCTGAAAACAGAAAAGTTAGCTTTTTATTATACCAAAAAATGAATAAGGAGGGTTGAAAGATTCACGTTGTTAAGGGTGGGAAAAGAATAGGGATAATGAAACATATTATGAAATAGCGGAGGATCAAAATGAATAAGGAATCAGAAAGCAAAACAACTTTTTTAGACAATTATTTTGGTATCACAGAGAGTAAGTCTACTATGAGGACAGAAATACTTGCGGGGTTGACTACATTCATCACCATCGCCTACATATTGATACTGAATCCTCAGATTCTGGCAGACCCATATATGATTATGGGAGATGCCTTTATGGCAGGAAAGATAGCCAACGGTGTATTCATCGGTACATGTATCGGTGCATTTATCGGAACCATTCTTTGTGCGATATATGCCAAAGTTCCATTTGCGCAGGCACCGGGTATGGGACTTAATGCATTCTTTGCATACACGGTTGTGCTGGGAATGGGATACACTTATGGTCAGGCACTTGTTATTGTATTCCTGTCAGGAATATTCTTTATTGTTATTACGGCTGTCGGTTTGAGAGAGGCGATTATCCGTTCCATTCCAGATGCTGTAAAAACAGCGATAACACCTGGAATTGGCTTATTTATTACTATTATCGGACTTAAGAATTCTGGTCTGGTTGTCGGAAATCAGGCAACACTTGTCAGCATGGTGGATTTTGCACAGTGGAGAAACCCAGATACAGATTTAGCTCCTATGATGGGTGCATTAGTGGCATTAATTGGCTTAATCATCATGGGTGTGCTTCATGCGAAAAAGGTGAAAGGTTCCATCTTAATCGGTATTGCAGCATCAACTATTATAGGAATTCCTTTGGGAGTAACTCATTTATCAAACTTCAGCCTGGATATTGGAACAAAATTTTCAGATTTCGCAGAAGTATCTTTTATGAAAATGGACTTTGCGGGCCTGTTCCAGCACGGAAATGTGATGAATACAATTTTCACAGTTACAATGCTGGTTATCAGCTTTTCACTTGTAAATATGTTTGATTCTATTGGAACTTTACTGGGAGCGGCAAAACAGTCTGGCATGATAGATGAGAACGGCGAAGTTATCCGTATGAAACAAGCGTTGATGTCAGATGCAATTTCAACAGCAGCGGGGGCTATGGTTGGTACTTCCACAGTTACCACAGTTGTAGAATCCAGCGCAGGTATTGCAGAGGGCGGAAGAACAGGTATGACGAGTCTTGTGACAGCATTATTGTTCCTGGGTGCAATTATCTTCGCACCTATAGTCGGCATAGTTCCGGGGGCAGCTACGGCTCCGGCACTTATCTTCGTAGGAATTTTAATGTTAAGCAATGTGAAAGATGTAGATTTCAGCGATATGACCAATGCACTTCCTGCATTCTGCACTATTGTGTTCATGCCATTCACCTATTCTATCGCAAATGGTGTTGCACTTGGACTTATCACATTCTGTCTGATGAAGATATGCAGCAAAAAGTTTGAAGAAGTAAAGGTATTAACATTAGTGATATCCATTGTATTTGTTATCAGATATGTATTTATGACACTCGGATAGAACTGCATACTTTCAGAACAGTTCTTTAATTTATGAAAGGCTTTTGCCCTGCCCGTTTTTGTGTGCTATACTGTATTTCACAGGAAAGGGTTCGAGTTATGAATTATACATATATATTAAAATGTAAAGATGGCAGTCTCTACACAGGATGGACGAATGATTTGGAAAAGAGAATATGTGATCACAATGCGGGAAAGGGAGCCAAATATACAAAGGCGCGAAGGCCTGTAGAACTGGCATACTTTGAGGCTTTTCAGACAAAAGAGGAAGCAATGAAAAGAGAATATGCCATCAAACAGATGCCGCGCAGGAAAAAGATGGCGTTGTTGGCTTCCGGCAGAGATGAAAATTCCCATGATGTAAAAAAGGTGCGGTTCCCCTGATAAAGAGGACCGCACCTTTTTGGTGGAAAGAGTATCTTATTGAACATTAGTAGTTCAATAAGTATGACTTATTCACACTATTTTAATAGTTTTCAGCTTTTCTTTCAAAATATGCACGAGGATGAGCGCATACCGGACATACTTCCGGAGCTTCATTTCCTTCATGTATATATCCACAGTTTCCACATTTCCATCCAAGAGGAGCCTCGTCTTTGAATGTCTGGCCTGCACGGAAATGTTCCAGGATTTTCTGGTAGCGTTTTTCGTGAGCATTCTCTACGAGAGCTACACCTCTGAATTTAGCTGCCAGTTCTTTAAAGCCTTCTTCTTCAGCTTCCTTTGCCATACGGGCATACATATCTGTCCATTCATAGTTCTCGCCTGCAGCAGCATCTACCAGATTAGCATCCACATCACCAATTCCGTGGAATTCTTTGAACCACATTTTTGCGTGCTCTTTTTCCTGGTTAGCTGTTTCTAAGAAGATGTTGGAAATTTGCTCATAACCGGCTTTCTTGGCAGCAGAAGCATAGTATGTATACTTATTGCGTGCCTGTGATTCACCTGAAAATGCTTCCATAAGGTTCTTTTCTGTTTTTGTTCCTGCGTACTTAGACATAGTAAATCCTCCTTATTTTTATTTATTGCTATTATAACATTTTACTCTTTTTGAATCAATGAAAACGGGGACTATCCAAAGTATCTCTTTAACAGACCTTCGAAAGCTTTTCCGTGACGAGCTTCATCTCTTGCCATCTCATGTACAGTATCATGAATTGCATCCAGGTTAGCTTCTTTTGCGCGTTTTGCTAAATCAAATTTTCCTGCTGTAGCGCCGTTCTCAGCATCTACTCTCATTTCCAGGTTTTTCTTTGTGCTGTCTGTTACAACTTCACCTAATAACTCTGCAAATTTAGCAGCATGCTCAGCTTCCTCGAAAGCAGCTTTTTCCCAGTACAGTCCGATTTCAGGATATCCTTCTCTGTGAGCTACTCTTGACATTGCAAGATACATACCTACTTCTGAACACTCTCCTTCGAAGTTAGCTCTTAAATCAGCCAGTATATCTTCGCTTACGCCCTGAGCTACGCCTACAACGTGCTCTGCAGCCCATGTTCTTTCGCCTGTCTGCTCTTTAAATTTCTCTGCTGGTGCTTTACAAATTGGACATTCTGCCGGTGCGGCATCTCCTTCGTGAACATAACCACATACTGTACATACAAATTTTTTCATAGTTAATTCTCCTTTTTAATATTTTTTATTGTTTCCGGGGGACTTGCTGCCTGCCGGTATTTTATTTTTAATATAGGAAGCATTGTGTGCTTCCTATATTAATTACAGAAGCTATTTCTGCGGACATTTTTTGTCCCTTTATTATGACTTTGGAGTGCAGCTGCCACATTTGCCGTAAAAAATAGTGGTGCTGGATTCTATAATTCCGTCAAAGTTTTCTGCGGCTGTCGCATTGAGCTCTTCTATCTTCTCCATATCAAGATCTAAATCTATAATCTTTCCGCAGCCAGTGCAGAAAAAGTGATTGTGCGGCTCCACATTTCCATCAAACCTGTCACCGCCGTCCTGAGCAGGAATTTTAACTACTTCCCCAATATCTGTCAGCAAATTTAAATTTCTGTACACGGTTCCGAGGCTTATGTTGGGAAACTCTTCCTTCACGTGCAGGTAAACCGTGTCCGCAGTAGGATGTTCCCTGGTCGTCATCAGATACTTTTTAATAGACTCACGCTGCCGGCTATATTTTAAAGTTGCCAATGTGGACCTCCTTTCAAACTATAAATTAATAATAGTAATTGTTACTGCATTTAGAATGATAATATATATCACAAGAAATGTCAACAGTATTTAGAAAAAAATTAAAAAATCTTGTGTTCTGCATACTTTTAAGTGGAAAAAGAAATTAAATGGAAAATAAATCCCTGAAAAATAAAATAATTATAAACATATGTAATAGAAGGAATAGAGCGCGTAAAATGTTACAAAATAATTAATAAATAGATAAAAAAATTATATTAAAGAAGAGGAATATTATAAGCTGTGTCGAAGTGTGTAGATTGAAATCACGATAAAATAGGTTGACATGAGGATATATGGTTGATATAATAGCATCGTAACAAATTTAACAATTATGTAATATTTAGAACTTCCTACAAAAGATGAAGAAACTTATAAGGAGGTTTTATATGAAAACAGTACGTGTAAAGCAGAAATTGATTCTTTCTGCTTTAGCAGGAACGATTATGATTTCGGGGAGTGCAATGACGGTAAAGGCGGCAGATGATTCTTCTGGAAATGTCCCGGTTATACCGGTTGCAGGAATCGAATCGGTACTAAAAGAATGTTACCAGGCAGACGTAAAGGATAATATTGATTTATATCTGGTACAAAACAATGAGGGTGAGTATTTGAATATGGCATTTTCTAATGTGAGTGACTATGCTTACATTAGAAGTGCCCCGGATGAAGCAAGCAGCTGGATTGGAAAGATTTACAATGATTCGGCAGCCGAGGTGCTTGAATATAATGGAGACTGGACAAAAATAAAATCTGGTTCTGTAGAAGGTTACGTGCCTGCAAACAGCCTTTTTACAGGAAAGGCAGCCGAGGAACATGCAGGAGAATACGAACAGGATCAGGCTAAGGTAACAGTCGGAGTGTTAAATGTCAGAGACGGGCAGGGAACTTCTGCAAATGTACTGACACAGGTTATGGCAGATCAGCAGTATGAAGTAACCGGCGAAGCAGTAGATGGATGGTATCCTATAGATGTAGGGGGAACATCCGGCTGGGTATACGGAGAATATGTAGATGTCCAAAAACAGTATTCATATGCTGAATCCAAAGAAGAAGAGGAAAAGCGTATAGCAGAAGAGGAAGCTGCTAAAGCTGCCGAGGAAGCCAGAAAACACCAGGAGGCCCAGGAAGCGGTTGTAATACAGACCCAGGCATCCAGCGGACAGGCTGTTATTGATTATGCCTGTCAGTTTATCGGAAATCCTTATGTATGGGGAGGCACAAGTCTGACAAATGGAGCAGATTGTTCAGGATTTGTACAGTCAGTGTATGCACACTTTGGAATTGCTCTGCCGCGTACCACATGGGATATGGAGCACGTAGGAGTTCCGGTAGGGTATGAGGAGGCTATCCCAGGAGATATCGTATTGTATGATGGTCATGTAGGATTATATATGGGAGACGGGAATATCGTCAACGCCATGAATGAGGCAGATGGAATTGGAATTTGCAGTGCAACTTATACACCTATCACTACAATCAGAAGAGTATTATAACCTTATAAAAGGTATTCCCGCTTCCGGACAAAGCGGATTCCGAGTATCCGCTTTGATCTACAGGGAATTAGAGAAGAAAACTGCACTTCAAAAGCATCCTAATTTGAAGTGTAGTTTTTTATTAGACATTTTACAGCTTCCTATAAGAAAAAATCGAATTTTGGTGTGATTATGAAAAGGATGGCATGTACAAAATGCACAAAAATGTAAAACAGTGTCGAAAGTCGAATTAAGGGAGTTTTCAACTTATCCACATTCAAAACCCCAAAAAGCGTGGAAAAACCCAGTTTTTAAAAAAGTTATTCACATTATCCACATAAAAACATGTGTTTTTGGTGGATTACTTTTGTAAAAAAAAGAACGGACGTTTTGTTAAGTTATGATGAAATTAGTTTTTTGTCGAAAAAAAACAGTAAAAAGATTGACTTTTGAGAAGTCAAAAAGTGAAAATAATTGTGCGAACAATTCAGAAAATTATGATGAAGTGTCCCGATTTTTAAAAATGAATTTACATTTTAAACGGTTGATTATTTAAAAATTTGGGATTATAATAGAAAACAGTTTATAATAAAGGAGGAATAGAAATGACACAGGTTTCTAAAGATACAACTATTGGCGAATTATTGGTAACATATCCTGATGCAGCACCTATCTTAATGGAAATTGGCATGCACTGTCTTGGCTGTCCGTCTTCTCAGGTAGAAACTCTGGAAGAGGCCGCTATGGTACATGGCATTGATGCGGATTTGCTTCTTGAGAAAATTAACGCTTCTATGAAAGCTGCTGGTATGTAATCTTACAAGGGAATAACAGGGCGGGGTTTATGTATCCGCATTTCTATGTTTGAAGTTTTCCATAAAAAATACCCGACAGGTATAACCTGCCGGGTATTTTTTTGTGTAAGAGGAACTCCGCCGGAATCCCCTCTATATTGTTGCTAATTTTTGGACCGCGTCTGCGGATATCATAATATCGCAGTGCTCTTCCAGAAATGCCAGTGTGGCACCGGAAGCCTTTTCAAGAGAACCATACTCAGAAAGCATGTTACATATCTTGTTAAATTCATTATTTGGATGGTCTGACTGAGTCAGAGCCAATATATATAATGAATTCTCCACATCATGATAGAGCGTATTAGAACCGTGATATACAGGCTGAAGAAGATGGGCAACCTGGATTACCCGGTCCATATTGTCGAAAGAAAACAGCCGTACATTAAATGGTGCCGGTGCATCCAAGACAGTGGAGGCATTATCGGTTCCCGATGCAGCTTCTTTCACTTTGTTCAGCAGATTAAGAAATTCCTCCGCCCCTTCCAATTTCTCCAGAGATTCAACAGTATTGGAATCAACTTCACCAAGCGGTGTGAATTTGGAGAATCTTGTATCTAATTCCTCCGGGTCCTCTACCTTTGTAATAATTAAAACGATAGAGTCCGCAGAAGCAGGAATTGCTTCTATCATCAAAGGGATGTCTTCTGCTTCAAAGCCAAAGTCAAAAGATGCCTGCTGCATCATGTCTCTGAAAAGAGACTTGGCTTTCTCGGTGCCGTACGCCAGCTCGCTGAGCTTTAAATGCCGTGCTGCAAGGTCGGCGTGTGTAAGGGTACAGCGAATCTGATTGTCGTTCAGTTTTTCGATTTTCATATAATCACATCCTTAAGAATTGTAATATCAAAAAAATATATATCTTCTCACTATTAGTATAAACAAAAACAAAAAATATGTAAAGAGAAACAGGGAAAGAGTTTATAATACTTTCATCTTATCAACAAATGTGGATGGATTATAAACAAAAAACACATTGAAAAGAATGAATGAGCTCCCTATAATTGCAGTTACAGAAGATAGTATTCCAGGATAAGTAAATATATATACAAAAGGAGGGATATTGATTACTTAATTTTTCGTCAAATATAGAGGAAATTCTATCTAAATAAATTTTCAGGAAATTCATATGTCCGTTTCAGGGACAAAATCATCAAAAATTCTTAAAGAGAAGAAACCTGCGGATTCGTACTATCTTCTACACTGCAGCTATCCGGCGGTACGTCACGGGACTTCCGAGAGGTTGAATATACAGGCAGTTGTTTTATATTTATCAGAATCCGCGGAGAAAGGAGTGTACCATGGAAATTGATGAAACAGCGTACAGATACAGAGATTTATATACGGAACTGGAGAATTATGAAAGGAATGGTGTGTGCATGCATATAAACGGCAGCAAAGCAAGTCCGCTGCAGATTGTGACAGCACATATGATTCGCGAGGAAGGATGTTATATGCGGGATTATATTCTGAATACGGAGGGATACATAGAATCACTTGCTTTCGTAAATATTAATGGCAATAATTAGGCGAGGAATTCCCCTCAGTTCGCCGGACAACCGACATCACGGGCATGGCTGCTGAATTCATAGCTTTTCGCCAGTCTATTTTTATATAATAGAAAACTGGGTTTCCTATTATATAAAAACCCGACCGGGGATCGCACGGGGTTGGTAAAGAAGTTGTTGCTATTGCAACCCAATCCAGGCGGAGAATCTCGCAAGCGAGAGTCTTTTTTGTAAGTATTATACTACTAATGTTGAAAAAGGTATGATATAATAGGGTCTACATAGGAGGTGCGGCATGGACGAAAGAGAAAAAAGAGCTGAATATGCCAGAAAGGCAATGCAGCAGAATGCACAGAGAAGACGCCCAGGCGGCAGTGACCAGAGACCAGGGAGTTCCAGGCCGGGAGGCGCAGGACCGGGCGGCCAAAGACCAAGAAGAAAGAGCAGCCGGGCAAGGAGAAGAAAGCGCAATCTGATGATAAGAATGGTTCTTCTTGTTCTTCTGATTATTATAGCGGCAGGCGGATTATTATTTTGGAAAAAATACGGCTCATCAAAAGAGAAAGCTGATTTGAAACAATATTATGGCATACAGGATAATGACGACCTTGCGGTAGTAGTAAATAATCAGATCATAGGCGCTTTGGAAGAAAGTTTTGCGGGCGGCAAGTTGTTTGATGGAATTCCTTATATAGAATACTCTGTAGTACGTGATTACATTAATGAAAGATTCTATTGGGATTCCAATGAGAACGTCCTGTTGTATACCCTGCCGGGCGGCAGTGTTTCCGTGAATGTCGGCAGCAAAGAATATACAGATATAAAAGATAAAAAGAGTGAAGATTATGTCATTCTGAAGACAGAAGGAAAAACCGCATACATCGCACTCGCATTCATAAAACAATATACGGACATGGAATATTCCACCTATGAAGATCCGGTATATAAGGCTGTGATTGATTGCGACTGGAGTGAAAAAGATGTATCTACATTTAAGAGAGACACCCAGGTCAGATATCAGGGAGGCGTAAAAAGCCCTATTCTGACAGAGGTAGAAAAGTCAGAGAAGGTATGGGTACTGGAAGACGAAGATGACTGGATGAAGGTTCGTACCGGTGATGGATTTATCGGTTATGTAAAGACAAGTTCTTTAAGGAAAACTGCGAAAGAAGTCATTACCAGAGATTTTCAGGGACCTGAGTATACCAATATATCAGTGGATTACACCATCAATATGGCATGGCATAATGTAGAAAATGACACAGCCAACAGTTACATCCTTGAGATGATTGCGAACACAAAGGGTCTTACGACGATAGCCCCGACGTGGTTCAGTATTTCGGATACGGACGGCAATATCTCATCTCTTGCTAATTCCGGATATGTGAACTATGCACACCAGTCCAACATCGATGTGTGGGCGACGCTGAGAGATTTCCATGGAGGAATTAATTCCTACAATGAAACTTATGACGTATTAAGTCACACATCAAAGCGGGAGAATCTGATTAATCAAGTCATTGCATCGGCACTTCAGACTGGCATTGACGGAATTAACCTGGATTTTGAGTTGATTTCCCCGGAATGTGGAGAACATTTTATACAATTTGTGCGTGAGCTGTCTGTAAAGTGCAGACAGAACGAACTTGTATTCACAATTGATAATTATGTCCCGATGCCGTACAACGAACAATATAATTTGGCGGAGCAGGCGAGAATTGCTGATTATGTAATTATCATGGGATATGATGAGCACACCGACGGTTCCTATGAAGCAGGTTCAGTTGCATCTTATGATTACGTAAAGAACGGAATTGAGGATGCATTAAAAGTTGTTCCCAATACAAAACTTGTCAATGCAATTCCATTTTATACCAGACTGTGGCTGGAGGCTCCTAAGACGGAGGAAGAGCTGGCAGCAGAGGCCGGTACTGAGGCAGCGGACTATCCCCACAAGGTGACAGCTACGGCAGTAGGTATGGATGAGGCAGAAGAGCTTCTTAATACAGCGGGAGTTCAGGCTGAGTGGGATGATAAGACAAGACAGAATTATGCTCAGTGGGAAACTGAGGGAGGAACATATAAGATATGGCTTGAAGACAGTAAATCTATAGAAGAAAAGCTAATACTGATTAAGGATAATGAGCTTGCAGGAGTCGCTGAATGGAGACTCGGCTGGGAGAATTCAGGTATATGGGATCTTATCCTTCAATATGTAAACTAGAATAGTGAAAGAAACACCCCTTTTCTGCATATATATAGGAAGAATATATACTTATTGAACTACTAACGTTCAATAAGATATACCTATTGAGCTATGAATGTTCAGTGAGGTATGAGAAAGGGGTGTTTTTTTGCGCCGTAAATTAGGAATACTGGGACTGCTGGTGCTGCTGGTATGTGCTGTAATAGGAAGCCAGAAGGCCGGAGAATATCTGCATCAGAATTACCTGGACCGTGAAACAAAAGAAACTGCGGCTGCAGCCGGAGCGAAGGAAAAACAGGTTGTAGTAGTTGATGCGGGACATGGAGGTTTCGATTCAGGAAAGGTAGGTGTGAACCAGGCCTTGGAAAAGGATCTGAATCTCCAGATAGCAAATAAGGTGAAAACGATGTTGGAAAAACAGGGAATTAAAGTTATTATGACCCGCAAAGATGAAAATAGCCTTGCAAGTTCAAAAGTGGAAGATATGAAGACAAGAGTTTCTATTATCAATCAGGAGAAGCCGTCGCTGGCGGTGAGCATACATCAAAACAGCTACACTCAGGAAAGTATACATGGAGCTCAGGTATTCTACTTCACACATTCCAAAGAAGGTGAGAAGTCGGCGAAGGTTATGCAGGAAGCTCTGCTTGCGGCAGACCCGGAAAATACAAGGCAGGCAAAAGCAAATGATACATATTATATGCTGAAAAAAACAAATTCACCAGTAATTATTGTAGAGTGTGGATTTTTAAGCAATAAAGCCGAAGCAGATAAGCTTACTACTGAAGAGTATCAAAATGCCCTTACCGAGGCAATCTGTAAAGGTGTTCAAGATTATTTGTCACAGTAAATAAAGGTGTCAATGAAATACGCAACTCTATTTTTTACAAAGAGAGTTTTTTTTTAAGATAAATGATGTTATAATGGAGCCTATGAAAACAATAATAAAAAAGGTAGATAAGAATCAGATAGATGAAGAGATTATCCAGGAAGCTGGAGATATATTGAAAAAGGGCGGTCTTGTTGCATTTCCAACGGAAACGGTCTATGGACTGGGAGCGAATGCCTTGGATGAGGAGGCGGCAAAGAAGACTTATGCGGCAAAAGGGCGTCCGTCGGATAATCCCCTGATAGTGCATATTGCGGATGTGCAGGCTCTGGATGACATAGCAGTCAATATACCTCCTGCGGTAGAAGACTTGTCATTTCATTTCTGGCCGGGCCCTCTGACGCTTATTTTTGAAAAAAGTCAGATTGTCCCTTATGGAACGACAGGGGGGCTGGAGACTGTAGCCGTACGTATGCCCAGTGACCCAATTGCAAGAGAGCTTATATTGGCTGCGGGAGGGTACGTTTCCGCTCCCAGTGCCAATACATCCGGAAGGCCAAGCCCTACAACCGCACAGCATGTAGAGGAAGATATGAGCGGAAAGATTGATATGATACTGGATGGCGGGAGTGTTGAAATAGGACTGGAATCAACGATTCTTGATATGACGGTCACTCCGCCTATGATATTGCGCCCGGGAGCGGTTACGGCTGACATGCTCGAAGACGTCATTGGGCCTGTCAGCGTGGATGAGACAATTTTGGGAAATGAAAGTAAACAGCCTCCGAAAGCCCCGGGTATGAAATACCGGCATTATGCACCGAAAGCCAGGCTGATGATTGTTGAGGGCGCTCTTCGGGAAGAGGTGCTGGCAATACGGCAGTTGTCATATGCTGCCCACCGAGAGGGAAGGGCAGTGGGTATCATTGCTACGAATGAGACGATACCTTATTATACTCATGGAATTGTAAAGAACATTGGAACCCGGGATAATGAAAAGACAATTGCAAGGAATCTTTATTCAGTGCTAAGGGAGTTTGATGCTGAGGATGTGGAAAATATATATAGTGAGTCTTTTGCAGCCCAGGGAATCGGCAATGCTATCATGAACCGTCTTGAGAAAGCCGCGGGGTATCAGAGGATTCCCGCGTCTATCATTGTGAGACAGCAGAAATACCGGCGGATTGTTTTCCTGAGCAATACGGACACGAGCAGAGGGCCAATGGCGGCGGAGCTTTTGAGGAATCAGGATTTGGAGCAGGAATATGTTATAGATTCCCGTGGGCTTGTGGTGCTCTTTCCTGAGCCTGTGAATCAGAAAGCGGAAGCAATTATGAAATCCGGCCAGATGAGTCTGGAAGAACATTCTTCTACTGCATTTTCAGAGGAAGATCTGCATGAGGATACTCTGGTTCTTACAATGGATGAAAGTCAAAAGTGGAAAATTGTTTCCGAATATGATAATATAAAAAATGTTTATACTTTAAATGAGTTTACAGAAGATAATATCAAAATACCAAATCCATATGGACAACCATTGACAGCATATGGGGAATGCTATGAAATAATGTCAATGTTAATAAAAAAATTAACAAGTAAACTTAATTCGTTTACTAGAGGAGGAAAATGATGTCAGAAGTACACATTATGGATCACCCGTTGATTCAGCACAAAATCAGTTACATCCGAAACGAGGAGGTAGGAACAAAGGAATTCCGCGAAGTTGTGGGAGAGATTGCAGGCCTGATGTGCTTTGAGGCAACCCGCGATTTGAAATTACAGGATGTAAAGATTAAGACACCAATATGTGAGACAATCGGAAAAGAGCTGACTGGAAAAAAACTGGCTGTAGTGCCTATTTTAAGGGCAGGACTCGGAATGGTAGACGGAATGCTGTCACTGATACCTGCAGCAAAGGTGGGACATATTGGACTTTATCGTGATCCGGAAACATTTGATCCGGTAGAATATTACTGTAAGCTTCCTGCAGACTGCGAAGAAAGAGAAGTCTTTGTTGTGGATCCAATGCTGGCAACAGGTGGTTCCAGTACCGCTGCAATACAGATGCTGAAAGATAAAGGTGTAAAAAGAATCCGTTTTCTGTGTATTATAGCAGCGCCTGAAGGTGTGGAGAGGATGCAGAAAGAACATCCCGATGTTGACCTTTATATAGGTGCACTCGACGATTACCTTAATAATCATAAATATATTGTTCCGGGCCTTGGCGATGCAGGGGACCGTATTTTTGGAACAAAATAAAAGCAAAGGAGTGGATGGACATGTCAAATAAAAGAGAAGATTATCTATCCTGGGATGAGTATTTTATGGGAGTCGCCATGCTGTCCGGTATGCGTTCAAAAGACCCGAATACCCAGGTGGGCTGCTGTATAGTGAGTCAGGATAACAAAATATTATCCATGGGATATAATGGTTTTCCGATTGGATGTTCAGATGATGAATTTCCCTGGGAAAGAGAGGGAGATAATCCATTGAATACCAAGTATGTATATTCCACCCACAGTGAATTGAATGCTATCCTGAACTATAACGGGGGAAGCCTGACAGGGGCAAAATTATATGTGTCTCTGTTCCCTTGTAATGAGTGTGCAAAGGCAATTATTCAGGCAGGAATTAAAGAAGTCATATTTGAGTGTGATAAATATGCGGATACAACTGCTGTTCTGGCATCCAAAAGGATGATGGATGCGGCAGGGGTCAGGTATTATCAGTATCACAGGACAAACCGGGAGATACGAATACAATTGTAATCCTTATAGAAGACCTGTACTTATTGGACACTAGCAGTTCATAAGTACAGGTCTTTTCTTTTGGAATATTTCCGAACCAATTCGAATAATATATCATATATGCAGGTTGGGAGGAAATGTGACAATGGAAAATAAATTGGCATCTGCTGCAATTAATTTTATCATCCGTGCAATTCTTGGAATGGGGTTAATTTATTTTATCAATCATTATTTGCTTCCAGGAGGCAGCACATTGAATGTAGGGTTGAATACGGTATCCTTTTTGACAACGGGAAGCCTTGGAATTCCAGGGGTTTGCCTTCTTTATGGTATTTTATTTTATCAAAGTTTGTAAGGTTTTTACAAAAAACTGCAAATTTAAAAATGAGTATGGACATTTAAAGAAAGTATGTTTATAATACGATTCACACAGTAGTTATTCGGACTGCTGTTTCATTTAGGCACTGATTCCATGTGCCGGACGTATCTGAGGTTGGACGGTTAAGGTCAGTCTGACCATCATTTTTGAATCATGCTGCAGGTTCGCAGCAATATTTTCAAACTTTTTATTTTATAAGTGAATAGGAGGGATAGATTGCATCCAAAGAATTTTGTAATTTGTGATGTGGAGCAAGAATACGCCAGAAATCTTATAAAAGCTATAGGAGCACGGAAAGATCTGGGATTTCAAATGCATTTGTTTCAGGACCTGGAGCAGCTTGAGGAATTTTCAAAACAAAAGAGTATTCATATCATTCTGCTGGGAGAAGATTATCCGGTACAGGAGAGGCAGCAAATTAAGGCGGATAAGCGTTACATACTTGTGAAGGGAGATGACAAAGGGCTGCTGCCGGAAGAGAAAGGCATATACAAGTATCAGTCTTCTGACATGATTTTAACCCACATCCTGGAAGAAACAATGGACGGGGATGAGCTGATAAGAAGAAACAAAAATATTACAGGAGGACAACTAATAGGAGTTTATTCTCCTATTCACAGGATAGGGAAGACACAGTTTGCCATGGAATTGGGGAGGGATCTGACAAAAAATGGACCAGTACTGTATCTGAATCTGGAGGAGTATTCTGGGTGCAGTTATTATTTTCCCGAGAATGAAGGTTATAACCTGGGGGACCTTTTATACTATATCCGCCAGGAGAAAGGAAATCTTGGGCTGAGGATTAGTGCAATGGCCGGACGAATCGGTGAGATGGATTATATTCCACCAATACCTGTCATACAGGATTTGAGAGCCGTAAAAGAGAAAGAATGGATAAAGCTATTTGAAGAGATTTTTGCAAACTGTATCTACAAGACAGTTATCCTTGACTTAGGAGATGGGGTGGATGGATTGTATCAAATACTGAGAATGTGCTATACGGTCTATACACCTTATATTGACGATGCTGTTTCCCAGGCAAAACTTAAGCAGTATGTGGGGAATCTGAGACAGACAGGGTATGAAGATGTACTGGAGCATACCATACAGAAAAAGGTTGAAATAAGGGCAGGTGAGAGCACATAAACAGACTGGAAGAAATGTATGACAAAGTTCTGGAGCAGATAGATATGGGACATGAAATGGAAAATGATGAGCTGCTGGAACTGATACATATGGTACTTCATGAGGCAGGTGAAGAAAAGTATCTGCCTCTTGAGGAAAAGATAAGGCTGAGTAAAGAATTATTCAATGCATTCAGAAAGTTGGATATTTTGCAGGATTTAATTGAAGATGAAGATATTACGGAAATCATGATTAACGGAACGGATAATATATTTCTGGAAAAAGGCGGACGGGTCTATCAATCAGATAAACACTTTCTGTCTACAGGCAAGCTGGAGGATGTAATACAGCAGATTGTGGCTGGAACAAACCGGTATGTCAATGAGGCATCACCGATTGTAGATGCCAGGCTGGAAGACGGCTCCCGGGTGAACGTGGTACTTAAACCTGTTGCCCTGAACGGACCTATTATGACAATTCGGAAGTTTCCAAATGAAAAGGTCACGATGGAGCAATTGATTTCATGGGGAAGTATCAGCCATGAAGCGGCAGAATTTTTAAAGATGTTAGTTGGTGCCAAATATAATATTTTTGTCAGCGGAGGAACGGGGGCAGGGAAGACTACATTTTTAAATGCTTTATCAGATTATATTCCGGAGGATGAACGACTGATAACCATTGAAGATAATGCTGAACTCCAGATAAGAGGTGTGCCGAACCTGGTCAGGCTTGAGACAAGAAATGCAAACCTTGAGGGAGAGGGCGCTGTGTCTATACGGGATTTGATAAAGTCAGCTTTACGGATGCGTCCTGACAGAATTGTGGTCGGGGAAGTACGGGGCGAGGAAACTGTGGATATGATATCTTCGGCTATGCTCAATGGACATAGTGGCTCTATGTCTACGGGACATGCAAACCATCCGACGGACATGCTGCACAGGCTTGAGACTATGATGATGATGGGGATAGATATGCCTTTAGCAGCAATTCAAAGACAGGTTGCATCTGCAATTGATATCATTATTCATCTTGGGAGGCTTCGGGATAAAAGCAGGAAAGTACTGGAGATATCAGAGGTTCTGGGGTATGAAAATGGCACGATACAAATTCAGACGTTATATGAATATAGAGAGGAGGGGATGGAAAGTGGGAAGATTCAGGGTAATCTTGTGAAGGTGGAAGAACTTGTTCATAAAGAAAAGCTGCTGGCAGCAGGATATACGAACTGAGGAGTATGTGTTGGCAGCTGTAAAAGGCACTGTTTTGGCAGGGACAGCAGGGTATCTGTTTTATGATACATGGATAGTAGTTCTGCTTGTTTTGCCCTCACTTTATTTCTACCTGCAGGCATGGCAGGAGGAGCAGTGCCGGAAAAAGGAGGAAGAATTCCGAGAGCAGTTTAAAGAGGGAATAAAGGCAATGGCAGCGGGGCTGAACGTAGGTTATTCTGTGGAAAACGCAGTGCGTGAGGCAGCAAAGGATATGAAAGCTCTTTTTAAGAAAGATGCCAGGATACGGAAGGAATTTGCAGCGATGATTCACCAGCTTGATATGAATCAGACAGTGGAACAGGTTATGACTGAATTTGCAGATAGAGTCAGCCAGGAAGATGTCCATAACTTTGTGGCTGTGTTTGCAGCAGCTAAACGAGCGGGAGGTGACAGCATTGCAATTATCAGAAATGCTGTCAAAGACATCAGCGAAAAGATTGAAGTTGAAAAGGAAATACAGACATTACTGTCTGCTAAAAAGCTGGAGTTTAAGATCATGTGTGTGATACCTTTTGCAATCTTATTGTATATGAGGCTGGCCTTCCCCGAATTCATGTCCGTGCTGTATGGAAACCTGCTGGGTGCGGTTATGATGACCGGGTGCCTTTGTGTATACGCGGCGGCTTACCGTATAGGGAAAAAGCTGGTAGAAATTGAGGTATGAGTATGAATAAAAGAAGTTCCGTATATAGAAGAATGGGTATGGTATTTTTGGGGGTAAGTGCGGTATCTATACTGCTATTCTTTGCAGATAATCATCATGTGCCGGGAAAAAATGGAGAAGGAAAGTATGTTTTGGAACGGGGTGGGTACGGTCTGGGAAGCAGGAAGGTAGATTTGGAAGTCCGTCTGGGTAAGGAGAGAGAGGCTTTAACAGTGGAGGTTGGGGAACAGCAGTATAGCGAAAAGGAACTTCCTGGAATTTTTCAGGATGCTGCAAAACAGTTAGAAGAGCTAATCATGGGAGAAAACACCGGCTTGGATGAAATCAGACACGACTTGAATTTGGTAAACAAGATCCCAGATTCGGATATTGCTGTTACCTGGGAGATAGATAATTATGAAGTTATAAATCTCATGGGTGAACTGCAGTCAGAAGGTTTGAAGGAGGAGGGGACAAGCGTAGGGCTTCATGCGCTGCTTTCATATGGGGAACAGGAAGCGGTACATTCATTTTATATTAACATCTACCCGCCAAAGCTGAATACAAGAGAAAAAGCATTTCAAAAGTTAAACCGGCAGATCAGGAAAAACGAAGAGGAAACCAGGGAAGAAGCATATCTTATACTTCCCGACCAATTGGACGGGAAACCTGCCGTCTGGAGGTATACCGGTGACTCCCGTGCTTTAGGGCTGTTTGTATTAGGAATTGTAGCTTCCGGTGCCATCTATGCATTAGAGCAGCAGAAGGAGAAGCAACGGATAGAGGGGAGGCAGAAACAACTGGCGGCTGATTATCCTCAGCTTGTCAGTCAGTTTACACTATTTCTTGGTGCAGGTATGACGGTACGGAAAGCGTGGTTCAAAATGGTACAGGATTATGAAAAACAAAGAAGCAAAAAGGATATACGTGCTGCATATGAAGAAATGGTATATACCATGCATGAAATGCAGGGCGGCATCTCAGAAGGAGAATGTTATGAGAGATTTGGAGTCAGGTGTTCACTGCCCTCTTACCGGAAGTTTGGTGCGCTTTTATCTCAAAACCTCAGAAAGGGGACGAAAGGAATGAGTGATTTGCTTAGACGTGAAGCTTTGGATGCGTTTGAGGAGAGAAAAAAACAGGCACGCAGATTAGGGGAAGAGGCGGGAACAAAATTGCTGGGACCTATGTTTATGATGCTGGCAGTAGTATTGCTTATTATTGTTGTCCCAGCGTTTTTTACTATACAGATTTAGGCATAAGCCAAAAGGAGGAAGTATATGAAGAGGCTTAGAAATAAAATAAGGCAAAAATGGATTTTTATCAGAAATTTATTGGAGGATGACGCAGGGCTTTCTGTTGTTGAAATGATTTTAATTTTGGTCGTAATTATTGCTCTTATCTTGATATTCAAAACACAGCTAATCAGCTTAGTAAACTCCATTTTTGAAAAAATTACCAGTGAAAGTGCAGGCATTTAAATTGGCAAAAGGCGAAGTTACAGCATTTTTGAGCCTTATCTTTGTCCTCCTCATTTCATTTATTACCGCAATGCTGGAAAGTACAGTGATACAGGTATCAAAGAATCAAAAGCGTCTTGATGTGGACAATGCAATATTTTCTATGTTCGGGGAATATCAAAAGGAACTGCTGGAAGAATATGAAATTCTGGCGATTGACGGCAGTTATGGGACAGGCTCCTTCCAGGAGCAAAATCTGCTGGATCATATGCGCTATTATGGAACTGCCGGCATGGAACATGATATTCAGGGAATTCAATACTTATCTGATAACAGGGGGAGTGCTTTCAGGGAACAGATATTGGAATATATGGAACAGGCTTACGGGATTTCCATTATCCGGGAATTGGCCGGAAAAACGGGGATTTGGAAAGAACAGGAGATGCAGGGGGAAGAAGCAAATCAAGAAAATGAGAAAGTGAATATGGAGTTGGAAGAGTTCATAGAAGAAAGTGAGATTATGCTGCCAGAGGAGGATAATCCTCTCCCTCATATAGAAGAACTGAAGCAATCCGGTATTTTGAAGCTTGTACTTCCTAAAGAATTTCAGGTATCAGCAAAGCAAATTGTTCCGGGGGAACAGGTGAGCAGCAGAAATTTAAGAAATGGACGAGGAAGTTTTTATATCAGGCAGAACATAAATGGTATAGAAGAACGTTTACTGTTCCATGAGTATCTTCTAAAGAAATTCGGCAATGCAGCGGAGAGTAAAGGCGAGAACAGAAGTCTATCGTATGAATTGGAATATCTGATAGGTGGAAGCAGTTCAGATGTAGAAAATCTGGAAGTTGTAGTAAAAAAGCTGCTCGCAGTCCGGTTTGGAATCAATTACCTGTATTTGCAGTCTGATTCTGTCAAGCAGGCAGAAGCTGAAACACTGGCATTAACCCTGTCTGTCCTTGCAGGTTTACCTGCAGTATCGGGATTTATCAAACAAGCCCTACTAGCCGCCTGGGCTTTTGGCGAGAGCGTGGTGGACTTGCGGGTGCTTCTGTCAGGCAAAAAAGCGGCACTAATAAAAAACAGTGAAAACTGGCAGTTGTCACTTTCCTCTCTCATAACGCTGGGAACCGGGGAGGATGTGCAGGAAGGAATGGACGTGGAAGGCGGACTTGCTTATAAAGACTATTTAAGGATTCTTCTATTTTTAGAAAATGAAGACGAATTAACCATGAAAGCATTGGATAGGGTGGAACAGAATATGAGGAGTGAAAAAGAAGCTGAGGGCTTTTGTGTGGACTCATGTGTCGTAAAGCTGAAATTACAAAACAAAGCAGAAATACGTAAAGGTCTCACTTATCAATTCCCCGTATATTTTGGATATGAATAAAAGAATGGCTTTTGAATCTCATGCAGGTGCCCTTTCTCCAAAACCCTGCCAGGCGTCCCTTCTGGCAGGAACATCCCAACATATAAAAAATATTAAGAAAGGAAAAACTGCGATGTCACAATCAAATAAATACCCATCCAAGTCAAATCAAGAAAGGGCATCTGCATGGGGTTCAAAAGCAAGTGTAACAGTAGAAGCGGCGCTGGTTATTCCTATTTTTCTGTTTGCAATCCTGAGTTTAGTCTACCTGCTGGAAATACAATCTATACGGACTAGTATACGCCAGGGAGTGCAAAGTGCGGCAAAGGCTGCCGCGGAGGAGGCAGTAATACTTCCCGTAGTAAATGTCATTAAGCTAAAGAATGACATTATTGAGTCCACAGGCGCCGGCAGAATTGAAAGAAGTATATTGGCAGGAGGAAGCTCGGGGATCAGCTGTCTTAAGACCCACATGTCCGTATTAAGCGGAGAGATTTATGTTGTTGTGGAATATAAAGTGCGCCTTCCTTTCCCAAAGTTCACTAATCTAACAGCAAAATTTCGGGAAGAGATGAAGGTAAAGGCATGGACAGGATATTCCAAAAGGGATGGAGGCCAGGAAGACAGCCAAATTGTATATATCACAGATACGGCACTGGTCTACCATGAAGATTATCAATGTACTTATTTACAATTGTCCATTAAGTTTGTCCCCTATGCTGAACTTTCCGGATTCCGCAATGAAGATGGAGACAGATATTATAAATGTGAGAAATGTGTACATGGGGATACCTTTGCAGGTGTATATATTACGAATACCGGAGGAAAGTACCACAATTCGTTAAATTGCAGTGGATTAAAGCGGACTATTTATGCCGTGAAAAAATCTGAAGTCGGTATAAGGGGAGGGTGCAGCAGATGTTCAAAATAGAAAGTAGAGTGTCACGAATGCCTGAGATGAGGACAAAAGGAATATTTGAGATAGGTATAAGAGGAGGTTATAAAGAATGTCTGAAGTGAGCCAGATAGGATATGCTGTATATTTGTGCATATTATCAATTATAGATATATGGCTGCAAAGAGTACCGTTATGGCTTTTGGCAGCAGGAGGGGCAGGCGCAGTTATGGTACGGGCATGCCAGACTGAAGTACCACTCGTTTTAGTGCTGGCAGGAGCAGGGGCAGGGGCAATATTTTTGGTAATCAGCAGAATAACCCGGGAAGCGTTTGGATATGGAGACAGTTTATTGATTGTAATAATGGGAATCTTTTTGGGGTTGTGGAATCTTCTGGGGGTATTGCTGGGTGCGTTTTTATTCTCCTCTGCTTTTGCAGTCATATTTCTGATATATAAAGGACTAGATAGAAAAGCAGGGTATCCCTTTGTGCCATTTTTACTAATATCCTATTCTATTTGGCTGTGGTTTGGAGGATTTTAATTCGTTGAGGATATCAGGCAGATATAGAACATTAAACAAAACTAGAAAATTAAAAGCAAGTATTACAATAGAGATGGCTTATATAATGCCCACAGTGGTTTTAGTGCTTTTATTAACCATATATACAATATTCTATTATCATGATAAGAATATTCTGATTGGAGCAGCAGGTGAAACGGCAGTGTTAGGAGCGCAGATAGAAAGGCAGAAAGGGGAGAACAAAGCGGACCTGCATAATTTTTATAGAGAACGGGTAAAAGGGAAACTAATCCTGCTTCATTTGACTGGGGTTGAGGTTACAGAGGGCAAGAAGTGGATTGAGGTTACAGCCTGGGCGGGAAAAAGCCGGATGCGTGTTTCTGTAAGGCAAAAAGCAGTAGTCCCTGAACCGGAGAAAAAAATCAGAAAGAAAAGGCAGTTAGAATCTCTATTGGAACAGGAGAAGTAGAAAATGAAAGCAGGATACGAAAAAGAACTAAACAGGGTATGCCTACATATTGATTTACCCCGTTTATATGAGGAAGACTATCAGATACATATGCTGAGAGAAAACAAAATCTCGGGTTTACTTGAAATAACAGGGTGCGGAATAAATGGAAAAAGCAGATATAGCTATGAGGTAACGGGAATGGTGTCAATGAAAGCAATGTTTGAGGCTTCTTCAATCAAAAAGGAGGACATGCTGGCTTTCGTAAATCGTCTGATAGAGGTTGTGAAGCTGCTCACCCACTATATGCTGAATCCGGGAGGACTTCTGCTGTACCCGGAATTTGTGTTTTCAGGAGAAAATAACTGGTTTTTCTGTTATCTGCCCGGAAGAAAGAAGCCGTTATGTGAAGCATTTCATATTATGACGGAATACTTTGTTAAGAGGTTGGATTATGAAGAAACCGAAGGGATTTTGCTGGCATATGAACTTCATAAAGCAACTTTGCAGGAAAATTATGACCTGGAAGGAATAATGAACGAATATAGAATGCATGAGGAAAAAAGGAATAACAACGATGCCGGTAAAACAAATGAAGGAGGAGAAACTCTGCAGGAGGATAATATATTTTCGCTTGATGAGGAAGAATATGAACAGGCAGGAGATGTAGAGACTATCCGTGAAATGGGAGGCTGGCTGAGCTCCTGGAAAAAGACTGCCGTTAGATTAAAAAAGAAACGGTGGGGAAACTGGAAGGATTTAATCTTGGAAACAGATGGACACGAGACCGAGAAACCCTTATAATATAAACTAATTGGATTATTAATGTTCAAATGAGACATATTTAATGAACTACTGGTGTTCAAGAAGGTATACTTATTGAATTGTTAATGTACAATAAGGTATACTTCTTGAATTGCTAATGTTCAAGAAGGTATAAAAACATGAAAAGGGGTATTGGTTTGAACCAGGAAAAAAAGGCAGTATGTACTACAACATTGATTGTGATAAATATCGCCGTATTTTTAATCCTTACTTTTTTGGGAGATACGGAAGATACTGTGTTTATGTTGAATCATGGTGCAGTATACGGACCGTATATATCAGAAGGACACCAATGTTACAGGCTGTTTACCAGTTTGTTCCTTCACTTTGGGATCGAACATTTATTGAATAACATGGTGCTTCTGGGAGCTCTGGGATGGAACCTGGAACTTGAAACCGGAAGAATTAAATTTTTGCTTATTTACTTTATAGCCGGCCTGGGAGGAAATCTGTTCTCATTTTGGATGAATAGCAGAACAGATACTGTGGTTGTTTCAGCCGGAGCTTCCGGAGCAATTTTTGGACTTATGGGGGCGCTTTTGTGGGTAGTTATCAAGAATCATGGGAGAGTCGGACGTTTGACGAACCGGAGAATTTTATTCATGGTAGCCTTGAGTCTCTATTTTGGATTTACAAGCTCAGGGGTAGATAATGCTGCCCATATAGGGGGACTTGTCTGTGGGTTTATAGCGGCAGTTACTTTATATCACAGAAAATACCATGTACCTATATCGGCAGTTTAAGATTAAATACTAGATTCGCTTCTATACGGGCAGTTTAATTGTAAATGTAGAACCTTCGTCCATCCTTGAGTCCACAGAAATGGAGCCACTGTGCGATTCAATAATTTTTTTGGACAAGGACAATCCAAGCCCTGTACCGCCGTCTTTATAGGTTTTAAATGGTTCAAAGATATAATCAATAATTTCATCAGAAATACCACATCCGCTATCTTTACATTGAATAGTCAGAGAATCTTTATTGCGGCTGGCCGAAAGGTGGATACAGCCTTCATTTGCAATGGATTCCTTGGCATTACGCAGCAGGTTTAAAAGGACTTGTTCCAGTTTTATTTTATCACCTGTATAATCGCCAAGATCAGAGGGGATGGACGAGGTGAATTCTATATCGGAATCTTCGCCGTCTAAAGAAATTGCAAATGAGATTGCAATATTTTTAAGAAGCCGTTCGATGGAGAATACAGAGTAGTGCAGAACATTTCCATTATTAAATGAGGATAGTTCATTAAGCAGTTGGCATATGAATTCAACATCTTCAATGGTTTGTTTCCAATGAGGGAAATCTTTCACCTGGGGATTCTGGGCTTCCATGACCTGTAAGGATGAGGAAACCAGGGTTAGTGGATTCCGTATTTCGTGTGCAATTGTCGACACTATTTCATGGTGGTTGTCCAACAATTGGTTAATTATTTGTTTTGCATCTGGGTTTTCTTTCATAAGTGTATTCATTTTATTAATGTCTACATTATGTAACATTATATTACCTCCTTTTGTATTATTCATTATGTAGTCTAGCACGATGGCCAGTTCTATTCAATAAAATCAGATAGACAATTTTCGACAGTATATACCAATAAATTTCCTGTCAAATAACTAACGTTAATAGAGGAAGCGTTGTTTGTCATGTTTTGCGGTGCTTTTGGAAAAGCTCTTTTCATTTTGGCAAAAATAGTCTATACTACCATTAATATACTTATTAAGGGTGAAAAGGGGAAATGTTATGAAAAATGAAAGTTGTATTTTTTGTAAGTTGGCATCAGGGGATATCCCATCTGCTACACTTTATGAAGATGGTGATTTCCGGGTTATCTTGGATTTGAGCCCTGCTTCGAAAGGGCACGCACTGATTATTCCAAAAGAACATTACCGGAATCTATATGATCTAGATGAAGGCCTTGCGGCTAAAGTGATGGTATTAGCGAAGAAAATGATAATCAGGCTTAAGGATGTGTTGGATTGCGACGGCTATAATATTGTACAGAATAATGAGGAGGCTGCGGGACAGACGGTATATCATTTTCATATGCATCTGATTCCGAGATACAAGGGTGATAGTGTTGGTTTGGGTTGGAAAATGGGTAAGCTTTTACAAGAAGACAAAGAAGAAATATTAAAAGGGTTAAGTTAGTAACCGGGGATAATATGTGGACTGAGAATTGTGAATTTGACGAGATTTATGAAGAATACAAGAATCTCGTCTTGAAGGCAGCGTATACATATTCAGGCAATTATTATGTAGCAGAAGATATCGCTCAAAGTACATTTCTACAATTATATATTTATTATGATAGTTTAAATCATAGTAATATAAAATCGTGGCTATATACAACTGCTAAAAATCGTGCATTGAATTATAAAAAGAAAGCAAACCGCGAGATACTGAGTGATGGAATCATAGAAGAGGGCTATTATATTCAGGAAACCGCAGGGAGCGCCGAAGATGAGTTCATGGAAGAACTGAAAAATTTAGATTGTTCAGAGCTGCATGGGCGCATTTTTGCAGCGCTGCTTGAGAAAAATCCCAGGTGGTATGAAGCGATTTCCCTGGTATATTATCTTGAGGTACCACAGGCAAGAGTCGCAGAAGAATTGGGAATACGTTTAGAGGTACTTCATAGTACATTGCATAGAGCTAAAAGCTGGATAAAGAAAAAGTTTGGAGTGGAATATGATGAATTAAACTAGCTTTAAGAAAACAGGTGCTGTTTTGCCACCTGTTTTCTTAGGCGCGTTCCAATTATTTCAAATTAACTTTTTCTATAAGTTCTATAATTGTATCAATGGAGTCCTGCTGCCTTGAGTCTCTCATTGCATCCATGTAGGAGCCGCGGTTATCATAAAGACTCCGGACGGCTTCGAGAAGTGCTTCTTTTGTAAGGTCTTCTTCTTCAAGTACCATACTGAAACCCTGCCGTTCGAAAGAACGTGCGTTTAAGATTTGGTCACCACGGCTGGCATGTGAGGAAAGTGGAATCAGAAGATTTGGCTTTCTTAAAGCGAGCAGCTCACATATTGCATTGGCACCGGCCCTTGAAATTACAATATCCGCCAATGAGAATATATCCCGAAGTTCATTTTTGATATATTCAAATTGCTTGTAGCCTTTCATACTCTCCAGAGTATCATCTACCTTGCCTTTACCACAGAGGTGGACAATCTGGAAGCGCTCTAAAAGTTCAGGAAGCGCCAGACGGACGGCATTATTCACAGCAACGGAACCGAGGCTACCTCCGATTACAAGAATTACAGGCTTATCTGCGGAGAATCTGCACAGATCCATAGCAGCAATCTTGTTTCCAGATAATAATTCCTGCCGGATAGGAGAACCGGTTAAAATGGATTTTTCTTTCGGAAGAGAATCAAGAGTTTCAGGAAAATTACAGCATATTTTAGTAGCAGATGGGATTGCAAGCTTATTAGCCAGTCCAGGCGTCATATCAGACTCATGTATAATGGTAGGAATCTTACAGCGCCTGCCAGCCAGTACAACCGGAACAGACACAAAACCGCCTTTAGAAAAAATAACATCAGGCTTTAATTCTTTAATAATAGAATGAGCTTCACCAAATCCTTTTATTACACGGAAAGGGTCCGTAAAATTCTGCGTGCTGAAATAGCGGCGGAGTTTTCCGGAAGAAATACCGTGATAAGGGATACCGAAAGGTTCAATCAGTTCCTTTTCAATCCCTTTATAAGAGCCTATGTATTGGATATCATAGCCCAATTCCCTTAGCCGGGGGATGAGAGCAATATTGGGGGTAACATGTCCGGCGGTTCCTCCGCCGGTAAGTATAATTCGTTTCATGATGAAAAACCTCCAGATTTAAATATTTATATTATGCTTAAAAATTTTAAAGTTATGCTTGCATAAAATGAATAAAACACATATAATTTCATATTAAACTTATTTAATAAAATGTCAAGAAGAAGTAACAATTAAAACAAGAGGAATAGGAATGGAAGAAGATAAGAGGATATCACTGCGAGAAGAAGTAGAGAAAGAGGCCAGAAAAATAGAACAAGAAATTTCTGACAATCCCGATCTTAAAGACATGAAAGTGTCGGAGAAGATGGAAAGGGAGCTTTTCCTCCGGATTAAAAAATATGAGAAAAAACGTGCGGAGAGGCAAAATACCGAAAGTATTACACCGGAAATTTCGAAAGAGCTTGCTTCAGATTTTACTGAAGGAACAAGTTATAGCGCCGAAAAATTTCTGTCTGAGGAGGACAGAAGAGCTCTACTGCTTGGCAGAGAATTAATAAACAAGGAGAAAGGAGGGGAACATTTATGTGAGGTAAATAAGGAATACCACAAACATCTCAATAAAAATGAAAAAAGTAATGGGAAGAAAGCTAAAGTATTCTACATGCCCCGTAAAAAACGAATTATTGCTGCACTTGTGGCAGTTTTAGTTCTGCTGGTGGGAACGAATATGACTAGTATAGGGAGTAAGTCATATCTGAAAGGATTATTTGATGGATTGCTAGGTAATCAAAGCAGAAAAGTTCTAAATGTAAAGGATATGGAAAAACAGCCTACCGAAGATGGTGAAGAAATAACTGCTTTTACGCAGATTACGGAGAAACTAGGGGTAGTGTCTGTCCGTTTTGGGTATCAACCGGAGAACATGAAATTAGAGAACTTTAATATTGATGAAGAGCAAAAAAGTGCACAATTATTTTATAAATATAATGGACAAGTAATCCGTTATACAATTTATTTAAATGATTCTGAGTCATCTTTAGGGCAGAAGCAAGAAGATATATTAAAGGATAGGTTTAATATTGACACAAAAAGACAAACAATAGAGGCAGAAGAATATGAGATTCAAGAGCCTGCAGTAAACAGGTTTATAGCAAACTTTTCCTATAAGGGGGTAAATTATCAATTAAAAGGTATATTTAGTAAAGAAGAATTCACTAAAATAATAAAAAAGTTGATTTATTTGGAGTAAAACGCGTAAGTTTTTGAGAAGCTGATTGTTTAATTATTAAGGAGATGTACAAATGAGAAAAATGGTGAGGAAAAAAGGATTTTCGGTTTTATGTACTTTAATTATGTTTTGCAGTATATTTTCTATGTGTTTAATAAATGTTAATGCTTCAGGTGAGAGTAAGGTTCAGGTGGACGGTTCCTATTTAACTACGGACGATACTTCCACAGGAAGTACTAATGGTGGGATAAGTACTCGAGGAATTCATATGATGGACGGGGAATGTTCTATTACGAAAGCTGGGAGTGGGAAGATATATGCGTATGCCGGAACAACTGCAAATCATGATGTTGATTATCTTTCTGTAGTTATGTATGTTGATAGGTACAATGAAGCAACTAAGACCTGGGGACGGATTTATTTTCAACAAGCCAGTGAGTATGATACATATTTTGTCTGCACAAGCAAAACGTTGACCGTAGAGAAAGGCTACTATTATAGAGTATGGGCTACACATGTTGCAGGTATGGAAGCTACCCCACCATACGATGAAGCCACCTCTGCAACAGATGGAATCTGGATAAATTAACTCCATTTAACCCATAAACTAGCTCTATTTAACCCATAACCCCTTTTACTTTGAGCAATTGAAGCAGCTACCGGTGTACCACATAACAGGAGAAACTATTAATCGAATAAATTATAGAGAAGACCTGTACCGAGAAAACACCACAAATTTTTTTAATGTGCTACACCTGGTAGTTGCTTCAATTGCTCAAAGGAAATATTTTTCATTTTAATGAGATGGGGTGTGTTTGAAAAAGCATTTTTCAAGCACACCCTAATAAAAAGGCAATCGGATTATTCCCCGGTTGCTTTTTTCAATGCTTCTGCGAGTTGGTCAGGACAAGATGTTTTTTTGTATCCGCAACGGATTCCTTCAATTTTGGAAATGGCTTCCTTCACATCCATACCGTCTATAAGATTGGAAATACCTTGAAGATTACCGTCGCATCCGCCGACGAATTCTACATTTCTTACTTTATCGTCTTCAATTTCAAAATTTATCACTTGGGAACAGACGCCCCTTGTTTTGTATTGCATAGTGTAATCCTCCTGTAACAAGTACGATGGGACGTACTTGAATGAAATTCTGATGCTTTACAGAATACGAAAATTATAACAGAATGGGCTGAAAAATACCAGTATATTTTTATGTATTGAACTTTTTATGTACTATTTTTCGAGTGATTCTCCTATAAAATGACAAGGGCTTTCTGAAGGTATTCACAAAAATGTGGCTCTAAATGCTTTGTTAAATTTAAGGATTGAGGATGGACATGCTTTCTTATATTCTGAACTCTGAAACATGCATGTTTCCAGTTAAAATCATGTGCCGGTGACGAATTATGTAGAACGGTTTTTGCGCAGAACGGGCAAAGTTAGGCTATAATAAGCTCACACAAAAAAGGTAGTTGTGGCACAACCATAAAAACAGGAGGTCTTAGTTATGTTAAAAAATTTAATAGCAGACACCAATATCATTTTCTATTTAATGATTGCAGTCGGTGTCATCGGGGTACTGGGTAAAATTGTAAACCAATTTACTCTTCGCCGTATGGTAAGAGCGGCAGGCAATATGTCAAAGAGTACACACAAACTGATGAAGCTCGTGCGGGCAAAATATGAACATGCATGTATGATACACGATACAGTAGATAATGTAGGTGCATTTGTAGGAAAATACATATATGAATACCGGGGATTTCTTTTCCGGATACACACATGGAGACAGTTACAGATACAGAGCATTTGGTTTTCGGGAGGTCTGGCAGCCTGCGGAGCATTGGGAAATTATATAGTAAATGGGTTCTCGGAGGGAATGTACCGGTATATTGCGGTAGGGGCAGCAGAGATGATTGCGCTGTTTGTCATCAGTCAGCTGTCCGACGAAGCATATAAGATACAAGCAGCGAAGAATTATATGGTTGATTATTTGGAAAATGTCTGCGCGCATCGTTTCAAAAAGACAAAACAGACAGAAAAAGATAATATAGATGTGATAGGTCCCGAGAGTGCAGCAAGAGCCGCGGCACAAAGAGAAGACCCGGGGCTGTCTATTAATATAGAGGGTGAGCCAAGAAGAGTGGAAAAGGGGGAAGCTGCAAGACAAGTTATCCGCCGTACAGTAAAAGAAAAAGTGGAGGAGGATGAGCAGCCAGTACTAAAAGAAGAAGCAATTCGCCAAATATTAGAAGAGTTTTTAGCTTGATTAAGAAGGATATATTTGGTAGAATTAAATATGCTTCTTGAACTGCTAATGTTCAAGAAGATATGAAAACATATACAGAGAGGAAGGGTAAACAATGGCTAAGAAAGTTACATTTGATTATTCAAAGGCGAGTAGTTTTATTCAGGAACATGAGTTGGAATATATGAGCGACCTGGCTGCTCAGGCCAAGGACAAGCTTGTTGCAAAGACAGGGGCAGGAAATGACTTCCTGGGATGGATTGACCTTCCGGTTGATTATGATAAGGAAGAATTTGCACGTATTAAGAAAGCAGCGGAACAGATTCGCAGCGATTCTAAAGTGCTACTGGTAATCGGTATTGGCGGCTCTTATCTCGGAGCAAGAGCAGCAATCGATTTCCTGGGACATTCATTTGCAAATATTGTTTCCGAAGAGATTAGAAAGTCTCCCGAGATTTACTACGTGGGCAACAGTATCAGCAGTGCATACATAAAAGATTTAATAGACGTAGTGGGTGACAGGGATTTTTCCGTCAATATGATTTCCAAATCAGGAACTACCACAGAGCCAGCCATCGCCTTCCGTGTATTTAAGGATATATTGGAAAAAAAATATGGGAAAGAGGGAGCAGCAAAGAGAATTTATGCGACCACGGATAAATCCAGAGGCGCTTTGAAGAATCTTGCTACAGAGGAAGGATATGAGACTTTTGTAGTACCGGATGATGTTGGGGGACGTTTTTCAGTATTGACAGCAGTGGGCCTCCTTCCAATCGCGGTGAGCGGCGCAGACATCACAAAGCTGATGGAAGGCGCTCAGACAGCAAGAAAAGAAGCATTGGAGAATGATTTTGCAGAAAATGATGCCCTGCAGTATGCGGCAGTCCGCAATATTTTGCTGAGAAAGGGCAAGACGATAGAAGTTTTGGCTAATTATGAGCCAAGCCTGCACTATGTATCTGAATGGTGGAAGCAGTTGTATGGAGAAAGCGAAGGTAAAGACCAGCGGGGCATTTTCCCGGCATCAGTAGATTTGACGACCGATCTGCACTCCATGGGACAGTTTATCCAGGATGGAAATAGAATTTTATTTGAGACAGTTCTGAATGTGGAGGCTTCCCAGTCAGAGCTTATCATGAATGAAGAACCGGTTGACCTGGACGGGTTGAATTATCTGACAGGAAAGACGGTAGATTTTATCAATAAGAGCGCAATGAATGGAACAATTCTTGCCCATACAGACGGCAATGTGCCGAATCTGTTGGTGACGATTCCGGAGCAGACAGAGTTTTATTTGGGGCAATTGTTTTACTTCTTTGAATTTGCAGTTGGCGTAAGTGGATACTTACTCGGCGTGAATCCATTTAATCAGCCAGGTGTAGAGAGCTATAAGAAGAACATGTTCGCTCTTTTAGGTAAACCAGGATATGAAAAGGAAAGAGAAGCGTTATTAAAGAGACTATAAATAGTATGGATTGTAGGAAGTTCTAGTAGACAGAGGCCTTAGAATCAGAGGCTTCTGTTTTTCTATAATGATAAAAGTTAATAGATGGAGGACAAAGAAGATGAAAGGATCAAAGAACAACCGCAAGGTATGGATTATTATAATAATTATTTTAGTATTTGCAGTGGGTATAGGGGCCGGTATAGTGACGGGAACCATGATCGTGAAAAAAGAAACGAAAAGCACAGATAAAACAACATCTGTGAATGAATCAAAAAATGCCGGAAATAAGAAGGATGATATAAATTCCGGCACAGGTGATAGTACAAAGAAGGATAAGCCGGATAGCGGGGAAACAACTGGAGGGGATGATAAGAAAAATAACTCCCAGGATGATGCCCAAAACTCATCCCAGGATGACAGCGTGGCGGATAATAGTGGAAGTACTTATGATACTTCTATTCCTGGAGATGATACAGGAATTCACAGATATGAATATATTCTGAGTGATGGCACATGGCAGGAAGCTTTCCAGGACTGTATTGACCGTGGGGGGTATCTTGTCAGAATCAACAGCTCAAGTGAATATGAATATATCAGAAAAGAAATCAGCAAACAGAAGATGACGAATATCTTTTTCCACATTGGCGGGAGAAGAGATAGTAGTTCTTCAGATTACTACTGGGTAAATGAAGATAACAAGCTATTTGGAGAAAAGTTAAATTCTGATGATAGCTGGTGTTCGGATGAATGGAAAAAGGGAGAACCAAGCTATAAGGATGGAAGTCTGGAAGAGTTGTATATGGACTTGTTCTTCTTTGACGGAGAGAAGAGGTTCGTATGGAATGACATCCCTGATAATATGCTGGCTGCAGAACCGGCTTATTCAGGAAAATTAGGGTATATATGTGAATACGAGAATTAGGCTGGAATAGAAGGTTATTCCTAAAAGTATATACAAAAAAGGCGTATTAACTTGCCTGAACCGGAAAAATATAGTAAGATTAACTCCTGAAGGAGTTGATATGCAAATGATGTACTGGATTATTCTGATAGTCTTGGCAGTTTTGATTTTAGTTACTATAATCGCGACAGTAGTAACAATAGTAAAAGAGAGAAAAGAATACAGGAAATATGAGCTTGATGAAGAGTATGACATAGAAGAAGATGATTACGAGGACAAGAGGCCGGCCAGAAAGCGCAGAAGGGCTGGTACAGAGCAGGAGTTGGAAGATGACGACTTGGATGCAGATACTGGGAATTCATCAGGAAAGAAAAGGCGCTGGAAGGTTATTTTAGAAGACACCGATACCCAGGAGCGGTACACCTATATTTTCTATGATAATATTGGAATTGGCAGAACCACAAAAGAAGTGGCTTTTGAGGAATTTTTATCTCTCACCAATGACAGGAAGATTTCTAAGGTTCATTGTGCAATTATACGAAGGAAGGATAAATTGTACCTCAGAGATGAAGGTTCAAAGAACCATACATTCTTAAATGGCAAGAAGATTCAGAAACCTATTGTGATTCAAAGAGAGGATTTTATTTCGCTGGGTGAGACAGAACTCGAAGTTATTAAAATTCTTAGAGAGACAAATTAATTTGAGGCGGTGCCTGACAGGGTACTGCCTTTTTAGACCTTACGCAGAGGGGGATGTGGCTTGAGAGGGAAATTTCCCAATTTACATCTATTCTTTATCATGCTAAAATGATAAGCAGTAACGAGTTAATAAGTATGCTAGGAGGATTAATCATGATAAAACTATATGAAAACGGTGTTTATTTGAAAAATGGCACTGAAATAGTTGAAGATACAGGCAATATTATCATTGCTGTTACGAAGGAAGAAGCAGCTCAGAATACCATAGCCTACGGAATTCTGAAGGAGCATAATACAACATCTGATATGGAGCATTTACAAATTAAGTTTGATAAGCTCACATCACATGATATAACTTTTGTTGGAATTATACAGACGGCCAGAGCTTCAGGACTTGAGAAATTCCCGGTTCCTTATGTACTGACAAACTGCCATAACAGTTTATGTGCGGTAGGTGGTACAATTAATGAGGATGACCATATGTTTGGCCTGACCTGTGCAAAGAAGTATGGCGGAGTTTATGTACCTCCTCATCAGGCCGTGATTCACCAGTATGCCCGTGAGGTACTTTCCGGAGGCGGTAAGATGATTCTTGGTTCAGACAGCCACACCCGGTATGGCGCTCTTGGAACAATGGCCATGGGTGAGGGCGGACCGGAGCTTGTAAAACAACTTTTGAACAAGACTTATGATATTAACATGCCAGGTGTTATTGGTATTTACCTGGATGGGGAGCCAATGAAAGGGGTAGGACCTCAGGATGTTGCACTGGCAATTATTGGGGCAACATTTGGAAATGGCTATGTAAATAATAAAGTGATGGAATTTGTAGGACCGGGTGTGGACAAGTTAAGTGCCGACTTCCGTATGGGCGTTGATGTTATGACAACGGAGACTACCTGTTTGTCATCCATTTGGAAAACGGATGAAAAGATTCAGGAATACTACGAGATTCACGGAAGAAGTGAGGATTATAAAGAGCTGAATCCGGGAGCTGTTGCGTACTATGACGGCATGGTTTATGTAAATTTAAGTGAAATTAAGCCTATGATTGCGATGCCGTTCCATCCAAGCAATGTATATACAATCGATGAAGTAAATGCAAATCTGAAAGACATTTTACATGATGTGGAAAAGAAAGCAATTGTAAGCCTAGGCGGTGCGGTAGATTATTCACTGCAGGATAAAGTTGTAAATGACAGGCTCTATGTGGAGCAGGGAATTATTGCGGGATGTGCCGGCGGCGGATTTGAAAATATCTGTGCTGCGGCTGATATTATAAAAGGAAAGAATATTGGACATGATGAATTTACATTCAGTGTATATCCGGCAAGTACGCCAATTTATATGGAATTAGTGAAAAATGGTGCGGTTGCTGACCTCATGGCAGCAGGTACAGTTGTGAAGACAGCGTTCTGCGGACCATGTTTTGGTGCAGGAGATACACCTGCCAACAATGCATTCTCTATTCGTCATTCAACGAGAAACTTTCCGAACCGTGAAGGTTCTAAGCTCCAAAGTGGGCAGATTGCCTCTGTTGCGCTTATGGATGCACGTTCTATTGCAGCCACAGCGGCTAACAAAGGATTTTTGACACCTGCTACAGCTATAGATGTGGAGTATAAGGGACAAAAGTATCATTTTGATAAGAGTATTTATGAAAACCGCGTATTTGACAGTCAGGGTGTTGCTGACCCAAGTGTAGAAATTAAATTTGGTCCGAATATTAAGGATTGGCCTAAGATGTCCGCATTACCTCAAAATTTGGTTCTGAAGGTAGTTTCTGAGATTCATGATCCGGTAACGACTACTGATGAGTTGATTCCTTCCGGGGAGACATCTTCCTACCGCTCCAATCCTCTTGGACTTGCGGAGTTTACACTTTCCAGAAAGGACCCGGCTTATGTAGGACGTGCTAAAGAAGTGCAGACAGCACAGAAGGCAATTGAGGAAAATACATGTCCATTGGACGTGCTGGAAGAGTTAAAGCCGGTAATGGCAAAGGTCAGAGAATCTTATCCTGAAGCAGGAGAAGGAAACCTTGGTGTAGGAAGTACGATTTTCGCTGTAAAACCAGGAGATGGCTCCGCGAGAGAACAAGCGGCTTCCTGTCAGAAGGTGCTTGGCGGATGGGCAAATATTGCAAATGGATATGCAACAAAACGCTACCGCTCTAATCTGATTAACTGGGGAATGCTTCCTTTCTTAACAGATGCAGATCATGAAAACCTGCCATTTAAAAATGGGGACTATATCTTTGTTCCTGATGTAAGAAAGGCAGTGGAGGATAAAGCGGATGTGATAAAGGCATATGTTGTAGGAGACAGCCTGGAAGAAATTGAATTCCGCCTTGGTGAACTCACAGATGCAGAAAGAGAAATTATATTAAAAGGATGCCTTATTAACTATTATAGAGATTAAAGCATTTGGAAGAGGGTTAGACCTTTTTTAAGATAAAGTAATAATAGACAGAAGCCGCTAATCTTAACGATTAGCGGCTTCACTTATTATAAGCACTTTTGTAAACATTTTGAATTGAAAAATATCTTGTCATAATTAACTTGCTGTATTATGATAGATACATCAAGCGGCAGGCGTTCTTGCCTATATCAAGCTGCGAAATCTTATCCCGGCGCTTCATGTTCGAAGCATAATCCGTGAATAAAAAACTGAATAACCATTTTAGAAAGCAAATACCTATGACAAAAAAATGCAGGATTATAAAATAATCACGTATCTTAGGAATATAAAAACTATATTTTTATTGTAATGCGGAAAGAATAAAAAAAGATATTAAAAGTAAAAAAAGAGAATAATATTGAAAAATCAAATATTACTGACCAGATTTAAATGAAACTCCATTTAAAATCTTATAGTTCGCAACTTGATATAAAATACTTCGGTGAATTCATGCAGTTGTATGGTATACTGAAAGCATATCAAGATCGGAGGGTGTAATCTAAGGGGATTTAGATGGGAAAGCATTAATGGTCAAGCGTTAGTGCTTTGCAAGCCTTACTAATCAAGAAGCGAAAACAGATGATTGATTAGGAGATAACAGATGCCATAAATATAGTTAATGAAAGGAAGAATCATGGAACAGCAATTTTATGAACAAATTAAAAGTATTCTTTCAGAAGCTAGAAATAAAGTATATAAAACAGCAAACTTTGCAATGGTTGAGGCATACTGGAATATAGGAAAAAGCATTGTGGAACAGCAGGACGGAGAGGAGAAGGCTGAGTATGGAGCTGGATTAATAGCAGAATTATCCAAACAGATGACAGCAGATTTCGGAAAAGGCTTTACTGCTGCAAATCTTAAAAATATGCGGCAGTTTTATCTTACTTTTCCAAAAAGCTACGCATTGCGTAGCGAATTGAGTTGGACACATTATCGTCTGCTTATGCGTGTAGAAAATGAAAATGCTCGTCAGTTCTATATAGAAGAAGCGATAAAATCAAATTGGAGCACGCGACAGTTAGAAAGGCAAATTAATTCATTCTTTTATGAAAGGTTACTTTCCAGCCAGAATAAAGAAAGTGTTTCAGAAGAAATTCAGAAACTGGAACCTGCAAAAGTACCAGAAGATATTATTCGTGATCCATATGTATTAGAGTTCCTGGGATTGAATCCGAATGATGATTTTTATGAGAATGATTTAGAAGAAGCTATGATTACACATTTGCAGAAGTTCCTTTTGGAATTGGGGAGAGGATTTTCGTTCGTTGCCAGACAGAAAAGAATTACATTTGATGGGCGTCATTTCCGAATCGACCTTGTCTTTTATAATTACATCTTAAAGTGTTTTGTATTAATTGATCTGAAAATTGGAGATTTGTCACATCAGGATTTGGGACAGATGCAGATGTATGTACATTACTATGAACGTGAATTGATGAATGAAGGAGATAATCCACCAATAGGAATTGTACTGTGCGCGGACAAAAGTGAATCTGTGGTTAAGTATACGTTACCAGAAAATGAAACACAGATTTTCGCTTCAAAGTACAAGCTATATCTGCCAAGTGAAGAGGAGTTGCTGCGAGAATTACGGAGAGAGTATGATGCATTAGAGTATAATAAGGAAAAATAACGTTCTATTATTTTACGAGAAGTAATTCTGATTCAGCGGTTCTTTTAAGGGGCCAGCGTACCGGCCCCTTGATGTTTCTATTCTTTATGGTATGAGCATAACCTTTACGGCATTTGGATCTTTTTCAGCAGCCTCAAATGCTTCCTTCCAGTCTGCAAGGGCAAATTTGTGAGAAATCAGCCCATCTGTTTTAATCAGCCCGGATGCAATTCCCTTGATAACAGCGGGGAAGGTAAGTGCGGAAAGATGGGATCCGATAATAGTGAGTTCTTTTCCGTCTCCGATTGTATTCCAATCTGCGGTTACTTCTTCCGCAAATACACCCATCTGAACGTAACGTCCCAGGTTCTTTAATGAATCCATTCCCTGTGTAACGCTTTTGGGGCTTCCAGATGCTTCTACATATACATCACAGCCAAGACCACCGGTCAGTTTCATAATTTCTTCCACTACATTACATTCCATTGGGTTCAATACTATGTCAGCTCCGAAATCCTTTCCCATTGCCAGACGGTTTGCTTTAACATCAATACCGATAACCAGTTTTGGGAGGCAGAGGGAAGCCATGTTGACCATGGATAATCCGATGGCTCCAAGTCCTGCAATAACCACGACATCACTGTGCTGGATACTGGCACGTTCTATGGCGTGCATACCGCATGCAATTGGCTCGACAAGGGCAGCTTGTTCAGGGGTGAAGCTTTTAGGGATTTTATGGTTCAGGCAGTTTTTATCCAGCTTTACGTATTCTGCAAAGCCGCCGTTTGCATACTGTTTGAATCCAAATACTGCTGATCTTGTACACATCCAGTATTTTCCTTCCCGGCAGAATTTACAGATTCCGCATGGAACAATCTGTTCAGTAACAATGGTATCACCTACTTCAAACCCTTCAACGTCGTCAGCCTTCTCAACGATTTCACCGTAAAATTCATGCCCGCCGATGCAGGGAGCCTCAATGTACCGGTTCTCTTCAGAAGTCCCCCAGATACGGATTCCGCCGTGGTATGATTTAACATCACCCGCACAGATACCGCAGCCTTTTACTTTGAGCAGAATTTCTCCGTCACTGATTGTTGGAACCGGAACGTCCTCATAACGGTTATCATAAGGTGCGTAAGATAAGAGTGCTTTCATTGTTCTTTCCATAGATGTTCTCCTTCTTCCTATTTAGCATAAATGGTATCATAGTATTCCTGTGCATTAGATGAATCAATTACCTCGATTGGCATGTACTGGTCTTTTTCCACGTCTTTACCTTCAAGCAGGTCAGAAGTAATGTCCACCAGAGCACGTCCGTGTGCTTTTCCGCCGCCCAGGCTGACAGAGGATTTCTGAGGTTCGCCGTTGATGATGTTCAGGATTTCATTTTCTGTAGCATCAATTCCAAACAGGCCGATAGAGTTAAAGTCTGTGATTCCTGCAGATTTGATTCCTTCATTTCCGCCTACACTTCCACCGCCGCCGATACAGCAGATTGCTTTGATATCAGGGTGAGCCTGAAGGAATGTCTCAGCATTTTTTACGCCTTCCTCAGAGGTGAGTGCGGAAGCAGTTGCTACCAGCTTTGTATTTTTTGTATTTTCCTCAATTCCGGCTTTGATTCCGTTTGCACGTTCAATAATCTCAGGAAATTCAGGTAAATCCATCAGTGCCCACTCTACGACTTCTTCGTCACCGTAGTTTTCATTAATCCACTCAGCAGCACGCTCTCCGCATGCATATCCTGTATTATACGGATCTACAAGGTACTGGGCATCGCAGTTCTCGAGAGTCTGTGTATAACCTACAACATAAATTCCGGCATCCTGCGCTTTTTTTGTTACATCTGCAACTGCATTTGATTCTACTGCGCAGACAATAATGGCATCCATATCTCCCTGAATAAAGTTCTCAATCTGTGTTACCTGTTTTGTAGCGTCACTTTGAGCATCCACATATGTAACTGAAATTCCTTTTTCTTTTGCATAAGCCTCCGCCTCTTTCACAAGCTCTGCCCATACAGGGTTGCTCAAATCAGAAAATGTGATACCTACCTTGTAATCCCCGGAACTTTTGGTGTCTTTTGATGCTGTTTCAGTGGAACTGCTGTCTTTGCTGCTGGTATCTGAGTCCATGCTGCACCCGGTGATAGTCCCTGTCAAAAGGAACATCGCTGCAAATACACTTAAAATTCTTTTTTTCATATCTTTTCCTCCTAGAAATAAAATATTATTTTGTCTTCATCCCCATTAAAGGGGGAATATACTAGTTATTATTTGCATTGATTGCCTTGATACGCTTTACACGTTCGCTGTTTGTGCGTGACATTGTATCATAGATAACTGCGATAAGCAGGATACATCCTTTGATAACAAGCTGGATATATTCACTGACATTCAGGAGAAGCAGTCCGTTATCCAGTACGCCCACAATCAATACACCAATAAATGCTCCAAGAATTGTACCTTTTCCACCACTGCTGCTGACCCCGCCCAGTACACAGGCTGTCAGTACATTGAACTCAAATCCGGCACCGGTTGCAGACTGGCCTGAATTCAGGCGGGAAAGCTGGAGGATTGCTCCGATTGCAGTGAAGAATCCGCACATACTGTAAACAATGATACGGATTTTTCCGGTATTGACCCCAGATAACTTAGCTGCCTCCTCGTTGCTTCCAATAGCGTAGAAATACCTTCCATAATAAGTTTTGTTTAGAATGAATGCGCCAATCAGGATAATCACAACCAGAAAGATCAGAGAGACCGGAATTCCCAGTATGTTGCCCTGTCCCAGGAAAGAAAAGCTCCTTGGAAATCCAAACATGGGGAGTCCTCCTGAAATAAGGTAACTAATTCCATTTAGTATGGTCATCATGGATAGTGTGACAATCAGCGGTGCAACACCGGTTTTTGTAATAATTATTCCGTTGATGAGACCTATCACAGTGCCTACCAGCATGGAGATGAGTACTGCGAGCAGCCAGTTTACGCCAGCCTTAGTCATCAGGTAGGAACAGATGATTCCAACCAGTGAAATCTGATATCCTACGGACAAATCAATTCCGCCTGTAATAAGTACAAAGGTAAAGCCTACAGAGCAGATACCCAGGGTTGCAATTTGTTTGGCTATGTTAAATAAGTTGTTTGCTTTTAGGAACTGTGGGGAAAGGATACTGAATATCAGGAACATGACAACCAGTACAAGAAAAATCCCAAGTTCTTTTGATTTAAATAATTTTTTACTTTTATTCATTTTCGTCACCTCCGGCAGATTTAGCTAAAATAGATTCCTGAGAAATGGAGTCTCTGTCCATAATGCCGGTCATCCTTCCTTTACATAAAACTACAATTCTATCGGACATTCCAATCAATTCTTCCATATCAGAGGAAATCATAATGATTGCCTTGCCATCATCGGCCAAGTCGTTCATAATCTGATAAATCTCCTGTTTGGCCCCTACGTCAATTCCTCGGGTAGGTTCATCAAAAATCAAGATATCCGGGTTCATTGCCAGCCATTTTGCAAGAACAACCTTCTGCTGGTTACCACCGCTTAGATTTTTTGCTTTCTGATCCATACTCGGTGTTTTTGTGCGGAGGCTTTCGATGTATTTTTCAGTAATCTCCGTCTCTTTTTTGTGATTAATCACGCTGTGGCTTGACCAGTCTTTTAAGCTAGGCATGGTGGTATTTTCCTTGATTGTCATATCCAGTACAAGTCCCTGGCGTTTCCGGTCCTCAGGTACCAGAGCGATACCGGCTTTAATAGATTCCATACAGTTCTTCGGTTTCAGGCTTTTGCCGTTCAGAATAATTTCGCCTTCCGTAATCTCTTCATATCCGAATAAGAGCTGTGCAAGCTCTGTGCGGCCTGCACCAATCAGCCCTGCCATACCCAGAATCTCACCTTTTTTTACATCAAATGAAATATTTTTGACACCATTGCCCGAAACATTTCTGATAGAAAGGATTGTTTCCGAAGCATGTCTGGCACGTACAGGATAAGTTTCTGTAAGCTCCCTGCCAACCATTAGACGGATTAGCTCTGCTTTATTCGTATCTGCCGTATTGACTGTGGTGATGTACTTTCCATCACGCAGAACAGATACACGGTCAGACAGACGGAAAATTTCTTCCATTCTGTGTGAAATGTAGATGATGGTCACACCTTGTTTTTTTAAAGTATCTACAATTTTGAACATTGCTTCCACCTCAGAGGTGGTCAGCGGGGCAGATGGTTCGTCCATAATTAGGATTTTTGCATCTTTTGAGACTGCTTTGGCAATTTCTACAATCTGCTGGTATCCGGTAGTCAGGTCTGCCACCTTGACGTTGGGATCGATATTCACCTTCAGACGCTCGAAAAGCTCTTTTGATTTGTTGTACATGGCTTTGCGGTCCAGGACCATGCCGTTCATAAGGAACTCACCCATAAAAATATTTTCAGCCGCAGACAAGACTGGTATCAAAGTAAACTCCTGATAAATAACCGCAATACCATTTGCTCTTGAGAGTGCAGGTGTCATATGCTCATAAGTTTGCCCGTTTATTTCGATAGTACCTTTTGTTGGCTGGATAGCACCGGAAATTGTTTTAATCATGGTTGATTTACCGGCACCGTTTTCACCGACTATGGCGTGTATTTCCCCCTCTTGGAACTGGATGTTTAAATCGTCCAGAGCTGTTACGCCAGGGTACATCTTGGATATATGATTTAGCTTGAGAATCATATCGCCTTTCATGTTCTTCCTCCCTTTTCCTTTCGTTTGCTAGTATCAATTATACTCAGGGGTGCCGGGGACAACAATGCACCAAAATTTAGATATGGTGTCAAAAATTATTTAATTTGTATAAAATTGGGGTATATATTCGATATATATAGAACAAAGTGAACAGAAAATGAAGAGGGGCATTTTTAAGCCCCAATCCTTATTTTTACATAAGCTTAAGATATTGCCTGTAGAGATATAGAAGTTCTTCCCGGCCTGATTCATCATTGCGGATATCAGCTTCAGCTTTTCCGTGATTGACAACCAGAATCCGGTCACAAACGGCAAAGAGTTCTTCAATATTGGAGGAGATGATGAGGGCCGTAGTACCTAACCCGCTCAGGCTGCGGATGTCGTCATAAAGAAGTTCTTTTGAAGTACTGTCGATGCTTTTGGTAGGATTTAGAATCACAGCAAGTTCAGGGCTTGTAGACAGCATCCTGCAAAAATAGATTTTCCATCTCAGAATGATGTCCGCTTCAATCTGGGATTCGGAAATGTAGATGCCTTCATAATTAACAATATACCGGCTCATTAGTTCGCTGGCAGAATATTTAAGTTCCGATTTATTCAAGATTCCGTAGAGCCTGCTGTTCATTTTTAAGGCAGGAAACATAATATTTTCCTCCAGGGTCAGGTTCGGGAAGATGGCGTCCTGCTCCGCTAGGGAAGCAATCCCAGTACTGACAGCATGCTCCGCAGATTTCAGAACAATAGGCTGCTGCCGGAAATATAAAGTACCGGAATCAGGTTTTCCCCTGCCTTGAAGCAGATGATTCACAGCATTTCCGGAATGAGTCCCTACATTTAAGACACCGGTAATTTCATTGCGGAAAACCTGAAAGGAGAGACCCCGCAATATATTTTGATAGTAAATAGTCTGCATTTCCAGCAAAACTTCGTTATGACGCAGTGGTTCGGGAATGTGGGGTTTGTCTTTTGCAGCAGGCTTTGTGCCCAGCATTAGAGCAGTGATAAGATTATCGTCCATATTTCCTTTATCCAGTACAGCCGCTGTTTGGCCGCTGCGCATGACGAAAAGACGGCTGCAATAACGTTTCAGACAGCGGATACGGTTGTCGATTAAAATAATCCCGATATGCAGAGAACACAACATTTGAAAGAGCAACTCAAACTCATCTAAGGCTGTGGCCGAAAGTGTATTGAGAATATCATCCATTACGAGGATTTTAGCATCATAATATACGGCACGCGCCATCTCAACCAGAAGTTTCTCTTTTTGGGTGAGAGTGCTGATTTTTTCATGAATATTCACCTGTATTCCAAGCAGCTCCAGCATTTCCCGGCACTGTGCCTCAGAGTCCCGGGATTTAATGATTATCTGGCCTGGGTTAGGCCCCAGAAGGAAATTCTGCCAGATTGTAAAGTCGGTAATCAGTGAGGAGTGGCGGGAAAAGTAGTAAATACCTGCTTTCCGGCCTTCTTCTATGGATGTAATGGAGACCTCTTCCTCCTCAATATAAATATGCCCCGAGGTAATAGGGGCAGTCCCAACAATACCACCAACGAGGGCGGTTTTTCCTGCATTGTTTACACTGGTGATGCCGATGAGCTCACCTTGAAACAGGTTCAGTTTTGCATCATCCAGTATTTTTTTAGAAGAACGGTAAGTGATGATATGCTCCATTCTCAGCAGTTCTTTATTCATAGATATTCTCCTGTCTGGCAGCCTGTCCGGCAGGCAGTGCCGGAAGGACAAGTTCGGTAGATGTATAGACGTCGGGAGTGCTTGTGAGACAGATTCCGTATTGGTCTCCAAACTTTAATTTAATCTGTTTATTTATGTTCAGAAGCGCGATTCCTACATGATAGCGGGTATGTTCTTTTGAAATAGGCGCACGGTAATTCAGCAGCCTTTCGTTAAGGTAGTTCAGCTTTTCTTCCTCAATGCCTACTCCATTATCTGTGATTGACAGTACAAGGCGCTTTTCTGTTACGTAGCCTGAAATAGAAATCCTGCCTCTCCCATATTTACTTTCAAGACCATGCATAATCGCATTTTCTACAATTGGCTGAAGGGTCATATTTGGAATAAGATACTGATCCATGAGGGCTTCCGGTATATTATACTCATAATCGAACCGGTTGCTGAAACGAAAATTCTGTATGGTAATATAATTGCGCACATTTTCAAATTCATCCCGCAAAAGCAGCATCTGCCCCTCTTTGGCAATCATACTCCTGAAAAGGCAGGACAGAGATTCCGTCATGGTGGCAATTTCACTTACCCCGTGAATGAGAGCTAATCCCCGGATAGAGTCCAGGGTATTGTAGAGAAAATGTGGATTAATCTGAGTCTGAAGTGCATATAATTCCGTTGTCTGAATCCGGTTTTCCGCTTTACGTGCCTGTTTATCTATCTCTTTTTGAATCTGCAGCATGTCCAGAAAGTTCTGTTCCAGTGAGGACTTCACAAAGTGTTTATCAAAAGGCTTTTCTAAATTCATGTTGGTGAGATTAGCATATTCCTTTAACACATCCTCCAGGTGAAGAAATGGGGAGATAATATAAACGTAGTCGATAATTCCAAGCATTACTGTAACCAGAACCAATGACAGAAGGGTAAGCCTTGTATAATAATTTTCAGGGATTGATGTCAGCAGGTTTTTGCTGAGCTGGAACCGGATAATCAGGGTGTTTAACAGCAGGACACCCAAAGGCAGGGTAATATTAATAATGAGGATTAAGAATAGGTTAGCACTGTCAAGCTTTCTGTTCAGGCGTGATATATTATATTTATACATTCCGGATACCGCCCTTTCTAACCTGCATTCCGGTTTCTGTAGTCTGTTGGAGTGATTCCAAAGGTCTTCTTAAAGAGCTTGGAAAAATATTTGGAGTCCTGGAAACCGGAGAGTGAAGCCACTTCATTAATATTGTATTTTACCTGCCTTAACAGCTTTTTAGAGACTTCCAGACGGTACTGGTTCAGGTAATCAAGGAAATTGGTGCCTACTTCCCTCTTAAAGAGCACGCTAAAATAGACCGGGCTCAGATTGACCAGTTCAGCCATTGAAGTCATGGAAATATTACTCTGATAGTTTTCTGCAATATATTTTTTGGCAATACGGATGGCAGGATTACAGTCCTGGGAATCCTCACTGATATATCGGGTGATGTAGGAAGCCATTTGTTCCGAGAGGGCATCGGCAAGCATCCGTCCGGTAAATGCCCAGCAGGAGTTTTCCGCCAGTTCGTTTTCAAATTCCTCATAAGACTTTTTACATAGGTCTATTTTAACGATATAATCATAAAATTTTCTGTGTAAAGCCAACGCAACCTTATTATAAATCAGATTATCCTGATATTTGTAATCCTCTGCATAAGAAAAAAGATTTAAAAGCTGCATCTTGATGTTGTCGGCTCTAAGGCTTCGGAGGGCATCATTCCATTTTTCCATAGCTGTATTTGTAAGAATAATCTGTATAATACCCGGGTCTTCTTTCAAGTCAGAATGAAAAATCAACCGTTGGGTTCCGAGCGCAATTCTTGCCTGAATGCAGCTGTCGGCGCTAAGCAGGCTTGAACTGGCATCGCTTAACTTGTGCACGGGGGCTCCAATTCCTATGGTAAGCAGGATATCTTCAAATTTTTTCAGAATATTGGAAACATAAGAGAAGATTTCTTTTAACAGCCCCGGGAGCTCCTGGCGGCGTTCATCTGGATAATTACAGATGATGCGGAGAGAATCGGGGGCCGGCTGTATCAGTATTTCGTGGCACAGATCTGCCGCAATCTTGAGGAACTGCTCTTGAATGCGGCCCAGCAGTGTTTCTGTAAAGCCGGAATCCAGCCGGGTATAACGGGAATCCAGTTTTAGAATGATACCACAGTAGAAGCCGGAGCGGAATTTGGTAAAATAGGAGCTGTTAACGGCATCTTCAGATAACCCGTCAGCCGGAAGCTTATTTTGAAAAAATGACTCAATGAAATAGTCATGGATTTGCCGGTGACTGGCATTAAGCTCGCTGCTCAAAGCCTGGTGAATGTTTTCAGACTGCCGTTCACTTGCCAGCTTCTGTCTCAGTTTATCCAGAATATGTTCCATTTCCTCTTTATTAATAGGCTTAATGAGATAATCTTCTACGTTATATTTCATTGCACTCTTAGCATATTCGAACTTCTTATGCCCACTGATTACGATAAATTTAATCTTAGTATTAATCTCACGGAGTTTCTGCATAAAAGTGATACCATCATACCCGGGCATGCGGACATCAACTATGACAATGTCCGGCTGTATCCTCTCTACCTCTGTCAGAGCATCTATTCCATTATTTGCGCTCCCTGCCACTACCATGTCATATTTTTCCCAGTCTATCAAATTCTCTATCAAAGAGATGATAAGGCTTTCATCATCCACAATCATGACCTTATACATAAATGTGCCACCTTTCGAAATTTGTAACTATTCAGAAGAACATAAATATTTTCGAGCCTGCCCTCTGAACCGCTACCCTTATTTTAAGGGATAAAAATATAATGGGCAATAGAAAAAATAGTGGATGTCTGGACAATAATGGGATAAGATGAAAAAAGAGGAAGAAAGAAATTTCTTTGTTTTACCTGCAACAAAATATAAGATTTTTTACTCTTATATATACAAGAACGAAACGGATATCTTGTTTCGTTTTCATTCATGAATGTAAATAACTTTGCCCTGGAATTACAGGGCGGGAGAGGAGGGGCAGATGTCTGATTATGAAAATTTATCGGAATTGGCATTAATACGGAAGTCCCGGCAGGGAGATGTGAAGGCATTTTCAGAGCTGTATGTGAGGATTCACAAGGAATTATATAAGTTTGCGCTGTATACGCTGAAGCATCCTCAGGATGCGGAGGATGCGGTAAGCGAAGCTGTCATAGCGGCTTATGAGAATATCAGCGGACTTAAAAAAGAGGAATCCTTTCGAAGCTGGATTTTTCGGATTTTGAGCAATCAATGTAAGAAGCGGTTCAGGGATGTTCCGCAGATGGAAGAGCTTGAGACAGAGCTGCCGGCACCGGAGAGGGATTATGCGGGGTCACATGATGTGCGGAAGGCATTCGGCATATTAAATGAAGACGAGAGGATGATTGTGGCATTTTCAGTATTTGGGGGCTATCAGAGCGATGAAATTGGGAATATGATGGATCAGAACCCCGCCACAGTCCGCTCCAAGAAGACCCGCGCAATGGAAAAAATGCGCAGAGTTCTACAGTAGAAAGGGGTGTAGGTCATGACGTTGGATGGGAAGGATTTAAAGAAAAATCCGGAAGAAGAGATGATAGAGGAACAGACGGCAGAGGGACAGGAAATAGAAGAAAACAAACTGGAGGAACAGCTTCAGAAAATGACAGAAGATGTGGAAATTCCAGAATCCCTAAAGCCTGAAAACATTGAAAAGATGTTAAAAGAAAAAGCGAATCAAAAAAGATTCCGCTGGAAAACAGTCTATACGGTTGGCGCCGCTGCCGCGTGCTGTGTTCTTGTAATAGGAATTGCAGCTTTTGGCGGATTATTTCAAAAGAATGAAGATACGGCAGGCAGCAGACCTGGCATAGCTTCTGCGGACAATGCCAGTGATGCGGGAGAGGAATCTTCTGCACCGGTATCATCAGGGGACAGGGTCATTGCATCAGCAAAGAGCTATGATGAGGTGTACCAGTATATTGAAGCAGAGAGAAAAAGTCAGGAGCAGTACAATAGTGAGGTTTATGTTACGGAAAGCAGCAGAGATGAAGGGGCTGGTGTTCCCGGAGCAGGAAATACAGAGCGTGCGGTACAGGAAAGTAAGGCGGATTCATCGGCAACGAATGACGTTTCAGGCAATGGCTCTTACTCTGATACAAATATCAGGGAAGAGGGCGTTGGGGAAGGTGATATCGTCAAGACGGACGGTAAGAACTTGTATATATTAAACGGTCAGAGGATTCAGATTGTCAGCATTGAGAAGCAAGAGATGAAACAGATGGCAACAATCCGTCTTGAGGATGACCAGTATATTTCCGAAGTTTATGTAAAAGATGAAAAATTGATCCTTGTTTACACAAAAACAGAGTATGAAGATGGGAAAGAAGGATACGGAGGAACTTATAAGCAGTATACTGTTGCTGAGACATACGATGTCAGCGATACTTCCAAACCTAAATCTATAGGAAAGATCACTCAGAGCGGCAGCTTTTATACCATGCGGGTATCCGGGGATGATGTATATATTCTGAGTAATTTTTATGCGGATACGGCAGCAGGAAGAACGGATATCGGCGCTTATATACCTCAGGTACAGGGCAAGGAGATAGACAGTAAAAATATTCTGCTTCCTCAGTATGTACGGGGAAATCAATATACGGTAATTTCCACATTTTCCCTGAAGGACCCAGGTGAGAAGAAGGACAATAAGGCAGTATTTGGAAATGCAGGGCTTGTATATGTGAGCAAGAATAATATTTATGTTTGTGAAGCATATTACAATTCTGCGGAATCTGATGTTACACAGACATGTATCAGAAAAGTAGCTTATAAGGATGGCAGACTGGAGGCAGTAGGACAGACCAGAATTAACGGTACACTAAACGATTCTTTCAGTATTGATGAATACAAAGGAAACCTCAGACTGGTAACAACAGTCAGTTCTACAGGAAATGGAAGTGTATTCCCTATCGTTCTGTTTAACGAAATAGCGCCTGCAGAGAATTCAACAAAGAAAGATACAAATTCTTTATACATTTTAGATGAAAAGTTGAATGAAACGGGAAAAATTGAGGGACTTGCAGAAGATGAGAGAGTATATTCAGCCAGGTTTATGGGTGATACCGGATATTTTGTAACATTTAAACAGGTAGATCCGCTATTTTCCGTCGACTTATCAAATCCGAAAAAGCCTAAGATTATCGGTGAGCTGAAGATACCTGGATTCTCAGATTATCTCCACCCTTATGGAGAAGGGCTCTTACTGGGTGTTGGAATGGATGTAGATGAAACCGGAACCATGACTCAGGGCGTGAAATTGTCCATGTTTGATATTTCTAATCCGAAGGATGTAAAAGAGGTGCAGAAGTATATATTGGAAGACAGTTATTCTACGGATATTTCTTATAATTATAAAGCGGCTTTAGTCAGTACGGACAGAAATCTGATTGGATTCTCGGCATACGGACAGGGGCAGAGCTATTACCTCTTTTCTTATGACAAGGAGAATGGATTCAAAAACATCTTCGAAAGAGAGCTGGGAGGATATTCCGAGGCGAGGGGTATCTATTCCGGAGACACTTTCTATATTGTGGCAGGAAACACAGTAGAGTCATATAATATGGACACATTTGATAAAATAGATGATATCGTACTATGATGTCATTAAGAAAGCCAGCTTTTCCTTTAAAATAAGGGAAAGCTGGCTTTTTGCTGAGACGGTGAAGTTATAGTAATACTATTACAATGGCAAGAGCTTCCGACTGCTTATTTTTGATAGATGTTCTGATAATTTATTAAGGGTTATAGGTCTGTCATGAGCCGGATAAACTATTGCTGGCTTTATTTTGATGATTTCTTTCCAGGAGGACTTAAATTGAGATAAATCTTCTATCCAAATCGTAATATTATTCCAACTAGGCAGCCCATTCATTGCTGCATCACCACAAAACAAAATGTCATTATATAAAAGTGAAATAGAGCAGTCTGTATGCCCCGGCGTTTCAAAAAATCTAATAGATAAGTCATGTTCAAGTTTTTGGGCTTCTGGTGTAGTAATAAAAATGTAGTTATTTTCAAAATAGCTGTTAACAGGCGGAAATTTATGTTCCCCTTTACCGACTAATGCCATTAATTTGCAAAATAAAAGTGCTAATATGTTATAGCAGCCTCCATTAAAAGAGTTTTGCCCTATCCGTAATCTTTTTACTGCCTTTGGATGTAAAATAACTTTTATGTTGGAGTTGTGTATCAACAACTCATTTAGAAAACCCGCATGGTCATCGTGTGCATGAGTGAGAAAAATATAATGTATATCATACAGAGATATATTATTTTTAACGAGTTTACGGGAAAAAGCTTCATAACCATATTCATAACCCGTATCCACCAGCATATAGCCTTCAGGCAAAGATATGAGATAATTATTTACGACAAAATTGCCCAAGTTAATAATTTTCATGGTATACCTCCACGTATATTTTAAATGCCCCACTTGTAATATCTAAAATTATACGTTGTAATAAATTAGTAGTCAATAAGGTAGAGGTTGAATGCCGCATATGTCAATAAGTACAGTTGAGTTAAAAGGAATACAAATAGAAAACTGGGTAAGTATGTTAATAAAATAAGTGATAAGAACATTAGAATTGTGTTATAATCGTGAAAGCAGTTAGGAAGGCTTCAGGACGTGATTCTTTAAGACGGGCTGATTTTTATACAATTAGAAAATTACATTGTTTATTTTATGGAGGAAGTAAATCATGATTTTTGATACACATGCACATTATGATGATGAGCAGTTTGATGAGGACAGAGAGGAATTGTTATTATCCATGCAGGAAGGCGGAGTCGGAACCATTGTTAATGCAGGTTCAGATGTGTCATCCTGGGAGGATATACGGAACTTGACGGCAAGGTATCCTTTTGTGTACGGGGCGGTTGGAGTTCATCCCGATGATGTAGGTGAGTTGAATGAAGAAAACTTTAACCGGTTAAGAACGATTTTACAAGAAGAAAAAATAGTTGCATTGGGAGAAATTGGTCTGGACTATTATTGGGATAAGGAGAGTCATGAGGAGCAAAAGGAGTGGTTCATCCGGCAGTTGGAGCTGGCGAAGGAACTGGAAATGCCCGTGATTATCCACAGCCGGGATGCTGCCGCAGATACACTTGAGATTATAAAAAAATATGCGGGGAAACTGCAGGGGGTTATTCATTGTTTCTCTTACTCAGCAGAGCTGGCAAGGGAGTATGTGAAGATGGGATTTTTTATTGGAATTGGGGGAGTAGTGACATTTCAAAATGCAAAAAAGCTGAAAGAAGTGGTAAAAGAGATTCCTCTGGAATTCTTAGTACTTGAAACAGACTGCCCTTATCTGGCGCCGGTACCAAACAGGGGAAAGAGAAACTCTTCTTTAAACCTGACTTATGTGGCAGAACAGATTTCGGAACTGAAAGGGGTATCTTACGAAGAGGTGGTTGTGCAGACAGAGAAAAATGCCAGGAGACTGTATGGTATGGAGTAAGAGTCTGATAATTTTTCGATAGAATGAGGTCTGTCATTTTCCTTTTTATAAGTGGAACACTTTTGCGGATTCTCCTTCTGATATATCGGAAAACTCCAGGTTTTAAGTTGCCCCATGAGGAAAAGTATATTATACTGATTCAGGAAACTGCGTTTTAAAGGAGGAGCTTATGAAGGAGCCTACATTAGGAAATCCACAAAATACAATAGCGGTTCTGCAGAAGTATCATTTTGTATTTCAGAAGAAGTTTGGACAGAATTTCCTTATAGATACACATGTATTGAATAAAATTATCCGTTCGGCGGAAATTTCCAGTGAGGACATGGTATTGGAAATCGGGCCGGGGATTGGAACAATGACTCAATATCTGGCTCAGGCGGCAGGCCGGGTGACAGCAGTTGAGATTGACCGGGCGCTGATTCCTATCCTGGAGGAAACGCTGGAAGATTATGAAAATGTAACAGTGTTGAATGAGGATATCCTAAAAGTGGATATAGCCGGACTTGCAGAGCGGGAGAATGGGGGAAAACCCATAAAAGTTGTTGCAAATCTGCCTTATTACATTACAACACCTATTATCATGGGGCTGTTTGAAAATCATGTTCCTCTGAAAAGCATCACCGTTATGGTACAAAAAGAGGTGGCAGAGAGGATGCAGGTGGGGCCGGGAAGCAAGGATTACGGTGCACTTTCTCTGGCTGTACAATATTATGCAAAACCATATATTGTAGCGAATGTACCACCCAATTGTTTTATGCCCAGGCCGAAAGTCGGTTCCGCAGTCATACGTCTGGAAAGGTATGAAAAGCCGCCGGTACAAGTTGATGATGAAAAGCTGATGTTTAAAATTATCCGGGCATCGTTCAATCAAAGAAGGAAAACCCTGGCTAATGGATTAAAAAATTCCCCGGAACTGGATTTTTCAAAAGAAGAGATAGAAACTTCCATAGGGAGCCTTGGAAGGGGCGCAAGTGTACGGGGAGAAGCACTAACATTGGAAGAGTTTGCAGTGTTAAGCAATACTTTAGGACGTAACAGAGCGTAAAAATGTTACGTCCTAAAGTATATTTTAGAATATTATTGAGGCTAAAACAGCCTAATTTTTGGAAAATATCTTTATTTTGGGCAAGTTCATAAAGATTTTATAGACATTTCATTGTATAAAAGGGGCTTTTTTAGTATAATAATTGGGTCAGGCAAGAGAATAGAATGATAAAAGGAAAGGAGAGGTTTTATGGTAAAAATAAAAAAAGACATTGATAATATCTTTTTTGAAAACACCCCCAGGATTGAAGAGTTAGCCCGGATTTGTGAGGAGAACAATGCAATCGAAAAGGAGCTCTACACGAAATACGAGGTGAAAAGAGGCCTGCGTGACTTAAACGGTAAAGGTGTACTGGCAGGTTTAACAAATATATCTGATGTGTGTGCCAGTAAGATTGTGGATGGGAAGGAAGTTCCCTGCGAGGGAAACCTCTACTATCGCGGTTACAATATCAAAGATCTTGTAAAAGGCTTTTTGGACGCAGGGCATCCGGGATTTGAGGAGACAGCATACCTTCTTCTGTTTGGTAACCTGCCCAATACGGCTCAGTTAAAGGAATTCCAAGATATACTTGCAGAGCGGAGAACCCTTCCTCCAAATTTTGTACGTGATGTAATTATGAAAGCACCAAGCAGGGATATGATGAATAGTATTTCCAGATGTATCCTGAACTTGTATTCTTATGATAAAAATGCAGATGACACAACGATTCCGAATGTACTGCGCCAGTCTTTAAATCTGATTAGCCAGTTCCCCATGCTGATGGTTTATGGTTATCATGCATATAATTATAGAAGAGGTGAGGATTTGTATATATATGCACCTTACCCAGAGCTGTCCATGGCAGAGAACATTCTTATGATGCTTCGTGAGGACAGGCAGTATACGAAGCTGGAAGCACAGATTCTGGATATGGCATTAGTACTCCATATGGATCATGGCGGCGGTAACAACTCTACGTTTACAACTCATGTTGTAACATCCTCAGGTACAGATACTTATTCGACAATAGCGGCAGCTATGGCATCTTTAAAAGGCCCGAAACACGGCGGTGCCAATATAAAGGTAACACAGATGTTTGAGGATATGAAGGGTACTCTGACGAATTGGGAAGATGACAGTCAGATACGCCAGTACCTGGTTGATTTGCTGGACAAGAAAGCTTTTGATCAAAAAGGACTGATTTATGGAATGGGTCATGCAGTTTACTCTATGTCGGATCCGAGAGCTGATATTTTCAAGGCGTTTGTGAAGAAGCTTGCAACAGAAAAGGGGTATGAAGCAGAATATGCCCTGTATGAGAAAGTGGAAAATATGGCACCGGAGATTATCGGTGAGAAACGTAGAATGTATAAAGGGGTCAATGCGAATGTGGACTTTTACAGTGGCCTTGTGTATAGCATGCTGGATCTTCCGCCGGCATTATACACTCCGATATTTGCAGCAGCCCGTATTGTTGGATGGAGCGCGCACAGACTGGAAGAGCTTAAGAATGTAGATAAGATTATTCGTCCGGCATATAAGCCGCTTGCACCTTATCGTGATTACATAAAATTAGATGACAGGTAGATGTTGAGATGAAAGATGAATTTTACTTCCCGTCGAAGGATGGAAACACAGAGATTCATACAATTGAATGGAAGCCGGAGGGCGAAGTAAAAGCTGTTTTGCAGCTTTGTCATGGCATGGTTGAATATGTGAACCGCTATGATGAATTTGCGGATTTCCTGTGCCGGCAGGGGTATTATGTAGTTGGGAATGACCATTTAGGGCATGGGAAGTCTGTACAAAGTAAAACAGAATATGGATATTTTAACGAGAAGTATGGGAATGCGTGTATATTAGGAGATATGCATACACTTCGCCAGCGGACAGCTAAAAAATATCCAAAGGTTCCTTATTTTATGCTGGGCCACAGCATGGGTTCTGCACTTGTACGTCAATATATCCAGATGTATGGCAACGGTTTGAGCGGCATTATCCTGATTGGTGTGGTGTCAGACCAAAAACGTGCCGCACTGCGTCTTACAAAGCGCATGTGCCGTATTATGGCGGCTTTCAAAGGATGGCATTACCGCAGTAAGCTAATTGATAAGCTGGCTATAGGGGGCTTTAATAAAGGATATAAGCCTGCAAGAACCAGGGCGGACTGGGTAACCAGTGATGCTCAGATGCTGGATATGTATGCGGCAGATCCCCTCTGCTCCTTCATGTTTACAGTGAATGCATATTATCACATGTTCGGTGGTATGCTTCAGATGCAGAAAAAAGAGAGTATCTATATGATACCAAAGAGTTTGCCTATACTGATTGCTGCAGGAGCTGAGGACCCGGTAGGTGGGTTTGGCAAGGGAGTCAGGAAGATTTACGAGAAATATAAGGCAGCAGGCATCCAGGACGTTACTTTGCGGTTATATGCCGGTGACAGGCATGAACTGCTCAATGAGACGGACAGAAAACAAGTGTATGAAGATTTGTACGAATGGCTGGAAAGTAAAATATAATCTTAGCTGAAGTACACTTTATATGAGGGATTGATTTGGGAACAGGGGTTGACCTGTTCTCTTTTTTGTGTAATAGGAAATTCATAATGCTGTAATAGCAAAATAAGTTTAATAAACAATAAGTAACCTTATTGCCCGAATCCGATTCTCCGGGTTGAGAAGAATCCAACAGATATGACTCATTTACGGCCTGATTTATTTCCGGATAAAGAGAATGAAAAATAATATTGAGATAATATAAATATACTGCAAACAGCAGAATCCCCGAGAACCTTAGGTTCGCGGGGATTCTGTTGTTTTATAGTTATCTAAAGGAATGAGAGTAAAGTGCGACATCCTGGGTCTCCCCAAGATGTCTTTACTTTATGAGGGGGGAGATAGTTGTTTATCAACTATCTAAGACCTAGTATAAAAGAAAATTGTGTCCAAAATATGTTAGAAGTATAAAAGAAAACGAAAAATTATTATGAAACTCTTAAATCAATTGATATTCTTTAATAGTATGAATATGTAAAACCAATAGGTATTACATTAATTTAACAATCACCGTAAAGCCACTTATTTTCCCAACTCTTGAACAAATCTATATCAAAAACAGACATATCCGAATCATAAGGGCAACAAGGCTTTGGTTCAAATTCTGGAACACAACAAAAATCACAGTGATCATAATATGAATTATAAAGTGTTTTACCGCAGAAATCACATTGTTTTATATTCCATATAAAACAATCCATATCTTTATTATAGAACTGTCCATACATAGCCTTATCTAAATATGTCATTTTATAGGTCAGGACACGCTTGTACCACCTGCAATAATCATCAAACGCGTAAGCAGCAGCCTCAGATGATACATCAAAAATATATGATACATCTTCAAAACTTCTGCACTTGGAATAATGGATAGACATTCGTGGGGCTAATATGTAACTTGCAAAAGCATTCGCCTCCTGTTCATTACGCTCTGACTCGCCTGTATGCTGCATGACATGGTGTCCAAGTTCATGCATAAGGGAAAAGCGTACACGCCCTTTGGGGTTATTTGCGTTGTAAGCTATAATCCTTGAATTACCATCTCTGAATGCATCTTCTGAACAGCACATACACATTTCATACAACTCTTCATTCCGATTCAAAAGTTCATCATAGGTAAATATCCTGTATCCGTAGTACTTTAGGAGTGCTATGCAATCTATAGGAAATGATTTTACATTGCATTCTGCAAAAACCTTGATAGTGGCTCCAAGTATTTGATCGTTATCCAAATAAATCAGTCCTAACTTAATCTATTTCGGACAAAAGTTTGATTAATTTCATTTTTTGCTCTGTAGAAAATTCCTTTCCATTGCGGGCAATTAACAGTTCCACGTCTTCATAGGACGGTTCATAAGGAGTTGCTGGTGCCCCTTTGGACATTTCATCCAGTTGTTCTACTGTAATCCCTAAAGCTCTGCACATTGCTATTACATTATTAACATTAGCTTTCCCAGCACCATTTTTTAGTATTGTGTATACCGTCGTATATGGAAGTCCGCATTTTTCAGCAAAGGAGCGGGGATTGTATCCCTGCTTTTTAATTAATTCATTGAGTACTCTTGCCTTTTCCATGTATTACACCTCTTTCTAAGATGATTTGATTATATATGATAAATCAAAGAAAGTAAACAAAAATATTCGGAAAACCAAATAATTTTAAGCTCTATTCACAAAATATTTGTAATTCCGTATATTTAGCCTTGACAGAATATGGATATTCGAATATAATCGTGATATAAAGTTCGAACTTCCAAACATTAAGAAAGGAGGATTACATGTACAGCAATCTATTAAAGGCAATGAAAGAAAAAAAGATTACCTTAAAACAGATGGCAGAACTTCTCGGGTGTCAACTTAACACTATATCAGATAAGGCTAATGGTACTGTAAAGTGTGGATTTTCTATTGATGAAGTTCTACTAATTAAAAGGGTGTTTTTTCCAGAATATGAAATAGCATATCTGTTTGAAAAAGATATATAGTAACAAAAACCAAACTGTTGTTCGATATTTGAAGTATATCATTATTAGAAACGAGAGTCAATGTAGTAATATTGCTGAATTTTAGAAGGAGTGATACATTGAGAACCAGGAAAAAAATTAAACAGGACAGCCGTGACCATTATGCGGGGCTTGAGAATGAAACACCCCCCAGGAGAGCAGTGAAGGTATTCAAGCGGAAGCCGTACGAGGCGGGGGTCATGATACAGCAGCAGGGCGGACAGATGGAACATAAAGATATGCTGGAATATTTGGCCGAGAAATATGAGATTGGAAAAGGAGTGGATGCAGGTGACAAGGATTGAGGAAAACTCAGTTACGAATGAGAATGACAAGAAAAAAGAGTATCTTCGGGGATATCTGTGGCATGGTCGCAGGATAAAGCGTATTAAGTCTGAACTGGAGGAGGTTCGCAGAATGAAAGAAAATCCATCCATGCACATTGACGGGATGCCGCATGCACATGGTCAGAAAGACTTATCCGGATATATGGCACACCTGGATGCTTTGGAGGAAAAACTTTACAAAGAGGGTGTTGAGCAGGTAAAGACTTATAAGGATATTTCATGGAGAATTGGTCAGCTGCAGGATGAAAATGAACGTGATGTGATGTTTTACCGATACATAAAAGGGTTGAAATTTTGGGAGATTGCGCAGCAGATGGGGTACGATGAGCGGCAAATTCATAGGTTTCATGGAAGTGCGCTGACACATTTGGATATACCAGAAGATGTCAGCTCATGTCAGTAATACCTGTGATACTATGCTAACATCAGGAAGAGAAAGAAAGAGAAAGAAGAACTGCAAGGAGAAATAAGCCGGGTGATGTTTCAAAAAATAAAAACAGCAGAGCAAAGATTGTTAAGGAGGGATGTAGGTTGATTGAAGTAAGTGTCCTAAAGGATGAGATAAGAGTACTTGGTCATGCGGGATATGCTCTGTCAGGACAAGATATTGTGTGTGCAGGAATGGCAGCCTTGAGTCAGACATTGGCAGCATCTCTGGATAATCTGGTAGAGGACAATCCAGAGTACACACTGGCTTCTGGTGTATTTATTTTAAAAACAAAGGATTTATCAGAAAAAGCAAAATTGTTGGTAGATTCTTTTTTTATTGGTGTCTGCGGCATTGCGGATACCTATCCGGATTACGTTCGGATTACATAATTTTGTCCGAAACTGACATTAAACTACAGTGAATGCTCTGGGCACGACGGTGAATGGAGTGGGCGCGGAAAGGAAAATCATGAGAAACAAAACATACTTAGCAATGAGAGTAACAAAGAGTCCCTATAATCTGCAGCTATTTGCAGAGGGCGGAGACGGCACTGGGGCTCAAGGGAGTAATGGTGACGGAACAGCGAGGGGCAGACACAGCTCAGATGATAAGGAGGAGAAGGAACCTCTGACCTTTGAAGAATTTTTAAAAGGTGATGGCAATCAAGCGGAGTTTGACCGCCGGGTGCAGAAAGCCATAAAGACAGCAGTAACGAAAAAGCAACAGGAATGGCGGGCACTTACAGATAATAAGCTTTCTGAGGCTGAAAAGCTTTCCAAAATGTCTGAGGACGAAAGGGAAGAGTATAAGCGAAAGAAAGAACGGCAAGAGTTTGAAGCTGAAAAGGCTAAATTTGAGAGAGTAAAACTTCTTGTAACCGTGAGGGTGGATTTGCAGAAACAGAATCTTCCAATCGCTTTTGCGGAATCCTTGGCACTTATTAATGATGCCGAGAAAATAAAGGATGCAATTGCGGGCATAAAGAAAACCTGGGATGCAGAAATCCAAGAGGCCATAAAAGCCAAAACAAGGAATGTAGTGTGTTTGCCGGACAATATCACGAAAGAGCCGTTGTTACACGGAACTTTGGAACTAAATTATAGATTCTAATTAAAGAAAGGGAAGAGAATATGAACAAAAAAGAATTAATGAATTTGCAGTTATTTGCGGAGGCAGTACAGGGAAAGAAAATTGTATATTTATACAGGATTAAAAGCGACGCGGCTACTACAGATGGTACACTGCTTGCCTTCACAACTGAGAATGGGCGGACAAAGTCCAAAGATGCAGAAAGCACAGCTACAAAGGATGGGAGTATCCGAACACCAGGGACAGCAGAGGTAGAGGTCACAGCAACATCCATCCTTTCCAAGGGAGATACCATGATTAATGCTCTCGAAGATGCGATGGACAATGACCAACTGATTGAAATATGGGAGGCCAATCTTGAGGAAAAAGCATCTTCTGGAGAGAACAAGTTTAAAGGGATGTATTTTCAGGGATATTTGACAAGCTTTGAGAAGACTTCTTCCGCAGAAGATTTTACAGAAGTATCACTGACATTCGGCATTAATGGAACCGGAAAACGTGGTGATGTGACTGTTACACTGGAACAGCAGGAAATTGCAGACTACGTGTTTGCGGATACACCGAAAGGCGAATAAGGAGGATATAGTACATGGAATTGACAATTAACGGTAAGGAATATGGTTTTAGGTTTGGGATTGGATTTGTCCGTAAATTGGACGGCAAGAACTCTTTTGAGAAGAGCGGAATCAGATTTGGGATGGGTCTAGAGTCGGAAATGCCTAAGTTGATTATGCGTGACGTTGTGGCGTTATCTGACCTGCTCTACGCTGCCAATGAAACGGAAACACCCAGAATTAAACAGTCCGAGTTGGATGGCTACATTGACAACAAAGATACGGACATCGAAAATCTGTTTGACAGTGTGGTGACTGAGTTAAAAAAGTCAAATGCTACCAAGCTAAAGGTAGCGAATCTGTTGGAAGAGATGGAGAAGGAAGAGAAGAAAATAAAGAAAGCCTAACTTATGAGGATATCGTGGTCAATTGTATGCGATATCTGAGTATGAATGATTTCTTAGAAATTGATCGCACGACCATGTATGAATACGAACTGCGTATGAAAGCCTTCCGATTGAGATACCTCGATCGGGAGGCTGCTATGCATAAGCAGGCATGGGTCAGCAGGCAGGTTGGGGCAACCAAGAAAAACGGAAAGCCTTTCTACAGAACATTTAAACAGTTCTTTGATTATGAGAAAGCTGAAAAAAATATGTTGAACATGGGAGACCGGCCTAAGCTGTTAAATGATCGTATTATGCAGGCTGTGCGCAGGCAGAAAGGAGGTAATAATGGAGAGCTATAGCGCAGAAGCAATTTTAAGCGCAGTTGATAAAAGCGGTATTTCCAAGATGGCAAATACGCTAGGTGGCATTGATAAGATATTGAAAGTAAACGACTTATCGAAAATCGAAGGGGCATTCACAAAGATACTGGAAGCTGTTGAGGGTTCATCTAAGCAAGTCGAGGACTTTTTAAGTTTCTTTGCTGGGGCAGACACAGCAGAAAAACAGTTAGCTCTTATTACGGATACAATTAAAACAATGGTGCCATCACTGAATAACCTTACTTTAGAAAAAATACTACCTGTTGTAAGTAAAGTATCAAAGGGAATGGGTGCAATGACCACTTTAATACAGAGTTCGGTTGAGAAGTTCACAGGTGTATATAAATCAGGTATTGAAAAGTTGGCAAGTGTATCTAAAGCAGGTATTGATAAGACAATAGCGGCTTTTAAAAAGTTGCCCGCCGGAGTACATGGAGCTGTTGAAAAAGTCCAGTTAAAAATGATGGACATCTTACCGGAGAGTGTGTATGACAAAATAGATGGAGTGGCCGGTAAAATAGGAGGAAAATTTTCGGATTTAGGCTCGAAGATAACAGCACCAGTTGGAAAAATGGTTGAAAATGTTCAGCTAAAAATGATGGACATCTTGCCAGAGAGCGTGTATGACAAAATTGATGGGGCAGCCGGCAAAGTAGGAGGCATGTTTTCAGCTTTGGGTTCTGGGATTGGAAACGGTCTAAAGAAGTCTGCAGGTGTGGGTATGCAGGCATTGAGTACAATGGTGAAGGGTCTGATGTCTGTATTCCAGTTGGCATTGGCTGTTATTGGACCAGCAGCAATACTGGGATTAGTCGTTATCGGACTCGGGGCAGTATATCAGCAATTTGGTTCGCAGATTGACAGTATGATTCAGATAGTAACGACAAAGGGACCGGAGATTATTAACAATTTAGTGTCTGGCATTACGAGCAGTATTCCTGCGCTGGCCGAATCCGGTGCAAAACTGTTAAATATGCTGATGATGACAATAAGTGCCTTATTGCCTACGGTTGTACAGGCGGGAATGAACATCCTGACAGCCGTTGTGCAGGGGGTTACGTCTAATATGGATATACTGTTACAGGGAGCAATTACGTTAGTGACAACACTGATTAATCAGATTATATCCCTTGTGCCGCAGTTATTGATTTGTGGGCTGGGTATTCTTATGTCATTAGTTGATGGTATCCTAAGCAATATGAACCTGCTGCTTGAGAGTGTGGTGAGCATTATAAACACTTTTTCAGAGCAGATGACAGCCAATTTGCCCACTATCTTAAACATGGGATTGGAGATACTGCAAAAGCTGGCAGAGGGTATTGTACAAGCACTTCCGGTGCTTATTGTCGCAGCACTGGAAGCAATGACAGGTTTCGTTACAGGGCTTGCCAATAGTTTACCAACAGTGCTCGGTTCAGCAGTAATGATTGTCACAACACTGGTTGAGGGGCTGATTAATAATCTTCCACAAATACTTAATGCTGCAGTGCAGTTTATTGTGGAGATTGTAAAAGGAATCATCACGAGCTTACCACAGGTTTTAAATGCTGGGGTACAAATCATAGCACAGTTAGTAACCGGATTAATTCAGTCAATTCCAATGATTATTTCGGCGGCAGGAAACCTGGTCAGTGGGGTTATTGACACAATTAAAGGAACAGATTGGCTCTCTATCGGTCTGAATATCATAAGCGGTATTGCAAACGGTATATCGTCAGCGGCAGGAGCTCTATGGGAGGCCGCCAGTGGTGTTCTGGGAGGCTTTAAGGACAAGGTTCTTGGCTATTTTGGAATACATTCACCTTCACGTTGGGGGATATGGGTAGGCAAAATGCTGGATGTAGGTATTGCAGGTGGTATTGACAAGTCTATGTCTAAGGTGGTTAATGCTGCCTCTTCCTTGACAGGTACTGTAATGAAAGAAATAGAGTATTTGCAGGATTACGGAAACAATGCCATTGATTTTAATGGTATCGTATCAAGCGGAACAGTAGCAATCGGAGCGACATTGAATGCGAGAGATGCAGAATTGTTTAGTAATGGGGCTGCGTTTACCCAAAAGACCAGGTACGTATTTGAAGTGCCGGTTAATCTGGACGGTAGAGAAGTAGGTTATGGAACTGCGGAGTATGTAGAAGAGAAAAATGAGAGAATGACAAAGTTGAAAAAGCAAATGAAAGGAATAAGGTAGGGGGAAGAAAATGTATAGTTTTGTTGATACAATAGAAGGAAATGGTGTTTCGGCTCTTCTCCCAGCCGAGGCACTTAGTATTAATGGGAGATATATAGAAAATGAAATAGATGGATATCGGACATTGCATGTTTCAGGAAGAGAACTGTTGGAATCAGAAATTAATGATATTCAAATTGGGCATGCGAATGGGGCTATGTTTCAAAATAAGAGAAATCCTGTCAGGGAGATAACGGTAACATATAGGTTACTGTCCAGGAGTGCAGAGTCATTCCGGGAGAAATTCAATGTTCTTAGCGGCATCCTTGAGCAGGAGGAGGCGAGACTTGTTTTTGCCGACGAGCCGGATAAATATTTTATTGGTACGAAGAGTTCTATAGGAGAAGTGCAAGGAGGTCAGTTGAATGTGATTGGAGATTTCACGTTCTATTGCTGCGATCCATATAAGCACTCTATAGTTGAAAAAACATTCCCGGCATCCTTGAATAGTGATGGAATTATGGAAGCGACCATAATCAATAACGGCACTACAGACGTGCCTATAAGTTATGAAATTACTCATAACAATGAAAATGGTTATATTGGCATTGTATCGGAAAACGGAGCGATGCAGTATGGATATGTGGATGAACTGGATGAGGAAGTCCGGCAGAAATCTCAAGTTTTAATTAATTATCAGAAGGCCTCCGATTTCAATGCTATGACTAATGGACAAGGAATCTTGACGGAGAACTTCCCTAAAAACGGAGCATGGGCAATATTTTATGATTATCTGGCATTAGGGAATGTTGGCAGTGGCTCAAACTGGCACGGGGCAAGCAAGATGGTAACATTGCCGGCAGATTCCAGTGGGGTTGTGGGCGCGGAGAATTTTCTGGCACAGACGCAGATATGGTTTGAGACGGGGCTTGTATCGCAGACCGGCTTGCTGCAGTTTGTTGTCGGTGATGAGAATGGGGATCATCTTGCGTCTATTCACATCCTTAAAAACTCTACGGATAATAATAAAGCACGTGCAATATTTATGGTGCAGCTCGTAGAGAAAAACAGAATACAATACGAGCCGCATTACCAGTCTGTAACAATACAGAACAGGGGACAGATGTATATTCGCAAGAGCGGGGAACTGTTTGAATTCCTTTGGGGCGGTGTGAAGTATCAGTACAGGGTGCCGGGAGCAGCAAGCAGAAAGGCAAAGACCTTAACAATATTCCTGGGGCAGTGGAATACAAGAGGCTCAGGAAACCTTGTACACCACATGTATTTTAAGAACCTTATTTTCCAGAAAGACAATGTAAGATATTGGTATGACATCCCCAATAGGTTTCGTAATGGAAGTGTACTGTATATAGATGGAGACACAGCAAAATCATATGTGAATGGTGTACCAAGCAGTGAGATGACTGGGACTGGTTATTTTCATGCCCCCCCGGGGGAAACAAAGGTACAGTTCTACTATTCGTCTTTCAGCACGCCGCCACCAATGATAACAGCTAAGATAAGGGAGGCATATCTATAATGGACAATATAAGAATTGCAATACTGAATGCATACGATAGGGTATGTACATTTTTGGACAACCGTCCACCAAAAGCTCTACACTATTATGATGATGAGCTCCATGAATATTTAAAAGGTGCAGCCAATACATATACTTTCAAGGCTGATGCCCATCATGAGGACTCTGTATATCTTACAGAGGGGAACAAACTGGCATTCCGGTACAGGAACCGGGATTACTACTTCAACATTATGCAAGTTTTTCGGGATGAAGATGTGGTAGAAGTGGAGGCATACAGCCTGAACTTCGAGCTGCTTAATGAGCAGAAAGAGGTATACAAAGCAACAGGCGCCATGACTTTTGAGCAATATCTAAATGTGTTCGATTATGAAAAAGTGATTACTCTTGGAAACAACGAGGTTTCCCACAAGTCTATTAAACATGAATGGACTGGCACAGATACCATGCTGGCAAGGATATTTTCCTTGGCCAGTATATTTGATGCCGAAATAGAGTTTATTCCACAGCTTAATGAGGATTACTCTCTGGGTCGAATCGTGATGAATGTGTATCAGGAGCATAACGACAATGTGCAGGGAATAGGAATCAGCCGTACAGATACGGTGCTGAGATTCGGAAAGGAACTTTCGGGGGTTAAGAGAACATCTAATATATCTGATTTATACACGGCAATACGCCCCATAGGCAGGGATGGATTGACTGTTTCTGGTCTGAATAAGATTGAATATGATGCTGATGGAAAAGTGGAGTTCACCAGTCCTTCCGGAAACCGCAATATCTATGCGGTACAGGCAAGGGATAGATTCCCCAGTAACTTAATGGCAAATGCCAATGAGCGATATATAGCTCAGATGTGGAATTATGACACCGACAATGTAAATGTGCTGTACGCGCAGGCATTGGCAGAACTTAAGAGGAACTGTATTCCACAAGTGAAATATGAGGTTGATGGATACTATGACACTGGAATTGGGGATACCGTATCTATTGCGGATGAGGGATTTAACCCACCGCTATACTTGGAGGCGAGGGTAACAGAGCAGATAAGGAGCTTCACTGACCCCAGCAGGAACAAGACGGTATTTGACAATTTTAAAGAACTGCAAAGCGAGATAGATCCAACATTATTAGCTGCCATGAATAAGCTTATAGAATCCAATAAGACATACACCTGCACCATATTAACTGACAATGGAATCGTGTTCAAGAACGGTCAGGGCAGTACAGCCCTAACCGCCTCTGTAATGGATGGGGGAAAGGATGTTACGAACAGCCTGACCATCCACTGGAAAAAGGATGGAGCAGACCTATCAACAGGGAAATCTATAACCGTGAATGCCGCAGATATCTCTGCCAAAGCCGTATACAGGTATGAGGCTGTGGATGCAACAGGGGGCGTCAGAGGTGCGCATGAGGTTACGGTTTCAGATTTAGAAGATGGAAAGACACAGTACCTGCACGTAAAATATTCCAATGATGGTGGAGATACATTTACTGGAAATAATGGTGAAGACCCAGGTAAGTGGATGGGGTATTATGTAGACTTTATGCAAGCCGATTCTGACAATCCTAATATGTATAACTGGGTGAAGGTAGAAGGTCCGCAAGGTACACAGGGACCGCAAGGAGAGAAAGGGAACTCAGGAGGAAAAGGAGATAAGGGTGACCCGATGGGAATTTTGGAATTGCCTGAGGAACCACAGACTAAGTATGAGGGAATGCTCTGGAAAAATACAGGGACAGTATCGGGATTCACCAGGGATACTGTGTATATATGGGAAAATTCGACATGGAAGACATTCCAGTTCTCGGCGAAGAATATAAAAGCGGATACATTCGAAGGATACGAGTTTAACGGCTCAATTTTTAAGAGTGAATTTGATTTTATAAAATCTAACGGACATAGAGTAGTTGGAAACTCCCAGATGTCAGACGGAGAAATAAAAATAGACTCCGTAGAATCCATAAATTTAGGAGGTGGTACCATAGCGCAATTGCTGCTTGCTGTCTTGAGATACAACGGTATTTCCATATCATCTATGGGGCAATTATACGGACAGCACGACACTAGGGTAACAGACAGGTCGATAGAGTTTAGTAATGCCTTTATGAAAACGATGCTCTATGACAATGGATTATCAATTGAGAGTATTGATGCTAACCCCAAACTTTCAGTTATCGGTCCCGGCGGGATTTCGCTTATAGATAGTTCCGGCTCTGCAAACATCAGCCCATCCACATTCAATGGCAAGGCCCCCACTAATCATGCAAGCTCAGGTACCGGTTATGGGGTAGGTACCACAGCAAATTATGGCCACGTCAAAACACGTAACGATCTTAATGCATCCTCTTATGTACAGGGGGAGGCTTTAAGCGCTTATCAGGGGTATCTATTAAATACAAAAATAAACAGCCTTGGTAAGCCCATTGTAAAAGCCGGGACTAAAGTAATAACTGCAAACAATGGTGGTACATCCATGCTTGCCTTTACGAATGCGCAGCTAAACAGCCTTTTGGGTGTAAACAATAGCTCTAACACAAACACGGTGTGTTGTTTCTGTAATGGAGACGCTGCAGCCTGTGGAGCTCATTTCGCAGCATCTTACGTGCCGGAAGACGGCGGATGGAGAGTTGTAACACCCAAAGGAAACTTCACAAATGGTAGTCCATTTAGGCTTAACTACACAGTTACTTACTTTGGTTAGGAGAATATATGAGAATCATAGCCAGACTAAAATGTCTTATTTTTATGCCTAAATCAATGAAAGAGAGGATAATCCATTGGAGAACTTTTTAATACAGACCTACACGGCAGCGTTGCCTATTGCGCTTACCGCATTCATGGGTTATATTATATGGCTGCTGAAACAGCAGAAACATGACAGGGATGCAAACTCACAGGGAACCATGTTGCTGTTAAGGGTACAGCTTATTGAATATCACGATAAATATATGTGTCTGGGATACATACCGTCCTATGTGTTTGATAGCTTCTGCGAGATGTATGGTGCATACCATGCGTTGGGTGGAAATGGAATGATAACAAGGATGTTTGAGGAAATCAAACAGTTACCTATACGAAAGGGAAATGAATATGAGGAATAGAAATTGGATGGAATGGGTGAAGAAAGCTGGTATCCGGGCAGTTAAGACTATAGCACAGGCCGCAATCGCTGGAATCGGTACAGCCGTAGCTATAGGACAGGTTGATTGGAAGTACGTTCTGTCAGCATCAATACTGGCCGGGGTATTATCCCTATTGACATCAGTGGCAGGATTGCCGGAGGTTGGAATCATAGAAAATGTGGAAGACGAGTAATCGTCCTCTTTTTTGCAGTGTCACAACAGGAAGGAGAGCACATGAAGATAGGACTAAGGGGAGGACACTCTCCTAATTGCAAAGGTGCTATGGGTATTATAGATGAGCAGGCAGAGGTCCGCAAGATATACCATGCACTGAAAACTATATTGGAATCTGCAGGGCATATTGTGATAGATTGTAACTCTGATGCACGGTATGCCACTGCAGAGTTAAAAGAAGGTACAGACAAAGCCAATGCTGCTGGGTGTGACGTCTACATGTCAATACATATGAATGCAGCATCCAATCCAGCAGCAGGCGGTACAGAAATATTCTTGTATGACACCTGCAATCTCATGATGAATCAGACTGCGGGAAACATCTGTAACAAGTTTGCACAGGCTGGCTTTGCAAACAGAGGTGTAAAGTTTAGCACAGGGTACCATGACCTTAGTGCATCTGCTATGCCTGCTATGATTGTAGAAACACTGTTCTGTACCAGTGTTGAAGACACGGGCAGGTATTTTAGGATTGGCGTGGATCGGATTGCACAGGTAATTGCAGAAGGATTTACAGGAAAAGCAATCGGAGCCCCGGATATACCAATACTCAACACATGTAAAGGAGAGATTACTATGGTATGTTTTTATAGAATCACAGACTTAGATAAGGATAAGATTTATTACTTTGACGGACACCACTCTTATCCGCTGATGCATCCGGATGAAAGGAAAGTCCTGAATGAAATTTACAAAGCTAACAACGGAAAAGATATACCAGAGTTCTTCTGGACATCAAAGGCACCTTGGTTTGCAAGACTAAAGGGTGCACTGGATGAAACAGCATCCAATTTTTTTGTTAGATAAAACAGGACACAGAAACGGCCCGGAATCAATTTAGACTTCGGACTTTACGGTAGGAAAGGAATTAATTATAGTGAAGAGACTAATTCCTTCTATATAAATAATCTTGTGGGGGCGCTTTTTCGTCCTCTTCTATTTAAAATTTTATGAAACTCTTAAATAAAAGTCAGGATGAGCAAGTTCTTTTCCTGCCTCTTTTGTGAAAATAACAGAAACCCCATTTAGTATCGGCTAAATGGGGTTCTGCTTGTTTTCATAATATCTAAAGGAATGAGAGTAAAGTGAGACATCTAGGACTCCCCTAAGATGTCTTAACTTTATGAGGGGGGATAGTTGTTCTATCAACTATCTAAATTCAGTATATAGGATAAATGTGCACAAAGTATGTCGTTTCTATAAAAGAACTGGGAAATTTGTTATGAAATTCTAAAATTGGTATTATGAGATTCTAATTATATGCCCTGCATATATGGAATCCGGGTTACTGAGATTGTTTTGATCTTGCAGGGCACTTACAGTTGTATCGAACTTGAGAGCAATTTCACTCAGAGTATCTCCAGGCTGTATAGTATAGTAAACAGAGGTAGTGGTTCCATCTTCAGGAACCCGGATAGTCTGACCGGGATAAATTATGTCCGGATCGGGAATGTCATTTAGGACGGCAAGAGTCTGATAAGTAGTTCCATAACGTTTTGCTATGCCGCTCAGAGTATCTCCTGACTGAATGACATAAGTGATGTAGTTCTGTACGGTCGAACCAGAGGGGGGTGAACTGCCATCCAGGTGGTTCAACTCTGCATCTCGGATAATGGCAGGAAGATCGGTAAATCCTAAATCTAAATCAACATTAGTTCTGATTCCCGGTACGTGTCCTTGATTCGTATACTGCCAGATGCTGCAGTGAGTATTATCAAATTGACTTCCATAATATGCGTACCAAAGTGCATAACGTTTGGAAAGGTCTGAAGGAAAATAAGTATGCAGAAAGTTCCGGTCGCAGTAAAACATGGCATAATACCCTAGTTCTTCTACTCTGCTGCAGAAACTCTGTACAAATTGAGCTGCCAGCGCAGGTGTTACAGTTACACCATGTTGGGCGGCGTAGTTAATTGTCGCCTGCTCTATGTTATAACATACAGGGTATTCCAGACAATAGGAAGAAACTGCGTTTATACAGCCATCAGCCTCTTGCCGGGCTGTTTCCGGGTTGATAGCATGACAAAGCCAGTATGCGCCGATAGGGAGCCCAATCCGGTTACATTCTGCGGCATTTTGCTGGAACCTTTTATCTAAAATGCCAAAACCATGTCCGGCGCAGAGCATGGCAAACTGGTATCCGGCGGACTTCACCCGCTCCCAGTCTACAATTCCCTGGAATTCACTGACGTTAAGTCCTTGAAAACTCATATAAAAACTCCTTCTACCATAAAAAGTATGGTTATATTATCATTTTATTATATGTGTAAAATAATAAAATTGTTCTTGGGGTGTGGAATGTTACTTAAAGATGAAAGATTTAAAAGAAAGAAGACGTGGGCCAGAATTATAAAAAACGGCTCTGGCTTAAAGCCAGAGCCTTAAAATTAACATCCACGATTGAGTGCATTGCAAAGATAGTTAATTAACTCAGAACAGTTACTAAAGTTAAAACACATGGCTTAGTCCTCCTTATGATGATTATTATTGTTATTATATGTGTTAGCTAATCACAATGAAATTGTAACAATTATGTAACAATTTCGCAATAGGAGGTAAATGGAAGAAATGGAAGAAATGGAAAAAGGAGTGGCCGGGATTGCTCCCGGCCTTGAAAAAATTATGAAAAAGAAAATTTATATAAAAAAGGTTATTGTCCTTTGATAGTTATTACTATACATGGAAAATGTGTTAGTTATGTGAGGGATAATTTAACAATTTATGTATGATTTTTGAAAAAACTATGAAGAGGGACAGCTCATAGCACTCCTCTTCATATGAAGACGTGAAGGTAATAATAAAGAAATAAAGTATCAGGCAGAGGAATTTTAATTTAAGAAATTTATAAGATTTTCCCCAAGGGGTCTTAAAAAATCACAGATATCATGTATACTGTAGAGGAGGTGATGAAAATGTATAATATTTTAGTTTGTGATGATGATAAAGAAATTGTGGAAGCAATCGAGATATATTTAACTCAGGAGGGCTATCATATACTGAAAGCTTATGACGGTGCAGAGGCATTAAAGGTTTTGGAGACAGCAGAGGTACATTTACTTGTGCTTGATGTTATGATGCCCAGGCTGGACGGGATCAGGGCAACGCTTAGAATTAGGGAGAACAATAGTATTCCTATTATTATTCTGTCTGCGAAGTCGGAGGATGCGGATAAAATCCTGGGACTAAATGTGGGTGCTGATGATTATGTGACAAAGCCGTTTAATCCGTTGGAGCTTGTGGCGAGAGTGAAATCACAACTGCGCCGGTATACTCAGCTTGGCGGGAATACGAGTGAAAAGTCTGAGAAGGTATATGAGGTTGGGGGTCTTGCGATTAACGATGATTTGAAGGAAGTTACGGTGGATGGGGAAGTCGTGAAGCTGACACCGATTGAGTACAATATTTTGTTATTACTAGTGAAAAATCAAGGGAGAGTTTTTTCTATAAATCAGATTTATGAATCTATCTGGAATGAAGATGCAATCGGAGCAGACAATACGGTTGCGGTGCATATCCGTCATATCAGGGAAAAGATAGAGATTAATCCGAAAGAGCCCAGATATCTGAAGGTGGTCTGGGGAGTCGGTTATAAGATTGAAAAACTCTAGAAAGGAGTAATATGAAAAACTGGTATAAGAAGCCGGTGACAAAGGGAATTCTGCTGCTTTTTGCACATATTATGGCTGTAGCAGCGGTTTTGAGTATCGTGGTTCTTCTGGCTTTTGCGGGAAATATGAAGGGAGAAGATTTCGTTGATTCTTCGAATAAACCCTATGAGGAGTCCGCAAGCTTTAAAAATATGGTATATAATGCCACGTGGAGTGTAATGGAAGGGCTTTCCATGAAGCACAATTTTGAAACGGAAGGTAAATATGATCCCAATAAATTGGTTGATATTGTAGATTTGGCCAGGAATGGAAAGATAGCCGGCGAAAACACATCCGGGCTTGCCTATGATCTGGAAGATTTAAAAAACTGGAGCAGTGAATATATGGAGGAAGGGGCGGATTATGGTGAAAAAAACATTGTGGTCTGCCAAAAACCTGACGGAACCTATCATTATTATTATATGGGAGAGTTCCAGACTCTGATACAGGATAAAAAGCTTTTGCTGGAAGTGGAGCATAAATCTGTTTCTGATTTCTTGACGGAGCTGGAGGATGGATACTATACTTCCGGGTATTCGGATGGAAATTTAATTATTAAAAATGAGGATGGAAATACGGAATATACGGATTGCTGGACATTTAGTGGAGCATTGAAAGAGAAGTATGCCCCTGCAGGCGCAGCAAATATTTTGGAGGTAGTGAACAAGACACCGGAGTTGAACGGGAAATTATCAAAGGTTTATAGCTATATGGAGAGTGTGCTTGGCTCTATTTCTTCACAGATAGAAGAATATTTGTATGCAGGTGACATGTGGCAGGAAGGAAATACAAACTTTACTTACATGTTTGTAAGTGAAAATACAAAAACAGTTCATACAAACAATAGCCAGTATAAAAGCTACGACGAGGTTAAAGCGAATCTGGAGAGAATGAAGTCAGGGTCGAAAAGCAAGTATTTGATTGTGAGACCGAAACTGGCGGAATTCGAGACAAATATGGATATATCAGCTAATGAATGGCATTCTACAGTGAAATCCTATATTTGCAGCCAAAATACTGACTGTATATTTGCAGCATCTATAGACACAGATTTTCCAATCCAGGATAATTTCTATACAGATAAGCAGGCATATGATAATTATGCCCCATATTTAAAACAAGCGGCATTTGGCAGTGTATTTTGTTCTATAATATTTTTGCTGATTTTAATCTGGATGACCGTTATTGCAGGTAAAAAAGAGGATGAGGAGCTTCATCTGACTGCATTTGACCGTTGGAAAACGGAATTAGGGGCAGCATTTATCATTCTAATATGGATTTTCCCTGTTTTCTTTATGGTAAATATATGGGGGAATATTTTTACAAGTGGAGTTTCTTATGCGGTAGAAGGCTATTATACTATGGCTTATACAGGTGTTTATTCAGGGAGCTATCTGGCTATATCTGATTTGGCAGAGGTGGGGATTACAGCAGCATATACTGCAGCCTGCTTTCTAGCCGGTTATCTTAGCCTGATTCGCAGAATCAAGGCAAAAACACTTTGGAAAAATAGTTTGTTGCGGGATGTTCTTCTATTTTTAAAAGAACTTTGGGAGAACCGCAGTTCTATATTTAAAATAGTATTTATTGCGGCAGCATTTATTTTATTAGATTTGTTTATTATAGCTATTAATGACGGGATAGTTTCTGTCCTGCTGATATTTATTTTTGAGGGGGCAGCGGCATTGTATATTATTGTGAAGAATACGATTGCCAAGAGCAGGCTTCGGAAAGGAATTCAGGAGATTGCTTCTGGAAATGTAGATTATCAGATTCCTTTGGATGGGCTGAAAGGTGAGAATCTGAACACTGCAGAAATGATGAATAACATAGGAAACGGGCTGCAGTGTGCAGTAGAAGAAGGCATGAAAAGTGAAAGATTAAAAACAGACTTGATTACCAATGTTTCTCATGATATTAAGACACCACTGACCTCTATCATCAACTATGTAGATTTGCTGAAACGGGAGAATTTTGATGATCCTAAAATCCAGGGATATCTGGACATCCTGGAAGAAAAGGCTCAGCGTCTGAAGACTTTAACAGAAGATGTGGTTGAGGCATCAAAAGTAAGCAGCGGGAATATTGTTCTGGAGCTGATGGATGTAAATCTGGTTGAGCTGATTAACCAGACGGCAGGAGAGTTTGCTGAAAAGTTCGAGAAAAGGGAACTGAAAATGGTTCAGAATCTTACAGATGAACCTGCTATTATTTACGTAGATGGAAGACGCATATGGCGTGTACTGGAGAATATTTACAACAATGCAGCAAAATACGCCATGCCCGGAACCCGGGTGTATGCAGATCTTTGGGTAGATGAAGGAAAGGTATGCTTTTCATTGAAAAATATTTCTGAGAGTGCCCTGAATATTTCTGCTGATGAATTGGGAGAAAGGTTTATCAGAGGAGATATATCCAGAAGTACGGAGGGCAGCGGGCTGGGACTGTCCATAGCCAAGAGCCTGACAGAGATGCAGGGAGGCGAGTTCAAACTGTATCTTGATGGAGATTTGTTTAAGGTAACAATAGAGTTTCCAAGAATAAAGTAGGCTAATTTAAAAAGGGTCAGTCCCTTCTGAAAAGGGACTGACCCTTTTGCTGACCATTTTCAGAATATTCTCATCTTTTCTTATATGTTTATATCTTTTGAAGATACTGATGTTATAAAGTGTTTTCAAGTTGGAACTGATTCTTGCACCATTGGATGTTTTGCTTTACAATTAGTAAAAGAATTGGAAAGAATATTTTAAGAGGTATTTTATGGAGAAATTGCAGGAATTATTAAATAATGTTTTAAATATAGAGTTTGTCCAGGGGATTATGAGTAACCCGCGCAGGTCGGATGGTGTTTTGAAGATTAAGGTGAGACCAGTTGAAAAGAAAGGGATTCTTTATTTTCAGTTGGAATCTTTTACGAAGACACAAGTCTTTCATGAAAATCTTATGCCTGAGGAGGCGGCGGGGCGGATTTCGGAGTATATGGGAAGTTTCCGACAGCTGCAGGTAACTACGAGGAGCGTGAATTATACGGTACTTGTAAGTAAAAAGGGGAAGGTGACGATTCAAAAGAAGCGCCTGGAAAAGGAATTGGAGGAGGCAGCACTCTCCCATAACCGCAGTAAGAAATATATTTTACGTGAAGGGATGGCAGTACCTTTTCTTGAAGATTTGGGAATAATGACTTCTGAGGGGAAAATTGTGAAGTCCAGGTTTGATAAGTTTCGGCAGATGAACCGCTTCTTAGAGTTTATTGAGGATATTCTGCCCAGGCTTGACAAGGGACGGGAATTGACGATTTTAGATTTTGGCTGCGGAAAGTCTTATTTGACTTTTGCAATGTATTATTATCTTCATGAGCTGAAAGAGTATGATATACGTATCATCGGTCTGGATTTAAAGGAAGATGTGATTGAACATTGCAGTGAGCTGGCCCGGAAATATGGATATGAGAAACTGACTTTTTTAGTGGGAGATATTGCGGATTATGAGGGAGTACAGGCAGTAGATATGGTAGTTACTCTTCATGCATGTGATACGGCTACAGATTATGCACTGGCTAAGGCAATTGGCTGGAATGCCCAGGTGATTCTTTCGGTTCCATGCTGCCAGCATGAACTGAATAAGCAAATAGCAAATGAAATGCTGGCCCCCATTATGGATTATGGACTGCTGAAAGAGCGGTTTGCTGCTCTTGTTACAGACGGGCTGCGTGCAAAATATCTTGAGACAGCAGGGTATGAGACGCAGGTATTAGAGTTTATTGACATGGAGCATACACCTAAGAATATTTTATTGCGTGCTGTGAAAAGTAAAAAAGATAATGTAAGTGCAAAGCGGGAAATCCGGGAGTGTGAAACGTTTTTGCAGGTAAAACCTACATTAGGAAAGCTGCTATATGGAGATGAAGAAAGATGATATTTTGTATCTGTTTATGGTTCTGAACAGATATGATATTTTCAAAACAAAGGGGACAGACAAATGAAAAAAAAGAGGTGGATAAAGGTTGGGATTTTGGCAGGCATATTTCTCATTGCGCTTGTCATAAGCAGCCTGGTTACAAATAGGGGGACAGATGATTTGACGGTTGACCTGGGTGATCCTACACTGCCCAGAATTTCATTTACGGTGGGAGGGAGAACTGTAAATACTCTTGCAGGGTATGTGGATGATATGGATATCACTGCTATGAGGGATACGGTTACACCGCTGGAAAATAATGGTACTCTTGAAATGATAATAGAGGAGGATGAAAATGTCATCCAGTCAATTCAATATGAAGTATATTCCTTAAATGGGGAAGATGTTTACGGCAAGGATGAAGTCAGGGATTTGACAGCTTCAGCCATTAAGTTAGATTTGAACAGTGCCTTGGGGGAAAATGTTTCTGAGGCTGTTTTAAAAGTAACATTAGAAACTGAAAAGAAAGAAATATATTTCTACACAAGAATTGAAAGACCGGAGGATCTTGCTGTAAAAGAGTGCCTTGATTTTGCAGATGCTTTTCATTCTAAGACATTCAGCAAAAAAAATGCTTCTGAACTGTCCCAGTATTTGGAACCAAATGAGGAAGGGGATAACACGACCTATCAAACGGTAACAATTCATTCAAACAGTACCCAGGTTACATGGGGAAATCTGGAACCGGAAATATCCAACACTGTGGAGTGGAGTATTAAGGAGAGTAATAGTGTTTATACCTCTTTACTTGCAAAGTATCAGGTCACGTGTACAGGAGACCAGGATGAGGTGGAGACTTATAATATAAAAGAGTTTTTCCGTGTGAGACACAGCGGAGATGAGGTTTACCTTTTAGATTATAACCGAAGTATGAATCAGGTTTTCAATGGAAATAAAAAAGTGTTGGATGAAACCGGAATATTACTCGGAATTACTTCACAGGATACTTCATATGAGACAAATAAGGACGGGACGATTGTATCTTTTGTGCAGGAGAGGGACTTATGGACTTATAATAAAGAATCAGATGAGCTGTCACTTGTATTTAGTTTTGCAAATAGAGAGGGACACGATATACGCAGCCGTTATGACCAACATGCAGTCAGGATCATCAGTATGGATGAAAATGGAAGTACCGTCTTTGCCGTATATGGGTATATGAATAGGGGGACTCATGAAGGCAGAGTAGGCGTGGATATCTATTATTTCGATATTGAGAAAAATGCCGTAGAAGAAAAAGCATTTATTCCAAGCAATAAGTCCTTTGCTATCGCTGAGGATGAGCTGGGGAAAATGGTTTACTACAGCCATGACAGGGAGGTACTTTACGTTCTGGCCGGCGGAACATTGTATCAGGTAGATTTGGAAAAAGACAAACAGGACGTACTGGCTCAGGATTTAAAAGAAGGACAGTATACAGCATCAGATGACGGACACCTGCTTGCGTATCAAACAACCGGTTCTTTGGAAGATGCACAGGAAATTATGGTTCTCAATCTAAAAACAGGTAAGGAAAGAACCTTAGAGGCAAGTACAGGAGAGTCTATAAGGCCTCTTGGGTTTGTAATCAACGATTTCATCTATGGACGCCAAAGAGCAGATGATAAGGGAAAAACAGTGGCAGGAGAAGATATACTGCCTATGTATGAATTGGAAATCCTGGATGGTAAAAATGAGGTAGTGAAAACCTATACTGTGGAAGGGATTTACATTTCGGATATATTTGTTGAGGATAATCTTGTTACACTTAACCGGGTGACAAAGTCCGGAGAAATCTATACGGATACGGCACAGGATTATATTAGTAATAATGCTGTGCGGAAGGAAAGTAATATTTTATTGGAGTCTTACTCGACCGATTTGAAAAAGAAACAGATGAGATTAAAGTATGTGGATGGAATTCCTGACCAGTCGCCTAAAATCCTGAGGCCAAAACAGGTCATGCTGAATGAGCCGGTCACCATCGCATTTGACGGCAAGGTAAAAGCGGATAAATATTATGTATACGGAACAGGAGAACTAATAGCAATTTATAACAGGGCATCTTATGCAATTCAAAAGGCTGAGCAGGTGTCCGGTGTGGTAATTTCCTCTGAGCAGGCCTATATTTGGGAAAAAGGAAACCGCGACCTGGTTTACTATACAGATGCGCAGGCATTTAAGAAATCGGAACATCAAACTTCTTTCGAGGCATGCGAGGAGCAGATGAAACAATATCAGGCGAAAAGAGTGAACTTAACGGGATGTACTTTAAGTCAGGTGCTTTATGTGATTAATAAAGGACTTCCTGTAATTGCTATGACAGATTCCAGCCATGCAATACTTTTGACCGGATATAGTACAACCGATGTGACCTATATAGATCCTGACACTGGGGAGGAGAACACGGTCAGCGTGAATGATATGGAAGAGATGGTGAAGGGAAGCGGGAATACGTTTATTGGATATGTGAAATAACAAGAAGAACCTTACCCACGGGCATTTAGGAGTAATGTAAAATGCCGGTGTATAAGGTTCTTTTCTTTTACGTATTAAGGGGTTCTGAAAATAGTATGTTTATATTTATTCAATGCCGTATATAGAATCATTCCCAGCACTCCGCAGGAAATCACTTCTCCAATGCCCACAGTTAACATCATAAAGGGGATTGGGAGCGGCACCAGGTAACCATAGCGCAGGATAAGCGGCACAATAATAGTATTAGATAAAATAGGGGGCAGCGGAGCCAGAAACGGACTTTTATTTCGAAGCTGCCAGGTAAAGACCGCACCTATCAGGGTGGCGAAACTTCCAAAAATAATATCGGGCAGAATACAGCCGCCAAGTATATTACTGATAAGACATCCGATGAACAAGCCTGGGATTGCAGCCGGTGTGAATACCGGAAGAATGGTCAGTGCTTCGGAAATACGAACCTGCACTTCACCGTAACTGAAGGGTGCAAACACAATGGTGAGCACCACGTAGATAGCAGCAATCATAGCTGCCTGTGCCATAAAAAGCACGTTGTTGATTCTCAATTTTTTCATTTTTAATCTCCTTTAGTTTTGTTTTACGAGTGGAAGGTCACGAACACTCGGTTTATAATTGCCCTTAAGACCTTATTTTTCAGGGCTTTGGAACGGTTCATAGTATAGCATGTGAGAAGAGGAAAATCAAGAAATGTCTAAAAAATGTCTGAGGCCGGAAAAATAAAAACTGCCCTGCGACTTTGGCGAGCCAGGACAGTTAGCAAATAATTGTTTCCGGGAGTCAACCCCTTGTGGGCGGTTGTTCTCTTAGTATCTTTAATATAGCATATCTGTCTAAATGATTCAAGAATAATATATATTTACCAGAGTCACACTCTCAGTTAGATTATTCTGATTTCATTCTAATGTATTTCAGCACTTATAAAATTGAAAAATACAATGGCTCTAACAGTCACATTTTGGTAAAATGAAAAATAATGAAGCTCATCGTATAATGTTATATTGGTGAAGGGAGAAAAGTGTATATGATACAGGCAATAATTTGAGATGAAGATGAAGCGCTATACAGACTATTATGTATGGTATATCCAAAACGTAGAGAATAAAAACAGAAAGGTTTGGCGTAATGCCGGGGGTAGAGTCGATGACAGAAAAAAGAGTTGCTATTGTAACAGGCGGGACAAGAGGGATAGGACAGGCTATTAGCATTGAACTGGCAAAAAGAGGAAATATTGTACTGGCTGTTTACCGTTCCAATGAAGAGAGTGTACAGGAAACAAAGCAGAAAATGCAGGAGTACACATCGGAGTCTGCAACTGTTCATGGTGATGTTTCCAAACAGGAAGCTATTGCGCAGATTATGAACTATGTGGAAGAACGTTTTGGAAGAGTGGATATTCTGATAAATAATGCTGGGATCTTTGATTTTAATTTCATCGAGGATATGACGGAAGAATATCTGGATAATATTCTTGCTGTGAATTTTAAAAGTTCGTTTTTGATGACAAAGGCAGTCATTCCTTATATGAAGAAACAGCATTACGGAAGAATTATCAATGCCTCCTCTATTTCTTCTTCCTTTGCAGACTGCGGCCTTGTAGGATATGGTGCCAGCAAGGCCTGCGTAGATATGCTGACCAAGATTGCCTCGGCAGAACTGGGACCTTATGGAATTACAGTCAACGCGTATGCTCCGGGCATTACACATACAGATATGACAGATGCCATGATAAAAGAAAGAGGAGATATACAGGTGAAGCAGATTTCCCTTGGAAGGTTTGGGACATGCGGGGAAGTGGCTGCATTGGTTTCATTTTTGGCCTCAGAAGAATGCAGTTACGTGACAGGCGAGATTATAGGCGTGGACGGAGGTATGTTCAAAGTGCAGAATCCCTACAGAGCATATGAGTATGCGGAAAGTGATTGTGTATTATAGACAATTATTACCATCGAAATCACTTTTTATTGACCTAAATAACCTAATGTGCTATGCTTAGACGATAATGGCAGTGAGTAATTTCACTGCCAGTAAATTATGGAGGTATATTTATATGAACAATTCAAACCGGTATGATCTCATCTACAAATTAGATGGCAGGCCGCCCATTTCTGTGGCGCTTCCGCTCGGTCTCCAGCACGTCTTAGCAATGTTTGTTGGAAACCTGGCACCTATTTTCATACTGACTGGCGCAATGAGCACACCGGATGCTCCGTTCCCGGCGGAATTGCGTATCATGATGATTCAATGTGCCATGTTTGTATCAGGGCTTGTAACACTTGTACAGTTATATCCCCTGAAGCTCGGTATTATTCAGATTGGTGCGAGGCTGCCTATTGTTATGGGAACCGCTTTTGCATTTGTCCCCACCATGCAGGAGCTGGGTGCGAAACTGATGGCAGAGCAGGTTGCCCCTATTGAAGCAATGGGGTATGTATTAGGCGGTGTAATCGCGGGAAGTGTTGTTGAGATTCTCATGGGTGTTTTCCTGAAGCCGCTCAAGAGGTTTTTCTCACCGCTGGTAATTGGTGCGGTTCTCATCACCATTGGTATCAAACTTCTTACAACAGGAGCAACGTATTTTGTTGGGGGAGCTGCTGCAGAGGACATTGGAGCCGGAAAATACTGGCTGGTTGGCGGCGTCGTATTTTTGATTATCATAGTTCTCAATCGTTTTGCAACAGGCATGTGGAAAGCCACGGCGATTCTGATTGGTATTGTTGTCGGCTACATACTGGCCGCTTTGATGGGTATGGTAAACTTGGACAATGTGTCTCAGGCGGCGTGGGTAAGTTTGCCAATGCCACTTGTGATTAAGCCTTTGTTCCGGATGGACATTGTTTTCCCATTCTTTGCAGTTTATGTCGTTAGTGGTCTGGAGACGATGGGAAATACAAGTGGTATTACGATTTCTACCTTTGACCGTGAAGCTACCGCAGAAGAAACTTCCGGCGCAATTATCGCAGATGCTGTGGGCAGCTCACTTGCAGGCCTATTTAACGTATTGCCGAATACAGCTTTTGGACAAAATGCAGGTATCATCGCCATGACGAAAGTAGTGAACAGGTTCTGTATCGCTATGGGAGCCCTTGTATTAATGCTGGCAGGTCTGTTCCCTAAAATTGGAGCTATTTTCAACGCTATGCCTAACTGTGTAATGGGCGGTGCGGTGATTACTGTTTTTGCCATGATTTTCCTCAATGGTGTAAAGATGATTTTAAAAGAAGGTCTGGATGATAGAAATAGTCTGGTTCTTGCAATTATCCTTGGACTTGGTTACGGTATAGGAAGCCTGGCCAGCCCGGTTAAAGAGAATTTTCCTGCAGTATTCCGCATAATCTTTATGGAACCTGTAGCAGCAGTGTGTATTGTAGGTATTTTGGCTTGTATAGTTTTCAAGGCACATGCAGATGTTAGTGAAAGTTCATCTGAAAGTTAAAATATGAGAGAGTAAACCGTTTCAATGGAAGAATATAATCTTTTATAACGGATGAAGGGGGCAGCCTGTAGAAAGTAAGCTTACAGGTTGTCTTTTTTGTTTGTTGATTTTTGTATTCCGGGTTGTTACAATAAATACATTGAAATATATATTGATTCCACCTTGAAATAGAGATAAAATGAGTCATACGATAGAGGCAGTAATCTCAGCCGGCACAGTGTAAAAAGGAGGCAGTAAAATGATAGAAATTAAAACACAAAAATTAACACATGAGGGTTTTGCCCCATTTGGAACATTTTATTCCATGACAGAGCCCCAGGGCTATTCCCTGAATGGGGAAATTCATAGATTTTTTCCAGACAGGATCAGCGAATCTTATGGTACAAGGGTCGGATTTTCCCCTATTCTCGTGAAGAAGCCGGAGGAGATGCTTATTACGCAGGTTGAATATCATACTACCACACCGGAAATCATTCTTCCTTTGAATGATGATATGATTATACACGTTGCTCCTGCATCAGCAGGTGTCCCGGTTACAAATCTGACAAAAGCCTTTCTTGTTCCGAAGGGTGTGATGGTAAAAATTAATACGGCCATTTGGCATCTTGCACCATTGCCGGCAAATGAGGACGAGCTGCAGGCCATGATTATTCTGCCGGAATGTACCTATTCCAATGACTGTACCGTAGTGAGTTTGGCTGAGGAAGAACAATTTCAAATTGTATAGAATCGCGGATTGATGAAAGACTGAATTGTAGCAGAGTTTTTAAAACAGGAGGTAAGGGAAACTGAAATTAGGAATTGTAGGAACAAATTTTATTAGTGACTGGCTGACAGAGGCCGCCGGTCAGGTGCAGGAAGTGTACATTCATGCTGTATATTCAAGGAAACAGGAGACAGGAGATGCATTTGCCGGTAAACATCACATTAAGAATGTTTATACAGATTACGAAGATTTTTTGAAGTCGGATATTGATGCCGTATATATTGCAACTCCCACTTATGCACACCATTCCCAGGCCTTGAAAGCCATGGAACATAAGAAACATGTGCTATGTGAAAAAGTTATAGCAGTAAACGAAGAAGAAGTTTCCGAAATGTTTTTGTGTGCCCAAAAGAACCAGGCAGTACTGTTGGAAGCAATGAGGCCGGATTTTGACCCTGCCTTCAATATAGTGAAGGAATGTCTGCCTAAAATTGGAAAGCTGCGCAGAGTAATGATGGAGTATTGCCAGTATTCTTCCCGCTATGACAGATTCCGTCAGGGAGAAGTGCTGAATGCATTTAACCCGGAACTTTCTAATGCGGCAATTATGGATATTGGAGTATATTGCATACACACGCTTGTAAAACTGCTTGGAATGCCGGAAGAAATAAAAGCATTTTCTACGAAATTAGAAAATGGGTTTGAAGGCAGCGGAATTGTCCTGATGCAGTACCAGGATATGATAGCCGAAGCTGTTTATTCCAAGATAACAGATTCTGTAAATCCAAGTATATTCATGGGAGAAGAGGGCAATATTCTTGTAGATGGTGTTGCGAAACCCCAGGCAATAGAAATACTTTACCGGGATGGAAGAAGGGAGCAAATCCCATATACACCAAGTGAAAATAATATGGTATATGAGCTCAGAGAATTTGCAAGGCTGGTAGATGAAAAGTGCATCGAGCATCCTTATATAAAGTATTCACTGGATGCTGCGCGTGTTATTGATGAAGCGCGCAGGCAGAACGGGATTGTATTTCAGGCAGATTCGGTGTTATAATCTTACGGAGGACGTTTCCGGTGCTGCCGGGGATAATGAAAAATAGAACATATGAGATGAGGAGTATTTGGAATGGACCTAATAACGATTCGGGAACTATTTAAAAACAGAGAAGAATATTTGGACAAGAAGGTAACTGTAGGCGGATGGATCCGCAGTATACGTGACTCCAAGACATTTGGATTCATTGTTTTGAATGACGGCTCTTACTTTGAAACATTACAGATTGTATATCATGATAACATGGAGAATTTTGAAGAGATTTCAAAGCAAAATGTAGGTGCGGCTATTATTGTTACGGGAACGCTGGTTGCGACACCTCAGGCAAAGCAGCCATTTGAAATCCAGGCTGATGAGGTTGCGGTAGAAGGGACTTCAGCGCCTGATTACCCGTTGCAGAAGAAACGACATAGTTTCGAATATCTTAGATCGATTTCTCACCTGCGCCCCAGAACCAATACATTCCAGGCAGTATTCCGTATTCGTTCGTTAATTGCATATGCAATCCATCAATTCTTCCAAGACAGAGGATTCGTTTATGTCCACACGCCTCTGATAACAGGCAGTGATTGCGAAGGTGCCGGAGAGATGTTCCGGGTGACAACCCTTGATATGGAAAATGTGCCGAAGAATCCGGACGGAACAATAGATTACAGCCAGGATTTCTTTGGCAAGGAAACGAACCTGACTGTAAGCGGACAGTTAAATGGAGAGACTTTTGCACAAGCATTCAGAAGTATTTACACATTTGGCCCTACCTTCCGGGCGGAGAATTCTAATACAACACGCCATGCTGCAGAATTCTGGATGATTGAACCTGAGATTGCATTTGCAGATCTGACTGATAATATGGATTTGGCTGAGGCTATGCTGAAATATGTTATATCCTATGTCCTTGAAAATGCGCAGGAGGAGATGAATTTCTTCAATTCTTTTGTGGATAAGGGACTGATGGACAGACTGCAAAATGTAGTGACTTCAGATTTTGCAAGAGTAACATATACAGAAGCTGTAGAGCTGCTTGAGAAAAATAATGATAAGTTTGAATATAAGGTGAATTGGGGAACGGATTTGCAGACAGAGCATGAGCGCTATCTGACAGAAGAAATCTTTAAACGCCCTGTATTTGTGACAGATTATCCTAAAGAAATCAAAGCGTTTTATATGAAACTTAATGAGGACGGCAAAACTGTTGCAGCGGTGGATTGTCTTGTACCGGGTATCGGTGAGATTATCGGCGGAAGTCAAAGAGAAGACAACTATGAAAAACTGCTGGAGCGAATGAAAGAAATGGATCTGAAAGAGGATGATTATAAATTCTACTTGGATCTCAGGAAATACGGTTCTACGCGGCATGCAGGATTCGGGCTTGGGTTTGAGCGCTGTGTCATGTATCTCACAGGCATGTCTAATATCAGAGATGTAGTGCCGTTCCCAAGAACTGTGAAAAACTGCGAGTTGTAGAAAATAAGTTAAAGTTCACTCCTGGCCTATCACTATGCTGATAGGTCAGGCTCGACAACGTAAAACAGCCAGTGAGCCTGCCCCTCGCCGAAGGCGAATTTAAATGGGCAGGCGGCGCTACTGTTTACAGGTCGCCTGTGAACAGTAACGAAAAGCCTTGCAGGGCAGTAAGATTACGAGAAAATAGCAAAGTGGATTTCCGCTTTGAACAGCATTTGAGGACGTAACGAACTGGACAAGGTTACGTCCTCAATTGAGTTTTTAAGTATACCAAAATGGATTTGACTTCTATGAACGGAGACCAACTATGAATAGTCAATAGAAAAATCAAAAGATTTTGAAAAAGTTTTGAACTAAAAAAGTGTATAGCAAATAAGCATCTATTCAGATGCACTGAAAATTGAATATAGTTAGGACTAAGCT
>JACERV010000015.1 GCA_013911065.1 Ruminococcus sp. | reverse complement strand
GCTGTCGTACTGTATAATTAACATTGGTGTTTTTATTTATTTGCATAATTAATTATACCAAAAAATCGCTGAAGTCTCACGACCTCAGCGATTTTTCTTGTAAGGGAGTTTTTTTACAGCCCCTTTATTTTATAAAAATCTTTATTTACTCAAATCGACTGTACTTTTATTTGGCATAGTTACTTTGTTTTGTAGATGTCCCCTAATATTTTTAAGCCATACAATATGGCTTTCCATAAAACAAGCAGTAGGAGTTGGTAATACCCGATAATGATGCCACTTGTACCGCTGACAATGCCTCCAAAAGAGGAGAGCAGGGAAAAGACCACGAATATAGGGCACGATAGCAACTCCGGAAAGGTGGATTTATAAGGAGAACAGCAGTATATGTAGGGAGGGTACTTTAGGGTATGTGCCTGAACCAACTTGCAACGAATGCCTGCTCTTTTCGGTCCAGATAGCCGTCTGCAGATCCCTTGACAAAAATATACTATCAAATTTATGAGTTTCTAATAAACCTGATATGTAACACTTATCAGAAAATAAAAAATATTTGTTTTGTGACTTACTCACAGACACTTTTCCAGGATTGTTTATAATTAAAATAATGGTCAAATCAAAATATTAGAATGTGAGGAGATACGAATCATGAAAGCGCTAGCAATAACAAAAGAAGAAACAAAAGTATGTAAAATCAATATAAGCGAAAACTAAATAATAGAGAAGGCCGGAGAAGCAACCTCCGGTTTTTATTCATTCGGAATGGAGGAAAATAAATGAATCTAGCAATTGAAACAGGTGTCCCTGCAGCTGCCGTATTTATTCAGGGAGTAATCAGCTTCTTTTCTCCCTGCGTACTACCGCTCATTCCCCTTTATATAACTTATCTATCCGGCGGCGCAAAGGAGATAGATGGGGATGGCAATACCAGCTATAAACAGAGCAAGGTAATATTCAACACCTTATTTTTCGTTATCGGCATCAGCTTTGCTTTCTTCTTATTAGGGCTTGGCTTTACGGCTATTGGACGCTTTTTTCACAATTACCAGACATGGTTTACCCGCGTTGGCGGTATTATCATCATTCTTTTTGGTCTTACTCAACTAGACGTATTCGGCAAGTCCTCCGCCAGGATAGGAAAGGAACATCGTTTTCATTTCCAACCGGATAGCCTTGCCATGAATCCCCTGACGGCTCTTATTCTAGGCTTCACGTTCAGTTTTGCGTGGACTCCCTGCGTCGGTCCTGCCCTTGCAAGTGTCTTGATTATGGCGGCATCCTCTGCATCCCATACCACGGGTTTCCTTCTTATTGGAGTGTATACTCTCGGATTTATTCTACCGTTTATGGGAGTTGGTATCTTTACCGGAGCCTTATTGGATTTCTTTAAGAAGCATAGAAATGTGGTAAAATATACCGTTAAGGTCGGCGGTATCCTTATGATTCTTATTGGTATAATGATGTTCACCGGTTGGATGAATGGTTTTAGTAGCTATTTATCCGGCTTGGGGGATGCAGCACCGAAAAGCAGCAGCTCCGTTCCTTCTGAGGATAAGGCTTCTGTTGATGAGAACAAGTCCGGTGATATCAATACCAAATCTAAAGAGGACAACGTAAATAAAGAAGTCGTTGCGGCTCCTGACTTTACCCTTACCGACCAGTACGGTAACACTCAAACCCTCTCAGACTACAAGGGTAAAACGGTATTCCTGAATTTCTGGGCGACCTGGTGTCCTCCCTGCCGTGCAGAAATGCCTGAAATCCAAACGCTATATGAGGAGTATGGGGAAAATGCCGATGACGTAATCATTCTCGGTATTGCCTCGCCGAATGTAGGGCGTGAAGGCTCCGCCGAAGATGTTACTGATTTCTTAGAAGAAAAAGGATATAACTATCCAGTGGCTATGGATATTGGCGGAGAAATTGCCACGGTCTACGGTGTCAGCGCACTCCCCACCACCTTTATGATTGATAAAGATGGGAATGTGTTTGGGTATGTGTCCGGACAGTTAACAAAGGATATTATGGTCAGTATTATTGAGCAGGCTGTATCCGGAATACGCCAATGATAAATGATGTTACAAACTTATTTATAGAAAGGAATCAATCGATGTCTGATGTATTAATTATAGGAAATGGGCCTGCTGGAATTTCAACGGCACTCTATACCGCACGTGCAGGATTCAAAACAACAATTATTGGAAAAGATAATGGTGCCCTTGCAAAAGCTGAAAAAATAGAAAATTACTACGGATTTGAAAACCCGACTTCTGGAAATAACCTCATTGCGAAAGGTATTGCACAAGCCAAAAGAATTGGTGCAGAGCTTATCCCTGATGAAGTTGTAGGTTTAGGATTCGAGGATAAACTAGTTGTAAAAACAGATAAGTGTCAATACAAAGCAGATGCTGTGATTATTGCGACAGGATCTTCACGTAAAGCACCGAAAATTCAGGGTCTTTCAGAATATGAAGGAAAAGGCGTTAGTTACTGTGCAGTATGTGACGCATTTTTCTATCGGGGAAAAGATGTTGCTGTTCTGGGCAGCCATGAATATGCTTTAAGTGAAGCGAAAGAACTTTTATCAATTGCTAAGTCGGTAACAATTTTATCAAACGGAGATACCCCAATTTCTAATATTCCGAAGGAAATTTCAATAATTACTAAGGAAATTGATGCTCTTGTTGGAGAAGATGACTTACTAACATCTGTCAGGTTTAAAGATGGTTCACATCTATTGGTTTCGGGAGTGTTTGTTGCGATAGGTGTTGCAGGAAGCAGTGCGTTAGCCAGGAAAATTGGTGCGCAGTCCGATGGCAATAAAATTACAGTTGATGAAAATATGGCAACGAGTATACCCGGTCTTTATGCAGCCGGGGATTGTACAGGTGGTATGATGCAAATTGCCAAAGCTGTTTATGAAGGTGCAAAAGCAGGTACAGAGGTGATTAAATATTTGCGAAAGAAAGATGTTCCAGTACGTAAATAGAAGTGAGGCATTTGTTTACGGCCTTAAGAGAGTCAGGGAATGGCTCTCTTATTTTTATACTGCTCAAAGTGTGTTTATCACACTACTTCGATTTGATTTCTATGAAATTTGAATCGGAGATAGGAAAGACGGTTATTCCGTTTGCAACCTCTGGCGGGGGCGGCATGGAGAGGACAGATAGTGTTCTGAAAAATGCTACTCTGCTACTAAAGCTAATTAGAAGGGGAGCTTGGCAATAAATTATGCAAAGTACACAAATAAAAGTGGAAATGCCATATAAATTGTCCTAAACCACCAATTCTTTTGAAAGCGGTACGATGGGTGTTATCATTTTTACTTGGCGCGGCATATCATATTATAAAAGTACAAGCAAACGGGAAAGGAGAGAAACACAACTTAGAAAAAGGAGGGCTTATTTATGAAACGAAAAACTACATATGGTGTTTTAACTGGAAAAATGTTGGCATTATGTCTGGCGTTGATGTTGGCCATTATGTCTCTTACAGCATGTTCTGGCAAAAATAATGACGGTTCCACTGAGGCAGTAACAGACTCAAAAGACACAGAAGAAAAGGAAACTACTGTAAAAGAGCCGAAGTACATATTTTTATTTATTGGAGATGGGATGGGATTTCCCCAGGCATCCGCTTATGGAGTTTATAAGGGAACCAAAGATCACAATTTTACAGGGACCCTGGATGACCCCACAATTGATAACATGCCGCAAGCTGAGAATGCAAGTTTTATGGAATTTCCATCGGTCGGGGCAGTAACCACGTATGATGCCTCAAAGTTCGTTACGGATTCTGCTTCAGCAGCAACGGCAATTGCCTGTGGTGTGAAGACCCTGGATGGTTCTATTGGAGTTGATGCTCAGGGAGAAAAAGTTTCTAGTATCGCTGAAATGCTAAAGGAACAAAAGGACTACAAAATCGGAATTATTACTACGGTATCATTAAACCATGCAACTCCTGCAGGTTTCTATGCCCATGTAGAATCCAGGGGTGATTTAGTTACCATTGGGGAGCAGTTAGCAGAAAGTGACTTCGACTTCTTCGGCGGAGGCGGTATCAATACGAAAGAGGATGAAGAACGTGATGCTGTTATGACAAAAATCGAAGAAGCAGGATATAATGTGGTAAATACAAAAGAAAATATTATGAGTTTATCTGCAGATTCCGGCAAGACCGTTGCTATTAATGAAATACTGGATACAGAAGATGATATTCATTATTCCATAGATCAGCAGGCTGATGATTTAAAGTTATCTGACTATGTACAAAAGGGAATTGATGTAATTGACAATGATACAGGATTTTTTATGATGGTTGAAGGCGGAAAAATTGACTGGTCGGCCCATCGAAATGATGCATATACCACTATCAATGAAGTAAAAGAATTGGAATCAGCGGTAGACGTAGCTGTAAAATTTTACAATGAACATCCTGAGGAAACCCTCATCTTAGTTACTGGTGATCATGAAACAGGAGGAATGGCATTAGGACAAAATACCACCTTCTATAATACATACTATACAGCTATGGATAAGCAGCAATTGTCTTTCCAGGCCTTCAATACGGAATATCTAGAGAAATACAGGGAAAACAGCACTTCTTTTGAAGATGCCATGAAGGATGTGAAAGAGCAGTTTGGACTGCTGATGCCGGGGGACCCTGATGCAGAAACAGATGACACTTTGCTTTTGACAGAGGATGATGTAGAGACTTTAAGAGAAGCCTATGATATAAGTATGATCCCATATGATGACAGAGAGCTGACAACAGAGTATGAGAATAAATATTCTTCTTATGACTATGAACCGTTTCAGTTAATGATTACAAGAATCGTAAACAGTAAAGTTGGAATTGGATGGTCTTCTACTGCTCATTCAGGACTTCCGGTTGCAATTTATGCCCAGGGAACCGGCAGGGAGGTCTTTGACGGATTTATAGACAATACGGATATATGTAATAGCTTGAAAGAGCTTACCGGATTAAAATAAGAAGAAGCGGGATGAGAAAATGGTAAAAAAACATAAGGGGAAAATTCCCTCTCTTGTCATACTAGGATTTATAATCATATTATTATTGATTCCAAATTCTTTTGAAAATCCAAACTATGAACGTTTCCAGCAAGTAAAAGCAGAAGTATTATCGGTTGATAATCATCAGGTCCAAGATATGGGAATTTTAAACTCGGGTTTACAGATTTGTGAAATAAAAATCTTACAGGGACCCAATAAAGGAGAGATTGTTTCAGCAGATAATTTGCTGTCAGGCTCTTTAGAGACGGATAAATTATATGAAGCCGGAGATAAAGCATTGGTACTGTCAGATTTCCGGGATTCTAACAGTGTAAAGGCCACACTGGTAGACCTGTACCGGCTGCCTTATGAATTGATTTTGGTTGCAATTTTTGTACTGTTACTGGTCTGTTTTGCAGGCTGGGTAGGAGTTCGGGCAATCTTGTCGTTTATATTTACCATGCTTTCTATTTTCAAAATTTTAATACCATTGTTTTTAAAAGGGGTACATCCCATTTTGCTGGGAGCCGGTGTTACCATACTGACCAGTACAGTCATTATACTTCTTGTATATGGCTGGAACCGGCAATTTGCTGCAGCTACAGTTAGTGCTGTCACAGGAACTTTATTTACTGCGGTGCTGGCATGCATTTTTGTAGATCTCTTTCAAATACATGGAGCAGTTATGGAGTATTCGGAGAGCCTTCTATATGCAGGATATTCGGGATTGAACCTTACTTCCATATTCATTGCAAGTATTTTTATTACTTCTTCCGGGGCAGTTACGGATATTGCGGTTGATATTACTTCGGCATTACAGGAGCTGGTTGAGAAAAAACCTGAAATTAGTGTAAAAGAGCTGATTGCTTCCGGTATGGTGATCGGAAAAAATAACATTGCCACAATGACGACGACTTTGCTGCTGGCATATTCCGGAGGATATATTGGTTTGCTGATGGTATTTGTAGCCCAGGGAACTCCTTTGATGAGTATTTTGAACTTGAATTATGTATCAGCAGAGATTTTAAATACAATGGTAGGAAGTATTGGATTGGTTTTAGTTGCTCCCATATCTGCAGTTATTACTGGAAAATTGCTGGCCAGGAAACAGGTATCAATATTGGAAAACAAAGAATCACACAAATCAGCTTCTTAACCTGCGAATACTGGAAAATGTATTGTCAGCCTGTAAAAGTTTGTAAAACAGATGGGCCAATAAGCTAATTTTATAAATGAATATGGAATCCCCGGAAAAGCCCATATCTATGGGAATTCCGGGGATTTTCTGTCTTAGTGTAATGGGGCAGAAAAGATACTGGCATCTGATGCTGGGGAGTGGTGACAGTAGAATATTTGTGACTGGGTGGAATGTAAGGATGGGATAACAGCAATATTCCTCTTTTTGGTCAGTATGATATTCATGAAAATTATAATGATAAAATGTCATTAGAAGATATGGTGAGGACAGCAAATACCAGTGCAAGATAAAGTATCCGGTGTTTCTAGCCGGAGAAATAATTTGATAGGTTCTCATAGTTGCAATAGATATTGCCCAGGGAACGTGATATAGTAGTAAGAGTGGAAAAAGTCGGTTGTATGTTAGTAAATACAGAGTATACTAGTCTACGGCTTGCAGAGCTTGTAATTTAGAAATCTGCAAGTTGTTTTAATTTTTGCCGCACTGAGTTTATAAGAATAGAAAGAGAGAACCCATTTTAAGATGGGAGATGGAGAAAAATTATTATGTATTCACTTTTACTTGTCATTATTTACATAGCATTTATTAGCCTGGGGCTGCCGGACTCACTTATTGGCTCCGCATGGCCTGTAATGCAAACAGAACTTGGTGTTCCTGTTTCCTATGCAGGGATAATTACAATGATCATAGCGTGCGGTACGATTATTTCAAGCTTGTTATCTCACAGGCTCACAAGGAAGCTTGGAGCAGGGCTTGTAACAACAATCAGTGTTTTGCTGACTGCAGCAGCTCTCTTTGGGTTCTCCATATCCCACTCCTTTGTGCTATTATGTTTGTGGGCAATACCGTATGGACTTGGAGCGGGAGCTGTCGATGCCGCGCTGAACAATTATGTGGCACTGTATTATGCATCCCGCCATATGAGCTGGCTGCATTGTTTCTGGGGTGTGGGGGCGTCTATCAGTCCTTATATTATGGGCTACTGCCTGACGGGCGGTTATGGCTGGAATAAGGGATATCGGGTAGTTGGTATCTTGCAGATTATATTGACGGTAATTCTCTTTATTAGTTTGCCTCTTTGGAAGAGGAGAGGTACAGAAGAGGTGGAAGGAGATGTTCCGGCGGAGCCTTTGAGTTTGTCACAGACCTTGAAAATCAGGGGGGTTCCCTTAGTTTTGGTTACATTTTTTTCATACTGTGCGTTAGAGCAGACAACAGCACTTTGGGCGAGCAGTTATCTGGTGCAGTATCGAGGTGGAGATACCAGTATTGCTGCCCGCTTTGCTTCTTTATTTTTCCTTGGAATCACATTTGGACGTTTTCTGAGTGGTTTTATTGCGGATAAAGCGGGGGATAAGCTGATGATCCGCGTTGGGACTATTATGTCAATAACAGGGACTATTTTTGTTATACTGCCTGTAAAATGTGATATACTGACATTGAGCGGTCTGATTATTATAGGATTTGGATGTGCACCTATATATCCTGCAATTATTCATGCTACACCATTTAATTTTGGGAGAGAAAACTCCCAGGCAATTATTGGAATTCAAATGGCAAGTGCTTATGTGGGAACAACTCTTATGCCGCCACTTTTTGGAGTGATTGCTTCTAATATTACGATAGGATTATACCCATTGTATTTGTTAGGTTTAGCTGTTATTATGCTGTTTATGTCGGAGCGGCTCAACAAGGTTATAACCGCACCTGTAAAGGCGAGAACGGAAAGGAGATAGATTATGATTATTGATGGCAATTCAAAAGAAAAGGAAGCAATGGCAGCATTTCATAGGGGAGACAGAGCGGAGGGACTCCGCCTGCAGGAGGAGTTTGCGTCAGCCTTCCGTGAAGAATTTAAAGAAAAGGACCATTGCTCTTGTAAAAAAGCCTGCCGTTATCACGGGAATTGTAAGGAATGTATAGCAATACATAGAGCACATCAGGAGCATGTACCAAATTGCATGCGCCCAGTTATCAATAAGAAAATAAAGCTGTTATCAGAACTTACAGAGCACACAATCGCGCATGAGATTGAGCCGCCTGAGGAGATATTGAGAAAAGAGTGAAAGCAATGTTTACAGAAGGCAAAGCTAAAAAAATGGCTTTGCCCTTCAGTAGATAATGATATATTGTATATTGATTTTTATGGTTTACAGAAACATTATTTTAAAAATACTATAACTTACCGTGGAACATATCTTTATCAAATTCTGGGTTAAAATAATAAAAGTTTTTACTATCCAGCTTATCTTTTGTTTTTTCCAGAGCTTCTCCAAATCTTTGGAAATGAACAATTTCTCGCGTCCTTAAAAACTTTAATGGTTCTCTGATTTCAGGATCTGGAATCATACGAAGCAGGTTATCATATACCGTTCTTGCTTTCTGTTCTGCCGCAAGATCTTCTGTCAAGTCGGTGATGGCATCTCCTTTAGACTGAAATTCTATTGCAGTAAATGGTAATCCTGCTGCCGCCTGAGGCCAAAGTGCAGTGGTATGATCTATATAATATGCATCAAAGCCCTCCGTCTTAGCCTGCTCAACCGTTAGATTTTTTGTTAGCTGATACACCATTGCACATATGATTTCCATGTGTGCCAGTTCCTCAGTACCAATATCTGTTAATAGCCCTCCGACCTCTTTAATTGGCATACTATAGCGCTGCGACAAATAACGCATAGAAGCTGATAATTCTCCGTCCGGCCCGCCATACTGACTCATAATAAGCTTTGCGGTTTTTGGACATGTTTTTGTGATTTTTACCGGATACTGAAGTCTTTTTTCATACACCCACATTTATATGCACGCTCCTTCCCATGGCATCGGGCCATCCTGCAAACAAAAGCTTGTTTCACCACTCTCACAATACTGGACACATAGTTTGGTTAAAGGATAAAATTTCTGTGCAAACTGCTTTTTAAGTTCTGCACACTCCAGTGTTTTTTTATGATAGAGTGTAAGCGCCACAGCGTCTTTTTCATGTGTGTCTAAATAAAGTGTCAGATCATCCAGAAAAAAACTTATCTGATTGATTTTGGTTATCAATTGTTCTCTGTCGCTTTGTTCTTTTGAAATTCCCAAACTTTCCATACCACTTGCAATGGGATTAGTGGTGCCCATTACAGATTCAGCCACATAAAATGGCATATTTAAATCCTGAAATATTGTACCTATATTGAGGGCTTCTTCTTGTGTATATAATTCACCCCACTGTTGTATAGGTATATTTGCAATTGCCAAGTGATTTTCAGACATATAAAAATCTCCTTTCTTGTAAATACTATTTTTATTAGCAAATTTTTTCGAAAAAAATTACAATATTAGTATCCCTCAAAAAGTAGTTTTTACATTGGGAAACTTGTATCAGGTTTACAGTAATTACTATATTTTTGCAGACAATTAACCAGGAAGATAAAAGAAATATAGGCCTACTAAGATTTTAAGGAACTTACAGATAATATAAGTACATCGAAGACATCTATAAATCCCTCTTCTTATTAAAACTTTCAATTGGACTGGGAAAGACATACATCTTATAATAATCATATGGAAAAATATGGGGCAGGTGGATAACGTGCTCCAATTTTTCGTTTTGAAGCAAAAGAAGAAACAACTATCGCAATTTGGGAGCCTGCAAACTGGCTGAATTGTGAGGAATGGAGAGAGTGTATGAATTTATCGGATTCAAAGAAGAAATTAGCACTGGCAGGTGTGCTGAGCGGATTGGTTGCCGTATGTCTGGCTGTTTTCGGAAATCCTGTAAACATGGCATTTTGTATTGCCTGCTTTGTTCGTGATACCGCAGGTGCGTTAGGATTACATCAGGCAGAGGTAGTACAGTATGCAAGACCTGAGATTATTGGTTTGGTGTTAGGCGCATTTATTATTTCTGTGGTAACGAAGGAATATCGTTCTACAGCTGGGTCTGCTCCAATGATACGGTTTGTGCTTGGCATGATTCTTGTCATCGGAAGCTTGATATTCTTAGGCTGTCCGCTGCGTATGGTGATTCGGATGTCAGCAGGGGACTTGAATGCATGGGTAGCATTAATTGGATTCATTCTTGGGGTGGGGACGGGAGTCATTGCTTTAAAGAAAGGCTTCAGTCTGGGACGTGCCTATGTGATACATAAGTTGAATGGCGGAATATTCCCTGCATTAATGCTTGGCATTTTGCTGCTTGCATTATTTACTTCCTTGTTGAAAGCAAGCGAAAGCGGACCTGGAAGTATGCATGCTCCGTTGATTCTTTCACTGATTGGGGGATTGATTTTCGGAGCGGTTGCCCAGAAGTCCAGAATGTGTTTTGCAGGCAGCATCCGTGATGTAATACTGATGAAAAACTTCGATCTACTGACTGTGATTGCGAGTTTATTTGTTGTAATGTTAATCTTCAATCTTGCAAGCGGCAGGTTTGTGCTTGGATTTAATACTCCTGGGATTATTGCCCATTCGGAGCATTTGTGGAATATTCTTGGGATGTATGCAGTTGGATTTGCAGCAGTATTAGCCGGGGGATGCCCTCTGCGTCAATTAATTTTGGCGGGACAGGGTTCATCTGATTCGGCAGTAACAGTGCTGGGAATGTTTGCAGGCGCAGCAGTCAGCCATAATTTTGGACTTGCCTCCAGTGGAACATCATTAAACCCGGAAACCGGAGAACTTGTTGCAGGTGCTGTAACAAGTTATGGTAAGATTGCATTAATTATCTGCATTGCTGTATGTTTTGTTATTGCATTTACAAATAAGAGAGAAGGTGCAAAATCATGAGAGAAGTAGATGCCAGAGGGCTTTCTTGCCCGGAACCTATGATGCTTACTGCAGAGGTATTGAAAAATACGACAGAACCTGTTAAAATTCTTGTAACGGAACCACACCAGAAGACAAATGTGGAAAAATATGCAAAGGATCACGGCAGGACGGTGGTTTCCAATGAGACAAAAGATGGATTTGAGATTACTATTTCCTGATTATAGGGAAATAAGATTCTTATAAAAAGGCACCGGTTAAATATCCTGCGGACTGGATAAATGAGAAAAAAGGAATTAAAGTTAGTTGTTACGTTTCATACAACGGCAGATGCTATGGCAATGGAAAAGGCTTGTAAGGTACGGCAGGTGCCAGGGCGGTTAATCCCGGTACCCCGGGCTATTTCTGCAGGATGCGGGCTTTCCTGGTGTTCGGATATAGAGGAACAGGAAAAGTTGTTAGGAATTATGCAGGAAATAGAGATAGAGCGGGAAGCCATCCATGAATGTATGGTGTAACGGTTTTGCTGTAATGGCACGTCTATATGTAACATAAGAAGCAAAGTAGTTTGAAAGAAAACACAAAGCCGGCTGATTTTCAAGACACAGAAATCAGCCGGCTGTTTTTATGTATATAATAATGCAAAATGAGCAGATGAATATGTATATTAGAGCATCTGTCCGGCATATTAGAAAATCATAAAAATACACACCTTTTTTGAAAAAAATACAATTGTTGCGTCCACCATATAGCGGTAGAATAGTAATAGGAGTTTAAGGCTCAGGAGAGGAGGCTGTATAATGACAAAAGTATTTCTTGTGGAAGATGAGATTGTTATCAGGAATGGAATAAAAAACAGTATAGATTGGCAAAAAGAAGGTTATGAGTTTTCAGGAGAGGCGAGCGACGGTGAACTGGCTTACCCGATGATCCTGAAAGTAAAGCCTGATATTTTGATTACGGATATTAAGATGCCCTTTATGGATGGGCTGGAACTAAGCAAGATGGTGAAGGAAGCGCTGCCTGAAATTAAAATTCTGATTCTTAGCGGCTACAATGAGTTCGAATATGCCAAGGAAGCAATACATATTGGAGTAGCAGACTATCTGCTCAAGCCTATTTCATCCACAAAGCTTCTGGAAGCTCTTGGCGGTATTGCAAAGCAGATCGAGCGGAAAAGGGAAGAACAGACTCTGAAGGAGCAGTATCAGCGTGATAATCAGGAATATATTGAGAACGAAAAGGTGAAGCTGTTCACGGCACTGGCAGCAGGCAATATTTCCATGGGTGGTGCAGTAAATGAGGCAAAAGCCCTGGGTATGGACTTAAGTGCACAGGTGTATAATGTCATGCTGTTTAAGGTTTCGATGAAAATCAATGATTACCAGTCGCCAGAACAGGCAATGGTTGTTTTTGGTCAAATCGAAGATGTGAATCATGCCCTGCCGGGCACTTTTTTCTTTAGGCGGGGAGTGGAAGGATGGGCATTTCTTGTGACAGCGGAGACAGAAGAAGACGAGCGTGAAAAAATGGGACATTTGAAAAAATATCTTTTTTCTGTAATGGAAAAATACCCTGGAATTGAATATTTTGGGGGAATCGGTGAGCCTGTGCAGCGCATCAGGGAACTAGGCAGTTCTTATGAAAAGGCTGGAATTGTTTTTTCAACCCGCTTTGTGAATGATTCCAGACAGATACTGGACTTGAACGATATACGGATCCTACATGAAAAAAGCATGGTTAACGTGCAGAGCCTGGATTTGATGGATAGAAACCGTAAATTAATGGATAAGTTTCTGGTGAAAGGAAATCTGGAAGAGGTGGAAAGCTTTATTACTGCTTATTTTGAAGAGATGCCTAAGGAAAATTTGGAGTCTTCATTGATGCGGCAGTATATTACTATGGATATGTATATTGTTGCGGGAGCATTTTGTGACAGGCTTGGGATACCAAAGGAAGAACGTACTAAGGATGCAGAGGAGCTGGAGAATGCACTGCGCATGATGACCACTGCCAAGAGGGTGCATAAGTATGTAAGGCAGCTGCTGAAAAATACGATTGAACGGCGTGATATCGTCAGTGGCAGCAGATACTCCGATATTATTGAAACTGCAAAAGAGTATATTGCCCAAAATTATATGTCCGACGAGGTGTCCTTAAATACGGCAGCGGCAGCCGTAAACATGAGTCCCAGCTATTTTAGTTCTGTATTCAGCAGAGAAGTAGGAAAGACATTTGTAGAATATCTGACAACTGTACGTATGGATAAGGCAAAAGAACTGCTAATGTGCTCACCACTGAAAACCTCAGAGATTGGCTATGAAGTCGGTTATAAGGACCCGCATTATTTCAGCTACATATTTAAGAAAACGCAAAATTGTTCTCCCAAGGACTACAGGCAGAGAGGAAAGAGGGGATAGGGATGAATACACGGAAAAAGATTTTATCTCTAAATAAGCGGATTGCACTTATTCCCTGCTCGGTTTTTATTCCAATGCTGTTAGTAGTCATTTACCTGGTGGTAACTTTGCTGAAATCAGCGGATGCATATAGTGCAATTACGGAAAGCGTTTCTTATGCCAACTTTTATTCGAAAGAGTTTAAAGAACGCATGGATTACAGCATGTATCTGGCATTTATCAGCAATAAGACAACAGAGGAGCTTGGAAATGGTAAAACGACTGTCAATGGAGTTGTGACAGTTGACCCATATAAATATATTGATGAACTTTCGGGTGTCTGTGATGAATTATCTGATATGGCCACAGCATCCATTAATAAGAAAAAGATTATACAGGTGAATAACAGTCTGAAGTCTCTCAGAAAATGTGTGACGGAGCTGGAGCGTATGATTATGGACAGCAGCAGTACTTATGAAGAGAAGCAGGCATATTGGGATGAGAATATAAGTGGAAACAGCGGACTGACTCAGTTAATCCAAGAAGCATTACAGGAGTATGTCTACAATGAGACGAAAAATTTTGAAGCAGCAAAAAACGAGTTAAGGAAGAAGACGGGACAAGCTGTGGAACTCACGGTTTTTGCATTATGTATTACTGTAGTAATTGTGGCAGGGTTATCTGTTATGACAGTACAAAGCGTTACCCGCCCTATAAAAAAGCTGTGTTCTCAGGCCAGAAAAGTAGCCCGGGGAGACTTTACGGCTAAAACAAAAATTGAGACTGTAGATGAGATAGCAGTACTCACAGACAGTTTTAATGATATGACAGCAGAAATCGGTATATTAGTCGAGGATATTAAAAAGAAGGAAAAGAACCTCCGTCTGACAGAATCCAAGCTTATGCAGGCACAGATTAACCCACATTTCCTGTATAATACGCTGGACACTATTATGTGGCTGGCAGAAGAGAAAAAGACGGACGATGTTGTCACTATGGTAAATTCTCTGTCTGAGTTCTTCCGGACGACACTGAGCAGGGGAAAAGATTATATCACAGTAAAAGAAGAAAAGTCCCATGTGGAGAGTTATCTTGAAATCCAGCAGTTCAGATATCAGGATATTATGGATTATGAAATTAACATGGAGGAGGAGATTTATCCTTATATGATTCCGAAGCTGACACTTCAGCCGCTAGTGGAAAATGCCCTGTACCACGGAATTAAGAAGAAAAGAGGGAGAGGGCTTATTCGAATTACAGGATGGAAAGATGGCGGGCGGATTTATATCAAAGTATCAGATAATGGAATCGGCATGAACCGGGAGGCATTGGATAAGCTTCGCAGGAGCACATATGGCATTCATGTTGAAGACGATGAAGGCGGTTTTGGGCTGGCAAACGTAAACCAGCGCCTGCAGTATTATTATGGTGAAGAATATGGGGTATTCTTTGAAAGTAAGGAGAATGAGGGGACAGAGGCTACTGTTATCATCCAGGCAAAAAATATTACCCCTTTTTCGTAAAAAATCCTATCCCTGCCTGCAATACAACTTTAAAATCTTAAAATATCATAAAAAAGTAAAATGATAGTCTGTTTCTTATTTTTGATAAAATCTGTAAGATATAACCAAGATGATTGAAACACAGACAATCAAAAAAAGGAGGATTTATAAAATGAAAAAGAGGTTATTGGCAGCGTTTATGTGTGTTGCAATGTCGGCAGCATTAGTTGCAGGATGTGGATCAAAAGGAAACACAAGTGATACAGAGACAAAGGATACAGGAAGTGACAGTGAGAGCAGCGTTATTACGGTAGGATTTTCACAGGTCGGTGCGGAGTCAGACTGGCGTACTGCAAACTCACAATCTATGAAGAACACATTCAGCAAGGAAAATGGATATGACTTGATTTTTGACGATGCGCAGCAGAAACAGGAGAACCAGATTACAGCAATCCGCAACTTCATACAGCAGGAGGTTGATTACATAGTATTGGCTCCGGTAACAGAGACGGGATGGGATACTGTATTACAGGAAGCAAAAGATGCAGATATCCCAGTTATCATTGTAGACCGTATGGTAGACGTTTCCGATGATGATTTATTTACAGCATGGGTTGGCTCAGACTTCGAATTGGAAGGTAAGAAAGCGTGTGCATGGCTGAACGATTATGCGGAAGCAAAGGGCATGAAAGAAATTAACATCGTAGATATTCAGGGAACAATTGGTGCTTCTGCTCAAATCGGACGTACAAAAGGGCTGGAAGATGCGGTGAAGGAGTATGGATGGAATCTTCTGGCATCACAGTCTGGTGAGTTTACACAGGCAAAAGGTCAGGAAGTTATGGAATCAATGTTGAAGCAGTACGATAACATTAATGTAGTATACTGCGAGAACGACAACGAAGCTTTCGGCGCAATTGATGCAATTGAGGCAGCAGGTAAGACAGTTGGTCCTGACGGAGACATCCTTGTTATGTCATTTGACTCAACAAATGCGGGACTGACAGATACATTAAGCGGAAAAATCATTCTTAATACAGAATGTAATCCACTTCACGGACCACGTGTAGAAGAAATCATCCAGAAGCTGAAAGCTGGCGAGGCACCTGACAAGCTGGCATATGTAGACGAAGGAATCTTCTCATATGGCGCTGATGTAGCATCCGTAACAGTAGACGGAAAAGACTACGCAGTAACGGAAGTAACAGAGGACGTAATTTCAGAGCGTGCATACTAAAAATGAATAGACTGGCGTGGTAGAAAACAGGGGCAGACTTACCTGACATACTGCCACGCCATTTTTGCGCTCAAAATTAGAGTGCATCGGAATGAATTTTCAGACACATTCCAGGAAAATGAGAAAGAGGTGAACCCAAAATGGAAAATAATATTGTGTTGACAATGAGAGATATCTCGAAGACATTTCCCGGAGTAAAAGCTCTGCAGCATGTGGACTTTACATTGAGGAAGGGTGAAATTCATGCACTGATGGGAGAAAATGGGGCCGGAAAATCCACACTGATTAAGGTGCTGACTGGAGTGCATGACTTTGAATCCGGCGAAATCAGAATAGATGGGGGTGAGGGAGCAGTAGTGAACCGTTCTCCCCAGGATGCCCAAAACATGGGCATCAGTACAGTTTATCAGGAAGTGAACCTATGCCCGAATCTCAGCGTAGCTGAGAATCTGTTTATAGGCAGGGAGCCGAGAAAAGCAGGAATGATAGACTGGAGAACAATGAATAGAAAATCAGCGGGGATATTGAAGGATTTGAATATAGATGTATCAGCCACCCAGAACCTGGAAGAATGTTCCATTGCAAATCAGCAGATGATTGCCATTGCAAGGGCGGTTGATATGAGATGTAAGGTATTGATATTGGATGAGCCTACTTCATCATTGGATGATGATGAGGTGGAAAAATTATTTACCCTAATGAAGAAATTGAAAAATGAGGGTGTTGGAATTATATTTGTTACTCATTTCCTGGAGCAGGTATATGCAGTTTGCGATAGAATTACGGTCCTTAGAAATGGTGAGCTGGTCGGGGAATATGCAATTAAGGATCTTCCACGTGTCATGCTGGTTGCTAAGATGATGGGAAAAGATTTCGATGACCTGGCAGATATCAAGAACATGGACGGCGAAAAGGATTACCGGAATGCAGAGACGGTTATTGATGCAAAGGGTATTGGCAGGAAGGGAACAATCAAGCCATTTAACCTGAAAATACGTAAGGGGGAAGTGATTGGGCTGTCCGGGCTGCTTGGCTCCGGCCGGTCTGAACTGGTGCGGGCAATTTATGGTGCGGATAAGCCAGACAGCGGTACGATGGAAGTGCATGGAAAGCCTGTAAAAATCAACTCCCCGATAGATGCTATGAAAAAGGGGATGGCATATCTGCCGGAAGACAGGAAGAGAGATGGAATTATCGCTGATTTGTCTGTGCGTGAAAATATCATAATTGCCCTGCAGGCAAAACGCGGGATGTTCAAGCCGATGAGCAGGAAAGAGATGGAAGAGGCGGCTGATAAATATATTAAATTACTCCAGATTAAGACGGCAAGCCGCGAAACACCAATTAAGAGCCTGTCAGGAGGTAACCAGCAGAAAGTGATTATCGGCAGATGGCTTCTGACAAATCCAGAATACCTGATCTTGGATGAGCCTACCAGAGGTATTGATATTGGAACGAAAACAGAGATTCAGAAATTAGTGCTTGATTTGGCTGACCAGGGAATGACTGTGACCTTTATTTCTTCTGAGATAGAAGAAATGCTCCGTACCTGCTCCCGTATGGCAATCCTGCGTGATGGAAAAAAGGTTGGTGAGCTGGAAGGCAGCGAGCTGTCGCAGGATGGCATTATGAAAGCAATTGCTGGAGGTGAACATGAGAATGAATAAGAGCTTTGATATAAAAAGGATTACGGGCATGCGTCTGTTTATGCCGATTGTATGCCTGCTGGCTGTATTATTGATTAATGTCATAACGACACCGGGATTTTTTAAGATATCCGTGAATAATGGCGTTCTGTACGGCTATATCATTGATGTTATCAACCGTGCATCAGAACTTGTCGTACTTGCGGTTGGCATGACACTTGTAACAGCTGCTTCCGGCGGGCAGGATATCAGTGTAGGTGCAGTTATGGCTGTGGCAGCGGCAATTTGCTGTCAGATACTGTCAGGCGGCGATGTATCTACGAATGCATTCCAGAACCCATTTGTACTTGCAGCTATTGTATCACTTCTCGGAGCGGCACTGTGCGGTGCATTTAATGGATTTCTTGTTGCAAGACTGAATATACAGCCTATGGTTGCAACATTGATTCTTTTTACAGCAGGCCGCGGGATTGCACAGCTGATTACAAAGGGGCAGATTACATATGTTCGTGTGGAAAGTTACAAGTTATTGGGAGGCTATATTGGAAAATGCCCAATCCCAACGCCAATATTTGCCGCGGTTATTGTCATCGGTATTATACATTTTATATTGAAAAAGACGGCTCTTGGCTTATACATAGAGAGTGTAGGCATCAATGCGACAGCATCGAGGCTGGTGGGACTGAATTCTACTATGATTAAGTTCCTGACCTATGTTATCTGCGGATTCATGGCAGGAATTGCAGGGCTGATTGCATCAAGCCGCATTTACTCCGCGGATGCAAACAATATAGGGCTCAATCTGGAAATGGATGCCATCCTGGCAGTTGCCCTTGGCGGCAATGTACTTGGAGGCGGAAAGTTCAGCCTGATGGGATCTGTCATCGGTGCATATACAATTCAGGCATTGACCACTACGCTTTACGCAATGAATGTATCGGCCGATCAGCTTCCGGTTTATAAAGCCATTGTAGTTGTTGTTATTGTAACATTGCAGAGTCCAGTCTTTAAAAAGGCAGTTGCAAACCTGAAGATAAAACGCAGCACAAAAAAACTGGCGGCGGAAGGAGGTAACCAATAATGAATAAGTTGAAAAACAGAACGAAATTAAATGGGAGCAGTTACCTGCTTATGATTACGGTCCTTCTTTTTATTGTAATGTATGCGGCGGGAATGATTGCATTTAGCGGAAAGGGATTTGCAAAGCCCCAGATGTTCCTAAACCTGTTTATTTCCAATGCCGGTCTTCTGGTAATTGCCATGGGACAGACAATCGTTATGATTACGGCGGGAATTGATATTTCTGTGGGTTCTGTGACTGCACTTGTGTGTATGGCCGTCGCCAATCAAATGGAAAACCATGGCGCAAATGCTTATGTGGCAGTAGCAATGGCCCTGGGGATTGGGCTGGCATTTGGCCTTGTGCAGGGATTCTTAGTTGCCTATCTGGATATCCAGCCATTTATTGTAACATTGGCGGGAATGTTCTTCGGAAGAGGAATGACCTCTATGATTAGTACAGAGATGATCTCTATCAAAAATGAAACATTTTTGAAATGGGCTAACTATAAGATTTACCTTCCCATTGGCTCTTATAGTAAGCGGGGAAATTTCCTGCCGGCCTATATCTATCCGACGGTTGTGATTGCGTTGATTGTGCTTGTAGTGATCATCATAGTTATGAAATATACAAAGTTTGGCCGTTCTGTTTATGCTATTGGCGGGAATGCACAGAGCGCAATGATGATGGGGCTGAATGTCAGGAAGACAAAATTGAAAGCCTATCTGCTGGATGGCTTTTTAGCGGGGGTTGGAGGATTCTTATTCTGCCTGAATAGCTGCTCTGGATTCGTAGAGCAGGCAAAGGGGCTGGAAATGGATGCGATTTCATCAGCCGTTATTGGCGGCACACTGCTCAGCGGGGGTGTGGGTGCACCGTTTGGGACGTTGTTTGGAGTGTTGATTAAGGGGACTATATCGAGTCTGATTACCACACAAGGAACGCTGTCAAGCTGGTGGGTTAGGATTACATTGTCAGCACTATTGTGTTTCTTTATCGTGCTGCAGTCTGTATTCGCAAGTATGAAGAAAAAGAAATAAAGGCCGGCATAATAAAAAGATCTCCTATGATTATTGGTTTTATCCTAGGAGACCTTTTTAATTTTTACCTACGCCGTTTCCGCGCTTTTTTCTTCCGGCAGCGGTTTTTTCAATATTTTCAGCATCAAGGCTGTTACGATTGAACCAGCCAGAATAGCTATTACGAACCAAATCCTGTTTCCGACAACGGGAAGTACGATAAATCCACCATGAGGGACGGGGCAGGTAACAGACCCAATTGTTCCTATAATGGCACCGACCACATTTCCGATAATGGTTGCGGGATAAACTGCCTTCGGATCTTTCAGTGCGTAAGGAATTGCACCTTCCGTAATTCCCAGGCATCCCATGATGCCGACAGCAACACCATTTTCTCTTTCTTCAGGAGTATATTTGTTCTTTGCAATAAATGTGGAAAGGAAAATTCCAATCGGAGGTACTGCAACTAAGATTCTGAATATACCATTCGGTCCCATAACTCCTTCATTAATCAGAGCAAGTGTAAACATGGAAACTGCTTTTGTCACAGGTCCGCCAAAATCAATCTCTGCAAAGATTCCCATAAAGACTGCCATTCCATAGGAACTTGTCCCATTTAGATTGGTCATAAAATCAGTCAATGCTGTCATTAAGAAGGAAATCGGGATTGCTATGATGAAATAGTAAGCAAAACCTATAACAAGTACTGTAGTAACCGGAATGACAATGATTGGCATGATAGAACGGAACGCTTTCCCAACATTCAGCCCCTTCATCCACTTGACCATATATCCTGCAAGAAGACCCAGCAATAAGGCTCCGAGAAAACCGGATTTTACTTCATTTCCATTAATTACGATTGCACTGTTGGCAATATATCCAAGAATAAATCCTGGAGTCAGACCCGGTTTACCGGAAACGGAATATGCAATGTAACCGGAGAATACCGGAATCATTAAAGTCATACCCGCTTTTCCTAATTGGTTCAAATATGTCATCAATGCACCATTAGGCACCAGCCCGGTTTCTGTCTGCTGTGCTCCCAGCAACGAAATTGCCAGAAGTACCCCGCCTGCAACTACAATAGGCATCATGAAGGAGACACCGCTAAGCAGATGCTTTTGTAATTCCTTTAAAAACTTTTTCATTTATTTTCCCTCCGCCAAAGCTACTGCACGATCTACTAACTGTGCAACCTTTGAGATTGCTTCATCAACATCTGTATTGATAATAGGTTTTCCTTCAAATCGTTCTTCTCCCTCAATTACAACACTGACTGCAAGAATGACTACGTCTGCACTGGCTACATCTTCCTCAGTCAGTTCATTCTCTATTCCAAGTCCACCCTGAGTCTCAATCTTTACCTCAAAACCTCTTTTTTTGCATTCCCGTTCTAAGCACTCCTGCGCCATATATGTATGCGCGATTCCTGTTGGGCAAGCTGTAATTCCAATAATTTTCATAATATTTACCTCACTTTTTCATTAATATCGTTCATTAATTTGTAAATTTCTTCACTGGATTCCGCCGTTCCCAATTCTTCTCTGAAATTGTCATCTATCAGCTTTTTGCTGATTTCAGATAGAAATTGTAAATGTAAATTCCCGGCACTGGCCTCCGGTACGCCAATCAAAAATACCAGATTAACTAAGTTTTCACTTCTAACATCCCATGAAAACTCTTCTTTCGTTCTTAAAAATGCGACAAATGGCTCTTTCACTCCGTTACTTTTTCCGTGTGGTATTGCTACTTGAAAGCCTACAGATGTAGGCATCGTTTCTTCCCGGGCTTCTACTGCCTTTTGGTATGTCTCTTTATTATTTAAAAGACCCAGCGCATCTGCCCTATCAATAATCAGGCGTAATGCAGAATCTCTATCAGTAACATCAATATCTAAAAATATTAGCTCTTTCTTAATCAACGTTTATTCCTCCGGCTATATGTGTAATTAGTTGTTCTGTTGTTTTAGCAGCGGAAAGCTTTTCTATAATTTCTTTTGATTTTATCATGGAGAAACCATTTTCAAGTACCTTCTTAGTATTTTTCATATCTTTTTCTGAAAGTGCGAAAAATACAATTACCTTCACTTTGTACTTGGTCCATTTTATCGGCTCATCGTTCACCCAGACTGCCAGACAGGTCTGCTTTACTGTTGACACCGCCCCGTGAGGGAGGGCGCCGCCGAATGCATTGTCGGTTCCGCCTTCGTTCTCTCTTTCAAAAATAGATTCCTGAAAACCACTTTCCACCATACCGTCCTGTTCTAATTTTTTGCAGACGGTTTGAATGACTTCTTCCTGCGTGCACTTCCCTTTATGGAAGAAGATATGTTCCCTGTTTAGATATTTTTCTAACTCTTTATTCTTAAAGTTCTGGCCGCTTTCTACAGGAAGCGGTAATTTGCTTTTGTATACTTTTTCAATTTGCTCCAGGTCCTTCTTATTTAGAAGCATTGAAACAACTACAACCAATACATCTTTCACATTTAGCGGTACTGTAGATACAATGAAATCTATATTAGAATATTCAAATGTCTCCACTTCCTCTAACGAAGCAACCTCAATGATATCCAGCGGCGGGAGCACTCCCCTGATTCTGTTTGCAATTAATGTAGAAGTTGCAATTCCGTTTGGGCAGACAACGAGGATTCGTTTGCTCTTCTTTTGTTTTTCCAAAGCATTTTGAAAATGCAGCATTAGAAATCCAACTTCATCTTCAGTCATGGCGATGTTCAGCTCTTTGGTCAGAGAATCCACAACTAACCATGTCAATTCAAACATCAGGCGGAATTCCTTTTTGATTTCATCCAGCATCGGATTCTCGACATAAATATTATTTGTCAGCCGATGGATCATGGGAATCAGGTGAAGACAGATGTTCTCATATAGTTCATTGTCATTTTGCAGGTCCACATTAGCACAGCTTGACATCCTGTCTATCATGTCCCTCACGATTTTTTCAAACCGCGAACCCAAATTAGTAGCCGTTGTTTTGAAAGTGATTCGGTTTGCTTTTAAATATATAGACAGAAAATAAATATCGCTGGTTTCAAATGTAATATCCTGATTTTTCGTAACGAGTTCCAGAAGATCTTTGGCAATTGTATAGCACATCAGGGTCATAATTTGGTCAGAATAAAATTCATTGTGTTCCATGATGTGATGATGATGCTCACTCAGCCGCTGCACTAAAACAAGAAGTACGTTAAATACATTTGAGAGATAGTAATCCGCTACATAATAAATATTGTATTCCCGCAAAGAGCTAGTGATATGGTAACAGGCCTCAACCAGCTCGGGATTATAAAATTCGCACAATAAATCGCGTCCTTTTTCTTCGCGGAAACTTAAACCAGCATTTTTCAGCAGATATTCATTACAGGCAATCATCGTTTTCTGCCACTGTGCCTCGCTTCCTTGAAGCAGAGTCCCGTTTTCGGCCCCAATAAGCTCTGCGCAGGAATCATTCAAAATATATTTTTTGATATGGTTTACATCTGCAATAATTGAGCTGGGGCTGACCATAAATCTTTCGGAAAATGACTGGTACGTAATTGTCTTTCCCAGAAACAGCAGTTCCTTTATTAACTGCTTCCTGCGGTACTCAGGGCTGAAAGGGTCCAGATCTGCCGATTCCTGCTCAAATGCTGCAGAACGTAAACGGATTCCCACACCAGGCTTTTTCTCAAAAGAAATCCCTTTTGATTCCAGCCGCTGCAGGTCGCTGTGTATTGTCCGTTTTGAAACCTGAAGTTCCTTAGACAGATACTCAACTGTCATATACCCGGATGTATATTTGAACATTTCTAAAAGCTTTTTTTGCCTCAATGCAACTTTCACTAAAACTGCCTCCTGCTTATGTTACTCATACTTATTGAACTACTAATGTTCAATAAGGTAGGCTTGGTTTTTTCAAGCCTTAGTTACAAAGTACATCCTGTGGACTTGGGCGGGGTTCTTTCACGCCTTAGTCACATGGATGTTTCTATATGCTGGACCTAGGGTGAGCTGGATAATCAATCACACCTTAACTGCTCCTCAAATTGAGCAAGGCTTTCCATCAGGTTCTCTTTGTTTAAAGAAACAATGTCTTCTTTCTTAAAAAGTCCTCCGGCTGTCCCTACATACTGATAACCGGATTCCAATGCCTCTTTTACATTGTCCCGGCTGATTCCGCCGACAGCCATAAGCGGCAGGTCACCCATAGGTTCACACACTTTTTTTGCGTAACTTAGGCTTACCTCATTCGCGGGGAATACTTTTACAATATCTGCCCCATCTGTAAAGGATTCTGCAATTTCAGATGGTGTAAATGCCCCCGGAACAGATATGATGCCATTTGTTTTACAGTAGTATAGCATGTCCTTTGTCATCATTCGAGGGGACAGTACAAATTTGGCTCCCGCTTCGACTGCTTTTAGCAGCTCATCATAAGTCTGGACTGTTCCTGCTCCAATATTGAGCCTGCCTTGAAATTCATCTGCGATTTTTTTAATGGTTTCATATGCACCCTCTGTATTCAAAGTGATTTCCATATTGCAGATATATTTGCTGTCCAGTAATACTTCTGCCACACATCGTACCTGTTCATAGGTATAACCCCGAAGGATCATTGTGACTGGTGATAGTCTCATCTTCTTACCTCCTTTTGTTCGTACTTCTTGAACTACTAATGTTCAAGAAGATATACTTATTGAACTACTAACGTTCAATATGGTATGAGTTCATGTTACCACGGCAAAGGAATTAGGAAAATCTCATCTTTCTGCAACATCATTGTTGCAAGATGTGGGCATATTTTACAAATAATCCGCGCAATATTAATAATGATTGATAGTTTTTCACAATGCATTTCTAAATATTCGCTTTTTTACTTACAGGGAATAAAAAATGCGTATAATAGGTTGGGAAAAACAGGCATTAGATATAGGATACTTTTGGCGCTATAATGGCAGTTATAAAAGGTAAAAGTTTGTGATAACAGGCAGAAGAGGGCTGAGCAATGCAGCCATAGAGTTTAGAGGTTAAGTTTAAGAATTGGGAAAAGACAGCAGCAAAAACGGCTGTTGTGGAATAGTGCAGCATTCTGTAAATAAAGGGCACTTCTGTTAGGTGAAGAGTGCCCTTTTTTCTGTCAAAAGCCGGTTTGGAGTTTTTGTGACAGTTCGCCGTGAACAAACTCAGCAAAAGATTTTTCATCCTGGGGCAGAATTACATCAGCATATTCCATCACAGCCTCTGCCGTTGGTTTTACAACGGAGGCTGTGCTGCTCTGAATCATAACGAAAAGAGCCGGTTTCGCTGCCAGGCGTGCGCTGTTGGACTCACATAGAATCAGTGCGTCCTCCGGCACAAGCTTTAGTGCATCTTCCAGGGCTTCTCTTATATTTTCTTTAAAGGCCCGGATTAGATAAACTTTTTGAGCTCCGGCCTTTTTCAGCAGCATTGTATCTTTTGTACCAGTTCCGTTCTCTTCCCTTATATCAAAGCAGCCTTTCAGACCCTTGCAGATTCCACAGCCCTGTCCTCCCCTGGGACATATGTCACCGTGATTTCTTATAGAAATAAGCTTGAATGCGACAATCGGCATTTTATCTTTAAAGGCATCAATAATCTGAATAGCCAATGTTGTTTTGCCGCTGTTCCGACCTGTGGCCCCAATCAATACCATATGTTTCACATGCAAAAGCTCTGTATTTTCTATATTTGTTTCTATATTCATATATACTCCTGTTCTGTGAATTCACCATATTATTTTGATAAAAATAACATTTTTTGCTTTACAACAAACCCATCTTTATAAAATTTTCATAAAAAAAATGGCTTGGAATAAAAAATTTCTTTTATTATAACGCTTTCCGAGCTGAGTTTCAACATGAAGAGAATCCGGAAAACCCTTAAAAAGCGTGATTTCTTTAACAAGAGTTCTGCTCTTAGATTAGTATAGTAGTTCCTTTTTGGCAGTGAGTGAGAGCATATTAGTTTAAAAAGCTTAAGCAAAAATATAATGAACAATAATTTGGTTAGAAAACTGCTTATATTGTCTGAAAATTATAAAGTTAATGTATAAAAAGATTGAGAAAAATGTAACAAGAAAAAAGATATATTTGTCATAATTGTGCATTATAAATAAAATAAAAATTTATAAGCGCGATTATTTATTGAAAGTTGACATATTTTAAATGAAATGATATTATAAGAAATAATCTAAAAATTTTTTAGCCTGAAGGCTTATGACCTAAAAAATTTTTAGGTGGTCGTTGCCGGTGGAGTTCACAAAAAAGACGATTGGAGATTTCTTTCAAAGATGAGTGAAAAAATCAAAAATGTAACAGCCGCCGTTTTATGCGGCGGAAAAAGCAGGAGAATGGGTTTTGATAAAGCGTTTCTGAGGGATGCCGAGCAGTATTTGCTGTTGCAGACAGCCAGAGAACTGCAAATTCTGTTTGAACAAGTCGTTCTGGTCAGCAATACTAAGGCCAAGTTTGAAGACCGGACGGGTTTCAAGGAGATTCCCATTTTAGAGGACCTTTATATTGAAAAGGGCCCTATAGGCGGAATAAGTACTGCGCTGCAGGAGGTTCAAACGGAATATATTTTTGCTATGGCTTGTGATATGCCTTTACCGGATGTCAGTCTTATAGGGCGGATGTACCGGAAACTTGGGCGGAAACAGGTTTTAGTGTGCAGTCATGAAGGAAAATTGGAACCTTTGTTTGCTTTTTACCATAAATCCTGCCTGCCTGTTTTTGAGGAGCAGATTCGAAAGAATGAACTAAGGCCCCGCAGTGCATTTTCTTCCCTGGAAGTTGAAATGTATCATTTAAGCGGCGAGGAGAAAAAAAGTATCGTGAATCTGAATACACCGGGAGATGTTCAGAAATGGAATGAGAAAACGGCAAAAAATGAAAGAAATTAGTTAGATGGGAGGCCAAACATATGGGATTTTTTAATCAGACAGAAGTTGTAGATATTTTAGGGGATAAAGCGAAAGCAAAGAAAGAGTTATCTTTTATAAAATTATTTTTACTTTCTATTTTGGGTGGTGCATTTATTGCATTGGGTTTTTTAGCTTGTATACGAGGTTCAGGAACTATACCTGCCGAGTGGGGAAGTTTCGGCACTTTAATAGGAGGCTGCCTTTTCCCAATAGGACTTATAGGAATCGTGCTGGTAGGAGGAGAGCTGGCTACCGGTAACATGATGACTATGGCTATTGGAATGTTTCAGAAAAAAATTTCTTTTATAGATCTGATTTATAACTGGGTTATGGTTATGCTGGGAAATATGGTGGGATGTATTCTTGTTGCTTATTTCTGGGGGCACGTTGTAGGTATGACAGAAGGTGCTTTTCTCGATAAAACTATGGCTATTGCAAACGCACGTATCGGTGATGCGCCATTGGTGGCATTTATTTCTGCCATCGGCTGCAATATTTTTGTCTGCATGGGGGTATGGCTTGCTACAAGCGCTAAGGATTATCCGGGAAAGATTCTGGGAGCATGGTTCCCGGTTATGGTTTTTGTAGTGATCGGATTCCAGCACGTTGTGGCAAATGCTTTCGTTATTCCAGCAGCAATCTTCTCAGGAGAGTCTGCTATCACATGGTGGGCTTACTTGCAGAATACAGTGATTGTTTTTCTCGGAAATGCTGTGGGAGGAGCTCTGGCATTTGGTCTGCCCTGTTTTTTGATGTATGGCAAAAAAGAGATCACTGATACTAAAAAAGTGCTTTCCAAAGCTGCAGAGGCTGCATCAGAGAATTAAGAGGTAATGACAGGTAAGAACAAAGTATAGAAAGGATCATTACGATGGATATAAGAGAAAGAAATGAAAAGCTTAGAATTATTCATCAGGATGGGGGAGAGCAAGAAAACATCCTGGAGATTTTAATTGATCTTCAATTTGCTTCGGAGGAAGGATATATCGACAAGGAGACTGCAGCACTGGTAGCACAGGAGTTACATATGACGGAAACCAGGGTCTATGAAATTGTAAGTTATTATGCAATGTTAAAGGAAAAGCCACAGGCAAAATTTGTCCTGAAAGTCTGTAACAGTTCACCCTGTCATTTCTCCCGCTCGGAAGAGGTTATTTTATCTCTGGAGAAAAAGCTTGGTGTACCTATAGGAAAGACCACAGATGACGGTCTTTTCGCTTACCACTACATTCCTTGTGTAGGAGCTTGTGATATCGGGCCTGTAGTTAAGATCAGGGATACTGTATTTGGCAGTCTCGACGATGATAAAATATCATCTCTGATTGATAATCTGCGAAATGGCGAAGTGGTTGTATAGGCGAAAGGAGAAAAATAAAAATGGCATTGAAAGAACCAGTCCTTTTAAAACGAGTGGAAAAAATGACAGACCCCACCTCTGTTGAGGAATTTACAAAATATGGCGGCTTTGATGCATTGAAGAAAGCCGTAATTATGGATAAAGAGGCTATTCTGGATGAACTGGATACAGCACATCTCCGGGGGAGAGGCGGTGCTGCTTATCCCCTGGGACGGAAATGGCGCCACTTATATGGAAGCCAGAATACACCTAAGTACATAGTCTGCAACGCGGACGAGGGGGAACCAGGAACTTTTAAGGATAAGATGCTTTTGGAAAAAGACCCTCTCAGTGTGATTGAGGGCATGGTAATTGCAGGTTATGTGTTCGGCTCAAACGATGGCTACATCTATATCAGAGGAGAGTACCGCCATATTCAGGCAGTATTCCATCAGGCGGTAAGGAATGCCCGGGCAGCAGGATATCTTGGGAAAAATATTATGGGAATCGAAGGATTTGACTATGATCTTCATATTATTTCCGGCGGTGGCGCTTATGTCTGTGGTGAGAACTCCGCACTCCTCAATTCTGTTGAGGGAAAAACAGGACGTCCCAGGGTAAAACCTCCCCATTTGGCAGATGTTGGACTTTACTTGAAACCTACACTGGTGAATAACGTGGAATCCTTCGCATGCGTTTCGGCAGTTATCAATATGGGCGGGGAAGCGTTTTTAAATCTGGGAACAAAAGACGGAGGCGGAACAAAGCTCATCTGTCTGTCCGGACATATTAAAAACCCTGGTGTCTATGAAGTTGAACTTGGCATGCCTCTTGACGAAATACTTTACAGCGAAGAATATGGCGGGGGGACCTCCACAGGAAGGCCTATTAAGTTTATTCATTTCGGAGGACAGTCAGGTCCTATCGGGACGAGTGAGCAGATTAAAGACCGGCTGTATGACTACGGGGATTTCTGGTATAACAAGCTCGCAATAGGCTCAGGAGCTATTGTGGTAATGGATACCAGCGTAAATGCTATAGATTATATGACCAGTGTTATGGAATTTTTTGTACATGAATCCTGCGGAAAATGTACTCCGTGCAGGCTTGGCACCACCCGGCTTTTGGAGTTATTTAAAAAGTTTCAGCGCCATGGCGGAAAACAGGGCGATATTGAAAAACTTGAAAAAATGCTGGAACACATTACGAATCTGTCTGCCTGCGGGCTTGGGCAATCGGTATCTGTTTCTGCCAGATCTGCTTTAGCAGGCTATAGGGATGAATTCGAAGCGTGTATCAACTAAGCTGTTATTGATGATACTGTGTGTGTTTGAATACAAGGTATGTGCGGCAGATATAAGGCTCGTATAAAGCGGCACTGAGAAAGGAGGAATCGGATTGATTGAATTAGAAGAGGCCCTTGACCTGTTGGTAAACAGTGTAAGGACAAACACAAAAACAGAAAAGCTGGATATTTTATCTGCCTTTGGAAGAATCTGCGCGGAAGATGTGACAGCTGGAATTCCTGTTCCTCATTTTCCAAAATCAGCAATGGACGGATATGCGGTCAGAAGCCAGGATACAAAGGGGGCTTCAAAGGAAAATGCGATTTGCTTTCAGATAGTCGGTGAAATATGTGCAGGGGATTATCTTTCTCCGGCAGCAGAGCCCTTCACGGCAGTACGGGTCATGACCGGGGGGATAGTGCCGGATGGCTATGACTGTGTGATACGCCAGGAAGATACAGACTATGGGCAGGAACAGGCAGAGGTATATGTGGAAGCAAAGCCCCGGGAGAACTATTGCCGGATTGGAGAGGATATTGAGGCCGGAAGGCACATCATATCCAGAGGAACCCGTTTGAGATCGGGGCATATCGGTATTTTAGCCAGTTTAGGAATTCCGGAAGTTATGGTGTTCCAAACCCCAAAAGTCGGCATCATTTCCACCGGAAATGAACTGGTGCCTCTTAACCGGCCGATCGGAAAAGTCGGAGTATACCCAAGCAGTGCCTATACGATTGCTGCCAGATTGAAAGCGAAGGACATTGAGGTGCCTTTTATGGAAATCTGTGCTGATGATTCCAAAATATTTTCAGATATGCTGGATGAGAGAATCAACCAGGCAGACATGATTATTACTACAGGGGCAATCTCTGTAGGAAAAAAAGACTTTCTGCCGGAAGCATTGGAAAAAATGGGAGCAGAAAGACTTTTTCAAAGAGTAAATATGCGTCCCGGGACACCTGTTATGGCGTCCAGATACAAAGAAAAGATAATACTTAGCTTATCAGGTTATCCCTTTGCGGCCATGGTTAATTTTCAGATGTTTTTCTGGCCGGTTCTGGCCAGACTGGTGGGAGATGATTCTCTCTCATGGAAAAAAACGAAGAATGCCGTGGCAGAGGGAAGTGTCAAAGTTTCCAAAAAGAGACGGTTTCTCCAGGCGTTTACGGATGAGGACGGGGTTCATATTTATGACCGTAACCAGCATTCCTCCGTTTTGTCCGAGATTATTCATTCAAACTGTATTATTGACCAGAAGCAAGGAACGGGTATTTCACCCGGTGATACAGTGGATATAATCTATTGGGGTGAAGAATAGACGAAGGAAGACACATATTACTAACATTTAATGATGAAACAATGAGATCAACATAAATAAGATTAATTCAGAAAGGAAGTATGTTTAGATGGTTACAGATTCTGCTATCAAAACGGTTACACTTACCATAGATAATAAGTCTTGTACTGTACCAAAAGGCACAACGATTTTAAAAGCGGCCCAAAGCATAGGAATTGATATCCCTACACTTTGTTACATGAAGGAACTTGTCCCGGACGGCTCTTGCCGTATATGTGTGGTAGAGATAGAGGGAGGGCGTAAAGGCGGTCTTGTCCCGTCCTGTGCCGAGCATTGTGCCGAAGGCATGGTCGTTTATACCCGTTCCCAGCGGGTTGTGGAAGCACGTAAATTTATACTGGATTTGCTTCTTAGTGACCACACTCTGGAATGTTTTTCCTGTGCACGCAATGGAAGCTGTAAACTACAGGAATATTGCCTTGAATATGGCGTTGAGAGAACAAGCTTTAGAATAGGCAAGCGTACACCATTTGGAAAGGGGGACACCAGCAACCGCTTTTTTGAGTTCCGGCCTGATAAATGTATTATGTGCCGGAGATGTGCACATGTATGTGAAAAGCTGCAGGGGCGTGACGTACTCAGTATAGCCGGGCGCGGCTTCGATACCCATATCTCTACATGTTATGATATTGCGCGAACTGATCCAACCTGTGAATCTTGTGGAAACTGTGTCTCTGCATGTCCTACAGGAGCCCTTTCTTCCTACGATCAAAAAAGAAATTACCGCTCCTATGAGGTGACTTCGACACAGACCACCTGTCCACATTGTGCGGTAGGCTGCCAGTTCAATCTTCTGACCAAGAATGGTAAGATAGTTGGGGCCGACCCTGTGGATGGTCCGACAAACAAAGGATTGCTTTGTGTGAAAGGAAAATACGGTTCTTATAAATTTGTTCATTCAGGTGACAGGCTGACAACTCCTCTGATAAAGAAGGACGGAAAATTTGAGCCGGCCACATGGGAAGAGGCATTAGGCCTTATTGTAAATAAACTTACTCAGATTAAGAAAAAAGAAGGAGCAGATGCAATTGCAGGTTTCTCCTGTTCCCGCTCAACAAATGAGGACAACTATATGTTCCAGAAAATGATGCGGGCGGCGATAGGAACCAATAACGTAGACAATTGCGCCCGCGTTTGACATAGCCCTTCAGTTGCAGGTCTTGCAACTACGTTGGGTTCGGGTGCCATGACAAACCCGTTTGATGACATTACGGCTCCTGATGTGGATGTCATTATGCTTGTAGGTTCAAACCCGGAGGAAGCACATCCGGTACTGGGAACCAAAATCCGCCGCGCGGTTCGCGAGGGATGTAAATTAATCGTCGTTGATCCCAGGAAGATTGACCTGGCTAAAAACGCTGAGATTCACCTTCAGTTGAAACCAGGAACAAATGTGGCCTTTGCCAATGGCATGATGCATATTATTCTGGAAGAAGGTCTGGAGGATGCAGAATTTATCAAATCCCGTACAGAGGGATTTGAAGAACTTAGAGAAATTGTGAAAGACTACACACCTGAAAAGGTGGCGGAAGTTTGCAATATTGATGCCGGGGAGCTTCGCAAAGCGGCACGTTTGTATGCCAAAGCAAAGAAAGCTCCTATCATGTACTGTCTGGGAGTTACAGAACACTCTACTGGTACGGAAGGGGTAATGAGCTTGTCCAATCTGGCAATGCTGGTAGGCAAAATCGGACGTTCCGGATGTGGAATCAACCCCATACGAGGACAGAATAACGTGCAGGGTGCCTGTGATATGGGATGCCTGCCGGGAGATTTCCCCGGTTACCAAAAAGTGAAAAATGAAGATGCGCTGAAGAAATTCTCTGAGCACTGGGGAGTACCACTTAATCCTACAGTTGGTATTACCGCGACCAGGATGCCCGGTGCGGTAGCAGAGGGCAAGGTAAAGGCGCTATACATTTTCGGAGAAGACCCCATGCGCACCGACCCCGATATTGGTCATATTAAAAAGATGCTCACAGGTTTAGATTTCCTTGTAGTTCAGGAATTGTTCATGACAAAAACAGCCGAACTTGCAGATGTAGTTCTTCCGGGCGTGTCCTATGCAGAAAAGGAAGGAACATTCACCAATTCTGAAAGACGGGTGCAGCGTGTTCGTAAAGCAGTGGAGCTTAACCTGGGAATGAGGCCGGATGTGGAAATATTCTACGACATTATGAATCGTCTGGGATATCCTCAGCCAAGACTTAGTGCCAGTGAAATTATGGATGAAATTTCAGAACTCGTACCTTCTTTCCGAGGTATAAACTATGCCCGCCTTGATGCAGGAGAAAGTCTGCACTGGCCGTGTATGGATGAAAAGGATATGGGTAAAGCTATTCTACATGTTGGAAAGTTTACCAGAGGGCTTGGATATTTCTATCCGGCACAGTATAAGCCATCAGCGGAACTTCCAGATGAAGAATATCCATTTCTTATGATTACAGGGCGTATGCTGTACCACTACAATGCCGGTGCTATGACACACCGCACAGAGGGAATCAGTGAACTTCATTCATCCTCTTATATGGAGATGCATAAAGGGGATGCTGAGGCTCTCGGAATTAAAAACGGGGACCGTGTAAAAGTAGCTTCCCGCCGAGGCGAAATTGAGACAAGGGCAGTTGTGGGAGATAAGGTAAACTACGGCGAGGTATTTATGACCTTCCATTTTGATGACGGAAACGTCAACCATTTGACAAATGCAGCCATCGACAGTTTCGCAAATGTGCCGGAATATAAAGTCTGCGCAGTACGCATCCGGCGTGCATGATAAATATTAAATAGGTTACAGGCATTTAGTCTTGTGGCTTTATACTGCAGACAAAATCTGCTTTTGAGGTATAGCATTGAATATATGAAGGGATATTCAATGCTATACTTTTATATTTATGTTTGATACAATTAATTAAGAAACACCTGGATATAAAGCAAAAATACAGGTTTGAGAAAATGTAAAATGTGGTTTAGAGGAGTATAGCATGTGCGGCAGATATTATATAGAGAAGTCTTTGACATATAGGATAGAGAAAATTGTCCGGGAGGTTGACTGCCGGATTGGAGAAGACGCGTTTAACAGAGATGTTTATCCTACAGATTTGGTACCTGTGATTGTTGCCGGGCAGCAGGGATTAAAGCTGACCTGCCAGCGCTGGGGGTATCCGGGGTATCAGGGAAAAGGTGTGGTTTTTAATGCCAGAGCCGAATCAGTTATGGAAAAGAAGATGTTTTACAATGGAATCCGATGTAACAGGGCAGTGATTCCTACGAGCGGATTCTATGAGTGGAATCAAAATAAAGAGAAGATTACATTTTTGCGAAAAGATTCGCCTGTCATGTATTTGGCGGGATTTTACAGCCGGTTTGAAGATGGAGAACGGTTTGTTATTCTGACAACCGCAGCCAATGAGTCCATAGTAAAAACTCATGACAGGATGCCTTTGATTTTAGAGGAAGACCAACTGGAGGGATGGATTAGAAACAACGAGATGACTGCAGCGATTTTAAGGCAGATTCCGGTCATGCTGGGTAAAGAGGTGGATTATGAACAGCAGACGTTGTTTTAAAAGGAAAAATAAAGCGTTCAATTCTCAAGGAAGTATTGCAGATGTATGAGTGAGAAAGGTTCTTCTTGAAGGAAGACAGAGTCTGGCAGCCGATATTTCAGAGCGAATCTTTCAATAGCCTTCGTAGTGTAAATCAACTGCCTGACCCTTTCCAGGTATATATAACCTCTTTTGTTTCTATAATTCTATCAAATCATGTGTAAAGCGTACCATATTTTCGTAACCGTTTTCTGTTACCAGAAGCTGATCTTCTATCCGGACGCCGCCCCACTGTGGTATGTAGATGCCCGGCTCGATAGTTCTTACATTTCCGGCAGGAATCGGAGCGGTATCAGTTATGGATGCGAAAGGACCTTCATGCACGAAGAGACCAATTCCATGGCCCACATTAGTATATTGATATCCCATGTAAGGGGTGTCTTTGATTGCCTCTAAGGATGCAAGATAGATTTCTTTTCCGGTAACACCTGCCTTTGTGACAGCGGTAGAGTCTTCAAGCATCTGTTTTTCGATGGCATACACTTCCTTTTGTTTTTCTGTAGCTTTACCAACTACAAAGGTTCTTGTCATATCTGACATATATCCGTTTACCTGACAGCCAAAATCAATTAGTACGAAATCACCATATTCGATTGACTTCTCAGAAGGAATTCCATGTAAAAGAGAAGTCTTGGCACCTGATATGAGAATATTACCATAAGGCATCGTATCCGCACCTTCCTGTACCATGTAAAGGGAAAGGGTTGCAGCCAGCTCTTTTTCTGTGACACCTGGCTTGATAAGCGGCATCAGACGTTCCAATGCCCGGCAGGAGATTTCGCAGGCAGCTCTCATATATTGGATTTCTACTTCCGTTTTTACCTGGCGCATTTTTTCAATGACGCCTGTACAAGGCAGGAGCTGAGCAGCGACCTTTTCCTGAAACGTTAAAAAGTCATTATAGTTCAGGGAATCGGACTCGAAGGCAACTGTAGAAAGTCCTTTTGATGCAGCCAGTTCTCCTAGCATATCTCCTTTTGTCTTTCCAGGAGTCCGCCAGTTTTTAATGGTATAATCCGGGCATTCTAACCCTGCCTGTTCTGTATATCTGGGGTCTGTTATAAAGTAATATTCATTTTTTGTAATCAGAAGAGAACTATCATCGCCGGTATAGCCGCTGATAAACCGGACATTTTCCTTTTTTGTCACGTAAAATGCATCGATGTTGTGTTCTTTCATGTAGGTGAGTAGTTTCTTTTCGTTCATAATCAGACTTCTCCATTTCTATTTTGAATATTTTTATGAATTTAGAAAGGTTGAGATATTTTCTGTGGAAATATGACCTTCTGATTTTTAGTATATTCTTAATTTTAGGCCAAGTCAAATTATTTAACCGAATCAAGTAGGGAAGCGAATTGCAAATATCCCCTTTGACCCCAGAAAACAGTTTATGGATATATTGAGATAATCTCAATCCGAATCATACTTGGTACAAGGTATGCAATCAGGGACAGATTCCTGTGGTATTAATTTCCCTTCTTTAAGTTTCATTTTATCCAGAGTCGTTTTTGTAAGAGACTCTATATTATCGGGATACAAAATAGCATATTGCTTCAGCTTTTCATATGTTTCAAAATACATAAACAGGTCTCCTTTACTTTGTAATTGTTTCATAATATAATTATAAATAATTATTTGGAAATATAGTATATAAAAACCGACTAATAATATAATTATATAGCTATATAAGTTGAATTCATATGACAATCAGGAGTGAGCAATGAAAATTAAAGTCAAGGGCAACCAAATTGAAGAGATTGAAGGGTTATTTGCAGATTATCCATATGTTTTTCATGATGCCAATTTGTGGGATACAAAAGTTCCCTGGCACTGGCATGAGGAGCTGGAGTTTGATTATGTTGTTAAGGGAAGTGTGAGGGTGGTTACTCCCAATAGGAGCTATGTTTTTCACACAAATGAAGCTTTTTTTGTAAATACAAATGTATTGTGTACTATGGAAAGTGAAGATAGCGGGCAGCCTGGAAAGATGGATTCACATTTATTCCACCCTGTGTTTTTAGGAGGGCATTTTAAAAGCATTTTTGCAACAAAATATCTGAATCCAGTTCTGCAGAATAAAAAACTGGAGATTTTGGAAATCAGGGGTGAAAATAAAAGGCAGCAGAAAATACTGGCAAAATTAAGGCAGTTATCCGATTTGCAGCAAAAGAATGATATGGAATTTCAGACTAGAAATCTTTTGTCAGAAATATGGCTTCTTTTACTGGAGGAGGTTGAAGATATAGAGAAGAACAGCCTGCCGGGGAAGAGAGTAAATCAGGACAGGATTCAGACAATGATGGCTTTTATACAGCAAAATTATGAAGAAAAAATATCCCTGGAAGATATTGCTTTATCTGCTGCCGTTAGCAGGAGAGAATGTCTCCGGTGTTTTCAGAGTTGTATACATAAAACGCCCTATGAATACTTGCTGGATTATAGAATTGAAATGGCGGAAAAACTATTGAGAGACACAGAGCTTCCTATCATAGATATTGCATTTCAAACAGGTTTTACAAATGGTGCATATTTTGGTAAGGTGTTTAAGCGGATATGCAAAAAAACGCCGGGTGCATATAGAAAATCATACAGAAATTCCAGAAAGGAATTGTAACGGTAAAATATATGAATGTGAAAAGTTCAGGATTAAATAATAATACATTAAAACAAAGGAACAGAGGTTTAATATTGAAACTAATTGCCACCCAGGAATGTACATCCAGGATTGAACTGGCGAAGAAAACGGGCTTATCAAAAGTGGCGGTTTCTCATATTGTGTCAGAGTTTATCAAGGATAATATCATAGAGGAGCTGGATGCGAAGCCTATAAAAGGGCAGGGACGCAACCCGATTCATTTAAGTATTTCATCGAAGGCGCCTAAGATGCTAGGAATCTATATTTTCAGAGATGAGTGTAGTGCTGTGCTTTGTGATATTCAGTTAAATGTATTGAAAAGGTCAGGGTTTTTACTCAATGCGGAAAATGCGGGCAGCCTTTTTTCATTGCTATGCCAGTCCATTGACAAGGTGCTGAAATCGGCAGGTGATGAACGGATTTATGGAATGGGAATAGGAGCTCTTGGGCCGATAGATATTGAAAAAGGAATGATATTAAATCCCCCCCATTTTTATGGAGTGAGGGATTTACCAATTGTAGACATGCTGAAAGAGCGGTATAAGATTCCGGTTTATTTTGACAGTCAGTATAATTGCGCGGCCCTGGCTGAAAAGTATTATGGAAACGGCAAAGATTATCAGGATTTCATCTTTGTAGGCATTGCAAACGGGATTGGCTCCGGTATTATATCCAATGGTACATTGTATTCCAATGTGAGTGGATATACAAGCGAGCTGGGACATATGAGTGTAGAGTGGAATGGAAACCAGTGTATATGCGGCAATAAGGGATGTCTGGAAACGTATGCAGGAGCAAGGGTTATAGAAGAAAAGCTGCAGAAGATGACAGGAGAAGTGTTGGATTTTGAAGGCTTCTGTAAACGAAGCTATGAAAAGTATGATTCTATTTCAGACGATATATTTATGGATATGATGGATAAACTGGCATGCGGAATTACAAGTTCCGTAAACTTATTGAATCCGGCTGCGGTTTTTATCGGGCATCAGGGATATTATATACCAGAGCAATATATCCGTTACCTGGAAGAGAAGATTAATGCACAAAAACTTGTCAGCTCTTATTGCTATGTAAAAGTATTAAAATCCTATTTCCGTGAAGAAACACATATCAGAGCCTGTGGGTGCAGCCTTCTGCTGAGAATATTTGAAGGTGAACTATTTTAAAGGGAATAGAATTGAAATTCAGGTTTTTGTTCCTGTATGTTGACAATAAAAATATGCGGTGATACAATTAATTTAATTAGTAATACCTTATTACTAAATCAAAAAATGCTTCCTTTGTATCTTAATGAAAGGGTAAGGTGAGAATCATGAAACAAATCAAACTTAATAATGGAATCGAGATACCACAGATGGGACTTGGGGTTTTTCAGGCACCCCAGGGAGAAGATACAGTTAATTCTGTAAAATGGGCGCTGGAGGCAGGTTACGGCCATATTGATACCGCGAAGATATATGGCAATGAATCCGACGTAGGAAAAGGGATGCTGGAAAGCGGAGTACCAAGAGAGGATATTTTTCTTACTACAAAATTGTGGAATGGTGATATTCGGGCCGAGAGAACAAGAGAAGCGTTTGAGGAAAGCCTGAAAGCTTTGAAAACGGATTATGTGGATTTATATTTGATTCACTGGCCGGTGGATAAGTTTGAAAAAGCATGGATGGTTATGGAAGAATTGTATCAGGAAGGAAAAATTAAGGCGATCGGACTGAGCAATTTCCACAAGAGCCATTTGGATAAAATACAGGAAATAGCACGGGTGAAGCCTGTTATTAATCAAATAGAATCTCACCCTTACATGAATAATCAGGAACTGATTGATTTAAGCAAATCCCTGGGAATGGAAGTAGAGGTATGGAGCCCGCTTGGAGGAACAGGGGGGAATGTTCTTGAGGATAAGACCTTAAATGAGCTTGCTGAAAAATATGGAAAGACACCCGCTCAGATTGTACTGCGCTGGGATATCCAAAGAGGCGTTATCGTAATTCCGAAATCGATACACAAGGACAGGATTGTTTCTAATATCGATGTTTTTGACTTTGAATTGTCGGATGAAGATATGACAGTAATTAATCAGTTAAACAAAAACCTCCGTGTCGGACCGGACCCGGATAACTTTGATTTTTAGTTACAGCTCAGTAAATAAGAATTGAGTCCATGGGTGAACTGTAATAAAAACAGATAATTGGAAAGGTGGAAATATTATGTATAGTAATTTTTCGTATTATGCACCAACAAATGTTGTGTTTGGAAAAGCAGCGGAGTCAGAGGTTGGCCAGTTAGTCAAAAAGGAAAACAGTAAGAAAGTCCTTCTCCATTATGGTGGAAAAAGTGCAGCCCGCTCCGGATTGCTGGATCGTATTAAAACATCCTTAGAAAAAGAAGGGATTTCCTATGTTGAATTGGGTGGAGTTGTGCCGAATCCCCATCTTTCATTGGTTTATGAAGGCATTGAGTTATGTAAAAAAGAAGGGGTTGACTTTATTCTTGCGGTTGGCGGCGGAAGTGTAATTGATTCTGCTAAAGGCATTGGATATGGTGCGGTTGATGAAGGGGATGTGTGGGATCTTTATGAAAGAAAAAGAGCAGCAAAAGCATGTCTGCCTATCGGGTGTGTACTCACAATTGCAGCAGCGGGAAGTGAAATGAGCGGTGGTTCTGTTATCACCAATGAAAAAGAAGGCTTAAAGAGAGCTTATGATAATGATTTGTCACGTCCTAAGTTTGCAGTTATGAATCCGGAACTGACGATGACATTACCTGCATACCAGACGTCAAGCGGAGTTGTAGATATTTTAATGCACACAATGGAACGTTATTTTAACCAAAGTGATAATATGGAAATTACAGACGTCATCAGTGAGTCTCTGATGAAAAACGTTATGAAGTATGCGCAGGTACTGATGGATGAGCCTGAAAATTACAAAGCAAGGGCAGAAGTTATGTGGGCAGGAAGCCTTTCCCATAATGGACTGACTGGGTGCGGGACAGACGGCGGTGACTGGTCAAGCCATAACATGGAGCACGAACTTGGCGGAATGTTTGATGTGGCACATGGAGCAGGGCTGGCATCCATCTGGGGAAGCTGGGCAAGATATGTCAATCATGCGGCAAAGGATAGATTTGTTAAATTTGCATGTAATGTAATGGATGTGATTCCAGAAGAAAATGAGGATGATACAATCCAAAAGGGAATTGAAGCGATGGAAGCCTTTTATCATTCCATTCACATGCCTGCATCTTTGAAGGAATTAGGAGTAGATCCTACAGATGAGCAGATTTCTCAGATGGCTAAGAGCTGTGATGCGGCTACCGGTGGAAATACCGGGTGTATAGTAAAGCTTAGTGTGGAAGATATGGAAGCGATTTATAAATCAGCCAGGTAGACAGGAGAAAAAGAATGAGGGTAGTATACGTAAAATCACCGTTCCAGTTTGAGACAAGAGAAACGGAAATACCGGAACCGGGAGAGAATCAGGTATTATTAGACGTAAGGGCCTGTGCTGTCTGCGGAACAGATATGCATACCGCTGAATCAGATGCAGATACATTCCAGAGCTTTGGTCATGAGATAGCCGGAGTCGTGGTGAAAAATGGCCCCGGTTCCAATCGCTTCCGTCAAGGTGACAAAGTAGTGATTGAAAGTGGAACCTTTTGTCATGTCTGTGAAAACTGCAGGAATGGAAGGCCTGATTTATGCACGAACGGACTCAGTATTCTGGAGGATGTGGAAATCAGCGGATATGCTGATTACATGCTGGTTCCGGAGCAGGCAATGGTAGCTTTCGACGGCCTTGATTTTAAAGAAGCAGCTCTGGCTGAGCCTCTTGGCGTGGCACTGGATTTGTTCTATACAACGGGAATAGAAGTGAACGATGATGTGGCAGTCGTTGGCCTGGGTCCTATCGGACTTATGACAATCGCACTGGCAAAGGCAGCGGGTGCAAGAAATATTTATGCAATTCAGGGAAGCGGAAGATCAAAAGCCAGAATTGAGCTTGCCAAAAAACTGGGTGCAACGGACGTCATACTGACTTCGGAAACAGAGCTTGGCAGTTATGCGTTTCCCAGAGGAGGCGTTAATAAAATTATGATAACCGCAGCCCCGGCAGTGATTCCTGGCATGATGAAGATTGCAGCATATGGAGGAATCATCGGATTTTTAGGAATTGACCTGCAGCATGGTGACATTACATTTAATGCAAACGATTTCCATTTTAAAAAATTACAGCTTCGGGCATCGTATGCAGTTCCAGCGCTATGGTTTCCAAGGGCCTTGGATTTGCTCAAATCCAAGGTCGTAGACCCGGAAGACTTCATTACACAGACCTTTCCGCTGGAGGAAATTGAGACATATTTTACAAAACAAAAAAATGACAGCAGTGATGTAATCAAGATGGTTATGGTAAAAGCGGAAGATTGAAATAAATAAAAGAAAATCAAAAGTAAAATAGCCGGGGATGCTTTATCCGGCTATTTTTGATCTGCAAATTAAATAGGTATGCAAAAGCCTGCTGTCTGACTTGATTTTCCGAGGGGTTGCATTTATAGTATTATTTATAGAAGCGTATAATAAGAGAGGGCATGGAAAAAGGAATTTCAGTGGCAGATTCTTAGGAATGTCCGTTTATAATGATAGAAAAGGAGGTATTTACATGGAGATAAAGAGTGTAGCATTGATTGGCTTGGGAGCAATGGGTGTGTTTTTCGCACCGAGAATGGAAGAACATTTAGGCAGAGAGAACTTCTGTGTGATTGCCCGAGGGGAACGTAAAAGAAGGCTTGAGAACCAGGGAGTAACTGTAAATGGAGTAAATTACCGTTTTTCCATTTGTACCCCGGAGGACGGTACGGAGAAGGACTTAATTATTATGGCGGTGAAGGATATGGGGCTTCATGAGGCCATTCAGGATATCCGCAAGTTTGTCGGGGAGAAAACCCAGATATTATGCGTGATGAATGGAGTAGAAAGCGAGGAAAAGGTTGCTGAGGTTTATGGCTGGGACCATGTTCTTTACTCTTATATGAGAATGTCTATTGTCATGAAATGCGGCAAGGCAGACTTTGACCCATACTGGGGGAAAGTATATTTCGGAGAAGCTAAAAATATAGAGTTGACGGAACGTGTGCAGGCTGTCAGTGATGTGATGGAGCGGTGTGATATTCCCTATAAAGTTGAAAAGGATATGATATGGGGGCTGTGGTTTAAGTATATGTGTAATGTAGGTGAAAATCTGACCTGCGCGCTTCTTGGAATTCCCTTTGGGGCATACAGGGAAAGTGAGGCGGCAAATGAAATCCGCTGGGCGGCAATGAAAGAAGTGCAGGCAGTTGCAGAGGCTAAGGGAATCTTTATCACAGATGAACAGATGAAAAAACAGTATGATGCAATCTGCCGGGTTCCTTATGAAAATAAACCGTCCACGCTGCAGGACCTGGAAGCAAAGCGGAAAACAGAAGTGGAGATGTTTGCCGGAAGCATGGTGGAAATGGGAAAAGAGCTTGGAATTCCAACTCCGGTATGCTGGATGTTCCTTCAGGGAATACGGGTGCTGGAGGAGAAGAATCAGGGTTTGAAATAGTCAGTATTGGAAAGAGCAGTAATAACAGATAAAAGATGCGGCAGGGAAAAGGAGAGGTGATGAAGAATGCTTCCAGTTAAAGAATTGATTGAGCAGGCAGTTAGCGCGATGGAATTTGCCTATGCTCCTTATTCAAGTTTTAAAGTAGGTGCTGCGCTCCTGGCAGAGGATGGTACTGTTTATCAGGGATGTAACATTGAGAACGCCGCGTACACGCCATGCAATTGTGCGGAGAGAACTGCTTTCTTTAAAGCGGTAAGTGCTGGGGTGAAGGAGTTTAAGGCAATCTGTATTGTAGGCGGCAAGGAAGGCGTTCTGACGAAATTTACAGCACCATGCGGAGTGTGCCGTCAGGTGATGATGGAATTTTGTAATCCGAAAGAATTTCAGGTTATCCTAGCCGTGGATGAGGATAATTACCGAATTTTTACATTAGAGGAATTGTTCCCTATGGGGTTTGGACCTGCTGATCTTGCAGAGAAGTAACATCACGGTGCTTATGAGTAATAGTTTTGGAACAGATAGATAGGAGGGAGCAATATGGCAACAGCGGTTATATGTCTTATTATTGTAATCATTTGTGTATTGAGTGTCAGAAGCTATACAAAACGGGTGACACGCGGCTGCTGCAATGCAGGCGGAGATCCGGTGAAACGAGTAAACCCTAAGGATAAGAATCCTGATCACTATCCCTACACCAGCGAAATCAAGGTTGAGGGAATGACCTGCTCCAGCTGCGCAAGACGTGTTGAGAATGCATTGAACAGTATAGATGGAGTTTGGGCAAAAGCAGACTCCACAGCAGGGTATGCCACAGTCAGAATGAAAGAGCAATTAGAGGATGAGGCGATTCGGAAGGCAGTTTCATCTGCAGGGTATGGTGTGACAGGTATTGAGAAACTAGAATAGTTCTAAAAAGGTTTTTAGGTGTCCGGTGCTGTTTAGAGCGGGAATCTCTTACAATTTTAAATTGTGCATGACTGGCACATATGGTATACTTATTATCGATTTACAGGATGAAGTTAAATTTGAAAAGTATTTGAGAGGAAGGATTACGATGGAGAAAATCAGAATTGGAATTGTAGGATACGGTAACATCGGACGCGGAGTGGAGCTTGCAGTAGAGCGCAATGAGGATATGGAATTAAAGGCTGTTTTTACAAGACGCGCACCTGAAACAGTGCAGACGATGTCAGAAGGTGTCCCAGTTGTGCATATGGATGATATGCTGGGCATGAAAGATGATATTGATGTTATGATTCTCTGCGGTGGTTCTGCTACAGATTTGCCGGTAATCGGACCTGAAATTGCGAAGAACTTTAATACCATTGACAGCTTTGATACTCATGCAAAGATTCCGGAATATTTTGAAGCAGTGGATGCGGCAGCAAAGGAAGGCGGTAATGTAGGAATCATTTCCGTAGGCTGGGATCCGGGTATGTTCTCCTTAAACAGAATTTATGCAGAGTCTATCCTTGCACAGGGAAACACGTATACATTTTGGGGCAAAGGCGTAAGCCAGGGACATTCGGATGCAATCCGCCGGGTGCCGGGGGTAAAAAATGCGATTCAGTACACCGTCCCAATCGAGGAAGCAGTAGAAAAAGTAAGAAGCGGCTGCGGACCTGAGCTGACTACAAGTGAGAAACATCTCAGAGAGTGTTATGTAGTGGCAGAGGAAGGAGCAGACCTGAAAAAGATTGAAGAGACAATCAAGAATATGCCGAACTATTTTTCGGATTATAATACAGTTGTAAATTTCATCACTGAAGAAGAATTAAAAGAGAATCACAACAAAATGCCTCATGGCGGGTTCGTCATCAGAAGTGGTGAGACAGGAAGAGAAGGCAGCAAACACGTCATTGAATATTCTTTAAAATTGGATTCTAACCCGGAATTTACTTCCAGCGTTTTAATATGCTATGCAAGAGCGGCTTACCGTCTGGCTGGAAAAGGCGAGTCTGGAGCGAAAACAGTATTTGATATTGCTCCGGGACTACTTTCCATGAAAACCGAAGAAGAGTTGAGAGCAGAATTATTATAAAGGGGGTCAGACCCTTTTGCACGCCTTTTTCCGAATTGTTTCAAACAATTTAGAATTCGGTGCTCAAAAGGGTCAGCCCCCTATAAGTATACCGTACAGTCAGGAGGAAATTATGGACGGACAGTATAAGGGAATGGCAATAGGAGTATTTGAACTGGACAGTGAATGTGCATGTTTTGTGGCACTAGATGCGGCAGCAAAAACTGCAGATGTGAAAATACAGGCGGTAGAACGGAATCGTCTTTCAGCCGGGGCATGTGTGAAGATGCGGGGAAGTGTTTCTGATGTAAAGGCGGCTATGGAAGCGGCACTTGAGGCGGCCAGGCCGATGGCAAATATCGTCTCACACACAGTGATAGCTGCACCGGCAGCAGACACGGAGACTGCAATCGAAATGACAATTCATAAGTAGGAAGAGGTATATGTATGGGGTACGGAGCATTCGGACTCGTGGAAGTTCTGGGAGAGGCAAACGCCGTGCTGGTAACAGACCAGATGCTGAAAGCGGCAGACGTGGTATATGAGACTCAGGATACAAAATGTGGGGGGCATGCACTGATATTCGTCAGCGGCAGTGTCTCGGCAGTGAAAGCAGCGGTGGAGAGCGTGTCAGAGTTCCCCGTGTGCAAGATATTTAATTCTGCGGTGATATCCAATCCATCAGAGGAAATGGTAAAAATCGTGGAAGAATTTAAGTTGAGACGTAAAAAATAGTGATAAGTAAACAAGATGCAGGCTGCCATGCGAAATTAATGGCAGCCTGCATTTTTCTGAATATTCTGAAAACGGAGAGCAAAAGGGACTGTCCCTTTTGTAGTCCCTTGTGGAATCTTTTTGCGAAATTTTTTACGAAATTTCAGCCAGTGATTTGAAGGTATATCCCATTTCTTCCCACTTTGTCAGCAGTTCATCAAGTATTTGTGCATTTGTTTTTGAAGTACTGTGGAGAAGTACAATTGCACCCGGATGAATTCTCCCGAGAAGCTTTTCAAAGGCTTCTTCTTTTGTAGGCTGTTTATTTTCATACCAGTCCACATAGGCCAGGCTCCAGAAAAAGGTTTTATATCCCATTTCTTTTGCCATCTGCAGGTTCGCTTCGCTGTATTTTCCTTGAGGCGGACGGTAGTACCGGGTCATTTCCTGACCGGTGATTTTCTTATATTCTTCTTCTACATCCCCCAGTTCTTTTTGAAAAGCTTCTTTGGTTGATATTTGGGACATGTCGGGATGGTGGTATGTATGGTTGCCTACCGCGTGCCCTTCATCGGCCATCCGTTTTACCAGATCTGGATTGGAGGAAATGTAGGTGCCCACGATGAAGAAGGTGGCAGGGGCGTTGTGCTTCTTTAAAGCATCCAGTATGGCTGGAGTATTGCCGTTTTCAAAGCCTGCATCGAAAGTCAGGTAGATTACCTTTTCATCCGGATTTCCGGAATAGTAAGCGTCAAATTTTTTTAGTTCTTCTGCTGTTGCATTAGCTACAGGAGGCTGGCCATCTTCCTGGAAGCTTAGTCCCCAGTTTCCTTCGGCAGAAGTGGCTACGGCTTCGGGAGCAAAATGGTCCTGCACTTTCCCGGCGGCATGGCCGGCTAAAAATGCAGCGGCAAAAAGTAATGCGAGTTTTAAAATGCGTTTCGGAAAGCGTTTGTTTCTCAAAATGATTTTCATTGTATCACCAGAATCTTATTTCCTACAGTATATGATGGAAAATGAAGGAAAGAACGGAGGAGAAAAGGTTTTTTGTGAGATATGGAAATGGATTTTTATGAGAAAGGGTGTTAAAGTAATAGAAGATACTTTTTGCGATGATAGGAGAAAATTATGGAGAGAGCAGCATTGTTTTTTGATATTGATGGAACCATATTAAGTGAGATAACAAGGGAAATTCCTCAAAGTGCATTAGACGCCATGGAGGCAGCCAGGGCCGCCGGACACTTACTTTTTGTGAATACCGGACGTACGCTCTGCAGTATACCTGCAAAGCTTAAACAATTTAAATTTGACGGGTTTCTATGCGGATGCGGAACATATCTCACATATAAGGATGAAATTCTGTTTTCAAATTCTATCCCAGAAGCCAGAGGGAGAGAAATTATTGATAAAATGATAGCATGCAAGCTGGATGGATTGATGGAAGGAACGGAAGATGTATATCTTCCCAGCAGAATGTCCAGGTTTGACAGGCTGGAGAGTTCCAGAAGATACTTCCATGAACTGGGGCTTGGACGGGAAGAGTATATAGAAAAGGGAAAGTTTATTTACGATAAATTATTCGTCTATGTAGATGAGCAAAGTGATAAGGAAGGATTTTTCAAGTTCATTGAAAAGGATATCGAGCCCATTGACAGAGGTGAGAATACTTATGAATGTGTACAAAGAGGATATTCTAAGGCGACTGCCTGCGAGTTTATTTTGAAAAAATTTGATATGGACATAGACCAGATTTATGTATTTGGGGACAGTACAAATGACATCTCCATGTTCCAATATGCAAGGCATACAATCGCAATGGGAGAACACGCAAAAGAGCTGGACCCATACACGGAATATGTAACAAGTAAGGTGGAAGAGGACGGGCTGGCTCATGCAATTTATCATTATGGGCTTGCACAAAAGAACTGATTCATATTAAAGATAACTGACTCATATTTCTGCACTGTAAACGTATACCCCCGTTTCTAACACTGGTTAGATAGCGGGGGTATGTTGGGTTCAAAAGGGTGGGCTCTTTTTGTTCTGTTTCTAGAATTGTCTTGCCAGTTCATCATGAATCTGATTTCCCATATTATAATCCAGCTTTTTGTCCAGCCAAATTTCTTCGGAGCCAATGGCCTGGTCTACAAGCATCATCAGTCCAGTAACGATTTGAAGCCCTTCCTCCTTGGCAATTCTGAGAAATTCAGTTATCAAGGGGTTATAGACAATGTCTGCAGCAACTTTAAATTTCCGTATAACAGATGCATCAACCGGGCTTTCACCGACATTAGGGTACAGGCCAATAGGAGTCGTATTCACCAAGATATCCCCGGCTGGAACTTCTGATAAATCACAGGTGCGGATATAGGGGAAAAGTTCTTCCAGATGCAGGGTTGCCTCCTCATTTCGGGCAGCCACTGTGATTTGGGAGGCACCATCCATATGAAGACCGTAAATCAATGCCTTTGCTGAGCCACCGGAGCCCAGAACCACAACGTTTTGGTCTTTCAGGCTGACACCGGCCTTGTGAAACATACTTATCATCCCAATATAATCGGTATTATATCCATAGAAGGCACCGTCCTTCATAAAAATAGTGTTGACCGCTTCTATTTTTTTTGAATGAAAATCTGGAAAATCTACCAGCCTGTAAGCGATTTCCTTGTATGGCATTGTCACATTCATGCCCATGATATTTTCCTTTTTCATCACATCCAGTACATGAAGAACTTCCTGCCTATCCATTTCATATTTTTTATAGGTAGCGGAAACATTCTGTTGTTTTAATAAGTCCGTATGAATTTCCGGCGAGAGGCTGTGCCCCAGTTTTTCGCCCAGCACTCCGAAGTGTAAGGTGTTTTCTTTTTCCATGCTCATATTAAATTCCTCCTGCTGTTTTGAAAAAATGAAGATTGGTAGGATGTATATAACTGTCCCCGATTTTACGGAGAAGCACTACGTTTAAATGATCGTCCAGATTCTTCTTGTCAAATTGAATGGCATCTGTAAGGTCGGATATAGGCAGCCCACATTCGCATGGCAGCCCATAGGTCTTTAGAATCCGGCAAATCTTTTCTGCCTCACCGGAAGCGGTAAGCCCCGCTTTTTCGGATATTTTTGTAATCTGGTACATTCCAATTGCAACAGCTTCTCCGTGGCTTTCACGCTCGTAGTGGTAATAATGTTCAATTGTGTGGGCAAGAGTATGCCCGAAATTCAGCAGCATACGTTCTCCGGTATCAAATTGGTCAGCTTCTACAATGATACGTTTAATGTCAATACAACGGTAAATGATGGAGGGAAGCTGATCTTTTAAATCTTCGAAAGAAGTGTGGGAACTTAATATATCGAATAGGGATGCATCTTTGATGCAGCCATACTTAATTACTTCCCCCATGCCGTCCGTAATATAGCGGGCGGGCAGTGTGTTTAGCATATCCGGGTCGATTAAAACCAGTTTTGGATGATAAAAAGCACCAATCAGATTTTTCCCCTGTGGCAAATCTACCGCAACCTTGCCTCCGACAGAAGAGTCTACCTGTGCCAGCAGAGAAGTAGGAATCTGGATAAATTTAACTCCTCTCAGATAACTTGCCGCTGCGAATCCGGCCAAATCTCCGATAACGCCGCCGCCAAGAGCAATCACCAAATCACTGCGGGTAATTTTTTTCTCAAGCATAGCGGCATATATCTGGGGAAGAGTATCAAAACTCTTTGTGGTCTCTCCGTGGGGCAGAACCAGGCTGTGGCACTCATAGGAAGGAAGCGCATTTATCAATGTTTTGCCATACAAAGGATAGATATTATCATCTGAAATAATGATAATCTGTTTGCCCTGGAAAACTTGAGAAACATAAGTTTCCGCATTTTTTAAAATTCCAGGTTCAATAAAAATAGAATAGCTGTTTTTGCCCAAGTTAACTGTTAACTCCAAGAGATTTCTCCTCCTCATACAAAAAGGTTAGCAAAGGGGTCAGACCCCTTTCAAAAGGGTCAGACCCCCTTTAAACATTTTTCCCTACGACTGCGGCAATTTGTTTGATTTGCTGCAGTAAATCATCATATTTTTGAGGCTTCAAAGATTGTGCTCCGTCACATAATGCGCTTTCCGGGTTATTATGCACTTCAATCATCAGCCCGTCAGCTCCGGCGGCTATAGCGGCCTTTGCCATTGGTTCTACAAGCCACCATTTCCCTCCGGCATGGCTTGGATCAGCGATGACAGGAAGGTGTGTCTTTTTCTTAAGAACAGGTATGCTTTGTAAATCGAGAGTATTTCTTGTATATGTTTCGAAGGTACGGATTCCACGTTCACAGAGGATGACATTTTGGTTACCGGATGCCATGATGTATTCTGCGGACATAATCCACTCTTCATAGGTAGCATTTAGTCCCCTCTTTAACAGAATAGGACGGTCCAGTTGACCGAGCTGTTTTAGTAAGTCAAAGTTCTGCATATTTCTGGCGCCTATTTGAATCAGATCTACTTTTTCATTGAAAACATCCAAATGCTCCGGTGACATTAGTTCTGAAACCAGAGGAAGTCCGGTCTCTTTCTTTGCTTCACAGAGAATATCCAGTCCTTCCAGGCCAAGTCCCTGGAAAGCATAAGGGCTGGTGCGAGGTTTGAAAGCTCCTCCGCGGAGCATGTTAGCGCCGGAAGCCTTTGCCTGTATTGCGATTTCCATAACCTGGTCCAAAGACTCTACGGAGCATGGACCTGCAATCAATGCGAGATGGTTTGCTCCCACTTTTACACCAGAAACATCGATAACCGAGTCTTCCGGGTGAAATGCGCGGTTTGCCAGTTTGTAAGGCTCTTGAACATGCATCACTTTATCCACCCACTCATCTATTTCAAATAATTTTGGATCAATGGCTGTTGTATCCCCGATACAGCCGATAATCGTCATTTTCTGACCTCTGACAACATGTGTGTCCAGCCCTCTTTTTTTAACGAGGTTCTCAACACGGTTGATTTTTTCCTCCGGGGCATGAGGCTTTAATACAATAATCATAATCTATACCCTCCTAATTATACAGTGACTTCGCACTGTAAAATTTTAGCTGTTTAAAGTGTGAAAACATATGTATCATAAAACATTTATTGGTGAATGTCAAGATGTAGCAGAATGAAATTAAATTTATAAATAAATTGGGACGAATATAGAGCGGATAGGGGGGGCTGACATTGACAATTTATATGGAGAGGTGTATTTTATGCTAGAGAGCAATTACCGTACTTAAATACTAATGAAATACAAGAGAATTGAGGAATGAGAAATGAAAATTATTAAACAAGTAGGTATCATTTTCACAGTCTGCTGGCTTAGTCAGTTGATAGCAAATGTTCTTCCCTTTACATTTCCTGCAAGCGTGATAGGAATGCTCTTTTTGTTTATCTGCCTGCTTACAGGACTGCTTAAAATTGAACATATCCAGGAAAAGTCAGATTTCCTTCTGGAAAACATGGCATTTTTCTTCATACCGGCAGGTGTAAGTATTATGAATTACTTTGAAATTCTAAAAAGCAGCGTGGTTCAGCTTGTTATTGTTTGTATGGTGTCCACCGTGATTACTTTTGCAGTGACAGTGTACAGCGTAAAATGGACTATGAGGTTACTGGACAGGAGGCGGAAATAATGCAGGCTTTATATACATCTCCTTATTTTGGAGTTACACTTAGTGTGATTGCTTTTGGAATTGGGGTGAAGCTTAGGCAAAAGACAAAATCTGCGATCTGCAACCCACTGGTTATTGCTATTGTGCTTGTGATTGGTGTTCTCTTATGTTTTAAGATTCCTTACGACTCTTATAATATAGGCGGGGAGATTATCAATATGTTTCTGGCCCCGGCAACGGCATGCCTGGCGGTTTCTATTTATACCAGACTTTCTATCCTGAAAAAATATTGGCTTCCTATTCTGGTAGGATGCACCGCGGGGTCCCTGTCTTCTATGACAAGTGTTTATGTTATGTGCAGACTTTTTGGGCTGGAAACAAACCTGACAATGTCTATACTGCCCAAATCCGTTACCACCCCGATAGCGGTAAGTGTAGCGGAGGCTCACGGAGGCGTAGTGCCTGTGACTGTGGCTGCAGTCATTTTTACCGGAATTCTGGGCAGTATTATGGCACCCTGGCTTATCCGGGTTTTAAGAGTATCGGACCGTGTAGCTGCGGGGCTTGCAATCGGTGCCAGCAGTCATGCAGTGGGAACTTCCAAGGCAATTGAGATAGGCGAGGTAGAAGGCGCTATGAGTGGTCTGGCTATTGGAATCTGTGGTATTGCAACAGTAATTTTTTCTATGTTTATCTAGGATGTGCACAGACTTTACTTTTAATTTAAACAATACAGAGGAGTGAAAAGTTTTGAAAAAGGATACCTTGTATACTATAAAAAGGGCACAGCGGTTTCCTGTGATTTTGATTGGTGAGGGACTTCTGGTAGGAGCAGTGGGCGGCCTGCTTGTACTGATGTACCGTATTGCGCTTATGTATGCCGGCAAAGGGCTGGAGTTTATGTTGAGATATATCAGCGGAAAACCTATTCGGATTGTGGCCTGGTTTGTAATTTTGATTATAATGGCATATGTGGTGGGGAGGCTTGTAAAGTGGGAGCCGATGATCTCGGGAAGCGGTATCCCTCAGGTAGAAGGAGAAATAACAGGGAAATTGAGGCAGAATTGGAAACGGGTTCTTCCGGCTAAATTTATAGGGGGATTTTTAAGCATGTTTGCAGGGTTATCCTTGGGCAGGGAAGGCCCGTCCATTCAGCTTGGAGCTATGGCAGGGCAGGGGCTGTCCAAAATGCTTGGCAGGGGGAAAACGGAAGAAAGATATCTAATGACCTGCGGTGCCAGTGCAGGGCTGGCAGCAGCATTCCATGCACCGCTGGCAGGTATGATGTTCGCTCTGGAGGAAATACACAAAGGTTTTTCTACATCTATTCTAATATCTGTTATGACGGCATCTGTCACGGCAGATTATATTTCATCCCGTATTATCGGACTTGACCCTATATTCCATTTCAGCCTGAAAGCAGCGTTGCCTCAGAGTCATTATTGGATGTTGATTCTGCTGGGTGTTTTATGCGGTGTAATGGGGGCCTTTTACAACAGGGTTATGGTTAAGGTACAGGATTTATATAACAAACCCAAGTTTCTGAACGAGACAACCCGGCTGATGATTGCATTTTTAACTGCGGGACTCCTGGGGATGATAATGCCCTCCGTACTGGGCAGCGGACACGAACTGATTCTAATGCTGACAGACGGAAAAATGGCACTGAGTCTGGTTGTCCTGACTTTTATTGTAAAGTTTATGTTTTCGTCTATAAGTTTCGGCTCCGGCGCACCTGGAGGGATTTTCTTTCCGCTTCTTATACTGGGAGCTATGATAGGCTGCATTTTTGCTATGATAGGAGTACAGTTTCTGGGGTTAGATTCGATTTATATAAACAACTTTATTCTGCTTGCTATGGCAGGGTACTTTACAGCAATTGTAAGGGCGCCAATTACAGGTATTATACTCTTGTTTGAAATGTCCGGTTCAGTGAATCAGCTGTTGTCCCTGGCTGTTGTATCAGTTACCGCATATATCATTGCAACATTATTGAAATCGGAGCCTATATATGAAAGTCTGCTGGACCGCATTTTAAAAAAGCAGGGAAAACATTTGATGCACAATGTAAAAGGCTCTGCCCAAAAGGTGCTGGATGCCTTTGTTATCATGAATGGCTCTGTTCTGGCAGAGAAGCTGGTTCAGGATATTACATGGCCTGATAATTGTCTGCTGGTTGCCCTGGAAAGAGGCGGAAAAGAGATCATTCCCAAGGGAAAAAACAGGCTGATGTCAGGCGATATCCTGACGGTTATGACAGATGAAAGAGATGCCGGATATGTGCATGACAAAATGGAAAAGTTATGTTATACTTCGTATTAGAGTATACAACAGAAATTGAAGGAGCTTAAATCTATGAAAAGAGTATTGTTAAAGCTGAGCGGAGAAGCACTTGCAGGAGATAAGAAGACAGGCTTTGATGAAGCTACCTGCATCGGTGTGGCGGAGCAGGTCAGGCAGCTTGTGGAGAAGGGAATCCAGGTTACCGTTGTGACCGGAGGAGGCAACTTTTGGAGAGGCCGCACCAGCGAGACAATAGACCGGGTAAAGGCAGACCAGATTGGGATGCTGGCTACGGTTATGAACTGTATTTATGTATCTGATATATTCAGACATGTAGGTATGAAAACAGAGATTTTCACCCCATTTACCTGTGGTGCATTTACCACATTATTTTCCAAAGACGCAGCAAATGCTGCACTGGAAGAGGGCAAGGTCATCTTTTTTGCCGGCGGGACGGGCCATCCGTATTTTTCAACGGATACCGGGGCTGTTCTGCGTGCAATTGAGATAGAGGCGGATGCCATGCTTCTTGCGAAAGCTATCGATGGAATTTATGATAGTGACCCTAAGGTGAATCCGGAGGCGAAGAAGTATGATGAGATTTCAATTCAGGAGGTCATTGACAAGAAACTTGCAGCGGTAGACCTGACAGCATCTATTCTCTGTCTTGAAAATAAGATGCCGATGCTTGTATTTGGACTGAATGAAGAAAATAGTATTGTAGAGACGATAAGTGGAACATTTACCGGGACAAAAGTAACCGTATAAGGAGGACATGGACATGGATGAGAAATTAAAAGTATATGACGAGAAGATGACAAAGACAATCAGTAATTTGAACAGTGACCTGGCGGCAATCAGAGCCGGAAGAGCGAATCCCCATGTGCTGGATAAGCTGACAGTAGAATATTATGGAACACCGACACCAATTCAGCAGGTTGCCAATATTGCCGTACCTGAGGCACGTATGATTCAGATACAGCCCTGGGAAAAAAGCCTGCTTAAGGAAATCGAGAAGGCAATTAATATGTCAGATATCGGAATTAATCCGACCAATGACGGCAGTACAATCAGACTTGTATTCCCGGAATTGACGGAAGAACGAAGAAAAGAATTAGTAAAGGATGTTAAGAAAAAAGGAGAAGCTGCTAAGGTTGCAGTCCGTAATATCCGCCGTGACGGAAATGAGGCGCTGAAGAAACTCAAGGGCAGCGAGATATCAGAGGATGGTATCAAAGATTTGGAAGAGGCACTGCAGAAGGTAACCGATAAATATATTTCTGAGGTGGAAAAAGCTGTGGAAGCAAAATCCAAAGAGGTGCTTACTGTTTAACGGGTAGGTCGAAGAATAAGAGAGGCTCGTATTATACAGCCTCTCTTTTATGTCATAGGAAGACAGCCCTTATTTTAGTAACAGGAGGATATATAGATGAGAGTACCGCAGCATGTAGCAATCATATTGGACGGAAACGGCCGCTGGGCAAAGTCCAAAGGAATGCCCAGAAATTACGGACATGCCCAGGGGAGTAAAAATGTAGAAAGAATCTGTGAGGAAGCGTGGCGCATGGGTATAAAGTATTTGACTGTGTATGCTTTTTCTACAGAGAACTGGAACCGTCCCAGGAGTGAAGTGGATGCGCTGATGAAGCTGCTCCGTAATTATATGAAGACTTGTCTGAGGACTGCGGAGAAAAATGATATGAAAATCCGGGTGATTGGAGATATCACTTCGCTGGACGATGATATTAAAGGAAGGATTGCAGAACTGGAGGAGGCAAGCAAAAATAACAATGGCCTGAACTTTACCATTGCGATTAATTATGGCAGCAGAGATGAAATGATAAGAGCTATGAGAAGGCTTGCGGGAGATTGCGAGGATGGAAAAGTCCGGGCAGAGGATATTGATGAGGCTTTGTATGAAACTTACCTGGATACTCATGGAATTCCGGACCCGGATCTTTTAATCCGGACAAGCGGGGAGCTCAGGCTTTCCAATTATCTGCTTTGGCAGCTGGCTTATACGGAATTTTATTTTACAGATGTTTTATGGCCGGATTTTACAAAAGCGGAATTGGAAAAAGCTATCGGGCAGTATAATAGCAGAGAGAGACGTTTTGGCGGGGTAAAGGAGGAACAGGATGTTTAAAACACGGCTATTGAGTGGAATACTATTAATAATCATTGCACTGGTTACAGTGATTATGGGCGGCGGCCTCCTGTTTGGTGTACTGTTCACCATTAGCCTGATAGGAATGACGGAGCTCTACAAAGTGTTTAATATCCAGGCAAAAGCCCCTGGAATCTGTGGATATATGTTTGCAGTAGGATACTATGCCCTGCTTTACTTGAAACCTGTACTGCCGGAGAACACAGACTGGTTTATGCTTCTGTTCATGGCTTTTCTGATTTGTATGATGGCAGTGTTTGTCTTTTCATTTCCCAAATACCAGACGGGACAGATATTGGCAGCATTTTTTGGAGTATTTTATGTGGCCGTGATGCTGTCTTACATTTATCAGATCCGTATTCTCCCAGGGGGTGTTTTTACAGTATGGCTTGTGTTCATATGTTCCTGGGGATGTGATACCTGCGCATACTGTGTGGGGATGCTGATAGGGAAACACAAAATGGCCCCCAAGCTAAGTCCTAAAAAGTCTGTTGAGGGCGGAGTCGGTGGAATTACAGGAGCTGCCCTGGTAGGCGTGCTTTATGCCCTGGCCATTAATAAATGGGGAAATGCAGGAGCCGATTTAGTGAGATTTGCTATTATCGGAGCAGTTGGAGGAGCCATTTCACAAATTGGGGACTTGGCTGCATCTGCAATTAAGAGGAACCATAATATTAAGGACTATGGAAATCTGATACCCGGACATGGGGGAATTCTTGACAGGTTTGACAGTGTGATTTTTACAGCACCAATGATTTACTATCTGGCAGTCCTGCTGTAAGTTTTAGGGGAAGCTCCAGAAGAGCGTAAAAGAAAGGTTTTGCATATGAAGAAGATTGCGATACTGGGATCTACCGGTTCCATCGGAACCCAGACGTTAGAAGTGGTACGGGAAAATGGGGATATTGAAGTCAGCGCAATAGCGGCAGGAAACAATATTACCCTTTTAGAAGAGCAAATACGTGAATTTCATCCAAAACTGGCAGCGGTGTGGACAGAAGAGAAGGCCCGCGAATTGAGAGAACGGGTCCGTGACCTGGATATCAGGATTGTGTCGGGCATGGATGGCCTTCTGGAGGTGGCAGCAGAGCCGGAAGCAGAGATTCTGGTGACAGCAATCGTGGGAATGATTGGAATTCTCCCGACGATTGCGGCTATTAAGGCAAAGAAAAGTATTGCTTTGGCCAATAAAGAAACACTGGTGACAGCAGGACATATTATTATGCCTCTTGCCAGAGAGTACGGAAGCTTGATTCTCCCTGTGGACAGCGAGCACAGTGCGATTTTCCAGTGCTTGCAGGGTGGTCAGAGAAAGGCTCTCCACAAGATTTTACTGACTGCATCAGGAGGTCCCTTCCGGGGAAAGATAAAAGAGGAGCTGAAAAACATCCAGGTGGAAGATGCGCTGAAGCATCCCAATTGGGAAATGGGGCGCAAGATTACAATAGATTCTTCCACAATGGTTAACAAAGGGCTGGAAGTGATTGAGGCAAAATGGCTTTTTGATGTATCCGTCGACCAGGTAGAGGTAGTAGTTCAGCCTCAGAGCATTATTCATTCCATGGTGGAGTATGAGGACGGGGCGATTATCGCTGAACTGGGAACACCGGATATGAAACTGCCTATCCAATATGCTCTGTATTATCCCGAAAGACGTTATCTGCCGGGAGAAAGACTGGACTTTGGAATGCTGTCTCAGATTACATTTGAAAAGCCGGATATGGAAACATTTTATGGTTTGAGGCTGGCATTTGAGGCGGGAAGAAGAGGGGGCTCTCTTCCAACAGTTTTTAATGCGGCAAATGAAAAAGCGGTTGCTCTGTTTTTGGACAGGAAAATCCGTTATTTGCAGATTCCGGAAATCATACAGGCGTGCATGGAGGAACACAGAATCATTGAAAATCCTTCCGTGGAAGAGATACTAAATACAGAACAGGCAACATATGAATTTATTAAAAACAGGTGGTAATATATGGGGATAATTTTAGCAATCATTTTGTTCAGCGTAATCATCTTATTTCATGAGCTGGGGCATTTTACTCTGGCGAAATTAAATGGTATTCGTGTGGACGAATTTTCACTGGGACTAGGTCCTACAATCATAGGAAAAGAAATTGGGGGGACAAAGTTTTCTTTAAAACTGCTGCCTTTTGGCGGAGCATGCATGATGGGAGAAGACGACCAGGACGATATATCCGAGGGCAGCTTTAATTCAAAATCTGTCTGGGCAAGAATATCTGTTATTGTGGCAGGGCCGGTATTTAATTTTATTATGGCCCTTGTATTTTCTGTCATTCTAGTGGCCTGGATTGGATACGATGCTCCGGTAGTTGCGGAAGTAGATAAAGGATACTCTGCTATGGAAGAGGGAATGCAGGAGGGTGATGTAATTACCCGGCTGAATGGAAAGAATGTCTATCTCTGGAAGGAAGTCAGCCTGTTTAACCTAATGAACGCAGAGGCCGGACCTGTAACAGTGACTTATGAGAGAGGCGGCCAGGAACATGAGGTGACTCTGGAACCCCGGCAGTTGGAAGGGGATGTGAGTAAAAGGCTGGGAATCCGTAACAGCGGCATAAATACAAAAGCAGGAGTCATAGAATGTGTACAATATGGTGCTTATACGCTGCGGTACTGGGTGAATTATACGTTTGACTGTCTAAGACTCCTCGTAACCGGGCAGGTAGGAATCAGGGATATGTCAGGCCCAGTGGGGATTGTGGATTTTGTAGATAATACGTATAAAGAAGCAGCCCCGGCGGGATGGTCTATTGTAGTGCTAAACTTGATGAATATTGCTATTTTGCTGTCAGCCAACCTGGGAGTGATGAACCTGCTGCCCCTACCGGCTTTGGATGGAGGCAGACTAGTATTTCTACTTCTTGAAGCTGTGCGCAGAAAGCGGGTGCCGCCGGAAAAAGAAGGTATGGTGCACTTTGCGGGCTTTGCGCTGCTGATGCTGTTAATGGTAGTTGTAATGTATAATGATATACGCAACTTGTTTTGATTGATCGTGAGGAGCTTCCTTAAAAATGTTCATTTTTCCTCATTCGTGCATATATATAATAGAGATGATTTTATTTGTGAGGGAATCCATGACTTCTTTAAAAGCGATGCAGAACAATGCCGTTGATAAGGGACGGCTGCAGATTAATGTTACTTCAGAAGGTACGTCTTTTCCTATTCCGGATGCAACTATATCAATATCTTATACCGGGGTGCCTGGCAGCCCACTTGAGCAGGTGACTACAAACTCTTCCGGGCAGACAGAAAGCCTGGAATTAGATGCCCCGCCCCTTGAGTATAGCCTCGATCCAGCGGTAGAGGTACAGCCTTATGCGGAATACACATTGGATATTAGTGCACCTGGATTTGAAACTATAAGTATATCCGGTGCTCAGATTCTGGCAGATGTGACGGCCATCCAAAATGTGAGGATGGACCCTACTAGTGAGAACGAGGAAGTGTTTGTGATAGCGGCACATACTTTATATGAGGAATATCCGCCCAAGATTCCAGAGGACGAGATAAAACCCCTTGATGAAACTGGTGAAATCGTATTAAGCAGGGTAGTGGTACCGGAATATGTGGTTGTTCATGACGGCTCACCAGGAGATACTACCGCACAGAACTATTATGTAAAGTATAAAGATTATATAAAAAATGTGGCTTCCAGTGAAGTCTATGCTACATGGCCGGAAAATGCCATCCGGGCGAATGTTCTGGCGATTATGTCTTTTACACTTAACAGAGTTTATACAGAGTGGTACAGGAATAAAGGGTACGATTTTACAATTACATCTTCTACGGCATTTGACCACAAATGGATTCCGGAGAGAAATTATTTTGATACAATTTCTCTAATTGTAGATGAAGTATTTGCAAACTATCTTTCCAGACCTAATGTGAGGCAGCCTATACTTACACAGTATTGTGATGGGAGGCGGGTAACCTGTCCTGACTGGTTAAGTCAGTGGGGCTCTATGTCCCTTGGTGACCAGGGATATTCAACAATTGATATTCTGCGCCATTATTACGGGGATGATATGTATATTAACATAGCACCTGAGGTATCAGGGGTTCCGTCTTCGTGGCCCGGATATTTGCTGGACATTGGTGCCAGCGGAGACAAGGTAAGGCAAATACAGGAACAACTGAATGTAATAGCAGGGGCATATCCTGCAATTCCGAAAATTGGTGTAGACGGAGTGTATGGACCATCGACGGCAGGGGCTGTTGAAAGATTCCAGTCAGTTTTCGGATTACCGCAGACCGGAGTAGTAGACTACAGAACGTGGTATAAAATATCAGAGATCTATGTGGCAGTATCCAGAATAGCAGAATTAACATAGGTATAGGTGTATCAGGCATGTTTTTCAGGGAGGGATATCTATTACGTCAAATAAGGGGGCAAAAGCCCCCTTATTTATTAGATGAGTCCCATTATTGCCCGGAAAAACCTCCGTGAGCCGGTTCTGGTTTTTCATCGGGAATTACATTCTTCAGTCCGGATTTGCCAGGCAGGTCAATTTCCGGAATATTATCATCATCATAGACATTTGCTTCCGTAGTTTTTGATGGCAGTTTGATTTCTTTCATCACGTCATCTCCTCACACTTTTTTGCACATAGTATGTGTAAAAGTTTTAAGATTATGCGAAAGGGCAGCTTTTATTCTGCCAAAGAATAAATTTGCAGGAAACGTTTTCTCTCTTCCTTGTTCATACGGACAAAATCTGTAAATTCCACATCTACAAGATACATTGGTTGTTCACAGCAAAGGGCATGTGACTGATTATTGGTAAAATGGTATCTTTTACATTTTATACAATAAAATACATGCATCATTTGTATCACCCTCCTTATATAATATCATAACACAGAATGGGGAAGAAAAAATTAAAATCTTATAAAGAGAAAAACTTTATTGAACTTTTTTTCGTCCTAAATTATAATCGATACTAATTGAATTAATAACGTTCAATAAAGTACACTTCTTGAATCGGTAATATTCAAGAAGACATTCATTATATTTCTAATCGTGAATGCATATTACAGTTTTGTGTGAATATTATGAAAAAGGAGACTGCCGGTATTATACAAAACGGCAGGTAAGAACAAAATATGGCAAAAAGAAGAAAAAGAAAATGGCCGGTTTTCCTTGGTATTATCATTTCAATCTGCACTGCGTCAGGCCTGGCGGCGGTGGGGATAAAGCAGTTTCCCAGAATTTTTGCATCTACGCAGGAGGTTGTTAAGATTGTGAAGGTTCAATCAGAGGAGCTGGGAAGTATACCCTTTGAAGAGGTCAAAATACCGGAGGATGATGTAGCAAGCGGCTATTATTACCAGCAGCTGAACGAAGAGGAACAGAATCTGTATAAGGAGATGTATCAGGGAATACTGGAATCTTCCTCTACCATATACATGCATTCACCTGATATAGAGATACTCAAGAAGGTGAGCCAGTTCATTTTTTGTGACAGGCCGGAGCTGTTCTGGTGCAATGGCGAAATGCAGGTGACCAGCTATAAGGACTATTCGGAGATCCAGCCGGTGTACACCTATACCGGAGAAGAAAAGGATAACAGGCAGTTGCAGATAGAGGAAGCCGCAGAGGAGTGTTTGTCCGGAATCAACAGTGAAATGTCGGAATACGATAAAGTGAAATACATATTTGAATATTTGGTGAATACTGTAGATTATAATCTGGAGGCTTTGGATAATCAGAATATTTACAGCGCTCTTGTAGGAAAGTCCTCAGTATGTGCCGGCTATTCCCGCGCCGCCCAGTATCTTCTGCAAAAATTAGGAGTTGAATGTATCTACGTGACAGGAGTGATTCCCGGGCAGGGAGCGCATGCATGGAATATCGTGAAATGTGGAGACCAGTATTATCAGATGGATGTTACTTTTGGAGATCCTGTGTTTCTTGAGACAGAGAACCGGGCAAATATACCGGATAAAAGCATTAATTACGATTACCTATGTTGCAGTGACGCAGAGATTATGAAAAATCATACAATGGATACGGAAGTCACTTACCCAGCCTGCAGCTCTATGGATTTGAATTATTATAAATTAAATGGTATGTATTACGAAGAGTTTCAGCCAGAGCAGCTTCTTCAGGATATGAATCAGACTATCTATAATAAGGATAGCTCCTTTACATGTAAATTTGCTAATAACATACTTTATCAGGAGGCATATGACAGTATCCTGAACGATCTGGTACAGAGAGCGGCGCAGAATCTGCTGGAATATTATGAGCTGGAGACCGTGCAGTATACTTACATAGAGGATGCAGAGATGGGGAAAATAACCATCTTCTGGAACTATCAATAGAGAGATATTTAAAAGGGGTCAGTCCCTTTTGCATGGCGTTTTCAGAATATTCTGTATTTTGGCATCGTGTATATTGTACTTCTTGAACCATTAGTATTCAAGAAGTACAATATCATCAATCTATTTATATAAGTTATGACAGGATTTATCACTTTCACACATAAAGGATTGATTTCCCCTAGTCCATCCTCTTCATTGCATTTTTTAACCTCATAAACCAAGGCACTTTGCTAATCCAGGAGAATTCGGGCATATCTTTTCCATTATTTGCTTTGTAAATGTCATTCAAAACCTTTTTTTCGTCAGGATGGCTTAAAGGGTGAACATTGAATCCATCGAAATAGTATATTTTATTTTTATCTTTGTCTGTGATTTTGTAAAAGCACTGCATAGTTGTTATCGTCCTTTCTATCGCTGTGGTGGCGAGTCTTTCTGCTGTCCCCGTTGAATTTATTTCATTCATAAGCTCCTTGATTCGATTGATAAAATACATTTTTGCGGCAGAAGCTCCTCCATGAATCTCTGTCGACCTGTGAGGACAGGCAGTTGCATATACCTCCTGATGTAATCTGATTGTATCTTTAGAAGGTGTAATGCCGTATTGCTGACACTTTTGTGCTGCCAGTTCAAGGGCCGTCTTTTCATTGGATTTAAAAGTATTCAGCTCGCCCATGCTCTGACATACCTCAATTGATAAATAGTTCAAATTTCCGTTTGGATCTCCACAGTGCCATGCACAGTTTGTATCATCTTCCGCTTGTAATACACTGTCCGAGGCTACATAATAATGTGCGAATCCGTTTTCTAAACTATGTGTTTGTAACCAGCTTCTATAAAATGCAGCATCAGCATTTTGACTTCCGGCATCATTGTGCAGGAATATTCCCACAGGGTTTTCCCCCCTTCTGCCTGCTATTCCTCTGCAAATAGTCATATACGGTTTCTCCTTTCTTTCCATCTAATTAACCGGGAATGTAATTGATGCTCTACTATACACTGATGATGATACTGCTGCTGCATAAATAAGTCCTTCTGTGTTTATTTGCCATAATTGAGTATTAGATGTTCCTGGTGTTTTTCCCGCAAATTGAATATTTATTGATGGCCTATAACCACCTGGCAGTGTAGAAATATATGTCCAATTAGTACCAATAGTTATATTTGTTGAACCTCCTAAATTTATTACAAGTGTTACAAATCCATTCTTTAACCTATAGCTTATACCATTATTACTTTCACCACTATTACCATTACCTAACAGGAGTTTCCATCCTGAATCAGGAAGTTTTTGATTTAGTACATATCCCTGATAGGCACTAAGAGCTTCCCCTGCTGCATAAGCGGAGGCATTAAGGTCATTACGTGTTTTGACGTGCCCATAATTTGCAGTGCTGCCGACTCCATAGCCAGTACCAGAACTTGCATGGTTAGTGGGAGCTTTTCCTGATACGGTAGTTGACAAATTTGATAAAGTAGTTGATAAACCTGATGCTGTATTTGACAACGTAGAAATTGAGGCGTTTAATGCCTGACATTGTCTTGCATCTAAGGCATATCCAGCAGCAGTAGTAGTCAGATTGTTTACTACATTAGCGGTATTAAATTTCTTATCAATTTCAGTAAGTATATTTTTACCATTTGCCATAATATCTGTACTTACTTGTAATTTAGATGCGCTTTCGAAGTCAGGTATCATACCAATCCCAACATATCCATCCTCACTCACAGACATTAGCGGTGTTCCCTGTGCTACAAATACCTCAAAAACAGTAGAAAACTCCATTTTATCCGTCAACACAAATTGAAAAATATAAGACTTCTCGTATGCCAATGTTTTGAATGGATTTGATGAATCTGTCTTATTAAATGTAAGTAATAAATTATCTGTTCCAGTAATATTACTTGTCGTATATTCAGTTAGATTTTCATATGTATTTGGATAGGGGGTGCCCGATTCAGTATATCTGTATTTAAGAGATGTAATAGCGTTTTTCTGCACACCTGACACAGTTGTCTTTGCAATATTACCAGTTAAACTAATTAATGTAGCTTGTTCAAAATTATTGAATCGATACATGGATGCACTAATAGAAGGTTTTTTATATGCAAATACAGTAAAGCTATAAGATACGACGCCACTTCTGTTTTTACGGCTATCTAACGCATTAATCTGAATTGTATAGGTACCAGCAGTTGTAATATTGGTAGTTGATATATCAAAATTAAATGCAGAAGATGAATATGGAATAGTACCCGTTGTAATTACCGAACCACTAAATAATATCTTTGTTTCCAAACTCACAACACTTGCTGAATTTACAGCGGCTGCACTATTAGCAGCAAATTTAAGTCTAAGGCCTCCATATCCTGTTATCATATTTGTTGTACCTGATATAATATTATTTATATTTGTGCCAACATTTGTCTCCCACATAAAATCTGAAAATGTAGGATTGCTATTTGTTACATTTGCCGTTATATAATAATATTCGTTCGGAGGATATGTCACCGAATTGACTGTAACCTGACACGTAACTCTTGTGGCCAGTGTATTAGACATTGGACACATATTATATAAATCTGACGCCGTCAATGAAAGTGTTGTATTTGTAGTTCCCTGTGCTACATTTACTATCTTATAAGTTGTCCAATTTGACTGATATGTCTGAAAAATAAGGGAGTATGCGGCATTAGCAGCATTCGACACACTTACAGTAAGATTATTTCCAATATTAAATGCATTTGGTGTGCTGCCATTCACTACTGGCAATGCTAATGTTGTAACAGATATCGTACCAGACATAGACCACCACTGTGATGCCTTTCTTCGGACATTAATTGTTAGTGAATATGTCTTACCAGGTGCGATAGAAGACCAGTTACTTGGAGATAAAGTCACTGTTCCATTAGTTGTATTAAATCCATCGGCAGAGTATATTGGTGTTCCGCCGTTGTATATGCATATAGAATCACAAGCGTAGTTACTTGACCAGCTTAGTGCTATTGAGTTTATACCACGGGAATTTAGGGCCAAATTAGATGTATGCTGTGTCCAGGTTGTTGATGCAGGTGGTATAGGGCTAGAAGTCGTTGTTAAGCCGGAATCTTTTCTTGTCACTGTAATTGTAATGTTAGAGTAGGTTGTGTTTTCTGGAAGTCCACCTACAGTAAAACTGCCGCTATTAGTATCTGTATTGGATGAATACATTTGTGCACCATTAAAATTACAGGTAAAGTTGGAAATGATATCGGCCGTTGACCAGTTAAATGTAATTGAAGAATTTGTTTTACTTACAGCACTAAAACTTTTAATTGAGGTATATCTGGGAATAGTAGGAAGTGTGTAACTAATTTGTTTAGAAAAACTCAATCCAAAATCTGAGGAGGAGCTTATGTTAATATCACAAGTTTTTGTGCCATTATCATTATGTTTAACAGTAAAAGCTTTAGCAAAAATTAAAACCCAACTTTGGTTTGTAATAGATACTCTAAAATTATTTTCATTTTTTGTCTCTCCGTTACATTTCACAGAAGTGTTCATTAGCCCATAAGATGCACCCGTCCATTCATTAGTTCTTATTACTTCAATAGTAACGCTTATGTTTGACGAATTTGCAGTAGAGCCGTTACTGGCAGCCCAATATTTAATTCTTGCATCAATATATGGGTTAGATGTGGCTATACGAATCTCTGGCATTAAGATTCACCTCCTCCCTTAATAACTGAAAGCATATTACGTGTTGTACCGTTAATTGTATATGTAACGGGAATCTGTTTCATAGTGACGTAATCTATACCTGTTTTTGATTGAAATCTTGTTGCCATTGTTAAATCTCCTTTAACGCTAAATACTTTTTCACCTTTACCGGACATAGTTCCGTCATTGTAATATCCTGCTAATTCATCCGGCATAAGACTTGTCATATAACCTTCTTTGCTGGAAGATGTAACTGTAATACCATCTTCAGGGTTCATCTGGATACAGGTTTTAATATTGTTAATATTATCGTAAGCGCAAAATAATTCGACGGATTGTTTTGCCCCAAAATCCAGTTCATAATTATTGTTAGAGAATGCAAGCATTTCACTTCATTTTCTTTTGATAGAAATGATAGATGCGAGTATTTTACTCTAATTATGTTATGGAGGAATTGCTCATGAAAAGTACCAGAACACCTGCACAGGAACAATACCGATTAATTATGGAATGTCGCCAAAGTGGTCTCACGGATCATCAGTGGTGTGTACAACACAATATCAAGCCGGGGACATTTTACAACTGGGTAAAAAGACTTCGCCAAAAAGGATGCGCCGATTTGCCATCCGTGACTGGTCGTAGTTATGACGCATCTGAAAAACAGGAAGTTGTAAAAGTTGATTTTAAAAATCCCGATATATGCAGTCAATCTGAACTTGCACTTGATACTGCATCTAACAGCAGTGTGCCGGTACTGGATATGCCGGCCATGAAACTTTCAGTTGGTAGATGTATCCTGTCTATTCCAAACGGAACAGATCCACTTCTTTTGTCTCAGACACTCCGTGCAATGAAGGAGCTCGAATGTTAGGTGATATCACAGCCGCCGATGAAATCTTTATAGTAACCGGACGAACGGATATGCGGAAATCTATTGACGGTCTGTGCGCAATCGTGGAACAGCAGTTGCATATGGATCCGAGACGGAGCGCACTTTATCTTTTCTGCGGCAAACGCTGTGATAGAGTCAAAGCGCTTCTTTGGGAATCTGACGGATTTGTACTTCTGTATAAGAGGATGGAAGTTCAGGGAAGATTCCGCTGGCCAAGAAACCAGCTGGAGGTAAGACGGCTAACCTGGCAGCAATTCGACTGGCTCATGTCGGGTCTTGAAATTGAACAGCCAAAAGCATTCAAGCCTACGGATTAACTGTGGAAAAAGCCCACATCTTTTTATCGAAAAGTGGATACTTTTCCACATCCCCAAAGAGGACCGAACCCCCTGTAAATACTGGATTTTGTGCTTCTTTTTCTATGCTTTTTATGGTAAAATAAAAGCATAGAAAAAGGAGCAGAAAACCTATGGCTGGCAATTCAAAAGATTCAAAAATCCTCGAATATAAGGATACGATCAGTCAACTGAATATAACCCTTACCACACAGACAGAGCGGATCAAGTCTTTGCAAAAGACCTTAGAAGCAGACCGCCTTGAGAAGGAAAATCTTCGTCAGCAGATTGAATATCTTACGAAGAAACTCTTTGGTACTTCCAGCGAAAAACGTAAGGAAGTCGATGGACAGCTGAATCTTTTCGACGAAGCTGAACAGGAAGCTGACAGTAGCTGGAATCTTGAACTGCCAGATGATATCACTGTTCCAGCCCATAAACGTAAAGCGAAACGTACTCATGCAGAACTCTTTAAAAATGTACCATCCTGTGATGAAATCATTTCTTTACCAGAGGAAGAAAGAAACTGTCCCTCCTGTGGTACGCAGATAGAATGTATAGGCAAAGAATTCGTTCGTCATGAATTCCGTTTCATACCTGCAAAGGGTAAAGTTGTAAATATTTATCGTGAAACATACAAATGTCCAGAGTGCGCTGTATCAGAGGAAAACCCTGATGAACAGATCTTTGTGAAAGCCCCTGTTACGGATGCACTGATTCCTGGGAGCTATGCATCTGAATCTGTAGTTGCCTGGGTTATGAACCAGAAATATCAGAATGGTATGCCGCTGAAAAGGCAAGAGCAGGATTGGTCACAGCTTGGTGTTGCCTTAAATCGTGGGACACTTGCTAACTGGGTTATTTATTGTGCGGAACACTATTTCAGTCCTGTTTATGATTACTTCCATCGTCAGCTGCGGGGGAGGCAGTATCTTATGGCAGATGAAACACGGGTCCAAGTATTAAAAGAACCGGAACGTAATCCGGAAACCGATTCCTGGATGTGGCTGTTTCGCAGTGGAGAGGATGGCCTTCCACCGATTGTGCTCTACCATTATACAGAGACACGAGCCAAGTACAATGCAGAAAGCTTTCTGGGTGGCTTTTCTGGATATCTGGAGACGGATGGTTATCAGGGATATAACAATCTCCCTGGCATCAAACGATGCTCATGCTGGTCGCACACCAGGCGTTATTTCATAGATGCTGTGCCAAAAGGTAAGGAGTATGATTACAGCATACCAGCAGTACAGGGGGTTCAGTTCTGTTCCAAGCTTTTTGAATGCGAACGGTACTCAAAAGCCAAAAATCATTCTGCTGACCAAAGAAAGGAATTCCGCCTCACGAAAGAAAAAGCTGTTCTTGAAGCATTCTGGAACTGGTTGGATCAGCAGAAACCAGTCAAAGGCACCCGCTTTGATAAAGCGGTGAACTATGCCCAAAATCGGAAAGACACACTTATGACCTATCTTGAAGACGGTCACTGCAGTTTTTCCAATAATCTTAGTGAAAATGCCATCAGACCATTTACTGTAGGTAGGAAAAACTGGCTATTCAGTGCTAGTCCCAAAGGAGCAACCGCCAGTGCTATGGTATACACCATGGTTGAAATGGCTAAAGCGAATGATTTGAACACCTATAAATATCTAACGTATCTATTGACACAACGGCCAAACGAAGGCATGTCAGATGAGTTGCTAGAGCAACTTACACCCTGGAGCGAAGCTGCCAAAGCTAGCTGTCAAAACTAAAATAGAGTAAAACGCTTGCATCTATCTTTGGTGCAAGCGATATTTTGTCAATAGCGTAGGATTATTTTGCGCTTACATATTATCAGTATTGATATTGGTATTCATACCTAATGTCTTATTCATATAAAGCTTCCAGCCATTAGCATCTAAAATTTGCGTGTTAATATTTGATATATCATTTTCAGCGCTTTTAACACGATTGACGATATACTCTTGGTCTGCTAAAATCTGTGCATAGTTATCTGAATTTTTTTGTATAGTGACATTAAAAGAATTGATAGTTTGCTTTAGATATGAAATTTGTTCAGATATAGACTTAGTCTGTACTGCATTCTCATAGCCTCTAGATGTTTCAGCATATTCACCATCAATAGAAGAATCATATATGCTAATCCAATTTTGCCCATCTTCAGATATTTCTAATTTGCTTGCACAAATTCTTTCATCATCGTAATAGTGATAAATATGAATAGTGGCAATATCACTATATACGGCTCCTAAATCAAGCTGTAGCATTGTTACTCTACTATTATAGATATAACTAGCCTTTTTCCTCTTGTGCCGGATGAGTGAATGCCAATAGAAGTATTCATAAATCAAATCAGAGGTTTCGGGAATAATGTTTAATCTATCGATTCTACCATTTCTTATACAGGTTAAGTCACTTTTTGTATACCCATACAGGCTCATTACATCATCCAAAAAAGCAATCTTATTATTTAAATAAATTCTTTCGCTGCGATACTTATAGTTCATATCATGTAAATATTTTTCCTTATTACTATAGAAGTGACCTGTATCAATAGAATATATGTTTATTTGTTTATCTAACAATTAAAGACCTCCTGTTCTTCTAATCAAGTTTATTTTTAATGTGAAAGTCCCTCTTTTTTTCATTTGCGCACGTCCATCCGATTGCAGATGCTGCTTTATCAATTGCATAACCGGATGAATAATCTGTACAAAAATCAGCTGTTGTAAGCAGATTAGACGCATATGTGTGAAATTCTGAGATTGAAGGGATATGGAAGTTATGACTTCCTGGTGTTATGTAGTTCCTTTGTCTTTCTCTCATAATTAGTAAAATTTCTCCTTTCCATAAAATCAGTGGGTATATATAACTATTCTCCATTCACTGTTTCTTTTTTCGGATATGTTTACTTTTCATGGGATAAAGTTTAAAGGCAGGAAGCCAATTCTGATGGCTTCCTGCCTTGCTTATGCTTTGATAACAAAGTCAATTGGAAATAATATACAAAATAAATACAGAACGTTTGTTCGAAATTTACGTTGACTTAAATATAGGCTCATGATATACTCGTAATAAATCAGGAAGTACAGCTTCCTATTATACAAGAAAGAATCTTGCTTGCAAGATTCTCCGCCTGTGGCGGGTTGCGATAGCAACACCTACTTTACCGCCGCAGTGTGATCCCCCGGAGGGTTTTTATGTAATAGGAAAGTACTTTTCCTATTACATAAGAAAGAATCTTGCTTGCAAGATTCTCCGCCTGTGGCGGGTTGCGATAGCAACACCTACTTTACCGCCACAGTGTGCCCCAGGAGGGTTTATATAAGTAGGAAGCACGGCTTCCTACTTATATAAAAAAACTCTTCCCTCAAACGGTATTGGCGTACCATCGGGAAGAGTTCTTACACATAAACATAAATCTGCACTCAAAATGGGCAAAAAATTTATGTAGTACAGCAGAAAGCTATACGTCTTCATACTACAGATTATTTCTGGTATAGTCAAGCATTTCTGCAAAATTTTCAAAAGTCACAGTTATATAGAAGAGATACACAATTATGTAGCCGGGCCAGATGGACATACATACGAACCAAAGGCATTAGGAAATCGTCTGGTTTATAAATGGGGTGGTATATTACTATGGAAAATGAGCAAATACTTGAAGAATATTACAAGAATAATGGGAAGAAATTACATAGCATGGTAGATAAAATTCTACGAAAATTTTGCGGTATTTATTTAAAAGACTATGACGATTTTTATTCATTATCCAATGAAGTCTTCGTTGAGGTCCTAAACGGATATGATGGAATTCGTGACTTTGATGGGTTCTTATATGCCTGTCTTTTAAAAAAGGTTAAAACTGAAATTACACGTAGAAATAGAATAAAGAGAAAGACGGATATAAATACAATTTCTATCGATACACCGGTGGGAGAGGATGAAACATCTACGATAGGAGATATACTGGCATCGGATTTTGATATTAATAGCGAGATTAGCGAGGAGATCAGTATTTCATATGATGAAAAGGTGGAAGAATATCTTAATAGTATTTCCAGGATACAGAGAGATATAGTTGAAATGCGAATGGCGGGATATGAACCATTTGAAATAAGGGATAGCCTGGAGATTACACAAAAACAGTATAATTCCCATATAAGTAATCTTAAATCATATGAAAATAAAAAAATACTGTTTCGGAAAGCAACTGTCATAAAGAGGGAAAATGAGGAGGATATATCATTGATGGAAATGCCAACACAAATCGGAGAACGAACCAAGAATACAAGTTATGCCCTTGCAGCACTGATTAAAAAATTACATAATTATTCATTACGTGATGACCACATCCTTCAGCGTTCGTCCGGGCAGTGGAATCCTGCAACAAAAGGAGAATTAATTTCGGATATTTTACAGGGCCGTTCATTACTTCCGATTATTGTTTCAGAAGAAAAGGCAGAAGGTGCGCTATTTAACTGGCTCATTGATGGATTGCAAAGATGTAGTACGATTGATGATTTTAAAAATGACGGATTTCTGATTTACAAAAATGTGAAAGTTTATAACATCTGTTATCAGACTATAAAAAAAGATGAATGTGGAAAGATTATGCTAGATGAAAACGATAATCCTATATACGAAAACAAAGCATTTGATATAAGGCAAAAGAAGTTTTCGGAACTTCCCGAAGAGTTGAAGGACAAATTTCTAGAATATCAGATACCAGTCATGCTCAATTTGGATTGTACAAAAAAAGAAATTGCGTATGATATTGCCAGATTCAACCGTTGCAGGCCTATGACAAAATCACAGTTAGGATTCTTGAGTTTGGAGGAAGGGCTTGGCGAAATCGTTAATAGTATTATTAAAATGCCATTTTTCCATGATGAATCAACAGGCAGCTACAAACAGTCTGATTTCAAGTCAAGTAATATGAAAAGAATGATAGTTGAAAGTGTTATGATAACTAATTTTTTAGAAGACTGGAATAAAAACATTGAAAAGGTATGTGAATATTTATCGGAGAATGCCTGCGATTCGTATTTTATAGAATTTTACAATATGATCGAAAAATTAACTAAAGTGGTTAATGAGGATATTGCCGATATGTTTACCACAAAGGATTCCTTTATATGGTTTGCCTTGTTTGATAAATTCTCAGGGTTGGGGGTGAGTGACTGTAAATTTGCAGATTTCATGAAAGCTCTGAAAACAGAACTGCATAATAAGGAAGTAAATGGGGTCACATATGATGATTTAGATCAAAGATCTAATAAAGACAAGAAAACGATTGTTGGAAAACTGGAATTACTTGAAAAGCTTATGAGAGACTATTTAAACATTGATAAAGAAAAAATAGCAGAAAATAATGAGACGATTGCAGATACTGATGAACTGAAAAAGTATGTGGATGAGTTTGCTGCATATGATATTGTTTCTATATTTAAGGTTAGGACAGAGAATGATGTGAATAAGGCAGCAATGGAAACAGTCGAATTGGTTAAGAGAAATCTTAACCCAAGAGATGCCATCGAAGATACAGAATTATATTTGTCCATTTTAAGTGACTGGACTTTGAATGTGGATAATAATTCAAAGTTACTGTGTAAAGAGAATATTCCTTCATTAGTATGTATTGTGGGATATGCATGTACTGAGGAAATTGACAAGGAAGCAGGGGACTGGTTTGTTGATTTTGTAAAGAAAAATAATGTATATCTTACAAATCAGAAAGAGAATTACTTGCATATGGTTCAAAGTCTGGACAAATGGGCGGGATGCACGGAAAAACAAATACCAAATACTAAAGTTATGGGATTAATAGCTGGCAGATAGGAATATGCATATCTGTCCAAATCTGCACCAAGATTATTAGGTATGTTATGCGTTTTTTTAGTATTATTATCACGAAAGGAGGAGGCATAATGAATGTACTAAAGCAATTTAATGACGCAATGGCTTATATAGAAAAAAACTTGATGGATATTATTGACACAAATCAAATTGCTCGAATTGCAGGGTGTTCGGAATATCATTTTCGCAGAATGTTTTCATTCCTTGCAGGAATGCCATTAGGGGAATATATCCGACGCAGGAGATTGTCGTTGGCAGCAATACTTCTACAATCAAAGGGAGAAAGGGTTATAGATGTTGCCCTATCTTTAGGATATGAAACACCCGAAGCATTCAGCAAAGCATTTCAAGCAATACATGGAGTGAATCCGTCACAAGTAAAGAAAGCAAACGTCAAACTTAAATCATTTCCGCCTATGACCTTTCAATTAACGATAAATGGAGGAATAGAAATGGATTATCGAATTGTTGAAAAAGAGTCTTTTCAGATTATTGGCTTCAAAAAGAGGATCACCCTGCAATTCAAAGGGGTTAATCCTCAAATGGACACACTCATTCAAAAGCTCACTCCCAAAGTAATTTCAGAGCTAAAAAGCCTGTGTAATATTGAGCCAATGGGCATTATAAATGCTTCAGCGAACTTCTCTGAACGTACAGTTGAGGGAAGCAAGTTAGACCAGTATATAGGTGTGGCAACAACAAAATCTGTGCCGAATAACTATGATGTTCTGCAAGTAGATGCGTCTACTTGGGCTGTCTTTAGCGCAGTAGGTGTTTTCCCCAATGCACTTCAAGAAACATGGGCGAAAATTTATGCAGAATGGTTTCCGACGTCTGGTTATGAACTTATTGATGGGCCTGAAATACTGTGGAATGAAAGCCCCGATACCTCAAAAGCAGATTACAAAAGTGAAATTTGGGTTCCTGTTCGTAAAACACAATCTGCTTGTTAACTTAAAACTTGCAAAATACACTGACAGCATATAAAAAAGCTGTCATTTGGCAGACCATGCGTTGTATCCAGAGGAACAACATACAATCAACCGGCGGCTTTGGAATGGGAAGTTTCTATGTATCCGAAGCCGCTGCCTTTTGTTTTTTCGGTTTTTATTTGTCAGAGGAAATCATTTGTGTTATTATAATTTCATATCAATCGGCAGGCGTTCATGCCACATTCAAGCCGTGAAAACTCATTTCGGCGCTTCCGTGTCGGAGCACTATCCGTGAATGAACATTTTTATTACTACATGAAAAACTTTACGATTTAAGGAAGGAGTATGCCTATGGCAAAAAGACTGCAAGATTATTTTCCAATGATTCGGACGCGGAAGGAGGTGCTGGATGAGATTGGAGAACGCGGGGAACTGCTGGTTATATTTGAGGAGTGGAGCGAGGAACGTCAGGAAGAATTTTTGAATTTCTGTACAGGAGCAAGAGGCGTGAAGGTTCTTTATGACAGCTTTTTCAAAGAACTATTCAGTCCGGAATACCACCCGGAGCGTATTGAGAGATTTCTTTCCCTTTTATTGAACAAAGAAGTGAAGATTGCCCAGATACTGCCGAATGATTCTGTCAGAATAGCAGATGAGTGTACTTTGTTGGTTACTGACATTGTGGTGGAGATGGAGGATGGAAGCCTGGGAAATATTGAAATCCAAAAAATCGGGTATGCATTTCCCGGTGAACGTATGGCGTGTTACTCGTCAGATTTATTGTTGAGACAGTATAAAAGGGTACGTGCGAGAAGAAAGGATAAGTTTACATACAGAGATATAAAAACAGTGTATACCATTGTATTGTTTGAGAAGAGCACAGAGGAATTCCATGCTGTGAAAAACCAGTATATACATAGAGGAAAACAAAGGTTTGATACGGGCCTTGGGGTAAATACTTTGCAGGAGTATATCCTCATCCCACTTGACATCTTTAAGGAAAACACGCACAATAAAGGCATAAAAAATGAGCTGGATGCATGGCTCATGTTTATTAGCTTTGATGACCCGGAAAAGATAATAGAATTGATAGAAAGTTATCCGGAATTCAAAACAATGTATGAGGAAATGTATCAGATGTGTTTGAACATGGAAAGGATGATGGGTATGTTCTCAAAGGAATTGCGGGAGCTGGACCGGAATACGGTGCAGTACATGATTGAAGAGCAGGAAAAGAAGCTGGCGGAAAAGCAGAAAGAGATAGCAGAAAAACAAAAAGAGGTAGCGGAAAAGCAGAAAGAACTAGAAACACAGCAAAAGCAACTGGAGGAACAAAGGGAGCAGACGGAAGAATGGAAAAGAAAGTCTCAGGAGAACGAAAGTGAAATTGAGGAGCTGAAAAGAAAACTAAGGATATTGGAAGAGAAGCGGCTGTAATATATGTGTTATAACCCTTCACAAAATCTGAGGAAACTAAATAAAAAAGAGGTTGCAAAAGTCAGTGCTATATAGTATAATCTTTACAATTTGAGAACGAGGGCGCTCTGGAATGAAAGACTCCAAGAGTGCCTTTGTTATGTAATAGGAAACATAGTTTCCTATTACATAACAACCCTCCGGGGAATGCGCACTGCGGCGTAAGAGTTTGCTTTGTAATAAGATATACCATTACATGACAATTCTCAAAGGATGTGCACTGCACGATAAGGTAGAGGAAGGGAATAGGTGAACATATGAAAGCGTTTCTAATACTGGAAGATGGAACCGTGTTTACGGGGAAAAGTATTGGTTCTAAAAAAGAGATGATAAGTGAAATTGTATTTAATACCTCCATGACAGGATATTTAGAGGTACTGACTGACCCTTCTTATGCGGGACAGGCTGTGGTGATGACCTATCCGCTGATTGGAAATTATGGAATTACGCCGGATATGGAATCGAAGAAGGCGTGGCCGGATGGTTATATTGTAAGGGAATTGTCTCGTATGCCCAGCAATTTCCGTTGTGAGAAAACGATCCAGGATTTTCTTGAGGAGCAGGATGTTCCTGGAATTGCCGATGTGGATACCCGTGCTCTTACCAAGATTTTACGGGAAAAGGGTACTATGAACGGAATGATTACTACCAATGAGAATTATAATATGGAAGAAATTCTTCCGAAGTTGAAATCCTATAAAGTAGGAGATGTTGTTTCTAAAGTGACTTGCAGTGAGAAATATGTGCTGGAAGGAAACGGAAAGAAAGTTGCGCTTTTGGATTTAGGCGCTAAAAATAATATTGCCAATTCTTTAAATGATCGTGGTTGTGAGGTAACTGTTTACCCGGCTCATACAACTGCGGAAGAAATCATTTCAGCTAATCCTGACGGTATCATGCTTTCTAATGGCCCTGGTGACCCTGCAGACTGCATTTCTATTATCGAAGAAATCAAGAAATTATATCATACGGACATTCCTATTTTTGCTATTTGTCTGGGACATCAATTGATGGCTTTGGCTTCTGGTGCTGTTACCCATAAACTAAAATACGGACACCGGGGCGGCAATCATCCGGTAAAAGATTTAAGAACAGGAAGAGTATATATATCTTCTCAAAATCATGGATATGTAGTGGATGACAAGAGTATGGATTCAAACACAGCAGTTCCTGCATTTGTGAATGTAAATGACGGAACAAATGAAGGCCTGGAATATAAAGGGAAACAGATATTTACTGTACAGTTTCATCCGGAAGCGTGCCCGGGCCCCAAAGATTCAGATTACTTGTTTGAAAGATTTATGGATATGATGGGAGGAGTAAAATAATGCCTAAAGATAATAGCATTAAAAAAGTATTAGTCATTGGTTCCGGTCCTATTGTCATCGGACAGGCAGCAGAGTTTGATTATGCGGGGACACAGGCGTGCCGTTCCCTAAAGGAAGAGGGGATTGAAGTTGTACTGCTCAATTCCAATCCGGCGACAATCATGACGGATAAAGATATTGCAGACAAAGTATATATTGAACCACTTACTTTAGAAGTTGTAAAGCAGTTGATAAGGGAGGAAAAGCCGGACAGTGTGCTGCCTACTCTGGGAGGCCAGGCGGGTCTGAATCTGGCAATGGAGCTGGATGAGGATGGCTTTTTAAAAGAAAATGATGTCCGGCTCATAGGAACCACATCTGAAACAATCAAGAAAGCAGAGGACCGCCTGGAATTTAAGGCTACTATGGAAAAAATCGGTGAGCCTGTAGCTCCTTCCCTGGTTGTGGAAAACGTGGGAGATGGCCTTGCATTTGCCAATGAAATTGGCTATCCGGTTGTTCTTCGTCCGGCATACACTCTTGGAGGAAGCGGCGGCGGTATTGCAAAGGATTCCGGGCAGTTGATGGAAATACTGGAAAATGGACTGAGGCTCTCCCGGGTAGGGCAGGTTCTGGTGGAGCGCTGCATTGCAGGCTGGAAAGAAATCGAATACGAAGTGATGCGTGACAGTATAGGGAACTGTATCACCGTTTGTAATATGGAAAATATCGACCCGGTTGGTGTACATACAGGGGATAGTATTGTTGTTGCTCCGTCACAGACTTTGGGAGATAAGGAATACCAGATGCTGCGTACTTCTGCACTGAACATTATCAGTGAACTAAATATTACCGGGGGATGTAATGTGCAGTATGCCCTTCACCCGGAGAGTTTCGAGTATTGTGTAATTGAGGTCAACCCACGGGTGAGCCGTTCTTCTGCACTTGCATCCAAGGCCACTGGTTATCCCATTGCAAAGGTGGCGGCAAAGATTGCGCTGGGATATACTTTGGATGAAATTAAAAATGCCATCACAGGCAAAACCTATGCAAGTTTTGAGCCTATGCTGGATTATTGTGTGGTAAAAATTCCCAGGCTTCCCTTTGACAAGTTTATCAGTGCTAAGAGAACTCTGACTACACAGATGAAGGCTACCGGAGAAGTGATGAGTATCTGTGATAATTTCGAAGGGGCACTGATGAAGGCAATCCGCTCATTGGAGCAGCATGTGGACAGCCTGATGTCCTATGATTTCACGAGCCTTTCCGTGGATGAGCTGACGGAACAACTGGCAATTGTAGACGATATGCGTATCTGGAGAATTGCAGAAGCAATCCGCAGGGGCATAAGCTATGAGATCATTCACGATATAACGAAAATAGACAACTGGTTTATTGATAAGTTTGCCATTATTGTGGAGATGGAGCAAGCTCTGAAAACAGAACCGCTCACTCCGGAATTATTAGAAGAAGCGAAAAAGATGGAATTTCCCGATAACGTAATTGCAGCCCTGACCGGAAAGGCAGAGCGGGAAATTCATGATCTGCGTCATGAAAATGGAATCGTGGCAGCTTACAAGATGGTAGATACCTGTGCGGCGGAATTTGCAGCAGCCACACCGTATTACTATTCTGTATATGGAAGAGAGAACGAAGTAGAAGAAACAAAAGACCGGAAGAAAGTTCTGGTGCTTGGTTCCGGCCCAATTCGAATCGGACAGGGTATTGAGTTTGATTTTTGCTCCGTACACTGTACATGGGCATTTTCTAAAGAGGGCTATGAGACAATTATTGTAAATAACAACCCGGAAACTGTAAGTACGGACTTTGATATTGCCGACAAACTCTATTTTGAGCCTTTGACCCCGGAAGATGTGGAGAGCATTGTAGATTTGGAGAAACCAGATGGGGCTGTAGTACAGTTTGGTGGACAGACCGCTATTAAGCTGACAGAAAGTCTGATGAAGATGGGAGTACCCATACTGGGGACTTCTGCGGAAAACGTGGATAAAGCAGAAGACCGGGAATTATTTGATGAAATCTTAGAGGAATGTGAGATACCGCGCCCCACCGGGGGGACTGTATTTACCGCTGAGGAGGCAAAGGAGGTTGCAAACCGGCTGGGTTACCCGGTACTGGTAAGGCCTTCCTATGTATTGGGCGGCCAGGGGATGCAGATTGCAATTAATGATTATGATATTGATGAATTTATCGGTATCATCAACCGGATAGCACAGGATCACCCAATTTTGGTAGACAAATACCTGCAGGGAAAAGAAATTGAAGTGGATGCTGTATGTGATGGAGAGGACATCCTGATACCAGGAATCATGGAGCATATTGAGCGTGCCGGAATTCACTCCGGTGATAGTATTTCTGTTTATCCTGCCCAGAGCCTGACACAAAAAGCAAAGGATAAGATTGCAGAGTACACAAAAAGACTGGCCAAATCCCTTCATGTCATTGGACTCATTAATATTCAGTTCATCGTATGCGGAGAGGACGATGTCTATGTTATCGAAGTAAATCCCCGTTCCAGCCGTACAGTGCCGTATATCAGCAAAGTAACCGGGATTCCGATTGTACCGCTGGCAACCAAGGTCATTACCGGAAGTAAAATTAGAGAATTGGGCTATACTCCTGGGCTTCAGAAAGAAGCAGATTATATTGCAGTCAAAATGCCCGTATTTTCTTTCGAGAAAATCCGGGGCGCAGACATTAGTCTGGGACCTGAAATGAAATCCACAGGAGAATGCCTGGGAATTGCAAAAACATTTGACGAGGCATTGTACAAAGCATTTCTGGGAGCAGGAATTAATCTGCCAAAATATAAAAATATGATTATGACGGTCCGTGATGAGGACAAACCAGAGGCTGTAGAAGTAGGGCGCAGATTTGAGAAAATCGGATACCGCATTTTTGCTACGAAGAGTACGGCGGAGGCACTCAAGGAAGGCGGAGTAAAAGCAATCCCGGTCCGAAAAATAGAACAGGAGTCCCCAAACCTGCTGGATTTGATTTTAGGACATGAAATTGACCTGGTAATTGATACTCCTGCCCAGGGAGCAGACCATTCGAAAGATGGATTCATAATCAGAAGGAATGCAATTGAAACAGGAGTAAATGTTCTGACATCGATGGATACAGCAACAGCATTGATTACCAGTCTGGAGAATACGGATATCAGAAAGCTGACCTTGATTGATATTGCGACGGTACAGTAAAGCAGGCAGTTCTTGAACCTGCTTACCGGCGGCCTCGTGCTATTTTACCAAATTCCCATCAGATGCTGCATAAGCAGACTGACAAGGGTGATTCCTGCCCAGCAGCAAAATCCTGTAAATATGGGTTTTGCACCTGTTTTTACTAGTTTTATAATGTTAGTATTAAGCCCGACTGCCGCCATTGCCATCATAATCAGAAATTTACTCAGATTTTTCAGAGGAGTGGTGATGACGGCGGGAAGGTGGAACACTGTGGTGACGACAGACGCCAGCACGAAGAACAAAACAAAATACGGAAATGTTTTTTTTAGACTGAAGGAAGAACCTTCGGTCTTTTTTTCTTTTCTGCCCCTATAAGCAGCCAGTATCAGAGTAATGGGGATGATTGCCAGTGTACGCGTCATTTTTACAATAGCAGCCGCTTCCAGAGTATTGCTGGAATGCATGCCGTCCCATGCAGCCGCCGCTGCTGTTACGGAGGAGGTATCGTTAATGGCGGTTCCTGCAAATAATCCAAATCCTTCATTGCTCAAGTGAAGGATTCCTCCCAGTGCCGGAAAAATTAAAGCAGCAATGACGTTGAAAAGGAAGATAACGGAAATGGATTGTGCAATCTCTTCATCTGTTGCCTGGATGACAGGTGCTGCAGCGGCAATTGCAGAACCACCGCATATGGAAGAGCCAACTCCCACCAGTACTGCATTATTCGGATGAAGCTTTAGTGCCTTATATAGGATAAATGCAATTATCAGGGAAATACTGATAGTTACAATGATAATAGGAAGTGACTGCTTCCCCTTTGCAAGAATTTCTGACAGGTTCATACCAAAACCTAAAAATACAACGGCGGCCTGTAAAATCTTTTTAGAGGTGTAAATAATGCCTGGCTGTACGGACTCTTTCTGACGGATTATAAGAGTCAGAATCATGCCTACTAATATTGCAAACACGGGGCCTCCTGCCACGGGGAAAATTTTGCCAAGAAACCATGACGGAAATGCAATGACAAAGCAAAACAAAATCCCCGGCCCTTTTTGTTTGAGAAAGTTCATATTTTGAATCCTCCATTCCTTTTTGATTTCAGGTTGATGCAGCCAAGAAAAACTGGCGTAACTGTTCAGGACAGGACTGTGCATTTACTGCACAGTCCGTATGAAAACATGGAACATGCAATAGCAAGCCCCATCGCCAAAGGCGATTTTCATGGGCTTGCGGGGTATCCGTTCATGGGCTCTGAACAGATACAAACTGGCTATAAATAGGAAGTTCTTCCGCCAAAAATTATAATATCATATCAAAATCATAAAATAAAATTATATATATTTATTTTATGATAATAATATGTTATACTTGGTTGGGAGTTATTTATATATGGGCGGAGCTTTTGCGCGAAGAAGGCTTCGCCCTGATTTTTTTAGCGAGTGAGGATTATGCTGGATTTTCGAATGAAAACATTCCTGATGGTATGTGAATGTATGAATTTTACAAGGGCAGCGGAAGAACTGAATATTACACAGCCGGCGGTATCCCAGCATGTACGGCATCTGGAGAATTATTATAATACCAGGCTGTTCCACTATGAGGGTAAGAAATTAAGGCTGACAGATGCGGGAGAGATGCTTCGTAATGCTTCCCTTACGATGATGCACGATGAATCATCCTTAAAGGGCCGGATAGAACATTTATCTGAGGGCAGGCGGAATATCCGTTTCGGTGCTACGATGACAGTAGGAGAAGTGGTGATGCCTGGGGTACTAAAGCAGTACCTGGAAAATGACCCGGAAGTACATTTACATATGGAAGTGGCAAATACGCAGGAACTTTTAAACAGACTGGATAATGGAAAGATAGATTTTGCCATAGTAGAGGGGTTCTTTAAAAAAACAGAATACGATTTTCTTCATTATTCTACAGAGAAGTATGTGGCAGTATGCAGTCCTTCGTACCGGTTTCAAAAAATACCCGTACGGCTTGAGGATGTATTTTGTGAGCGTCTGCTTCTGAGGGAGCCGGGGTCCGGGACCCGTGAAGTGCTTGAGCGCTTCCTGGATTCCCAGAATTACAGCATGGAGGATTTTGAAAAAACGGCAGAAATAGGCAGCCTGCATACAATTAAGGAGCTGGCAAAGGCTGGCTGCGGTATTACATTTCTGTATGAAATTGCAGTTAAGGAAGAACTGGAAAAGGGCGAGCTGAAGCTGATAAATCTGGAAAATTGTCAGATTTATCATGACTTTACATTTATCTGGCCAAGAGGAAGTATCTATGCGGATACCTACTCCGGGCTATTTCAGCAGTTTGCTGGAAATGCTCCATATTTTATATATGATATATAAAAAAAGGTGATAATAATGCAAAACTTTGTTACTAATGCTGAAATACTTTGTGGTTAAAATGTGGGCTACGATTGTGGAGCACAAGAAAGGCGGTCAGGAGTATGAGGATACAGCGCAAAGATAAGATTATTAAGTTAATATCAGAAAACAGAATGATGAAAGCTCATGAACTGGCAGAATACTTTCAGGTGTCTATGGAGACGGTCAGACGGGACCTGACTGAACTGGAGGCAGAGGGTATTATCCGCCGAGTTCACGGCGGAGCCGTGCTGAATATGTCCCACAGTTTGGAGCCGGACTTTTCTTACCGGGAAATCAAGAATTTTGAGGAAAAGATTCTGATTGGGAAAAAGGCAGTATCTTTTGTGGAGGAAGGGGATACAATTATCATTGATTTAGGGACCACCACTTTGGAGTTTGCCCGGTTTCTAAAAGGAAAAAAGAATGTTACAGTGCTTACAAATTCATTGAAGATTGCGATAGAGCTTATGGATGACCCTGGAATTACCGTTATTATTCTGGGCGGGGTTGTGAGAAGAGGGGAGGGAACCACCTCCGGGTACTGGGCGGAAGATGTGGTTGACCAGTTCCATGTGGAGAAACTATTTCTCGGTGTGGGAAGTATGGAGCCGGAAAAAGGCATCATGGATTATCATATTGAAGAAACGAATCTTAGAAGGCATTACTTAAAGCATACAAAACAGGTGATTGCGCTGGCTGACTACACCAAGTTCGGTATCACTGCATTGAATAAGGTTTGCGCTACAGAGCAGGTAGATGTATTGGTTACTGATGAAAGAGCAGATAAAAAGATGTTAAAACAGTTTCGGGAGCGGGGTGTCACAGTCGTTTTAGCCTAAAATGAATGGAAACAAGGTCTTTACTAGAAATGTGGGAAAAGTTGTGAATTGCAGCTTATCCCACATTTTTTAATGAGGAATCTTATGGAAAATACACAAAAAAAAGAAGATTTGACCGTTTGCAAAGAAAAAGATATTGTGATATTGTCTGCTTGATAGAAAGAGATATCGGCCGTATCAATGCATCTATTCAAAAAAATAAGGAACAAGAGTGAGGTATAGCAATGACATTTGATCAAGTTATATTGTGGGTAATGGCTATAGGTCTTTTAATTGGAGCAGGCGACAAAATCACTGGAAATCATTTGGGGTTAGGAGAAAAGTTTGATGAAGGTTTCCAGGCTATGGGTCCCCTTGCGTTAGGGATGGTAGGAATTGTTTGTCTTGCACCTGTAATTTCAAATCTGTTAGGCCCGGTGCTGATTCCGGCTTGTGAAGCAATCGGAGCCGATCCGGCGTTATTTGGTTCTATTCTTGCTAATGATATGGGTGGATATTCTTTGGCCATGGAACTTTCACAAAATGAACAGGCTGGTTTATTTGCGGGAAATATCGTAGCATCCATGCTTGGATGTACACTTGTATTTTCAATCCCCGTAGGACTTGGATTGATTGAAAAAAAGGACAGACCTTATTTTTCAAAGGGACTTTTAATAGGGCTTATTACGATTCCGATTGGATGCGTGTTTGGAGGCATGATCGCAGGTTTTCCTGCTATCCTTATAATAAAAAACACACTGCCAATTTTGATTATATCCCTGCTTTTAGCACTGGGACTGAAAATAATCCCTGAAAAGATGATTAAAGGATGTACCATATTTGGACAGTTTATTACGATAGTTATCTATGTGGGGCTGGCCTGTGCGGCGTTTGAATTTATTACAGGAGTTGTAATTATCAAAGGAATGGCGCCTATCATGGAAGGTATGAATTCCATTGCAGGAATCGGCATTGTGCTTCTTGGAACATTTCCTGTACTTGCTATTCTTGTAAAGGTTCTGGATAAACCCTTGAATATGGTGGGAAGGAAGATGGGGCTGGATGCAACAAGTGCCGCAGGACTTGTATTCACACTGGCCAATTCGGTTCCCGTATATACGATGATGAAAGATATGAAAAAAAGGGGAATCATTATTAACACAGCATGGCTTGTTCCGGCAACAGCAGCACTGGGAGATCATCTGGGATTCACGGCTGGAGTCCAGCCGACGATGATCACACCGGTTGTGACCGGAAAACTGATTGCAGGAGCAGCAGCTATCATATTGGGATATTTCATGACAAAGGGAATGAAAGAAGAGCAAGGATTATAAGAATCCAAATCAGAAAGGGAAGGTCAAAATGAGTAAATATTATATGGGTATCGATCAGGGGACGACAGGTACAACAGTATTAATTCTTGATGAGGAGTGGGAATGTCTTTCAAGAGGATACAAAGAGCACACACAGTATTACCCACAGCCGGGATGGGTAGAGCATGACCCGCTGGAAATATGGGACAGAATCTTAGATGCAGTAGATATGGCGGTGAAAGAAACAGACATCAACATGGATGACGTTGCCTGTATGGGGCTTGACAACCAGGGCGAGACCGTAGTTCTGTGGGATAATGTTACCGGTATCCCGGTTTATAACGCAATTGTCTGGCAGGACAGAAGAACTGCAAGAAACGCGGATGCCATAGCGAAAAAGCATGGTGATATGATTCGTGAAAAGACAGGGCTTATTGTAGATGCCTATTTCAGTGCCACAAAAATAAAGTGGATTATCGAAAATGTTGATGGTGTAAAAGAAAAAATTGAGAGAAACAGAATCAATGCAGGAACCCTTGATACATGGATGATTTGGAAACTGACTCATGGCAGGGTATTTGTAACAGACCAGTCAACTGCCTCCAGAACCATGTTGTTTAACATACATACGGGAGACTGGGATGACGAAATTTTAGAAGCCCTCGATATACCAAGGTCCATTCTTCCTCAGATAAAGGACAGCTCTGAGGTATACGGGACAACAGACCCCTTAGATTTCTTTGGAGCCAGAACGCCTATTTCAGGGTCAGTTGTAGACCAGCAGGCAGCACTGTTCGGGCAGGCATGTTTTGAGCCGGGAACAGTAAAAACAACCTACGGAACAGGGTGTTTCATGCTGATGAATACAGGAGATAAACCGGTGTATTCCCCAAATGGCCTTTTGACAACCGTAGGATGGGGGATTGATAAAGGACAGACCACATTTGCACTGGATGGCGGAATCTATATTGCAGGTGCAGCAGTACAGTGGCTTAGAGATAAATTAAAAATCATTGTTAGTGCAGGAGAAACAGAAGAAATTGCAAAGAGTGTTCCTGATACCGGAGGCGTATTCTTTGTTCCGGCCTTTTCCGGCCTGGCTGCTCCACATTGGGACCAGTATGCGAGAGGAACAATTGTTGGAATTACAGGCGGAACAACAAAAGAACAGATTGTCAGGGCGACTCTGGAGAGTATGGCATATCAGGTAAAAGATAATCTGGACGTTATGACAGGAGACTCAGGTATTCCTATTGAGGTGATGAGAGTAGACGGCGGAGCGGCAGTCAATGATTTTCTAATGCAGTTCCAGGCCGATATTCTGGGAATCCCCGTGGATGTTCCGGTAATCACTGAGACAACCGCACTGGGTGCCGCTTATCTGGCTGCATATGGAATCGGAGAATTTAAAAGTCTTGATGACATCAAAGGAAAATGGAAGTTAAAAAAGAGATACGAACCAAAGATGGATGAAGAGACGAGAACAAAACTTTTAAGACAATGGCACAAAGCTGTTGAACGTGCGAAAGACTGGGAAGAAGATTAATTGACGGAGGAATAAATCATGGTAAAAACAGATGTAGTGGTAATCGGGGCTGGAGCCGTTGGATGTGCGATTGCAAGAGAACTATCAAAATATAAGGTGAAAGTCACCGTTGTGGATAAACGGGATGATGTAGGGGGAGACGCGTCCAAATCCAACAGCGCCATTATTCATACAGGGTACGATGCAGCACCCGGAACTTTGGAATCACAGCTCGTAGTGGCAGCAAACCCGATGTATGAGCAGCTGACAAAAGACCTTGATATTCCCTTTGAAAAAATAGGAGCTATACTTCCGGCATTTACAGACGAACAGTTTGAAAGTCTGCCGGCGATTAAAGAAAAAGCCTTTAAGAATCATGTTTATGATGTGGAATATTTATCCAAAAAGGAAATACTTGAAAAAGAACCGGAATTGAATCCTGAAGTAAAAGGCGGGCTGTTTATCCCAAGAGAGAGTATTATTGATCCATTTGTTCTTGTTCAGGCACTGGCAGAAAATGCAAATGAAAACGGCGTGGATTTTATGCTGAACACAGAGGTAATTGACATCAAAATGGAAAAAGGCGCAGTGAAAGAAGTGGTGACTACCGCCGGAATTATTGAAACAAGTTATATTATTAATGCGGCGGCTCTCCACTGTGATGATATTGCTGCTATGGTTGGGAAAGCGGACTACAAAGTGATGGCAAGACGGGGACAGTTCTATATCCTGGATAAGAATACAAGCTGCAAAGTTCGTAATATTGTTCTTCCAATTCCTACAAAAATAACAAAAGGAAAGCTGATGACACCTACCATACATGGAAATATGCTTGTGGGGCCGACTGCGGAAGACTTGCCGGACAAAGAGGATGTTTCTGTGACAACAGAGGGACTTGACAGTATTTATACCGATGTCCGGAAAATGATACCAGAGGTAAATATCCGTGATACGATTACACAATACAGCGGACTCCGCCCAAACAGAAACCCTGAGGGGCTTCATGTTGACATATACGAGGATGTGAAAGGTTATGTAAATTTATCCGGTGTCAGATCCACTGGAATTACGCTAAGTGTTGCCATGGCAAAGTATGTAGCTGAAAAGTTAAAAGAAATTGGCTGTGAGCTGGCATTGAAAGATGATTTTAAGGCAACCAGGAAAGGAATCCCCTGCTTTCATGAAATGTCAGTGGAAGAGAAGGAGTCAATCATTAAAGAAAATCCTTTGTATGGGACTGTGATCTGCCGTTGTGAAACCATAACGGAAGGAGAGATTGTAGAAGCAATACATCGTCCGATAGGCGCAAAAACTATTGATGCGGTTAAGAGAAGGGTAAGAGCCGGAATGGGGCGCTGCCAGGGTGGATTCTGCGGACCAAAGGTCATCGAGATTCTCGCAAGGGAATTGAACCTCCGTACAGATCAGGTAGCTAAGAATCTGGAAGGTTCTTACATGGTAATCGGAAAAAATAAGTAGGCGCGAGAGACGAAAAGGAGAATAGATATGTATAACTTAACATGTGATGTGGCAATCATCGGCGGGGGACCGGCAGGTCTGTCGGCCGCCGTCGCTGCAAAAAAGGAGAGCGGCGGAAGAGTTCTGGTTATTGAAAGAGATGAGAGCATCGGAGGAATTTTGCAGCAGTGTATCCACCCTGGGTTTGGATTAACTTATTTTAAAGAAGAGCTGACGGGGCCTGAGTATGCAGGACGTTTTGCAGACGAAGCAAAAGAGCTTGGAGTAGAGTTTTTATTAAACTCTATGGTGCTTGACATGGATGAAAGAGCAGGTACGGTTACCTGTGTAAACCGGGAATATGGAATGACTGCCATAACAGCAAAAAGTATCATTCTTGCCATGGGGTGCAGGGAGAGGACCAGAGCGAATATTATGATACCAGGCTCACGCCCGGCAGGTGTTTATACAGCAGGTTCCGCACAGAGACTTGTCAACAGGCAAAACGAAATGGTAGGGAAAAAAGTTGTGATTCTTGGTTCTGGTGATATTGGAATGATTATGGCCAGAAGAATGACACTGGAAGGTGCGAAGGTACTGGCAGTTATTGAATTGATGGATTATCTGGCAGGTCTTACCCGAAATAAAGTACAATGTCTTGATGATTTTGAAATTCCGTTGTATCTTTCTCATACGATTACAAAAATTGAGGGCTATCAGAGAGTAAAAGGTGTTTATTTTGCAAAAGTTGACGAGAATAAAAAACCGATTCAGGAGACAGAGCAGTACATAGAATGTGATACAATACTTCTGTCTGTAGGACTAATACCGGAAAATGAGCTGACGAGAAAAGCATTGATTGATATTTCATCTATAACCAATGGTCCGAAAGTCAATCAATATATGCAGACCTCTTCAGAAAATGTATTCGCCTGTGGTAATGTGGTTCATGTGAATGATCTTGTGGATAACGTTAGTACAGAAAGTATAAAGGCTGGTAAATTTGCAGCACAGTATGCGATGAATACTCTGCCCAAGGAAGAAAAGGCAGTGGAAAATATAGCCGGGGAAAATGTCAGGTATCTGTGTCCCCAGTCAATCAGCGTATCTCCTGAAAGTGAAAAAGTAAGCCTTTACTTCAGAGTCCTTCATCCGGACCAAAATGTCAAAATTATTGCCAGAGACGGTGATAAGGTTCTTGCTTCTAAAAAGAGAATCCGGGTAAATCCAGGCGAAATGGAGGAGATAACTTTTAACACAGGATATATCAGCGGCAGCAGCGTGACGGTTGAAGTAGTAAAGGAGGGTCAGGAATCATGAAAAAAGAGATCATTTGTACAGTCTGCCCCATAGGATGTCATATAGCAGTAGAGGGTGAAGGAGATAATATTATCTCAATGGAAGGATATGGCTGTAAAAGAGGAGAACAGTATGCACATGCAGAGTTTGCACATCCGGTAAGAATCCTTACCACAACAGTGAAGACTGACAGTGAGAAAACCCCATTGATTCCCGTTCGTTCTGATAAACCTGTTCCGAAAGAAAAGATTATGGATTGTATGGCAGAAATCAGAAAATGCTTGGCAAAGGCGCCGGTAGGCGTGTATGATATATTGATTGAAGATGTCTGTGATACAGGAGTAAATATAGTAGCTACAGGAGCAGTAAAATAGGGGTGTAATTTCGGCAATCATAACAATAGGAGCCACACAACCTTAAATATAGAGTTGTGAGACTCCTATTGTTTATAATTAATCGTGCTTTTCCATCCACTCACTGATAAGCTTACAATATTTATCGTTTTCTTCAACATAGCACATATGTCTGCATCCGGCGAATAATTCCCATTTGGAACCTGGAATCAGATCATACATTGTCTTTGCGATAAGCGGCGTACACAAATCATCCGTTCCATTGATAATCAAAACAGGTTCTTTAATGTCCCCAATCTTATGGCGGTATTCCCATCCGCCCAGGCTTCCGGTCGGATTATATTCATTAGGTCCCCATCCTGCAACATAAGCTTCCACTCCTACTTTCTTAGGGCGGCGCAGGCACTCCGGTGAATCCTCGGTTACTTCGCCTGCACAGTGAAGCAGCATAAACCTGTCATTAGCAGCCAGGTAAGCCGGATCATCAAAATCCCCGGTTTTTTCTGCCTTGGCAATGGCATCCTGGTCTTCCTGTGACATATGTCTGATCATCCTGTGCTGCTCCTGAGCCCAGAGCTCAGCGGACGGCAAGGTGCTGGAAAGAATGACAGACTTGATACCTGCTGGTTTGTAATCACAGAGATATTCTATTGCAAGCATTCCTCCCCAGGACTGTCCCAGCATATGTATTTCATCCAGCCCCAGATGTTTTCTTAATTCAATCAACTCATTGTCCCATGTCTCAGAACACCAAAGCTCAGGGTGTCCGTCCACATAAGAGTTGCCGCAGCCAAGCTGATCGTAAAAGATGATGGCACGTCCCTCTTCTGCAAGTTTGTCTAATACCTCAAAATAGTTGTGTGTGGAGCCAGGACCGCCATGTAGTAAAACTAATGGTTTTTTATTACCTTTGCATTCCCCAACAATACGGTAATAGGTCTTGTACCCCAGATATGGCATATAGCCCTCAATGACCTTCATATAATAGTACCTCCTTGCCGTTTTACGGCCTTCTATAATACTTTTTAAGTATAACAGACTTGTCAGATGTTTTCAATATCCCGTACTATTTTGGGGTTTTCATAGTTAATTTCACGAAAGGGTTTTGGTCTGTTCCCTGATATATTGGAAGAACGGAATTAAATATGCCTTATCAATCCAATCACAGATTTTTCCTTCTGCTGCCAGGAATTCAGCGGCCCATAAGTCAAGCGTGGAGGGGGCTTTTTTTGATAATGCTTTTTTTAACATTCTGCATAATGTTCTGTCTTTAAAATCCATGCTGCTTTCATCATAAGCTCCCCGGCCATAAAAAAAAGGAATTCCCACAGGAAGGTCTTTTAAAGAATGTTGTTTTATTTGTTCAAGTGCTTTTTCATCAAACGGGCTTGCCCCGACTGCAAATATTACAATTTTTTTGCCTTCAAATTTTTTGAAATTTTTCTTTAAGAATTTGACTCCTGAAATACCGCCTGCGTAGATACCGCCGGCAATCACAATTAAATTATATTTGGAGAGATTACCCAAATTATAATTATCAATGTCAAAAATATCACAGAGGAGTTCCTCCTTCATCATGTCAGCATATTTCTTTGTTGAGCCATATTTAGATTTATACAGCACTAAAATATTGTTCATACATCCGTCTCCTTTATTATGGGATTTTTTTTATCAGACAATCTCTTTTCTAAATTGTCAATACCTTCGTATAATTTCATCAATAGAGTAAAAAGTACCTCTACTTCGCTATCAGTATAAAGTTCAAAAAGATAGCTTAATCTGCCCTCATAAAAACGAAATATATTTTCAAAATAATCAATCATTTTTTCTGTGGGATAAATACATGCTGCACGGACATCTTTCTCGTTTTGCCTAATACTGACAAATCCCTTCCGTTCCAGGGCATAAGCAAGTTTTTTGATGTTTTGCCTGGAACAGCCTAAAAGCTTTCCAAGTTGTGTAAAGGTCAGCTGCTCTTTAGACTGCCGGACCATTGTCAGAAGCATAAATTGTTTGAGCGATATGTCTGGAATATCATTGTCAAATAACGTTTGCAGTCTGTTGCCGGCAATAAAAAGGGTGCTGAAAATTGCTTTTGTCTGATCTTCTTTTGAATGAGAAAATCGTTGTATCAGATCATTGATTTTCATAACCATCTCCTTATTGGTAACATGTTACTAATATTATAACGTCTGACTGCTGGTTCGTCAATATAATGATAGAAATCCTTTATTTTAAGTCGATGCAACCATAAGTTTACATAGATTTCTTCAAATGCTACATGAATTTGCTTGAGTTTACATCCATGCCACACTATAATTTGTGAAAGATAAACATTTGCAAATATGATTCTGATTAGCCAGGCATCAGAAAAAAATATCTTAAAAACATAAAGCGTGGAAAGGCAGGAAAAGAAAATGAGTTTAGCTGAAAATTTACAGTTTTATAGAAAGAACCAAGAGATTACCCAGGAACAATTGGCGGAGGAGCTTGGTGTATCCCGGCAGACAATTTCAAAATGGGAGGCAGGAACCTCTTATCCTGAGATGGAGAAGATTCTTCAGATTTGTGATATGTTCGGATGCTCCATGGATCTGCTGCTGCGGGGAAATGCGGAGGGGAGTATTACCGAGGACACTGCAGGGTATGACAGGCATATGAACAGGTTTTGCGCAAGTATTATGATAGGAGTTGGGTTGATATTGCTTGGGGCCAGTGTGCAAGTATTTTTGTCGGCTATATATTTTGATGACAATCTGTCCTCTGCAATTTTGATGCTGTTTGTTATACCTGCTGTTCTGACTTTTGTGGTGGCAGGGCTTCAGAAAGAGAGATTTCGTAAAAAATATCCGGTGATTCAGCCTTTTTATACGGAAAATGTACTGGAAAAATTTGAACAGCGGTACCCTATTTTGATTGCGTCGGGAATAGGTGTGATACTTTTAGGTCTGGTATTCCAGATTGTCAGTGAGCGTCTTCCGGTACCCAAAGGGTATACTACGGATATATATACAGCTGTTTTCCTTTTGTTTGTGGCTGCGGGTGTATCTATTCTTATTTACTCCGGTATGCAGAAGTCAAAATATGATATAGATGCCTATAATGAGGAAAACCGTCCTGATAAGGAGAAACGAGAGGTGGATAAAAGAATCGGTATATGGTGCGGCTGTATTATGCTGGCGGCTACAGCACTGTTTCTTATAGCGGGCCTTGGATACGATATGTGGGCAAGATGCTGGATTATATTTCCTGTAGGCGGGCTGCTGTGCGGGATAGCTACAATCATTATTCAGGGAATCACAAAAGAAAAGGAATAGAGAGATATATTTGTATTTAGCAATACCCCTCTTCCTACTCCTCTTTTATTGCTGCAAATTATAAAGATTGTTTCTAAGTAAGGCTTCTGAACAGCCCTTGAATATCAATTTGCCCATAGCCCCATACAGGATTGGGATATGCGATATTCTTATCCCTTCTTGCCCCACGTATAAGGAGTCTGCTGATATCCCTGCCTGTAATGGTTGTGTAGTTTCCTTTCCAGACCGCCCATTCCATAAACAGAGCTATAATTCCAGCTGCATGGGCGGAGGCGGCTCCGGTCCCTGTAGCTGTACCATAATTCTGTCCGGGGAGGGGGCATGTGAGGGCATAACCGGGAGCGGCAATTTCGGGCTTCACGATGTTTGTGGAAGAAAAACCGTGGCTTGATGTAAGCAAGATGCTGTTTTGGCTCTGGTTATATGCGGTTACAGTCACCGGATTAGGGGAATTGCCGGGAGAGGTAATTGTTACATTTGGATCAGACTCCAGGAAAAAGGTTTCGGAAGAAATGATATCTCCCGAAGGCATCCAGGCATCAAACAAACTGGTAATGTTATCAATACTGGTAACGCGCAACTTCCAGATACCTCCAAGTGCATTTTCAAATCTTATCAGAATTAACTGTTCTCCCGTTTCCTCTTCCATAATGAAATTATTGATATAGACTTTTGAAGTCTGAAAGACAAAAGTGTGTTCTCTGCATATATTAAATCCGGGCAAAATGCTGTGTATACGTTCTCCTGTAGGTGAAATTAATTCTACCGACAGCCTGTTGGGGGATTTCTGCCATATTTCCAGAGGGAATTGGGGATCTTTTTCACTAATTATGAATTCAATATTTTGAGAAGGCTGCGTTCCCACAATTGTGCCCCGGTAATGTCTTTGAGCACTTCCTTCATTTCCAGCAGAAACACATACCGCTATTGTGGGCATCGCGGATAGGGCATTCAAATACATACCGAGAGCACTCTGACCGTCATGAGCACTCTGACTTGAGCCTATCCCGATACAAAGAACCAGAGGGCGTTCAATTCGCTGGATTACGGACAGTATATATTCAATACCTAAAAAAATATTGGTTTCCGGATAGCAGAGGGCAGATTCCCGGATACTATGAATCTTTTTATTCAATCTTTTGGCAGGAGCCAGTTTAACCACAATCAATTCAGATTGTGGTGCAACGCCCCTGAAACCGACTTCTGGATTTTGGCTTCCAGCAGCAATTCCCGCCAGCATTGTACCATGACCATTTTCATCATTGCTGGGAACAATGGAAAATGGATATTCTGCTGCCAATGCCATGTTAATCATGCTTTTGTCATATTCCGCGCCAAATGTAAAACCCTCGGGAGGAGTATCCGTTTCGATTGTCTGATCCCAAATTGAAAAAATTTTTGTAGAACCATCAGTGTTCAAAAAGGCTTCATGGAGATAATCAATTCCAGTATCCACAAAGCCAATCACAACTCCTTCCCCGAACAAAGATAAATTGACGTTGTTCTGAATAGTGATTACGTTAGATTTCTCAAGACTGACAGTGGAATTAAGGGTATATAAGGTTGGAAATATATGATACGGATAATTGCCCAGCCCACACATGTTAAATCTGCTGGCAGGTGAATGAAGAACAGAATATCTTGCATTAATCCTTGTTAAATCATATTCTTTTTGAAGTACACTGGCGAATGAATTCTCAATCAATAAATCAAGGTAATTTTCATCTAATATTTTATGCATCGTTCATACTTCCTTTCATATACAATGAAGTAGAATGTTTCAAGATATTCTATGTATAAACGTACTTTAGGTTCTTTTACCAGAACATTTTTTACTCCCTATTTTTTAGTACTTCTGCAGGAGTTGTCTTTTTCAATCTGCCCAACAACACAGTGCGGATTAGCAGGTAGCTGAACAAAATTCCGGAATATGTAAATACGTACATCACCGGAGGCCAGGACAAATCAAGACCGCAGGCCACATTTGCCACAAAAGCGGGGTAAATTGCATCCATCAGCCATTTTGCGGCAGGAATCATAACCAGTGCTCCTATGGATATCAGCAGAAAATTTCCATCCAGATAGAGCCTTTGGATTTCTTTGTCCCGATAGCCAAATATTTTCATCAGAGAAATGCTGACAGCAGCCCGGTCAATCATTACCTTCATCATTTGGTAAAGTACAATGATGAAAATTAAAATAGCAGCAGAGGACATTGTCACAATCAGGGACATCATGTTTTCCAGAAAAATATTAGAACTTTTTTCTATATCGGCTTTCGTAGAAACAGCATAAAGCCTGCCGGCATCTATATCCAGTTCATGATCTGCATAGACAACATTATAAAAATCACTGTCCTGGCCAAAGAGCTCCCTCATGCTGCCGATATCCATAAAACAACATAACCCCGGAGAATAATTTATTACTTCTTTTACGGTAAATCCGTAAACTTTTTCATTCACCTCATCATGAAGCATCAGTTCTTCACCTACCTGGATTCCATATTTGTCAGCTACAGAGGAAGAAATACTGATTTCGTTCTGTTTTTTGCTTGTGATAGGCGGAAAGAAAGAATTTTTTCCGTTCAGGCCAATGATGCTGATTTCCATATCATATCCCATCACTTCTTTCTTAAGGCTCTTCACGTATGCGGCATAGCTGTCCCGGGGAGCTGTTTCTTCAGGGTATTTATACTGATACATATACTCATATTTGGTATCTGCCACGTTCCGCGTCTGCAGATTGCGGCAGAGAGCATAACAGTTCAGGCCCAGCACCAGGACCAACAAGGATATAAACATTCCCGCAAGGACTGCAAAGCAGCTCCGTTTTTCCCGTAAGAACTGCCGAATCTGGAACATGTGGAGAAAATCCCCTGTTTTGAGCTGCCTGTAAGAAAATCCTTTGTGGACCGGATCTTTCCTAAGAAGAGAGAGGGCACTTTGATTCAATTTCTTACGTATAATCAGGGCGTTGACTACAAATGCAGTCAGCGGAGGAATTATAAGCCCGTAAACGAGTAAGCCGGGAGTGTAGATTGTATCAATAGGAGGTATGGAATAATAGGCGGAAGATTCTCCTGTCATAAAAGATATCCCCTGCTTTGAGTATCCAAGAAAAGTCCCCGCGGCTCCGCCAAAGAAGCAGAGAATTACCGGCAGCATGGTGTAGTGGAAAAGGAGCTGCTTCTGTTTCAATCCAAGTGCATATAAGGCGCCAATTATGGAGCTTTCCTGCTCAATAGAGTGGACAACAAAAATAGAAATTACATAGGCAATCAGGACAAGGAGAATCATACCGGCCATCCTCCCCACATTTCGGTTGATTTCCACATCTCCGCTGGCTGCCTTGATTCTGGGATTATCTGCTGCTTTTACAAAATCAGTCAGATTCCCGACTTCAAAAGGAAAATACTTCTCAAGAAGCTCATTTGTTTCGTTCTGTAACTCTATCACACCTGCGCGGAATTCTTTGCCGTTATCAGCAAGTTCCTGGGCTCCCTCGTCTAATTTTCCGGCACCTTCTGAAATTCCGGAATAGCCCTCATAAATTTGATGAAGCCCTGCTGTATAAGCAGAAATGCCATCATTAAGCTTCCCATATTCTGAAAGAAGTATAGTAATCGCAGAATGGAACTGTTCCATCCCGAGATTCAGTGCTTCCATAGAAGCGGGCAGAGTACTTATTGCTTCATCAAATGCCCCAAAATTCCTGTATAATTCTCCGGAGCCTTCTGAAATAGCGGCCAGACCGCTGTCCACCGGTGTCAGGTAGACCTGTATAGAGCCCAGCAATACCTGTGCATCCAGAGATAGGGAGGAAGGAGAAATCCCGTACTGTGCAAAGGCAGAATTCATGACAGTCTCAAAATTTTCAAAGCTAACCTGTTCTGACAGGGCTTTTAAGCTGTTATCTAGTTCTTCTGTACCTGCAAGCAATGCAGAGGACGCATCTCTGAGCTCCTGTATAGAGGAAACAGAGAAAGACAATGCATGGGCATTGGTTTCTAGCTCTTTCAGGGCGGAAAGGACCTCGCCTGAGCCTGCACTCAGAGGAGCGGATTGTACATTAAGCTGTTTCAGGCCGTCATATACGGTCTGGATACCGTTTTTTAAACTGTCTGTACCTTCCTTAAATGTATTTAGGGCATTTGAAAGTTCTGTGGAACCATCGGCAAGGGTCTGTATTCCGTCTGTTGTTTCATTTCGGGGACCCATTTCACGGCTGGCCATTTCCTGGAAGAAGGTATTGTTTATCTCATTTGGACTAAGCTTCAGGTCTGATAAATAGTCTTTTAAACCGGTGTCGGTCATATTGCCCCCAAGAAGATAGCTGTAACGGTATTCTTCGGTGTGCAGGGCTTTTCCGGTTTGAAGCAGCTCTTCATATGCCGGGGCCGTAACAAAAGCTGTCCCGAAAACCTTTCCGTCAGAGGACATATCGGACAGGTTTCTCAGGCAGTGGTCATAATCTGCAGAAGTGCCGATTCCGGTGACGGTATATGTACTGCCGCCAATATCCAGTGAATCCCCGATGTTAATTTTATGGGCTGCGGCATAGATGCGCTCCAGGACAATTTCATGTTTCGTCTTGGCAAGGCGTCCTTTTGTCAATTCTATCAAGTTGATTTGTTCCCGGTTTTTCATAATACGGAGAGTCGAACTGTCTTTTACGGGGAAGTCAAGATAGAAACATTCCTCCAAAGTCACACCTTTCTGTTTAAGTGTTTTAATTGTATCGTTCTTAAGCGGGACAAAAACCCCAAACTGGCCATCTTCTAAATGGTTTTTTCTGGCTTTTTTGTCAACGGTGCCAATAATACTTTCTGCTGAGCCAACCATGCTGACTATGAGAAACATAACGAGAACGATAAGCAGAAAAAGGGCGAGATAACGGAAAGTGTTTGTTTTTATATCCCTAAGGATACGGCGCAGCAATAGTTTCTGCATAGAATAATTCCTCCTTTACCATTCAAGAACGGCGGCATGGACAGGGTTTTCATTTTCAGATTCTTTACAAATCTGTCCATCCCGGATGTTGATGACTTTATGGACCATACTCTTAATGGTGTCGTTGTGGGTAACAATCAGCATAGTTGTACCGTATTTTAGATTGATTTCTTCCAGCAGAATAAGGATTTCTTTTGCTGTTCTGGAATCCAGTGCCCCAGTTGGTTCATCGCAGAGCAGAAGCCTGGGATTTTTTATAAGTGCACGGGCAAGCGCACAGCGCTGCTGCTGTCCCCCGGAAAGCTGTGACGGAAACTTATTCTGATGCTCTGTAAGTCCCAGTGTCTGCAGGAGTTCATTCAAAGGGAGAGGCTCTTTAGAAAGATAGTGGCAGACCTCTATGTTTTCTCTCACAGTGAGGTTAGGGATTAAATTATAAAATTGAAAGACAAAGCCCAGAGAATCTCTGCGGTAGTCGGAAAGTTCCCCTGGTTTCAGACCGGTAATTTCTTTCCCTGCAATTGTAATACTTCCACTGTCTACAGTATCCAGTCCGCCTACAACATTTAGGAAGGTGGACTTACCGGAACCGGAAGGGCCTAAAATGACGCACATTTGTCCTTCTTTGACCTGTGTGCTGATTCCATCCAGTACCTGGACAAAACTGCTGCCCTGACCATAGCTCTTTTTGATATTTTTTACTTGAATATACATGATGTCTTTTATTCCTCCTTTTAAAATAAATAACGATGTTATGTTAATGTTATTTTTTAAGGGCTTTAAAAAGCCCTTGTTTGTGTAATAGGAAATTACGTCCTATTACACAAAAACCCTCCGGGGGATGCCCACTGCGGCGTAAGTAGTAGATGTCGCTATGCGACCGCCGCAGGCGCAAGAGTTTGCTTCGCAAACTCTTTGTTCTACTGTTCAAGTTACTCCGATAGAAGTGAGAGGAACCCCCCTCTTAGAAAACGTATCATAATCTTTAGCTGTTCCTTAGCTCTTTGTTCATCAAAATCATGGGACAGAATGTGAAGCACTGCATCAATCTGCAGGTGTGAAATCCAGTGCACCGTACATTCATTAAACGTGGAATTCGGCGGTATTTCTGCGGAAACCAGCTGCAACAGCAGCGAAGTCTGCCTGTCTGCCAAGGCAGTCACACGGTCAAAAAAAGCAGAGACAGCCGGATGGCTGCGGTGATTGAGAACAATATTGCAAATCTTTTTGTTTTGAAAAAAAAATTCCAGAACCCTTTCCCCTGTACGCAGGTCCGCTTCTTCCGCCTGGGTGCTGTATAAATCCTGAGCGTCCAGTTCAGATTCATAATGTATTCTCATCATCTCATATATCCCGTCGGTGACAGGGGAGATGACGCTGATGAACAAATCTTCCTTATCCTGGAAGAAAAAATACAATGCTCCGGTAGTTACTTCCGCCTTGGTACAAATCCTGCGGAGGGAGGAGCTCTGGAAGCCATATTCTGAAAATTCATCTGCAGCTGCCTTTAGCAGCCTGGCTTTTGTCTCCTCCGAAATGCTTCCGGCCTTTCTTGACATTGGTCTCACCTCGCAAAATTTAAGTATGCCTCTGCAATATGCAGAGCATGAAAGTGCAATTAAATAGCAATGTTATTTTATCGTCTTTTAAAAAGGGTGTCAACCTTTATTTAAAAAGATTCCCTGAACTGCGGTACAGAATAATTCTCATTAAACAACCTGACTACGCCCCCAGTTTCCAGCCGATGGATTTTTCCCGCATACGGATAAAATCAGCATAAAGTCCTCCCGCCTTCATTAGCTCCCGGTGTGTGCCCCGCTGGATAATTCTTCCCTGGTCTAACACAAGGATTTGATCCGCACTCTGCACTGTTTTAAGTCTATGGGCAATCATAATAATCGTTTTTCCGTGGGTAAGCTGGTCAATGGCATTCTGCAGCAGAGCCTCATTTTCGGGGTCCACGTTGGCAGTGGCTTCGTCCAGAATAATCACAGGAGCATCTTTAAGCAGAGCACGGGCAATGGAGATACGCTGTTTTTCTCCTCCTGAAATGGTTGCCCCGCCCTCGCCTATAACCGTATCATACCCCTGAGGCAGAGCACTGATAAAATCATGGCAGCAAGCTTTTTTAGCAGCCCTTTCCACCTCTTCCGGAGTGGCATCCGGCTTGCCGAACTTTATATTATTGGCAATGGTGTCATTAAAAAGGTAAACATTTTGAAACACCATGCTGAAGTTTGTAAGCAGGCTGTCCAGAGTGTATTCTCGTACATCAGTGCCGCCCAGGGTGATTCTGCCGCTGTCTACATCCCAAAAGCGTGTCATAAGGCTTGTAAGGGTGGTTTTACCACCTCCGGATGGTCCTACAATAGCAGTCGTAGTACCTTCGGGAATTTCAAAGGAAACATTATCAATTACCTTTTTGTTTTCATAGCGGAAGGTTACACGTTCTCCTTTAATGGTGCAGGATTTGGGGTTGATGGGTTTACCATTTGTATCCATGACCGGAGTTTCAAATACCTTGTTAATCCGATCCATAGAGAGATCTAATACCCGCAAAAGGGCACTGTAATTTCCGGCTGATTCCAGCTGGGCGTACACCATGAAGGAGGAAATAACAAGTAAAAGACATCTTATAAGTTCCAAAGAACCATTTACATAAAGCACGATTGAAAGAAAAATCATAGCGATGCCGAATAGTTTAAGTGTCAGACTTTGAAGGCAGGTGCATGGCACAAAGGTTTTTTCCAGCCTGACATTGATTCTCTCATTTTCTCTAATAGCCCGGTCTACTGTCTTATTGGCTTCCTGGTCAAGATTATAGGAACGTACCACTCCAATACCTTGTACGTATTCCAAAACAGATGCTACCAGGCGGGCATCGGACTCCGTTTTCAAGGGAGAAACCATATGAGATTTTTTCTGCATAAAGGCATTGATGATGAAAAATGCAGTAATACCAAGGATAAGCAGCAGCCCTATGCGCCAGTCGTACAGCAAAATGGCAAGGGTGAATACAGCAGTTGTTAAAATTCCCTGAGAGGTGAGCATAATCACCCGGGTAGCAACATCCTGTAGATTTTCGGCGGTGTTGGTGGTGGTTGAGGTGATATCACCAATACTATTGTCATTGAAGTAGCCCATGGGCATGTATTTTAGACGTTCACCGATTTCTACCCGCTTATTAGTTGCTACGGTGTACCCTCCAACAGTCTGTTTCATAGTAAGGCTGCGGCGGGTAAGGGTGCATCCGGCAATACTTATAAGCATGATGCCCAGGGAACTCCATACGGTTTGTGCGCTGACGTTGCTTTCAATGAGGGCTGTAAGTACTACAGCAATAGCCGGAATGCGAAGAGCTTCAAATACAGCGTGCAGCAGCGAGAGCCCCAGAGACTGGTAAAATAAACTACTTTGGCTGCCGCTGAACTGAAAAAATTTTTTAAATATAGCAATCATATAAGTACCTCCTGAACTTTTGTTTCAATACTGTCTTTGACAGATCTGTGAGCCTCCCACATATTTTTGTACAAAGGAGAGGCTTCCAGCAGCTTGTTGTGGGTTCCCTGTGCCGCCACCTGCCCGTTTTCAATAACAACAATGTTATCGGAATCGGTGATGGTAGAAAGCCGGTGTGCGATGACGATGAGGGTTTTTCCTTCCACCAGCTTAGACACAGCAGTTTGGATGACCGCCTCATTTTCCGGGTCGGTGTAAGCGGTGGCCTCATCAAGAATGACAATGGGTGCGTCTTTGAGCATGGCACGGGCGATAGTGATACGCTGGCGCTCACCGCCTGAAAGATGGCCGCCCCCACTTCCGGAACAGGTTTCGTAACCCTGTTCCAACTTCATGATAAAGTCATGGCAGCCGCTTAACCGGGCAACTTTCTCTACCTCTTCATTGCTGGCGGATGGTTTTCCCATACGGATATTTTCCCGTATGCTTTCGTTGAACAGATAATTATCCTGGGCAACATATGCAATCATGCTGTTAAGCTGGGCGAGAGGAATATGCTGTATATCTGTTTGGCCAATGGTGATGCGTCCGCTGCCTGCATCCCACAAAGATGCGATGAGCTTGGCAATGGTAGACTTTCCCCCGCCTGAAGGACCTACCAATGCAGTGACGCTGCCTGCCGGGATATGAAGATTGATGCCGTGCAGTACAGGTTTTTCACGGTACGCAAAGCTTATATCCTCAAGGCAGATATCGTAGCCGTTTATCTCTGCAGCAACAGTGGGACGTGCAAGGTCTGGCTGGGTAAGCACGTCGGCTACTTCGTTTACAATAGTATGAATCTTGCCTATATCATCGGAATAGCTCATGGTTGTGATAAGTGGTCCCATAACACCAAGTGATAAAATGATAGACACAATAAAGGTTTCAACAGGCAGGCTGCCCTTCATGTACAGCATAGAACCGATAGGCAGGACGCTGACTAACACTGCAGGAAATACGGAAAGTGCCAAAGAAAAGAAGGGGAGTGTTGAGCGCATCCAGCTGATGGCAGAATCAGCTGCTTCCTTTGCGGCGGTGGTGAACTTTTCGTAAGAAGAAGCCGACTGGTTAAAGGCCTTAATGACTTCAATTCCGCCGATGTATTCCACTGCTGTATCGTTGAGCAGTTTGTTTTTAGACACATAGTTGGCAAAGCGCTTTCCATATCCGCCCATCATGCCCATATAGCACAGTATACCCAAGGGTAAGGGGACCAGAGCCGCCAGTGCCATGCGCCAGTCCAGTATGAAAAGATATACTATGGTGGCAATAGAAATCAGAATATTACCTCCCATTTCAGGAACAACGTGTGCCAGGGTGGGCTCTATACTATCCACTCGTTCCACCAATATGTTTTTCATCCTTCCTGAAGGAGTATCCAGCAAATACCCCATAGGCAGGCGGGTAAGCTTTTTTGTCAGCTTTAGACGAACCTCTGAGATTACTGCGAATGTAGATTGATGGGATAGTGTGGTGGAAATGCCGTGAAAGAAATACCGCAGCACCCAAAAGCCTGCGGCAATCAGGCAGTAAAAACCGTAAAAGCTGATGGCAGTCTCCCCACGAAGCAGCGCCAGTACGATTTGAGCCACACAAAAATAAGGTGCCATTTGGCAGGCCACTCCCAGTGTGGCAAACACAAGGGAGGCAATATAACCACCCTTATGGGGGGAGGCAAACTCCCACAGCCATGACACGATTCCTTTTGAACTTTGATTCATCTTAAATCCTCCTTTATTAAAATATATTGAGTTAGTAAAAACTAACCTGTTGCTAAAAATTTTAGAGCTATTTTAGCCCTAAAATGGTATCCCAGCCTGCACTATAAAATTTATTTAAAGTACGAATGTATTCTATTGCCCGTTCCCTGGGCATGTCATGTGCCACGGTTTCAAAAATTCCATAATAGAAAGCACCGGAAAGAATGTGGTTCATATCATCATCAATGGAGGGGATATTATATCCCATGCTGCGCAGCGCGTCTATAAACCGCTGAGTGTGTTCTATTTCGATTTCCAGCAGGCTGTCAATATAATGCTCGTATTCAGTACCGGCAGAGTGGCATACCACAAGCTTGAATGCGTCGAAATGGAGGTATATATAGTTAATAAATTCCTCAAGGGCATGGCTTGTATAGTCATGCATCTGCTTTTCCTTATATTCAGCGGGGTATGTGTCAAATTCACGCTGCACCGAAAAGTACCAGCTGCGCAGATAATTTGCCGGCTCTGAGACAAGTGCAGCAAATAAAGCCGCCTTGTCGGGATAGTATCCATAGATGGCCCCTGTGGTAACCCCTGCCTTTTGTGCAATGTTACGCAGAGATGCGTTTTCATACCCTTTATTCAGAAATTCAGCTTTTCCAGCATCTAAAATGCGCCTTTGTGTAGATTCATCCGACATTCTGTACAACCTCCTTTCTAATCATATAACACCGTTATATAACAGTGTTATATCATGGCGAAAACACTTTGTCAAGAAAAATTCATGTTCCATTTTGCATCCTTATTTTAAAAATTGTTAGAAAAAGCAAGTCTTTTTATTTACAACATCTGTTCAGGTAATAAAAAATGTTGACAAATTTATGTCAATGTATTATAAGTATTGTTAAGGCAAAGGTGCCTGAGGTTTTAAAACTTCAAGCACCTTTGCCTTTCTTTTTTAAAACAAAACCATGGTAGTTTAAAAATCTGGACACTTTTTAAAGGAAAACGTTAATTATTGACGGAGGGTAAGATTATGAATACAGGAGATACAGCTTTTATTCTCGTTTCAGCAGCACTGGTATTTTTTATGACACCGGGCCTGGCATTTTTTTATGGAGGTCTTGAACGAAGAAAGAATGTATTAAATACGATGATGTCATCATTCTTTATTATGGGGCTGGCGTCCGTATTATGGGTTCTGATAGGATATTCCCTGAGTTTTTCAGGAGATAACCTGGGGATTATTGGGAATCTGAAATTATTTTGTTTGAATGGAATAGCAGAAGACGCGGTCAGCCCCTATGCGTCAACCATTCCTCAATTTGCATTTGTTGCATTTCAGATGATGTTTGCAATTATTACACCGGCCCTGATTACAGGTTCTGTGGCAGGCAGAATGAATTTTAAAGCATTATTTATTTTTATGGTCCTCTGGTCTTTATTTGTATACTATCCACTGGCTCACATGGTATGGGGAGCAGGCGGATTTATGGGTTCCGTACTTGGCGCAGTTGACTTTGCAGGAGGTAATGTTGTTCATATCAGTTCTGGTGTCAGCGGACTTGTACTCTGTATTATGCTTGGAAAGCGCAACGGCTATGACAGACTTTCTTACCGTATACATAACATCCCGTTCGTCCTGCTTGGAGCATCCATTCTTTGGTTTGGATGGTTTGGATTCAATGCAGGCAGCGCATTATCGGCGGGAAGCCTTGCAGCTCATGCATTGATGACAACAAACACATCAGCGGCTGCGGCAATGCTTTCCTGGATGATCATTGATATGGTAAAGCAGGGAAAACCAACTGTTGTGGGTGCGTGCACCGGTGCAGTGCTGGGACTGGTAGCAATTACACCGGGAGCAGGTTTCGTACCGATCTGGTCTGCCTTTATTATTGGTGCGGTTGTCAGCCCTCTTGCCTACTTTACAGTATCAGTTATTAAAAAACACATAGGCTTTGATGATGCCCTGGATGCCTTTGGATGTCACGGCATTGGAGGAATATGGGGTGGAATTGCAACAGGATTGTTTGCAAAATCATCTATCAATTCGGTGGCCAGATGGGATGGCCTTGTATTTGGAGATTACCGTTTGCTTACTGCACAGATTATAAGTATTCTTCTTACAATCGCAGTCGCAGTTGTCGGGACATTAGTCTGCGCATCTGTTATTAAATTGTTTATCCCGCTGCGTGTTTCAGAAAAGGAAGAAAAACGCGGCATGGATATTACACAGCATGGAGAGGATGCATATCCGTCATTTAACGGACTCGACTAAGTGGAATAGCGATACATATAAATGAAAGAAGAAAGGGGTTTGAATTATGGTTAAAATAGATGCAATCGTAAATGAAGAAGTGTATGAAGATTTGAAAGATGCATTAAATAAAATAAATGTACATGGAATAACAGTCTCACAGGTAATGGGGTGCGGCATCCAAAAGGGCTATTCCAGCATTGTAAGGGGAACAAAGGTAGATATCAATATGCTTCCTAAAATTAAATTTGAAATTGTAGTATCCACTGAGCAATGGGTAGATAAAGTAGTGGATGTAATCTGTCAAATTGCCTACACAGGGAATCCGGGAGATGGGAAAATATTTGTGTATGATTTAAAAGATGCGGTTCGTGTACGGACGGGACAGCGCGGGAATGAAGCAATCTATTAGAGCAGAAATTCCTCTTTATGAACTTTCTTTTTTTGGAAATATTTGATATGATATGAAAAACAGTGCAGCCGGAGAGAATGTCAATACTGCAGTGCCGATAGGAGAGAGTTATGAAATATACATGTGATAACTGCAATCAACTATGTACCTCTAAAATTACACTCTTTGAATCTCTTACTCAGGAAGAACAAAAAGAACTGGTTGTAAAGGCTCAGCATCTGGATTATAAAAAAGGTGATATCGTCTTTAGTGAAACGGATGCGGCAGACAAAATTATAATTATCCGTTATGGGAAGATTAAAATAAACCGCTATTCTCTTGAAGGAAAAGAATATGTTCTGGATATACTTATGGAAGGGGATGTATATGGAGAGCAGAATATCTTTGGAGGAAAGAGTTTTGAAGCGAATGCTGTGTCGCTGGGAGAATCGGGCGTATGTCTGATTTCCCACAGTGATATTCAGAACTTAATTCTGAAAAGGCCCGAGGTTGGCATTAAGATATTAAATGTTGTCGGCAAAAAGCTATCCCTGACAAATGAGCTGGTCCAGCTATTATCTATCAATGATGCAAAGGCAAGAGTGGCAGGTTTTATTTTATTTCGGAGCAGCCGGATAAAAGGGAAAATCATAGAGTTAACAAGGGAGGATATGGCGGCCTATATTAATGTCCGGAGAGAGACTATCAGCAGAAAGCTTGGCGAACTTCAATCAGAAGGTGCCATTAAGCTGGAAGGAAACAAGAAGGTGCATATTTTGAATACAGATATGCTGCGGGATGTTTTTGAAAACGGGGATTAAAGCAGAACCCGTTAAATATTTTAAAATTATTTTTAAATAATGATTTGAATCACATTTTTATTTTTCTTCTATAGATATACTGGGCTTACAAAGAAAACAAAAAGCGGCAGATAATAAGGAGGAAAATAAGATGATTACAAATAATATGAAAATAACTGATATTGTAAAGGCATATCCTAAGGCAATTGAAATATTCAATGATTTCCACATTGACTATTGCTGCGGAGGAAAAGAGCGCTTGGAGGATGCGGTAGAGGAGCTTGGAATAGATTCAAAAAGTTTTATTGAACTATTGAATAGAAAGCTCTCCGGGGAAGGGGCATCACCTGAAAAGGGTCAGATACTTGAAGTTGACAAATTGATGGAAATGAGTGTACCCGAGTTGATTGATTACATTATTGTGACTCATCATACAAAAGAAAGGGTGCTTCTCGCAGAAGTTGATGAATTGCTAAATAAAGTATTGCTTGCCCATTATGTGCATCATCAAGAGCAACTGGTTCCATTGCACGGACTTTTCTCTGATCTGCGGAAAGAGCTTCAAGAGCATTTTGCGAAAGAGGAAAAACTTATTTTTCCGTATATGAGGCAAAAAGAAACCGGAAGCAATGATGAATATGTGAAGGAACTTGAGGACGAACATGAAGCAGCAGGAAACCTTATAAAGCAGATAGAGGCCTGCACCAATGATTTTACGGTACCAAAGGATGGATGTGCCACATATCATTTGACCTTCCAAAAGCTTCATGAGTTAGTAAAGGACGTTTATATCCATATATTCATTGAAAACTCACTGTTATTTCAAAAATAGAAAGGAAATATACCATCATGAAGAAGCTTGTAAAAAACAATGTATATTGGTTGGGGTTTATGGACTGGGAGCTGGAGTCTTTTCATGGAGATGAATACTCAATTCATCATGGCTCAAGTCAAAATGCGTATTTAATTAAGGAAGAAAAGACTGTTTTAATTGATACGGTATGGAAACCCCATTCCACCCAGTTTATTGATAATCTGGAAAAAGAGATTGACTTAAAGGAAATTGATTTTATTGTTGCAAATCACGGGGAAGTTGACCACAGCGGTTCTCTTCCTGCCCTGATGGAAAAGATACCGGGAACTCCCATTTACTGCACTGCTAGCGGTGTGAAGTCACTGACCGGGCAGTACCATCATCCAGAATGGAATTATCAGGTTGTGAAGACAGGTGATTCTGTAGATATTGGAAATGGAAAGAAGCTGGTTTTTGTTGAAATGAAAATGCTTCATTGGCCGGACAGTATGGCGACTTATATGACCGGGGATAATATATTGTTTTCAAACGATGCTTTTGGACAGCATTATGCAGTGGAGGAATTGTTTAACGATAAAGCGGACCAGTGTCTTTTATGGGAGGAAGCAAAGAAATACTATGCAAATATTTTAAATCCGTTTTCTATGCTTGTAAAAAAGAAGATTGAAGAAATTCAGGCTCTGAATCTGCCGATCGATATCATTGCTACAAGCCATGGCTCCATCTGGAGAGAGAACCCAATGCAGATTGTAGAAAAATATTATGAATGGTCACAGAGCTACCAGGAGGACCAGATTACAGTTATTTATGATACGATGTGGGATGGAACAAAACAGCTTGCTCATAAAATTGGTTCGGAAATAGCTCAGATTTCACCTAATACAAGAGTGAAGATATTTAACATTTCCAAAACAGATAAAAATGACATTATGACTGAAGTTTTTAATTCAAAAGCAATCGCAGTAGGCGCACCGACTGTAGGCGGCAGTATTATTTCTTCTATGGGCGGATGGCTTGACTTTCTAAAGGAATTGAAATTTAAAGAGAAGAAAGCTGCGGTATTTGGCTGCTATGGCTGGAGCGGAGAAGGAACAAAGGTACTCCGTGAAAGACTGGAAGGTGCAGGATTTTCAGTGGTTGAGGAAGAAGCAAAATGCCACTGGAACCCGGAGGAAGAAGACTTTAATAACGCAGCGGAGATAGCAAAGGCACTTTGCAGGCAGCAGGAAAAGTAAGTTTGAGCCAGGATAGACATTAAAGATAAGGGAAAATGTCCTTTTGGATTACTTGCGGCTTTTTGGGGCAGATGAAGTGCAGGCATGATGATATACTTTTTTCATAAAGGCTTTGTGTGTGCAAAGCCTTTAAATTAAGTATATTAGTTAGCATAAACTAACTGAATCAGGAGGTATTCATCATGAAACAAAGGATACAGGCAAAAGATTTAATTAATGTTGGAATCTTTACAGCAATTATGTTTGTGGTCTGCATGGGTGTTGCCATGCTTGGCTATATTCCTATTTTTATTCCCCTTTTATCTGTGCTGGTTCCTCTGGTCGGAGGTATTCCATTTATGCTTTTTCTAACAAAGGTGAAGAAGTTTGGAATGGTAACCATTATGTCAATATTGATTGGTATTCTTATCGGATTGATGGGAATGGGGGTATGGGTAATCGTAATAGCTCCGGTGTCCGGGATTTTAGCGGACTTTATCTTTAAATCGGGCGGGTATGCCAGTGCCAAAAAGAGTATTCTGGGATATGGTGTGTTTTCCATTTGGGTAATAGGCAACTTCATTCCGATTGTAGTAACCCGGGATAATTATTTTGATATGTTGATTTCAGGCTATGGCCGGGAATACGCTGAAACTCTTATGAGATACATACCAGACTGGAGCCTTATTCCACTGCTTGCAGCCTGCTTTATTTCCGGGCTGCTCGGTGCAATATTAGGGAGAGCACTTTTGAAAAAACATTTTGAAAGGGCAGGAATTGTATAATGGCGAGGGAACTTATGAAAAGCACATCCAAAAGCAGCAAGACTGTGCTTGATCCCCGTACAAAAATGCTTTTGGCAGTAACCATTGCTTCCGTATTAATCGGAGGAGGCAGTGGAGGCATTATGAATATAATAAGGCCGGCACTGGTGCTGGTTCCGCTGCTTTTATTTTGTATTTCAGGGAAATGGAAATCAGCAGCAATTTATGCTGCTGCATATTTATGTGCTTTTGCCGGAGAATTGTTTCTAGTTCCTGTTACAACAGGATTTATGAATTTTATGATTGTTGCCTGCTGCGGTATGTTTGCACGTTTCATGCCTGGAATCGCTATGGGCAGTTATCTGGTGAACACCACAACTGTCAGTGAATTTATGGCAGCTATGGAGCGGATGCATCTGCCGCAGAAACTGTCCATACCGCTGTCTGTCATGTTCCGTTTCTTTCCTACAGTCGGCGAGGAGTATGGGGCAATCGGCGACGCCATGAGGATGAGGGGAATCCGGTTCGGGGGCGGGAAGCCAGGCAAAATGTTGGAATACCGTATGGTTCCACTAATGGTTTCCTGTGTTAAAATTGGAGAAGAATTGTCAGCCTCAGCGCTCACCAGAGGACTTGGAGCACCCATCCACCGCACGAATATCTGTAAAATCGGCATCAGGCCATATGACTTGGCTGCAATGCTGCTTTGTGTGGTAAGTATTATTTTTCTGCTCATTGACAAGTTTTCTGTAATATGAGGATAAAAAAGTATGATAAACTTAAAGGACATTCAGTTTTTCTATACCGGTGCAAGTGAAGCGTCCGGGTTAAAACAAATCAATTTACATATCAAAAGAGGTGAAACAGTGCTGCTGTGCGGCGAATCTGGATGTGGAAAAACCACGCTGACAAGGTTGATAAACGGGCTGATTCCCCATTTTTACGAAGGAACACTCACAGGGGAAGTGATGATATGCGGTAAAAGGATATCGGATACACCGCTGTATGATCTGGCAAAAACGGTGGGGTCTGTTTTTCAGAATCCCCGTTCACAGTTTTTTAACGTGGATACCACCAGCGAGCTTGCTTTTGGCTGTGAAAATCTTGGCATGAACGAGGAGGAAGTTTTGAGCCGCATAGACCGGACGGCAGAAGCGTTATCATTGAACCCGCTGCTTGGCAGAAGTATTTTTGAACTTTCCGGGGGCGAAAAGCAAAAAATTGCCTGCGGTTCGGTAGGAACATTGGGGCCTGATATTATAGTACTGGACGAACCCACCTCCAATCTGGATATTTTGGGGATAAATGATCTTAAAAGTATTATTTCTAAATGGAAAATCCAGGGCAAAACAATATTGATTGCGGAACACCGCCTGTATTTTATGCAGGGTCTTGCCGACAGGGTATTGTATATGAAAAACGGAGAAATACGTGAGGAATATACAGGTGTACAATTTTATGAAAAACCTTCCTCTTTCTTTCGGGAGAGGGGGCTCCGTATCTCCGCGCTGGCAAAGCTGGGCAAAAAGAAAGTATGCCCTGTGCCGGAGCAGAAGGTATTAACAGTTGAAAACCTGGAATTTTCTTATTCAAAAGCGAAAAAACTGATAGACATTCCCCGGGTTGAGTTGCCGGAAGCTGGTATCATCGCTATAATCGGACATAATGGAGCAGGGAAAACAACCTTTGTGAGAAGCCTGTGCGGGCTGCTCAAAAAAGACAAAAGTATACTGAAATATAATGAAAGCACATTAAAAGCAAGAAAACGTCTTGATTCCTGTTATATGGTCATGCAGGATGTAAATCATCAGCTTTTTACGGAAAGTGTACTGGATGAAGTTTTGCTGTCCATGAAGAAAGAAGATCGGGAGAACGCTGAAAAGATTCTGGATAGTCTGGAGCTTCTTGCTTTTAAGGATCATCATCCGATGGCATTGTCAGGAGGGCAGAAACAGCGGGTTGCTGTTGCCCAGGCGCTGGCCTCCGGGCGGGATATTATTGTGTTTGATGAGCCTACAAGTGGTTTGGATTTGCGGCATATGGAGAAAGTGGCAGAGTGTATCCGCCAATTAAGGCAGCAGGGAAAGACTGTATTTATCGTGACTCATGACCCGGAATTAATTCTGTCCTGCTGCACCCATATACTTCATATCAAAAAGGGGCGGGCAGAGGGCAGTTATCTTCTGAATGAAGCCGGGAAGAAGAGAATGATGGATTTTTTTTGTTTGTGAAGGGAGTTCCTTTGGAATCCCCTATGAGAGGGAGGCATTCTGTGATTCTAGAAGCAAAGGATATGGGAAGCAATGTATACAAGGTATGTGAAAATAAAGACTGTGCTGTGTTTCAGCTAAAGGATGTAGGCGGAGAAGGCATGATGACCGTTTATGATGTGTTTCCCGGTGTATATATTTTATATAACGATTTTCATATGGAGCATTGTCTTTCGGGGTTTCAGCCAAAAGAAGAAATGTTCTGTATTGATCATTGCTGGGAGGGCAGGATTGAGTGGCAGATGGAGCAAAATAAGTACATTTATATTAAGGCAGGGGATATGCAGATTAATTCCAGAGTCAATCATTGTCAGGATTACCGCTTTCCTCTCAGGCATTATCATGGCATTACCATAGGGTTCTGTATTGAGGAGGCGGAAAAATCTCTTCTTCATGTTATGGATGGATTTTCCGTGGACTTGAGAAAGCTAAAAGAAAAGTTCTGCCCGGAGAATAAAGCATTTATTATACGTGCCGGGAAACAGATAGAACATATCTTTTCAGAATTGTATGATCTTGCGGACCAGGTGCGGATGCAGTATTTTAAAATCAAAGTGCTGGAACTGCTCTTGTTTTTAGAAGCAACCGAGGTACCAAAAGACAATGAGGAACGTCCGTATTTTTATAAGTCGCAGGTAGAAAAGGTGAAAGATATTGTAGCTTTGCTTACTGCCGATTTGGAGCAGTGGTATACATTGGAGGAGCTGTCTGAACGTTTTGCTTTTCCCCTCACCTCCATGAAGCTTTGTTTTAAGGGTGTATATGGGACCACAATCTATGCATATATGAAGGCATACCGTATGAATGCAGCGGCGCTGATGCTGAAAGATTCGGGAAATTCTATTATGGAAGTTGCAGGAAAAGTAGGTTATGAAAATGCAAGCAAATTTGCTGCAGCTTTTCAATCCATAATTGGAATGAGTCCCTCACAATACAGAAAATCCAATGTCTGAATGGAGCGCTTGGAGATTTTCAGAGCGGACAGGAAAAATTGCACATTGTATAATTAAGATGTTTCGTGGAAACATCTTTTTTTATGTAATAGGAAAGTGCTTTTCCTATTACATAAAAACCATCCTGGGGATGCGCACTGCGCGCATAAAGAAAATGGCCGCTAAAGCGACCGCGCTTCGGCACGTGAGTCTGGCAAGCCAGACTCTTTATTAAGAGGAGGTGACAAACTATAAATAGTCAAGAGGTTTTATACAAATTTTTTGATATAAAAAAAGAGTAACTTTAATAAGCCATCTGAATACACCGTATTTCAGATGAATACAAAATTTTATTAGAAAGAT
>JACERV010000014.1 GCA_013911065.1 Ruminococcus sp. | reverse complement strand
GAACGGCCTACGTGCTAGGCTCGTGCAGTACCTCGCCAATCACTTTCTTAAGGAAGTTCCTTTCGCTAAGCTCGATAATACCTCGCTAATCTCAAGGAACGGCCTACGTGCTAGGCTCGTGCAGTACCTCGCCAATCACTTTCTTAAGGAAGTTCCTTTCGCTAAGCTCGATAATACCTCGCTAATCTCAAGGAACGGCCTACGTGCTAGGCTCGTGCAGTACCTCGCCAATCACTATCGGCCAGTTCTTTCATCCATGTGGCTACGCAGGCATCGCTTGGCATTCTCCAGTCCCCTCTGGGCGAAAGCGCTACTGTACCTACTTTCGGTCCGTCCGGCAGGCAGGAGCGTTTGAACTGCTGGGAGAAGAACCTGCGGAGAAACGTTTCCAGCCATTTTAAAATCGTAGCGGAATCATAACTGTCCTCGAAAGTTTCCAGTGCCAGCCGGTAAATTTTACTCGGCTCATAGCCAAACCGTACCATGTAATACAGGTAGAAATCATGGAGCTCATAAGGCCCGACCAAATCCTCTGTTTTCTGTGCAATATTCCCGTCTTTCGGGGGAAGCAGCTCAGGACTGACTGGTGTATCCAGTACATCATACAGTACTGTCTTCAGATTTTCATCTTTCGTTGCATCTGCTGCATACTTCACAAGATGGCGGACCAGTGTTTTAGGCACAGATGCGTTAACTCCATACATAGACATGTGGTCACCGTTATAAGTAGCCCACCCCAGTGCCAGCTCAGACATATCTCCGGTTCCTATTACCATTCCGTTGGTTTCGTTGGCGATATCCATCAGCACCTGAGTCCGCTCCCTTGCCTGGGCATTTTCATAGGTCACGCTGTGATCTTCCGGGTCATGGCCGATGTCCCTGAAATGAACCCGGACTGCCTCGGCAATCTGCACTTCACGAAGCTGCGCTCCCAATTGTACCGTCATTTTACAAGCATTCTGATAAGTCCGGTCTGTAGTGCCAAAGCAAGGCATTGTCACCGCTATGATTCTCTCCTTATCCCACCCCAGCATGTCAAATGCTCTTGCCGTCACCAGCAGGGCTAACGTGGAGTCTAAGCCCCCGGAAATCCCCACCACTGCACTCTTTGCCTGGGTATGTGCCAGACGTTTTTTCAGACCCATTGCCTGAATTGTAAAAATTTCTTCACACCTTCTCTCCCGCTCGCTCTCGTTGGCCGGAACAAAAGGATGTTTCGGAAACTGTCTGCTCAATGTTGTTTTCTCTATTTCCACATGAAAAGGAACCCTCATAAGACAGCGTTCATCTAATATTTTAAATGTTGTATTCTTGCGTCTTTCTCCAAGAAGCCTGTATATATCTATTTCTGAATAAATAATATCGTTTCTGAACCTTTCCGCTTCCTTCAAAACAGCCCCATTTTCCGTAATCAGGTTATGTCCGCCGAATACAAGGTCTGTGGTAGATTCCCCTTCTCCTGCATTGGCATATACATATCCTGCAATCAAACGTGCAGACTGTCCCTGGATCAGTTCTCTGCGGTAGTGGTCTTTTCCAATCGTCTCATCACTGGCAGAGCAGTTCACTATAATTACCGCTCCCTCCATAGCTGACCGGATGCTAGGCGGAATAGGGGACCATACATCCTCACAGATTTCAGCAGATACAATCAGCTCCTCCATTCCAGCCGCCTGAAACAAAATCTGCGGTCCAAAAGGAATGCGGTTTCCTTCAAACAAAATCTCCCTTGCTGCCTTTGGCCCTGGGGTGAACTGACGCATCTCATAAAACTCCCCATAATTCGGAAGAAAAGTTTTCGTCGTCAGACCAAGCACCTCTCCCCGGTTCAGCGCCGCAGCTACATTGTACAATTCCCCATCCACGCTGATTGGGACCCCCACAAATACCAGAATATCTTTATCTGCTGTAAAAGCAGCAATCCGGTAAAGCGCTGTTCTTGCCGCTTTCAGCAGTACTTCCTGGGTGAACAAATCGCCGCAGGTATACCCGGTAATACATAATTCAGGAAATACCACGATTTTCGCCTGCTCTGATACCGCCGCCGAAATCCCCTGGCAGATTTTTTCTGTATTATACTCCACATCTGCGACCCGTATATCCGGTGTGGCCGCTGCAACCTTTATAAATCCCTGTTTCATATCCGCCCTCCTACTTACCTGCTCCTTTTTAAAAGCTCTTTTAATTCGTCAACACTATATTGATACGCGGTATTACAAAAATGGCACTTCACTTCAATATCCTCTCCGTCATCAATCATAGACTGGATATCTTTCTTCCCGATACTGATAATCACTTTCTCAATACGCTCTTTGGAACAGTTGCAGGAAAACTGTACAGGAAATGTATCTACAATCTCTACATCCAGCCCTTCTAAAACCTGTCCGAGCATTTCTTCCGCACTATGACCATTGTCCAGCATGGCAGTCACAGACTGGATTTTCTGAATATTCTCCTCCAGCTTATCCAGCACCTCATCCTCAATAAAAGGCATAACCTGTACAATAAAGCCACCCGCACATCTGACTGTATTATTTTTCTCCATCAGGACTCCAAGCCCCACTGAAGAAGGCACCTGCTCAGATGTAGCAAAATAATATGTGAGATCCTCGGCAATCTCTCCTGTCTGCAAAATTGTCTGTCCAGAGTAAGGCTCTTTCAGTCCCATGTCTTTTATGACATTTAAAAAACCCGGGCCAAGGGCACCTCCCACATCCAGCTTTCCATTTTTCGGAGGAAGGATAACATCCGGGTTATTCACATATCCCTTTACGTTTCCCTGACTGTCCGCGGTTACCGTCAATCCTCCAATAGGCCCTCCGCACTTCACCTGCAGCGTCAGACAATCCTGGGGATTCTTCATCATGCTCCCCATCATTACTCCCCCCGTCAGAAGCCGCCCCAGGGCCGCTGTAGCCACCGGACTTGTTTCATGGTGCTGTCTTGCCTGCTCCACAAGCTCTGTTGTTATCGCCGCAAATGCACGAATCTGTGTATTCGCCGCCGTTGCTCTTACAATATAATCTGCCATGATTATTCTCCTTTTCCCGCTATCACATAAATTCTTTCGCTCGTATCAGAAGGCTCTTCCCTGGTAAATGCATCGTACGCCGCAAAAAAGCGCATTCCTGCCGACTGGACCAGTTCCTTCATTTCTGCCAGGGTATATCCCCGCTGGAAATGGGTCTCCTGATATTTCCGATATATTTCCCCGCCGTCACAAGCGAACGTTTCATCTTTTAGAAAAAGACTCAGCTCATACTCGTTAATCCGTTCTTCTTCATAATAATAATTATCCCAGATAAAACTACAATCTTCCCTGTTTTCCGCAATGGTACGGTCCCCCAGAATCTCCCGGTATTTATATTCTGTGTTAAAATCAAAAATAAAAACCCCGTCCATATCTAAATAATTATTTACCCAGTGAAACACCTGCCCCAGCTCTTCCGGCTCTGTAATATAATTCAGGGAGTCACAGATACTGACAACTGCCCGTACCGTCCCATATAGTTCAAACTCCCTCATATCCTGCTGCAGATATAAAATATCATGCCCGGACTTTTCTTTTTTCTCTAAAGCAATCTCCAGCATATCCACGGAGCTGTCCACTCCAATCATGTCATATCCCAGAGAAGCCAGCAATTCCGTCATGGAGCCTGTCCCACAGCCCAAATCCAAAACCAGACCATCTTCAATACCATATTCGTTTAAAAGCCCGTGCAGATACGCTCCCCATTTTCCATAGGGAATATTATCCATGAATGTATCATACACAGCCGCGAAATTGCCATATGCATTGGAATCCTTATAATCTTTCATCCTTTATAAACCTCAGTTATTTCTATTTTACTGCCATTTTACTGTAAAGTCCCGGCATCTTTATATTTATTTACACAGCATACAGTATACCACAGTCTACCATAGGAAAACAACTGTTCTTATCTCCTTACTTAGGTTCTTAATTCAATATTGAAATGGGAGTTTATCGCTTATACATAATGGGCGATTTTAATACACTCTCCGAGAACCCATTTTTGAAAAAGGAAAACGGCGGCTTTGATTATCAATCTGATTTCAAAACCGCCGTTTGGCTCGTTGTATTATCTTTTGGCACATAGCTATTCAGCTGCCGCAACAACAGTTTTTTATTTACCGTTGGGCGTATCGTCGATTTTACCTAGCTTTTGTACTGGTCTGATATACTTAAAATACTGTTCGGGATCATAATAAAAGTAAATTATTCTACCAGGGGAAGTATCAAGACAGTAACCATTGCCGGAGTAATCGAAAGCTGCCATTGCCGTTTCAATTTTTTCTTCTACACTGCTGTTTTCCTGTTCATAATCAAATGTCCCATGTTCAAACACAATATACTCGGCTTCAGGAATATCCACTATGAGCATTTGCGGCGGCACTTCCCCGGCATAATCGAAAGGAAGCCGTACCCCCCAACATTCTGTGCGAGAAATACCCCAATCACAAAGTCTACCGTTCGGGTCATTCATATATGCCATAATCTGACCGCTTCCGCAATTAGCTTCATTTCCGCCGTCATCGTCCAATTTCCCCTTGATACTGTCAAGCAAACCGCAAATTGTTTCTTGGTCTTGTCCCGGAATAAGGTTTTGCTTTTGCCAAAAATCCCAATATCCGTTACTCTCATAGTTTTTAATGTGTAAAAATTTGTGTGCAGGTATAGTTACAAAATAATTTTTTACACCGTCTGCAGATTTAATCATACCAATCTCTCCCAATCCTAAAAAGTAGCGGTCAAAAGGGCTGATTTTTGTACGGAGAACGACAGGTTTAGGATTCTTTCGATACTCACTTGGTGTTACACCATATGTTCCCTTGAAAGCTCTGGTAAAAGCCTCATGTGATGAAAACCCATAATCAAAAGCAATATCCAAAAGGCTCTTATCACTATCTCTAACCTCTTTTAATGCAAAAGCTAACTTTCTATGCCGCAAATAATCTCTAAACTGTATACCCGATATTTCTTTAAATTTTCTTGTTGTATGAAATTCAGAGTAACCCAACTTGCAGGAAAGAAAGCGCAGTGTTAAGGCTTCATCATTGTAATTTTTAATACATCTGTCAATCTCATCAACGATTACCTGAATTTGTTTTTGCCACTCGTACATTCGTCCATTCACCTCGTTTCAACCACCCTACATTTATTATAAAGAAACAGAGAAATTATTGCTTGATTTTACTTGCTGTCATTTGATTAGTCAAGCAGCACACGGTTTGCAGCAACTAATCTTCCACTCTCAGCCTCTCCGTCAAAGCCTGCCGTTCAAACCCACGCAGCATCACCGACGTGACTACAAGGGGTACAATAATCAAAACTACTATATATCCCAGATAAAACCAGCCCGGAAAATGATAATGCATATATTTCGCTGAAAATCCCCGCAGTATCATCACTCCTGCGTACCCTGCAGCCGTACCGGCAATCAGTGTCATCACTGCATTTCCAGCCGAAAGAATCAGACCTTCCACACTCACCATCCGATTAAGCTGCCGGCGGCTCATTCCTACAGACTCTAACATGGCAAATTCCTGTTTTCTGGTGATAATATTGGTAATTAATGTATTCAGAAGATTCAACATGCTGAATCCAATGATGAACATGCTCAAGCCTAAAATAACTGCATACAGAAGAGTAAATGAGCTCTTATCCTGCTCACGCTGCTCTTTCAGTGTAAACAGGATCAAATTTGGATTCTCCTGCACCAAAGACTTTATCGCCGGAGTGATGGATTTCTCTTTTGATTCATCTGTACTCACGACAATCGTATCATTTAAATTCAAACCTCCGCTGACCTCATCCAGAAGTTCCTGCGGCATCTGAAACCATCCATTTATCACATTCTCACTATAATAATCAGAATCCTTGATAAATCCTGCCACTGTATACTCCTTTTCTATCGTTTGGCGGCCATTATCGAATGCCATTTTTACTTTATCTCCAATTTTGAATTTCCACCCAAAAACTTCTTCCACTGTCTGATTGCTTAAGATCAGTATCTGTTGATTTTCCACCATTTTATCATAATTCAAGCTCCTTACCTCAGAATCATGTTTCATGTATTTTTCTTGGATTCTTCCAAATAATACCCTGTCAAATCCCGTGACATAATCCCGCTCTGCTTCTCCGTTTGCCTCCCACTTCATTTCCATTCTCTGATATTCATATACTTTTTTTACTCCATCAACGGAAAGAATCCCGTCTACAAATTCCTTATTCAGTGGATTATCCATCTGTACACCGGACAATCCACGCCCCGAAGTTTCTGCTGCATTGTCTGACAAAGTGATTGCATATTCTCCTTTTTCGAATGTGCTTTGTCTTGAATATTCTTCCAGACTCACGGATACCACAAATGTGGCAGCAAGCATAAAGAGCACACCGCCCACGCCGAGCGAAAACATGGTAAGGAATGTCTTTTTCCGGTTCTGCCCCGCACTGATTCGTGCCATTCCAAATGGCGATAATTTTCTTTTCAGCTTTCCGGAAACTGCCGGACGTACAGCACCTTGTTTATGACCATGTCCTTTTCTGGCGGTTCTTTTTGTCCCGTATTTTTCTGACTTGACTTTTCCAGTATCCACATTCCCTGTAAATTTCGCCGCCTCAATAGGCGAAATTCCTGATGCAAGAGCTGCCGGTTTTGCCAGGGAAATCTGGACAGTAATCACATCCGCTATAATTACAACGACTGCCATTACTAACGTTCGTGTCCAATCCCAGCCTGCCGGTTTTAGAAAATAAGCGACTATTCCTCCTGTCAGAAGCCCAATAGGAATACCAATCAGACTTAGGAACATCCCTTCCCGTCTCACCATTTTCCGGATCTGTTTCTTCGTCATACCCAGCGTTCTCAGCTGCCCGAATTGCCTGGTTCTCCCGATAACCGAAAGATAAAAAACACTGTAAATCACCAATACGCTCACAAATAAGATTCCGATTCCGACTGCTGCCGTAACAATGCGCTGCTGCGCCAGTATTGTGTCTCCCTTCAATGTTCCGGTAAAATAGTTGTTTGGATTCACATCTTTGTGTTTTACTCCGTAGTCCGCTCCAAGCCTCACAATCCTATCCTCAAATGCATCCTGACGCATTTTTTCTCCGCCTGCCAATTTTACAAGCGCGCTGTAAGGAATATCTTTCAGAAGACGTCCTTCTTCAGCATAACGCTCTGAGAAAAGGACCGGATACATACCAGATGATTTCCAGCTTCCCTCCAGAATTCCTGAGATAACAAACTCTTCCTGAACACCATCAATCCCCGTAATAGGAAAAGACGTCCCGACCTTTGGAGTAATTCCCATCAACTCGCAGTACTCTCTCGTAACCACTGCTTCCTCATATTTTGCCGGGAATGTCCCATCCTTTTCGATTTCGGAAAGCTTCACCTCACTCCTCTTCCCTTTCAGCGTATCCTGTGCATAATAGGACGGAAGAAGTATTTTGTTGCCAAGCTCAATTCCCACCCCTTGCTTTATCAAAAGCAGATAACTTATATCCCCTTCTTCCGCCATCTTTTTGGCTTCCGTTTTATCAATTACCTCATATCTCACCTGCTGCATATCTGACACCTGGCGCTGCATGGCAGTCTCTATTCCCAAGGTATAGGTTCCCATGGTCATCAGCAGGCTGACCGAAAGCACAATGGCAAATACCGTAAAGAAATTCCGCAATCTGCTGTTATTTACACTGCTTTTTGCCAGATGCAAAATGATATTCCGGTTATTATTTTCATCCAGTTTCATTATTCCTGCCACCTTCCTTCTACGATTCTGCCATCTTCAATGCGGATTCTCCGGTCCGCAAGCTGAGCAATCTCTTCATTATGCGTAATCATCACAATCGTCTGATGAAATTTGCTGCTGGTCATTTTCAGGAGCCCCAACACATCCTGACTGGTCTTTGAGTCCAGATTCCCAGTCGGCTCGTCAGCAAGGATGATAGCCGGTTTGCCCGCCAGTGCCCTTCCAATTGCCACCCTTTGCTGCTGTCCGCCTGAAAGCTGGTTCGGCATATTTTTTAACTTTTCTTCAAGCCCAAGCATCGTGATAATCTGCTGCAGATAACGGGCATCCTTCCTTTTACCATCAAGCTCCAGTGGAAGCACCATATTCTCATACACATTCAGCATCGGAACCAGATTATAGTTCTGGAAAATGAATCCAATCTGACGTCTGCGGAAAACCGTCAGATTTTCCTGATTCATTTTGGAAATATCATTTCCCGCTATGGTGACAATCCCTTCCGTAGGATTATCCAATCCCCCCAGCATATGAAGGAGCGTTGATTTTCCGCTGCCGCTGGTTCCGACCACCGCTACGAATTCTCCATCTTCAATTTCCAGATTTATCCCATCTAATGCTTTTACCATATTTGGCTCTCCACCATAATATTTTTTCAGATTTCTCGTTTTTAAGATACTCATGTCATCTGCTCCTCTCTTTTCTTCTGTCTCTATCTTAACAACAAAAAGTTTCAAAAACCTCTCAACTTACTGAAGATTCTTGAAACTTTCTAATCATTTCTTTTTACAATGCTATACGTTTAAGTGTAAATCCCGGGAATCTTTATCCCGGCAGATAAAGTGAAAAACAGCTTCCTCCGCTTTCTGCCGTATTCACCCTGCAGTATCCCCCCTGCCGTGTCAATATTTCCCTGGTCAGATACAATCCGATTCCCACCCCCTCTTCCTTGTGCATACCGGGTGCCCTCCAGAACCGTTTAAAAATATCCGCATAATGTTTCTCCTCGATTCCGGGACCTTCATCACAGATATCCACTCGTACAAAAAGTTCCAATTTGCTCACCGTGATGGTAATCTTTCCGCTATTCGGTGAATATTTCACTGCATTGTCCAGCACATTACCAATTGCTTCTGCCATCCACTTCATGTCCAACGGGAGATAAGTTTCTTCCGGGCACTCCACCTGTATATCAAGAGATTTTTCCTTCGCTTTCCGCGTAACCTGCGCCACCGCTTCTGCAATACACTGGTACAGGTTCTCTTCCTGCAACTTCAGCGTAATCATAGAACTTTCCAGTCGTGACATTTTCAGCAGGGCCTGCACCAGAAAATCCAGCTTCTTCACCTGACTCTGCATGATTCGAAGCCAGTTTTCTTCTTCACCCGGTCTTTTCTGATTACTGGATTTCCGTGAAAGAAGCATATCCTGATACATAACGATATTGGCAATCGGTGTCTTGAGCTGATGTGAAATGTCAGAAACCATCTGCTGGATTTCCTGTTTCTGTCTTAAGCTGCTTTCCCGCTCATTCCGGCAGATATCCGACAGACGCAGAAGCTCCTGCTTCGTTTTTGAAGAAAGTGTCTCATTATAAAGCATTTCCTTGTTCAGGTATTCACCTTTCTGAATCCGGCGAATCATCTCTTCCATCTCCTGTGTATACCGCACAAATTTTCTGCGCATATATCTCCATGTTCCATACCAGAAGACCATACTGAGACCCACAGCAACAACAGCTCCTACAATTATTCCTGTATCCACACTAATCCTCCCTCTCTCCAATCCACTGATATCCCATGCCGTAAACTGTTTTGATATAGGTGTATTCGCTATCCGCCAGTTTCTGTTTCAGCCGGCTCATCTGAACTGTCAGGGCATGCTCATCCACATAATTTCCCTGTGCATCCCAGATTTCCCCTAAAAGAATATTCCGCGTGAGCACTCTCCCCGGATTCTGACAAAGTTTAAACAGAAGCTTAATTTCTGTCGGCGTGAGCTTCAGAGAACTTCCGCTTTTCTTTACCGTATAACCTTCCGTGTCAATTTCCAGATTTCCGCACAGTATCAGGCTCCTGGAAGAAAGTATTTCCTTCTCAGTGCCATTATCGAAGCTGCTCTGGATTTCCCGTCTTCTAAGCACAGCGCGCACCCGCCGGATCAGAATTTCCATATTGAAAGGCTTAGTGATATAATCGTCCGCCCCAGCATCGAATCCCTCCATAACTTCCTGATCCATATCCCTTGCTGTCAGTATTAGTACCGGAACTGCCTCCGTCCGACGCAGTATGCGTGCAAAATCAAGCCCGTTCCCATCTGGCAGGTTTACATCCAACAAAATAAGCGCATATTCCTTTTCCGAATATGCGCACCTTGCATCCTCTATAGATTGTACTGGGACCGGATCATAGCCAGCTTCCCGCAGATTATAGCACAGTCCAGTATTTAATATGGCATCGTCTTCCACTACAAGTATTCTATCCATATGTATGCTCCTCCATATATTAGTTTCACTCCTATACTTGAATTGAATTTTATAGGCCTTTACTTGCAAGGATTTTCTCAAATTTCTTTTCTGATAGTATTTCATGGGTTATAAACTCTCCATTATAAAACAGAGAAAATGTTGTAAATGGAGTAGGTACATTTTGAGCTTGTTCTCTTGTTTGAATATGAACTGCCTGAAAATTAACATTTCTTTCTTTTGCCATTTCTTCAAGAAGCGGTACATACTTTGCTGTAAAAGGGCACTGACTGGTAAAGTATAATGTAAAGCTGTCCTGCATATCCCGGTGGGCTGTTTCCTTCACAGAATATTTAAAGCAGGGTTTCACGGCATTTTTTTCAAATGGCAGATACATTAGCTCAAAATACGGGCTTGCCATATCAATAGTTTCAAAGCCTTTATATTTCATATATTTAGAATCTGAAAGAAATCCCATTTTCTTTTTTGAAGATAAGATAACAAGTCCTTTTTTACCTTTGGCTCTGCTGTCTTTTATACATTCGTCCAGCAAAAAATTTGAGTAGCCATGCCCTTTGAATTGTCCAGCTACCCACAAACAGTTAATATACATATAGCCGTTTGCTTCAATCGGTATCCAAGCGTGTTCGGCAGGGATATACTCAATAAAACATTTCCCCCGAACATTACATTTTAAGAATACAAGACCTTCATCAAGCCTTTCTTTTAACCAAGCTTTTTTAGACATTACTTGACTATCTTTATTGTTTGCTATAGCACAGCAGATATGCTCCTGATCAAGATTATTATGTGTTATTCTTATAAGCTCCATTATGCTATCGCCTCCGTAATTCTTATTTGTCCGGGTTCCCAATTTAATTTCATCTTTTCTTACAACAAGTGTCAGGTGCTATAAGTATGAATACTATTTATATAAAATAAATCAGAAGTTACTGTGCGAAGGTTAGAAGCCACCGCCAATTGTATAACAAAAAGGTTCCTAAAACTGATAAAACTAAGTATACTAATGGTTCATCTTTAAGAACATTAATGTCCTTTGGCTTTGATTTAAATAATCTATTAAATATTAACCAAATACTAAAGCCAAGTATCGTCCCCAAAACATTCATCAACACATCATCAATTTCTGTTGACCGGCGATTAAACAGTTGGCCTAGTTCTATCAATAATGAAAAAAAGAAACCAGCTATTATGGTTTTTGATATTGTCCTATACTTTTTCCAGATTAACGGCAGTAAAAAGCCCAGGGGCATAAGCATAATAATATTCAATATATATGTCAAAAACCCTTCTGATTGAAAAGAAATGAGCTTGATTTCGTCCCATCGTATAATTGAGTCATATTTCCCGATTTCCCAAATGCTTCCCATTCCCACAACATCCATAACCATATAAACATAGAGAATTAAAACATATCGCCATGCAAGATTTCCTTTCATGATTTTTTCATATTCAGTACCTTTTCTATACAAAAACATCTGATAAATAACACATGGAACAAAGACACATAAAATCGGGTAAATATACATTAAAATACTAATTAGTGAGTTCATAAAATCTAAATTCATTCCTTTCATTAAATAATCCTGGTAGGATATCCTACTACTCTAAGAATACATAATACTTCTTAAGGAATTTATAGAGATTTCTTTAAGTATGTCTTAATTCATAATTACTACTTATTATTCCAATTTATCAGATTATATCATAAATATATAAAACCGTATAGGAGTGAGTATTTATACAAGAAGTACTGTTTTACAAGGGACTACACAGGGTAACAGTCTGACGGGTGATTATTACCCGTCAGATTTTCCATGTAATGTTCATCTTCTCACTGGTGGCTTCCACGGTAGTAACCAGCAAATCTAATACTCTCCGCTTATCGTCAAAGCTGACGGTTTCCCATGTGTCCAAGTACCCGGAAATCCGCTGTACCTGTTCCGGGCTGATGGTATCAACCGTCAAATCCGCAATTTCTTTGACAAGGGCTTGCTTGCGGCTGTCTAATTCCGCTATCTTCACATTCACATAGAAGAGCAAGACATTGTTTGCCCCGGTCAGACTGTCCACCAGATTTTCAATTTCGCTGTTTACCTGCGCAAGCTCCACCTGCAAAGCGGTGATTTTCGGATTATCGCAAGCCCACAGGCAGGACAGCACCAGCGCACCGGAAACCGATTTTGTGCAGGAGCTAAAACAGGATTTAGAGTTTGTTTCCAGCATTGAAGGGAGCGCACAGAAAAAACTGGTTGACCTGTATTGTCAGCGGCTGGGAATTGATTAAGCCAAGCTGACCGACGTGGAGTTTGAGGTAATGATGAGGGTGCTTCAAAAATCCAAGCATTTGAAAAATCCCGGCAAGAAGCAGAGCAGAAAAAAACGGAAATGACAGGGCAGGGTTTATGTGGTAAAATAAATGGTAGTACGCTTTAGGAATAGAAGATGCGCTTAGGTTGTTTATCTTATGAATAGGAGATGATTAGAATGAATACAATTAGACCTCCTTGCTAAAATTCAAATCAAATCAGAAATCGAGGTCCTCCAAATAAGCCTGGACAATTCATTATTGATAGAACAATGATAAAATTTGGAGGAATAATCTATGTTGGAATTAAGAATGCTACGTGACAATGATGTATTATTAGTAGAAACATGGTTAAATCGGGCCCATGTGAAAAGATGGTTTGAAGTGCCGGGTGTTTGCTCAATTGATGACTGGATGTCAGAAATCAATGGGCGCAATGAAGAATTTCAATGGTTAACACACCTTATTGTAATGTGGCAAGGAAACCCGATTGGATTTTGTATATACTACAAATGTGTTGACAGTAATGAAGATTTTGGAGATTTATCATTATCAGGCGCTTACGCTATTGGTTATCTTATAGGAGAACAGTCTCTTATTGGCAAAGGATTGGGTAAGAAAATCATCAATTTACTTGTGACTAAAATTTTCTCATTTCCAGATGCAACTAGAGTTATTGCTGACCCTGATAAAAACAACAAGGCTTCGGAAAAGGCATTGCTATCAAATGATTTTATATTATTTGATACAGTACGTAACCTTTATATCAGAGAGAGAACGAAAAATTTCCATTAAGAATAATTCTTTTAGGCCCTGCAATCGACAACAGTAATTAACGGCGGTGTGGTACTGTAGTTGCATAAGCCGAAGCCCACACTAAACAGCTCGGTGCATCAAAGACGGAGGAAAAGGATTATGTTTAGAGAAATGCGCAGGACTGACAGACAGCTAACAGAAGAGGAAACAATGCAAATTTTGCAGGACAATCAATATGGAGTATTATCTACTGTAAGTATGGATGGTTATCCATATGGAGTTCCAATGAGTTACGCTTATGCAAACGGAAAAATCTACTTTCATGGTACAAATGCCAATGGGCTTAAGAAAGAGAATATTGAGCATAATTCAAAGGCGTGCTTCACCGTAGTTGGAAATACAGAAGTTCTCCCTTCAAAATTTTCAATAAAATATGAAAGTGTAATTGCTTTTGGACAAATAAAAATCTTTGAAGATACACAAGATGTACTTAGAAAATTAATTCAAAAATATAGTCCTGAGTATTTGGAAAATGGAGAAAAATATATTTCTACTGCTATGAAAAATGTAACAGTCTATGAATTTGAGATTGAATCTGTAACTGGGAAAGCAAGAAAAAATGGATAAGTCAATTTAAATAAACTTGACGGAAAGAAAGAGCCAGGATAAAGAGATTTCTTCACACACTCAAGTGTTCTATGGAAATGCCAACCCATGACTTTCCATAGAACATTTTATTTTTTAGTCTGCCAAAAAAGCCCTCACAAGCAAAGTTATCAGGTAAATAACGTCTTCCTTATTACAACCATCAAGCTTTTTCCTCCGCCTGCTTCCGTAGGTTGGGTCGGCTTCTCGGTTGTGCAAGGTATACTGGCGTGATATAATGGACAATATGAAACAAGTTATTTTGTTAAGTCTTATAATAGAAAGGGAGAATGTCTTATGTATTTATTCAATTCATTTACAGTAAAAAACATGACGCTGCGCAACCGGATCGTTATGCCTCCCATGTGTATGTACAGTGCCGAAACTGACGGTATGCCAAATGAATTCCACTTTACACATTATACTTCCCGTGCAGTTGGAGGAGTGGGGCTGATTATCATGGAAGCTACCGGTGTCTTGCCGTGGGGCCGCATTTCAGATCATTGCCTGGGGCTTTGGAATGATGAACAGGCAAAAGCTCTTGCGCCAATCGTTACCGCCTGCCAGAAGCAGGGAGCGAAAATAGCGATTCAGCTCAATCATGCAGGCCGTAAGTGCGAGGCACAGGAAAAAACGATCTACGCACCCAGCGCCATTCCATTTGACCAGGATTCGCCCATGCCCCATGAGATGACAGAAGATGATATTCGCGATGCAGTGAATGCGTTTCGGAGTTCTGCTGCGCGCGCGGCTGAAATCGGTTTTGATTCAATTGAAATTCATGGCGCCCATGGTTATCTGATTAGTGAGTTCTTGTCACCATTAACCAATCACCGCACAGACAGTTACGGTGGCTCACCAGAAAACCGCTGCCGTATATTGGTTGAAGTACTGCAGGCAGTACATGAGGTCTGGCCTGCTGAAAAACCTGTTTTACTGCGTGTATCTGCCGAGGATTATAAACCGGAAGGTATGCATCCAGAGGAAATGGCTAAAATTATTGAACTGGTGAAGCCCTATATTGATGTGCTGGACGTGAGTACCGGCGGGGTTGTGCCAACGCCTCCGTCAAGCATTTATCCAGGCTATCAGGTAAAAATTGCTGAAGGGCTGAAGCAAGTCTCTGGCCTTCCTACAGTAACAGTTGGTTTGATTTCTGATCCGCATCAAGCGGAAGAAATACTGGGTGGAGAACGGGCAGATCTGGTTGCATTGGGCCGGGAACTTCTGCGTGATCCTTATTGGGTGCTGCACACAGCCCGTAATTTGGATGTTGAGTATCCATGGCCAAAGCAATATTTGCGCGGGTTCAATGCAAGAAAGTAGTATCTAGGAACTGATAAGTTATTTCACCAATCAAAGCTGGGACAAAAATGAAGCAGGGTATGTTTATTTTCTAAACATACCCTGCTTCATAATATAATTCAACTTTATCTGCAGTTTTTACTATACTTATTCAACTACTTTTATCCAGCCTTTCGGAGCCTCGATATGTCCCATTTGAATACCGGTCAGTGTATCATACAGTTTTTGGGTAACCGGACCCATTTTCTCCATTCCGCTGGGGAAGCAGATTTCATTTTCATGATCCACAACTTTACCTACCGGAGAAATCACTGCTGCAGTTCCACAGAGTCCGCATTCCGCAAAGTCTTTTATTTCATCAAGGTATACCGTTCTCTCTTCTACTTTCAGCCCCAGGTAATGCTCTGCTACATAGACAAGGGAACGCCTGGTAATAGATGGAAGAATAGTATCAGAGCTTGGTGTAACAACGGTGTTGTCCTTTGTAATGAAAATAAAGTTTGCACCCCCTGTCTCTTCTACTTTTGTTCTAGTCTCAGAATCCAGGTACATGTTTTCATCAAAGCCATTTTTATGAGCTGTTATAATGGCATGAAGGCTCATTGCATAATTAAGCCCTGCCTTAATACCTCCTGTTCCCCTGGGCGCCGCACGGTCGAAATCAGATACACACAAGGTAAGAGGCTTTGCACCCCCTTTGAAATAAGGTCCCACAGGGGTAGTAAATACACGGAACTGATATTCATCTGCGGGCTTTACACCGATTACCGGATTCATTCCAAACATATACGGTCTGACATATAAAGTTGCACCGGAGCCATACGGAGGAACATAGGCGGCATTTGCCCTTATAGTTTCCTCAACAGCCTTCACAAAACGCTCCTGGGGAAATACAGGCATCTCCAATCTCTTGGCGGAATCCTCTAAACGCTGGGCATTCAAATCCGGGCGGAATGTTACAATTTTTCCATCCTTTGTAGTATAGGCCTTCAAGCCTTCAAAGATTGTCTGTGCATACTGAAGTACTCCGGCACATTCACTCATCGTAATGTTGGGATCATCAATCAGAGCACCTTCCTCCCATTCCCCATTTTTGAAATTGGCTACGTATCTTTTATCGGTCTCTATATAACTAAACCCCAGATTTGCCCAATCAATATTTTTCTTATCCATCTATCTTTCCTCCGTTCCTCTGCATTCATTCAGTCCCGCCCCCACTCCTCTCAGAAGCAGGAGAACCTCTTTTGTAAAATTATAATACTTCCCGAATCAAAATTCAAGAGCACACTCTGTTTTTTAATCATACTACTGAAACATTAGCAATTCAATTCGTATGCCTTGTTACCATTTTGCTATCTGCGGCTTTATTACCGCTCCATCATGCTGATAGACTCGATACCTACGCTTCCGCCCCGTACAACCTCAATGTTTTTAAATTCTTCTTTCATAAGCTTAATGACAGCATCATTTTTTGTGGCCGTCTGGACAAACTCTAAAAGCAGGCAATCCCTTCCATAATCAATGACTCTTGCTTTAAAGGTATCTGCAATCTGAAATAATTCTACTTTATCTTCCTGAGTACATTTTCCCACCTTCACGTATAATATTTCTTTCATCCGCACAAAAATATCGGTAAAGTCAATGACCTTAATCACTTCTACCAGACGGTTCAACTGCTTTTTAATCTGCTCAAATGTCTCATCGTCACTAACTGTGGCAATGGTCATTCTGGAGATGGTCGGATCTTCTGTGGTTCCTACCGTCAGACTGTCCAGATTGTAGGATTTACCGGAAAATAAACCCGATATTTTGGACAGGACTCCCACCTGATTCTCTACATATAATGAAATCCATCGCTTCTTTCTATTATTATTTTCCATACTTTTCTCTCCTTCCGGCTCTAACAGTCCATGATCATCTCTTCCAATGTGCCGCCCGGCTGAATCATCGGATATACCATTTCTTCCTGGTCAATTACAAACTCAATCAGTGTAGGGGTCTTTGTATTCTTTTTGGCTTCCTCAAAAGCAGCCGCTATCTCAGCTGTTTCTGTAACCCGGATTCCTTTTGCGCCATAACTCTCAGCAAGCTTTACAAAATCAGGAGTGTACTCGGGCATTTCTTTTCCGTCCGTTCTGCGGAATAATGCACCGGACCGCAGGTTCGTCATTCCATATCTTTTGCCATAAAATAGTTTCTGCCACTGACGTACCATTCCGAGATAAGCGTTGTTAAACACGCAGACAATAACTGGCAGTTCCTCCAGAACCGCAGTGGCAAATTCCTGAATGTTCATCTGCATACCGCCATCCCCTGATATGGCAATTACCGGAGTATCCGGGTTGCCCAGTTTTGCTCCGATTGCTCCCGGAAATCCATATCCCATAGTCCCAAGTCCGCCGGACATAATGATTCTCTTCTTAGCCGTAATTTCTGTGTATTGGGCAGCAAACATCTGATGCTGGCCTACATCTGTTACAACAATTGCCTCCTCAAACTGACGGTTAAGCTCATCAATGATATCCTTTGGTCCCATTTCTGCACGGGGCTTCATATCCAGTGGATGTTCAGATTTCCATGCATTGATTTTATCCAGCCACTTCTTTGTATCGCATGGTTCTACATACTCATTCATTTTCCCAATTGCTTCGCTGGCATCTGCTACAATTGGAATGTCCACCGAGATGTTTCTGGAAATTGCCGATGTATCAATATCAATGTGTACAATCTGAGCCGATGGAGCAAACGCATGAAGCTTGCCGGTGATACGGTCGTTGAATCTGGTTCCTATAGAAAACAGCAGGTCACATTCACTGACTGCCTTGTTCGCTGCATATGATCCGTGCATCCCAAGATTCCCTACAAATAGTGGATGATTCGTAGGAATGGCACCCCGGCCCATTACCGTTGTGACTACTGGTATATTAGTCTTTTCTGCTACTTCTGTAAAAATACCGTTTGCGTTGGCGATATTCACACCTCCCCCTGCTAAAAATAGAGGATTTTTTGCTTTTTGGAGCATTTTGATTGCCTTTTTAAGCTGTCCGATATGGACATTCGTATTCGGCTTATAACCGCGTATATTTACCTCAGAAGGATATTCCGGGCTGCCCAGCTCTGCCATTATATCTTTGGGCAGATCAATGAGCACCGGTCCCGGTTTTCCTGTACTTGCTATATAGAAGGCCTCTTTGATAATCCGTCCCAAATCTTCTCTGTTTCGGACTGTCACTCCATACTTTGTAATACTTCTTGTAATTCCTACAATATCGACTTCCTGAAATGCATCATTTCCAATCAGATGCCTGGCTACCTGTCCCGTAAAACAAACAAGAGGAACGCTGTCATAATTCGCCGTTGCAAGTCCTGTCACCAAATTGGTTGCACCTGGTCCGCTTGTTACCAGACAAACACCGACCTTTCCAGTTGTCCTTGCATAAGCATCTGCTTCATGTACAAGAGCCTGTTCATGTCTCGGTAGAATGACCCGTATATCATCCTGTTTATACAGCTCATCGCTGATGTCAATAGTACAGGCTCCCGGATATCCAAATACGGTATCTACCCCTTCCTCCCTCAACGCTTTCACCAATAATTTGTTTCCTGAAATTTTTCTCATACATATACCTCCCTTATTTATACTTCTCGAATTGCTAATGTATATAAGAAAGAACCCCACCTGCGAGATTATCCGCTTATATATAAAAAGCCCTAAGCTATTATTAGCTTAGGGCGAATTTGCAATCCGTGTTACCACCTAACTTCAAAGAGTATTCTCTTTGCACTCTGTCAGTACGGGAATTTCATCCGATACTGTTTCCCTGTAACGTGGGAATTACGTTGAATCCTACTGAGGCTTCTGCCTGTTCGTTCCACTGCTCAAAGGCTACTTCCGTAATCTCTTCATGAAGACTTACACCAACCGTCTCCTCTCTTGGCATCCGATGATTACGTACTCCTCCTCGTCTCTGCATTTTACAAGTTTTACTTTGTGTAGAAATTACATTTATTATAGTGTGTAATTTTATCTTTGTCAACGTGGACTTCTTGATGTTTTTTATCCTAATCCAACAGCCAAATCACCGAACCCTGGCTATTTCCCGGATAAGAAGCTTCTATTTTTCACCACACCAATCATTGTATATAATATAAGCGCTCCCAAGTTTACAACCACTACGCTGGCTCCTGCAGGGGTAGCCCATACATAAGAAATCGTAATTCCAATAAACAAACAAATAACAGATATCACTGCAGAGTTTATAATGACACTTTTAAATGTCTTGCATATCCGCATAGAGGTCAATGCCGGGAAAATAATAAGACTGGAAATCAGCAGTGCCCCCATCATACGCATCCCCAATACAATCGTCACCGCAGTCAGAACAGCAATCAATGTATTATAAAGATTCACCTTCACTCCCGTTCCCAGTGCAAAAGTCTCATCAAATGTGATGGCGAATATCTTCTGATAAAATAGAATATATAAAACCAGCACTGCCGCCGAAAGCACAATACTCATCTTCACATCACCGGTACTCATAGCCAGAATACTGCCAAACATGTAATTATAAACATCTGTATTCATCCCGGTGGTCATGGATATCACCATAACACCAATTGCAAGGGCGCTGGTAGAAATCAGGGCGATTGCCGCATCCCCTTTTATTTTACTGTTTCCGCTGATACGCAGAAGAAGTACCGCCGCTAAAATAACGATAGGAATCGCAAATGTCAGAGGGGCCGCATTCACAGCAGCGGCGATTGCAAGGGCGCCAAAACCCACATGGGACAGCCCGTCACCAATCATAGAATAACGCTTCAGCACGAGGCTGACTCCCAGCAGTGCGGAGCATAGGGATACCATAACGCCTACCAAAATTGCTCTTACCATAAATGGGTAGGAAAACATCTCAATCAGTTTTTCAAACATGCGCCCCACCTCCCAGGAATGTTTTTCCAACTTCACTTGCTTTATATTCCTTTGCAGTACCAAAGAACAATGCTGTTTCCTGAAGATGCAGGACATGGCTGGCGTACTCTACCACAGCCTCAATATCATGAGACACCATAACTACGGCTATCCCGGACGTTTTATTTATCTGATGAATCAATTGGTAGAACTCCTGGGTTACAATCGGGTCCAGCCCGGTCACAGGCTCGTCAAGCAAAAGCAGCTTTTTCGTAGCGCACAGTGCCCTTGCAAGAAGGACCCTCTGCTTCTGTCCTCCCGACAGGTCTCGGAAGCAATGCCTTTCCAGATCACGGATACCAAGAAGCTCCATATTTTGTCTCACCTTGCTTTTATCTGCCGCCGTATAGAATGGCCGGAATCCCCTGCTGTTTAACCGTCCCGACAAAACAACCTCGTAGACGCTGGCCGGAAAATCCTTATGCACATCCTTCTGCTGGGGAAGGTAACCTATCTCGTTAGCCTTTAGCCCATCTCCCAGCTCAATCCTGCCCTTTGCCGGGGCCTTCAGGCCGAGCAGACTTTTCACAAGTGTGCTTTTCCCAGAACCATTTTCTCCTACAATGCAGATATAGTCATTCTGTCCAATCTGAAAAGACAAATCATGCACTACTGTCTGACCTTCATATGCAATCGAAATATTTTCGCACCTAATTAGCGCCATCCGCCAGTGCCTCCTTTAACGTCTCTGCATTTCTCTCCATCATACTCAAATAAGTCTCACCATTTTCAAACTGCTGTGCCGTAACATTATGGCAGCTATAAAATACTCCGACCTTAGTCCCGGTTGCCTCTGCAATTGCCTTTGCAATATTATCGTTGCTCAGTTCCATTTTTAAGACCAGAGGAATATTTTCATCCCTCACTTTATTAATGAGGTAAGCCATCGTTGCCGCACTGGGTTCCGTATCAGACGCACAGCCCGGAAATGCAGCATAATATGTCAGACCATAGGCATCTGCAAAGTAACGGAATGGAAATCTGTCTCCGAATAAGAGGGTCTGCCGTGCAGAATGTTCTGCCACATCCCGAAACTCTTCATCCAGCTTCTTCAGCTTTCCATCATAAGACTTTGCATTCTGCCTGTAAACCTCCGAGTTAGTAGGGTCTATTTGGCACAGAAGTGCGGTAATATCGTCTACAATCTTCATAGCATTGGAGGGAGAGGTCCAGACATGTTCATCGTACTCACCTTCGGCTTCCTCATGCTCATGGCGCTCTTCCTTCATCCCCTCAATATGCTCCTCCTCTACCGTATCCACACAGTCTACCAGGCGAAGTGTTTCCATCTTTCCCATATCCAGAGAAGACAGAATATCCTCCACCCATTCATCATTTTCTCCACCCACATACAAAAACAAATCACAATTCTGAATGGAAAGGATATCCTGAGGGGTTGGCTCATAAGAGTGACTTTCCTCTCCCGGCTTCAAAAGCATTTTCAATTCTACCTTATCGCCTGCAATCTGGCGCACAAAATCATACTGGGGAAAGATCGTCGTCACTACTTTGATTTTCCCGTCTGACTTATCAGAGCTGCTCTGCTCCGGCACTGCTTTGCAGCCTGCCGACGCACCCCCAAAAATCAGAATCAGGCATAGGAACAGTACCTGTTTCCATCTTCTTTCTGCTCTTTCCTCTGGCATAATCCATTTCACGAGTCTTCACTTACCTTCCCTGTCCGAGCTCTTACTTCCGTTTATAGGTTGTAAATATATATTCCAAATCAAAGCAAGTCTGCTCTTCACTTGCCTCCGTCATTTCCCAATCTTCCAGGCCATCCAAATTTGGAAAATAGGTATCTGCCTGAAAAGCATGGTCAATCTTTGTGACATAAGCCTTGTCACAATATGGAAGAAGCTGACGGTAGACACTGTCTCCTCCAATTATATAAATATCTCCCGAAGAATACTTTTTTAATTCTTCCAGCAGCCCTTCTAAAGTATGAACAACAACTGCTCCTTTTACACTGTATCCTTTGTTGGCTGTCAGTACAATATTCGTTCTGCCTTTCAGCGGAATTCCGTTCGGAAAGCTTTCCAGCGTTTTACGCCCCATGACAATCACCTTTCCCATTGTGGTCTGACGGAAAAACTTCATATCAGACGGTATACTGACCAATAATTTATTCTTATATCCAATAGCCCAATTTTTATCTGCTGCCACGATTAAATTCATACATACTCCTCCAGTCTCATATCTTCTTTCACTCTGCATAGTGCCAAAGGTCAGCCATTTCCTGTAAAATTATATGGCAACCGGTATATTTTTTATCTGGGGGTGTGTCTCATAATCAATCAACTGCACATCCTCCCGGGTAAATTCATAGAAATCCTTCACCTCCGGGTTCAGCCAGAACTTCGGCGCAGGAAGAGGTTCCCTGGAGATCAGCTCCTCAACCAGAGGAATGTGCCTGTCATAAATATGTGCATCTGCAATCACATGGACAAACTCTCCCACATTCATATCACATACCTGCGCCAGCATGTGAAGAAGCACAGAATACTGACACACATTCCAGTTATTTGCCGTCAGCACATCCTGGGAACGCTGGTTCAGAATCCCGTTCAGGGTCAGCCTGTCACTGTCCTTTTCCTTTGTCACATTAAAAGTCATACTATATGCACAAGGATACAGGTTCATCTCATGCAAATCCTGATGTACATATATATTGGTCATAATTCTCCGGCTGTAGGGATTATTTTTCAGATCATAAATTACCCGATCGACCTGATCCATCATACCTTCTCTATAGGAATGCTTCACTCCCATCTGATATCCGTAGGCCTTCCCGATTGAACCATCTTCATCTGCCCAGCTGTCCCAGATATGGCTGTTCAGTTCATGAATATTATTAGACTTCTTCTGCCAAATCCACAGCAGCTCATCCACACAGCTCTTAATCCCGGTCCGTCTGAGCGTCAGCGCCGGAAATTCCTTTCGTAAGTCATAACGGTTCACAACACCAAACTTCTTAATCGTATAAGCGGGCGTCTGGTCCTCCCATACAGGACGTACCTTCTCCCCCTCCGTACTTGTGCCGTTCTCAATAATATCCCTGCACATCTCAATAAACATCTTATCCGCATAGCTCATATTATAATTGACTCCTTTCTTAGGGGACTGTCCCTTTTGATTGGGGACTGACCCTTTTGCTCTCCATTTTCTGTCAATTCTGACAATTCACCTTATGGGTCTGCTATATTATAAAGCAGTTTTTCCAGCCCTCTGGTGAGAGCTGCTATTTCCCTTTTCGTCATACCCCGGGTCATCTGCCTATCCATCTTTTTTCGGTCAGCCTCCATCCGCCTCTGGATATCGAAGGCCTTTTCCGTCAGATAAATATTCTTCCTGCGTTTGTCATTGGTATTTGGAACACAGAGTACAAAGCCTTTTTCATCCAGCCTTTTTAAGAGTCCTGTCACAGTCGGATTTTTCAGGCTCAGGTGACGCTCAACATCCCGCTGATTCACTTCTTCCTTATTTGTGTGAAACAGGTAATCCAGCACCGCACATTGAGACGCTGTTATTCCAATCGTTTTCAGCTTTTCATTTAAATCTTTTTCAAATACATTATTAATCTGCTTCACTGTAAATCCGATTGGCTGGTTTCTTCGCTCCATGTCTTCTCCTTCCTGTAAACGAGTTTTATACATAGCTTGCTATACACTTACTATACTCTGTTATATCATGATAAAGGGGGTGTGTCAACTCCACACACCCCCTTTACATTCACCACGATTTCCGTGACCTACAGACATTCCCTGTTTCTCGGTACAGGGCTTTAGTACTCCCTGATAACACTGCTGATTTCCTGGATGCTGTCCTTTTCTTTTAATTCCTTAAGTGAATCTTTTAAATGGTATTCTTTTACCTTTTCTGTCACAATAACTAACTCTGCCTGGTCATCATGTACGCGTTTCTGCACAACCCTGGCAATGCTGACCTTGTGGTCTGCAAATACCTTAGCAATACATGCCAGTACCCCCGGCTGATTTTTCACCTGCATTCTGATGAAAAACTTATTTTTTACATCATCAAAATCTTTGATAGGAAGCTTCTTATAGCAAGTACAGCTAATCCGTCCTGTACATTCATACTGCAAATCTCTTGCCACATCAATAATGTCACCCATTACTGCACTTGCAGTAGGCAGCTCGCCCGCTCCTCTTCCATAAAACATAGCATCATCTACTGCATCCCCGTGCACAAAAACTGCATTGAAAGAATCCCGTACAGAAGCCAGTGGATGCTCCTTATTTAAGAGCATGGGATAAACCCCCACCTCAATTCCACCCTCTGTGTTACGCGCCACTCCCAACAGCTTTATGACACTGTCAAATTCCTTCGCATATAGGATATCTTCTGCTGTAATCTTCGTAATGCCCTCTGTATAAACATCTCCAAATACAACCCTGGAGTGAAATGCGATGGAAGCCATAATTGCTACTTTTCTTCCCGCATCCAAGCCCTCCACATCAGCCGTAGGGTCTGCCTCCGCATAGCCAAGCTCGGTTGCCTTTGCCAGAGCCTCCTCAAAGCTTACATTCTCCTCAAACATCTTAGTCAGAATGTAATTGGTTGTCCCATTTACAATACCCATAACCTCAGAAACGTCATTCCCAGCCAGACACTGCTTCAGAGGCCGTATAATTGGAATTCCCCCTGCCACTGCAGCTTCAAATAAGAAGTCGCATTTATTTTCTTCAGCAGCATCCAAAAGCTCTTTTCCGTACTCCGCCACCAAATCCTTATTTGCCGTAACAACATTCTTGCCTGCACGCAGAGCCTCCAGAATCATGGTCTTAGCCGGTTCAATGCCGCCCAAAACCTCTATGACAATCTGAATGTCCTTATCCTGCAAAATATCCTGCCAGTTATCCGTTAAAAGGGAGGTATCCACACCCTCTCTCACTTTATTTATATTGTGCACCAAAATCTTAGAGAGCTCCAGTTCTGCTCCTATAGTATGCTCCATTACATCGGCACGCCTCTGTATTAATTTATAAACCCCTGTTCCCACAGTACCCAGGCCAAGCAACGCTATTTTAATTTTCTTTCTTTCCATTCTTATACCTCATATTTTACCGCAAATTTTTCATGGGTCATATTATAGCATAAAATGGGGGATAACACTAGCGTTAGTTCTTTCACAAATCGGGCCTGTAAATCAAGCCCGGACTGTACTACAGATAAATTTAAAAATATTGGAAAAAGTTGTTGACAATGCCACCCCCATGTAGTATAGTAATTATTGTTCCGGTCAGGAAACATACAACATACGCGATAGTGGCTCAGTTGGTAGAGTACGACCTTGCCAAGGTCGGGGTCGCGGGTTCGAATCCCGTCTATCGCTCTCAAGTTAAAGGTGTCTAAAGTCCCATAAATTAAGGGTTTTAGGCATTTTTTTATTTCTCTTTGTAAACATTTGTTCTGCTTGGGTTGATTGGGTAAACTACTATTTTCTTGCTTGGGTATAGGCATAGGTATAATTCTTCAACTCCATTTGCAAATAAAATAGAAGTATACCATTAATCATCATTTCTTTAATAAAAGGGGAAGATGGTTATTGGACATGGCATGGTAACGGTGACAATCACGGTTCAACAAAGCACATAGAAGGAAATTGGTATACTTTTAGAGCCAGTTTTTAACTATTTCTTCATAACAAAAAAGACAGGTGGAAAGGTAGTCCGTCATAAAACAGTACGAAACTTTAAACTGTTAATGGGCAACTGCCAAGTAAAATGTCTAAAACAAGCGTATCGCTCACGGTGAGCGATACGCTTGTTTTTACTGCCTGTCGTAATGGGCAGTGTCCATAAGGAAACAACTACCGAACATCGAAACAACGCGATAGACAGCCGACAGACGAATGTATGTATAATGTTGCCGCCGTTTTTAGCGGCTTCCCTTTATCAAGTATAGAAAATTTATTCTGAACGTTGAAATCACAATTCAGGTGTGCTAAAATATAGTTAACCCACTCATATATTAACCATATCACATAAACCAGCGAGGTAAAAGTATGTCTGATAATTATATTCAGGTATCAGGTGCAAGGGAACGAAATCTAAAAAACATAAATGTCTTGATACCCAAAAAAGAAATCACGGTATTTACAGGTGTTTCCGGTTCAGGAAAATCATCTTTGGTATTTGATACAATAGCGGCAGAATCTCAAAGACAATTAAATGAAACCTACGCCAGTTTTATCCGTCACCGTATGCCACATTATGGAAAGCCAGATGTAGATAGTATGGAAAATTTGTCCGTAGCCTTTATTATCAATCAAAAACGATTAGGCGGTAATGCCCGGTCAACGGTTGGAACAATTACAGATATTTATTCTGTATTACGTTTATTGTTTTCCCGAATCGGTGAACCATTTGTAGGTTATTCAGATGTTTTTTCGTTTAACAATCCATCTGGAATGTGTGAATATTGCGAGGGCTTGGGCAAAATTGAAACCATTGATATTGAAAGGCTGTTAGATAAAAATAAATCCTTAAATGAGGGGGCTATCCGTTTTCCAACTTTTGAACCCGGCGGTTGGCGATTAACCCGGTATATTCATTCAGGCTTTTTTGATAATGATAAAAATTTGAAAGACTATTCTCAAAAAGAATTGGAACTGTTACTTTACGCTGACGGAATTAAGGTTAAAAATCCAACACCCGAATGGCATAAAACTTCCTTATATGAGGGCTTGATTCCACGCATTGAACGGAGTTTTCTAAAAAAAGAAGATGGTGAAAAGGTCAGATATGGAAAAGAAATTGAGCGGTTTATTGTAAAACAGGATTGTCTCCACTGTCATGGAACACGCTTGAATAATAAAGTATTATCTTGTAAAGTAAACGGTAAAAATATTGCGGAATGTGCGGATATGCAAATAAATGAGCTTCTGAATTTTGTTCAATCTATTCATGCTCCTGTAGCCGTTACAATTGTTTCGGAACTTGTGAATCGCATTCAGCACATGGTATCCATAGGACTGGGCTATTTAAGTTTAAGCAGAGAAACATCTACACTTTCGGGTGGGGAATCTCAAAGAATCAAAATGGTTAGCCAACTTGGCAGCAGCTTGACTGACCTTACTTACATTTTTGACGAACCAAGTATAGGGCTACACCCTCATGACATAAGCAAAATTAATGAGCTTATGCGGTTATTGCGTGATAAAGGGAATACTGTTCTAATCGTAGAGCATGACCCGGACATGATAAAAATTGCAGACCATATTATTGATATGGGACCAGGTGCTGGAACCCACGGAGGGGAAGTTGTATATCAAGGAAATTTAGATGGGCTGAAAACAGCGGGTACTATCACAGGAAAGTATTTATCTTATTGCCCCAAGCTAAAACCTGATACTCGTACCCCGAAAGGCTGGCTTTCCATTAAAAATGCAACCATGCATAATTTAAAAAACCTTTCAGTTGATATACCAAAAGGAGTAATGACTGTTGTAACCGGGGTTGCCGGTTCAGGAAAAAGTACGCTAATTAATGGAGTATTGCCACGGATCTATCCTGAAACTGTTTTTATTGACCAAAAAGGGATTCAAGCATCAAAACGTTCCAACATAGCGACTTTTACGGGTATCTTTGACATTATCAGAAAACTATTTGCGAAAAGGAACAACGTAAGCGCTTCCCTATTCAGCTTCAATTCACAAGGTGCCTGTCCCGCTTGCAAAGGTCTAGGGGTCACTTATACAGATTTGGCTTTTATGGATACAATCGTTACGGTATGTGAGGAATGTCACGGAAATCGTTATACGGACAAAGTACTTGCTTATCAGTTAAGAGGAAAAAACATTGCTGATGTTCTTAAAATGACGGTCACGGAAGCCTTAGAATTTTTTCAGGAAAAAGAAATCGTTACAGTACTAAAACGGCTTTCAGACGTTGGTATCACTTATGTTTCTTTAGGACAACCATTACGCACGCTTTCAGGTGGTGAATTACAGCGAATTAAACTTGCTTCTGAACTTGAAAATGGTGGTCAAATTTATGTTTTGGACGAACCGTCAACAGGTTTGCATATGGCTGATATCAAACAGTTGATTGGTGTAATGAATCGCCTTGTAGAACAAAATTCCACGCTTATTGTTATAGAACACAATTTGGATATTATCTGTCAAGCAGATTGGATTATTGACATAGGTCCCTATGCAGGACAGAATGGTGGTAAGATTATGTTTACAGGATTACCGAAAGATTTAATCAACTGTCCAGATTCTTTAACTGGAAAGCACCTGAAAAAGTATATTAATGAAAAATAGGAGGTTGACTTAATGACTATAAAAGAATTAGAGGAAAGTTATGTTCCCTTTCAATGCATGATTGTATCAGATTCAAATCGGTTCAATGTTGAGGGTGTTTCAACGGCACAATACTATATACTCGATACATTGAATAAGCAGGGGGCGAAAACTACAAAAGAACTTGCTGAAATGAGAGGTATCTCACAATCTGGTATTTCAAAATTAACAAAGCGTTTGTTGGAAAAAAAGTATATTATTCAGGAAAGGCAGACGAATGACCGCCGCTCTTACAATATTGTTCTTACCAAAGAAGGGAAAACTTTTTTAAATCGTGTTGAGGATTTTGGAAATGAAATTATGAACCTAATTGAAGAAGCATTAACAGAGGATGAAGTACACGCTTTTTCAATGATGTGCAAAAAAATTACGAACTTATACGCAGAAAAGCAATAGACATACTTAGTCGAATACAAGAAATTATCTGCCCTACGGTAAATAAAAAAACGTAGTTATGGCAGATGTTTCGTTGTGCTGTAATTGCATAAAGAAGCCAGACAGCGGTTTTGAGATAAAATCAAAGCTGCTGCTGTTGTTTTCAAAAAGAAAATTGCAGGGGGCGTAATAAGTGCGCCCTATTTTAGTTAAGCGGCTTGGGAAATGGAGGATTCCAATGTATCCAAAGCCGCATTTTTGTATTAATGAGGGGCCGTCACCGCATAGTGACGGCTTGGCATAGCTGATGTTCTAAGGCTATATACTTTCAAAAAATCATATCAAAAAATGGGCGGCTACTGTGCCCATTTTTCATACGACACCGTTCGAGGTTTTTCTCGGATTGGTGTCTTTTTATTTACTCACTTTTGGGACAAGACCTTGTGCAACTTCGGGCCAAGTTCGAGGTGTTGACAAAGACCTGTATTATTCCCTTCCTTATGATAAAATAAATATATGAAAAAAAGGGAGGGCTTACTTATGATGACACGGACGGAAAACAAACAAATAAAATTTCATATGATTACAATAGAAAATCTTGTGCCGGAAAACCACTTCTTACGTAGGTTGAACAGATTGGTTGATTTCTCCTTTATTTATGAAGAAACCCAGGATTACTACTGTAAAAAGAACGGACGGCCCAGCATCGATCCTGTGGTTCTGATAAAATATCTACTTATTGGTTTCCTCTATGGCATAGCATCAGAACGGCGTATTGAGCAGGAGATTCAGGTAAATATGGCATACCGTTGGTTTCTGGGGCTGGATTTGGATGAACGAGTTCCAGACCACTCTACCATCTCACAGAACCGGCGCAGACGGTTCCGGGGAGAGAATGTAATCCGCCGCTTATTTGAGCAGGTTTTAGAACAATGCATGGAAATGGGGCTGGTAAAAGAAGAACTCATTCTAACCGATTCCACTCATGTAAAAGCCAACGCATCCTTCAAAAGGAACATACAGATACTGGCGGAGCATGAAACAACAGATTATATGGAGCGGCTGGACATTTATGAGGCAAGAGAACGGGAACGGCTGGAAACCTGCGGCGCAATCAAGCCCCAGCGTAACGGGAGGTTAAAAGAAGAAAAATCGCAGGTGCAAAGGATTATCAGCCCTACAGATCCGGATGCGGGAATGATGAAAAGACCGGGAAAGCCAGTCGGGATGCATTATCTGAGTCATCAAAGCGTGGACGCAGCTTATGGGATCGTGGTGGATGTGGCGGTGACACCCGGAAATGTAAATGACTCAGAGCCCTATCTTGAACGTATTGAGTATATGTGCAGTCATTTGGGGCTTAAGATGAAAGCAGTCAGTGCGGACAGCGCTTACAGTGCCAGCCTGATTTGCCAAAGATTGAATGAGATGGGAATCCGTTTATATACGCCTAAAGCCACTGGTGGGGCAACTTATAAGGTAGAGTTTAAACGTGAAAACTTCAAGTATCAGAAAGAAAAAGATTATTTTATATGCCCCGCCGGAAAGAAACTGACGCTGCGTAGCCTCGAAAGGGAACATTACAACATCTGCCGAATCTATCGGGCTGACCGGAAGGACTGTCAAATGTGTCCAATGTTGAGCCAATGTGTCAGTGCCAGCCAACGGAGCCGGACGATACGTGTAAATATCTTTGAGGAAGCAGTGAAAATACAACGGGAGAGGGATGGAAGCCCCCTGCACCGTCAGATACTCAAAGAACGCCAGATTTGGTGTGAGGGCAGCTTTGCCACACAGAAAGCACACCACAATCTAAGCGGCCTGTTCAGGCGAGGGATAGAGGCAGCTGAGGAGCACTGCCTCTTATCAGCCATGGCATTAAATCTGAAGCGGATGGTAAAATGTCTGGGATAACGCCATAGAGCGTTTCTTTTTTATCTAATTTTTATTCTCTAATTACACCACTTAAATTTTGTCTAAAATTTATAGGGCTTTGTCAACACCTCGAAGTTGGCCCGAAGTCCAGAAAGGAGATTGCTAATGAAGATTTTTATGATAAATCCATTGCTTCTATAGAGGCAAATAACTGACCACTTGACGATGGAATAACAAAATTATTGACTAATTTTATATCACCCCTGTTAGAATAAAAATATACGATAGTGTAAAGTAGATGATGTGCTAAAACTTCCTATTTACACTATTTCTTGGTATAGACCGCAGGTTCGAAGCCCGTCTATCGCTTTTTGATTAGAATGTCTGAAATCCTATAAATTAAAGGCTTGCAACATCCTCTTCTATTACTTTTATTTTTCTTTTATAACAAGTACGTCATCTCCGGCTAAAAGATCCATTCCAGAAATACCTTCCACCGACGCGTAATCCCCGGTATTGCAAACCACCATCAGCGTAACTGGATCGTATCCGTTTCTTTTCACTTTTTCCAAATCCACACTCAGCAGCGATGCTCCTTTTTTTACCCGGTCACCTGCCTTCACATAGCTCTTAAAACCATCTCCTTTTAGCTGTACTGTATCAATCCCTACATGAATTAAAATCTCTGTACCATCTCCAGTTGTCATACTTAGTGCATGCAAGGTATCAAAAACCATTTCTATTTTTCCATCTGCAGGTGCATAAATCTGTCCATCCATCGGAATTATTCCAATACCCTTTCCCAGCAACTCTTCACTGAATATGGGATCCTTCACCTCCTGAAACGGTACCGCCTTTCCTTTGACCGGCGCTCCAATCACATGCTCTTTTTTCTTTTTTAATAATTTAGCCATACTAATCTCCATGTATTTTCTATTTAGATACATTTTTTTACAAACCCTTTTGTTTTACAGAGTTTCTGTTCTGCTTCTTCTCGTGATGCTCCTGTCAAGAGCATTACAATTGCTGTCTTTATTGATTGATCTGCCTGCTGCAATGCCAAAACTGCTTGATTTTCTGAACACTGCGTACTTTCCATTATAATCCGCTTTGCACGGTCTTCCAGCTTATGATTGGTAGCCTTCATATCCACCATGTGATTACCATATACTTTGCCAATCCCCACCATCGCTGTAGTTGATATCATATTCAAAACCAATTTTTGACAGGTTCCTGCTTTGAGTCTGGTAGAACCGGTTAACACTTCTGGTCCTGCATCTACTTCTATTGCAATATCTGCATAAACAGAAATAGCAGCATGATAATTGCATGCAAGACTGATACAAGCTGCTCCTTTTTCTTTAGCTGCCTTCAGCGCTCCAATACAATAGGGTGTTCTTCCGGAGGCTGCGATAGCCAAAACCACATCCTCTTTTTTTAACCTTACGTTTTCCAGGTCTTTTGCGGCCAGTTCCGCGGAATCTTCTGCTCCTTCATTTGCACGGGCAAAGGCCTTTTCTCCACCTGCCATAATTGCAATCACTTCATCTGTTGTAGAAAAGGTAGGAATACATTCTACCGCATCCATTACCCCTATTCTTCCGCTCGTTCCTGCGCCTACATAAATTAGTCTTCCTCCGTTTTCTAGTGCATAAATAACTTGTTTCACCGCTTGTTCGATTGTCGGGATCGCTTTCCTGACTGTTTTTATTACATTTTCATCTTCCTGATTCATTAAAACCAACAATTCATGAATTTCCATTGTATCCATTTCTTTTGATTTTGGATTGGATATCTCCGTACTTAACCGATGCAATTGTTCTTTTTCCATTTTAATCCCTTCCTCTGAGTACAGATTTTATTCCTCCTGGTTTTTTGGTATATACGTTTTCTTCACTTGTATAGCAGCCTCTTCAAAATGCCGGTTTAAATATGCTGTATATAAAATATCCACAACATTTAATTGCGAAATTCGAGAAGACATTGCCCCGCTTCGAATCAGGAATTCAGAAGCTGCCACATAGAGCTTATAATCCGCTACACGTGCCAGCTTTGAATCTGCAACCCTGGTAATTGCAATTACAGAAGCCCCTCTTTCTTTTGCAATTTTTGCACATGTAACCATTTCTTCCGTAAGACCTGAATAGCTAATGACAATAGCCAAATCTTTTGAGGTCATATTTTTAGCATAAAGCTGCTGCACGTGCCAATCATTATGAATAAAACATACCTTATCTACTCTCAAAAATTTCATATAGGCATCCTGTGCCACCAAAAGAGAAGAACCGATACCAAAAAAACAAATATTCCGACATTGCTCTAACAAAACCACACACTGCTCCAGCACAGCTTCGTCCATCAATTTTCTGGTTTTTTCCAGGGATGTGATGTTCTTATAGGTAATCTTTGCAATAAGTTCTTCCAGCCGGTCTTCCCTTTGGATTTCTTCACTGTAGGCGTTATCACTCTCTTCACGGATAATCAGTTCCGCAATCAGCGCTTTTTGAAATTCTTTATATCCTGAAAACCCTGTTTTTTTACATAGTCTTACGATTGTTGAAGCAGATGAAAAAGAAGCAGCGGCCAACTGATGTATAGTATAGGAAGAAGATTCTTTTGGATATTCTAAAATAAACCGGACCACCATTCTCTCTGCACTGCTCGCTTTCTCTTGATATTCTTGAAATCTAATAAGTACACTTTTCATCTTCTTTATTCTTCTTCCGGATCTGCAAACCCTAATAGCATACAGAATAGAAAACCTGCTGCGTATGAGATTGCAATACCAATTAAATATTTAAGAGGACTAGTTGTTATCAGTGAAAGCTGCAGTCCTGATAATTCCGGAATCTTTGCTGCCACATGCATGATTGCCACAGCGCTGCCACCTACTGCACCGCCCAGGCAAGAAGCAAGAAATGGTTTTCCTAATGGAACCGTCACCCCCCACATCAAAGGTTCTCCAATTCCCAGCATCCCAACCGGCAATGCATTCTTGCACCTTTTTAAGACGTTTGTTTTTGGTTTTTAAAAGCACATAAAAAGCTGCTCCTACCTGACCTGCACCTGCCATACATGTAACCGGAAGCAAATATGTTACACCAAAATCAGTAATTAACTGTGCGTTAACAGCAATCAGACCGTGATGCATACCTGTCATAACCAGCGGCAGATAAACCAGGGTTGCCAAGCCAGCTAACGCCGGACCTACAGTATCTGATACAAATCCTGCAAGAGGCTGGAAAATAATAAGGCCTAAAAACGTCATGATAAAAATTGTGAAAAGCGGTGTTAAGAATGTATCCAATATTTCCGGCATTCTTTTCCGAATTATTCTCTCTAGTTTTGCTCCAATTGCAGCAACAATCAAGATAGAAATAACGCCACCCCGGCCAGCTGCACATTCAATCCCCAGGATATGAATTCCGGTAATACTGGCAGTATTTAAAATTGCTGCCAATACTGCCCCCAAAATTGGAGAACCGCCAAATTCCTTTGCGGTATTATAGCCCACAATAATTGGCAAAATACTAAACACGGAATATGCAATGGCTGATAAGATCTTACCAAAGTCAGTTTCCTCCAATCCTGGAAAAAATACATAGCCCGCTTCATAAATTGCTACCATCAATCCACATGCAATAAATGCAGGCAGAATTGGAATGAATACACTAGCAACCTTCTTTAGTACTCTTTTAAACGGTGTATTATTCTTTTCCCGGTTCTCTTCCTTTCGGACTGCTGCTTCATCAACCTCGCTGCTTTTAATTCCTGTAATTTCGGAAATTTCCGCTGCAATTTTACTGCTTTTACCCGGTCCTACAACGAGCTGCACATTATTTCCCTGTACTGTAGTTCCTAAAATATACTCTAACTTTTTCAGTTGCTCAACCTCACATTTTTCAACATCTTTTACATTGATACGTACACGTGTCATACAATTTTCTACAGAAAGTAAGTTTTCCTTGGTCCCTAGCAATGCAATAATATCTAATGCGATTTTTTGATTACTCATAAAGCTTCCTCCTCATTCCTGAATCCAACAATCAAACTATAGTTCCTTTTTGTAAGAAATAAATGTTCTAAACACCTCCAGACCATGCCGTTCATAGTATCTTCTTCCCGGTTTGTCTGTTGTTACGAAATACATTCTGTATATTCCCTTTTTAGACATTTCGTAGCATTGAATATCCAGAAGAATCCCTCCAATACCAGCATTTCTTTCAGATTGCGCTACTCCAATCGGACCGAACCTCATAGGATTTCCATCAATCGCCCTCATACAAAAACCACAAATTTTGTTTTCACAATTTAGTACAAGCAGGATCAAATCTTCTGCAATTTCTTTTTGCATTGCAATCAATGCATTACGTTTCCAGCCGCCACCGAATTCTATCTGCAGAAATTCCAGCAGCTCCAAGGTATATTCATATCGGAATTTCAGAAATTGGTAGCCTTTTTCTTCTGCCTCTTTTTGTTTTTGAATTGTTCTTTCCGGAATCTGATAACCGTGAAGATTCTTTCCCATTGAATAGTGCTCTTCCTGAGGAATGTATCCCATTTTTTCAAAAAAGCAGATTGCCATTGGATAATTCCCCAAATCTACCCCAGGAAAAAAGTAATTGGGTGAATATGCACCCAGGGTAATATTTTTGCAGCCAGCTTCTTTTAAAGCATTTTCACAATTTGTAAGCAATTGAGTTCCAATTCCACAGTGCTGATATTCTTTGTCTACAAACAAAACATTGACCCAGCCGCGTTCCGGTTCCAACCCCCGCTCCAGATATGGAAACTTTCGTTTTGTTCCGTAAATAAAGCCGATGACCATTCCTTTGTCCAATGCAACCCAGCTTAAATCCGCATCAAAATTCTCATCCAGTATTGCCTGCCTCCGAAACTTTTTAACATCAAGCGCATCAAATGTACAGGTTCGATTCCATAAATCAACAACCTCTGTTTCATCCTTTTGGATATAGTGTCTAATTTCCATCCTTTTTCTCCTTCCAAGAATCATGTTTGAACCGGCCTTATAACTACATATTATCAGTTGAAATGCTTTTGTCAATTAATTTGAGTGTCAATGAAATTTTGTTTCAACTTTAGGACATATTGTGTTATATTTTTGTATTTTTTGAAATTTTTTATACACATGTAACTAATATCAACGGGTTACAAAACAATTTAAAAATGCGGTGTATTACGCTTTTTACAAGCCATAATACGCCGCATCTTCTTTTATCTGACAGTCATCCAGAATTATTCCTGCTTCAGGACTACGTTCGCATTTACCAATGTCACTTTATAATGCGGAACCCGCACATAATGTCCCTCCAGTTCCGGAACTATGTCTGAGGGACTTTTCCCTTCGATACAGGCACCTCCGATGGTTAATATCACCTCTGCCTGTCTTTTTGCATCATTTTTTACAGTACCATATATATCCCCTTTAGATATTGCCTCCAGACAGTCTTTGGTCCCGTCAATACCCAGAACAATGGGACCGTCTTTTAGCATATTCTTTTCACGCAGGGCCTGCACTGCGCCAAGAGCCATTTCGTCATTGTTGGCTACCACTGCTTCAATTGCATCACCATACTCTTCCAACCACTTCAGCATTGCTTCATAGGATGGCGAACGCATCCAGTTACACATCTCACTCCCTAGCTTATCCATCTCAATTCCTGCCTGAAGAACTGCCTTTACTGAAAACTCTGTGCGTATCAATGCATCCTGATGCACCTGTTCTCCTTCCAGCATTACATACTGAAGCTTTCCGTCCCCATTCTTATCTATGCTCCGGGGATTTCTTTCATAGGCGCTGACAAGAAGTTCCCCTTGCAGAATTCCCGCTTCCTCTGCATCTGTACCGACATAATATTCTTTATCCCAGATCTGCATATCCTCTTCCACCGGCTCCCGGTTAAAAAATATAATCGGAATCCCGGCTTCCTTTGTCTTATCTGCAATCACTGCCGCTGCCGTCCTGTCAACCATATTTACGCAGATAATATCATATCCCTTATTAATAAAGTTATCTACCTGGTCATTTTGGCTTCCCTGATTATTCTTGGCATCTGCAAGGTTCACGATTACCTTGCGCCCCAACTTCGCCTCAAGGGCTTTCGCCTCACTTGTCAGATGGCCGCTCAGAGAAGATATAAAAGCATCATCCCCCCTGTAGATAGCGACCCCTATTTTAATCGGGCTATTTTCTTGTTCAGGCATATTCTTGCCAGAGCATCCCCAACATAACATAATCCCTATAATCAGAATTATCAGCCCTGCCCTTTTCCATAATGTTTTCAATGCCTTGTGCATGCTCATCCCCCTATTCTGCCCTCCAAAGCTTATTACTATAGAAACCTATGCCGTTCTTAATCATTACCATCCAGAACCGGCTACTGTACAAATGGAAATAGAAGACGCTGGTTTTCTTTCTTGTATATCTGGCTGGCGTCAATGATGGAATATTTGATTTGATTCTTCTCTATTTCTTCTCCGTTCAGTTTCATGACTGCGTTTCTGACACTTAAATATCCAATGCTGTAGTCATTCGATACCCCAATCACCTGGATAATGCCGCTTTCCAGATAATTGATAATCTGATTCGTATTTCCGGTCCCATAGATAGAAATATCCTTAAAATCGGGATTCTCCTGCTTGGCTTTTCCCAGCGCTTCCATCTCTGGGCTGCTGAAAGCAACGATATGACGTGTGCTCTGGTTTGCCATTAGATTTGTAAACATCAATGTACGTGACACCTCATCGGTACCTGCATCCACTTCCTCAACCGGCACGGCTGAAGCATCCATAATCTCCTTCACTCCCAGATACCGCTCTGCCACATCTGAATACTCTGTCCCGCTCTTTATCAGAATCACGCTCTCTTCAGGCCCCAGCCGTTTCAGAATCGCTTCTCCCAATTCCTGCCCGATTACATAGTCATCTGCATGGATCTGGATTATCTTATTATCTTCCTTATCCCCGGTACGAGAATTCACCTCAACGACTGGTATCACTGCATTAATCTTTTCTAGCTCAGCCCTGACCCCGTCGTCGTCTATACCCTCTATAAGAATTGCATCTGCCCCATTCTCCACTTCTTTTTCCAACAGCATCTTCTGCCCATTGGCATCAGCCCGGTTCCCGGAATTGACTGCCGTAAGCTCCACATTAAATGCATTGGATGCCTGCTCCATCCCCTGTAAGATTACCTGTTGCGACTCTTCCGGTATCTCGCCGCGATGGATATAGGATATCTGATATACTTCCTCTCCCTTTATCTGCTGGGGGTTTGTGCTGAAAATCACGATTCCTGCCACCCCGCATGCGCTCAATATCAGGATTATAATCTTTTTTTTCAGTGTCACAGTCTGCCCTCCCCTCTTTTTTCTGCCTCTTCCACTGATATGAGAGGCAGGCGCGCACGCACAACCGTACCCTCATCCGGCTCGCTTTCTACCTCCAATCCGTATTCATCCCCAAAGCAGAGCTGAATCCGTTCCTCCACATTATGAAAGCCAATACCAGAGCCACGTTTGCGGTTCTTCTGTCCGGCTCCGCTTACAAGTGCCTCTACCTGTTCTTCTGTCATTCCAGGACCATTGTCTTCCACTTCGATAATCAGGCTGTCTTGCCTTTGATATGCACGGATATTAATTTCTCCATCTCCATCCATGAACTCAAGACCATGATAAATGGAATTCTCCACCAGAGGCTGGATGCTAAGCTTAATCACTGCACATTGCAGCACCCCATCTTCCGCTTCGATTTCATAAACAAACTTGTTCTTATACCTTACCTTCTGGATGATCAAATAATTCTCTACATGCTGCAGCTCCTGCTCAACCGTGATGATGTTCTTCCCTTTGCTTAAGCTGATGCGAAACAGCCTGGCCAGAGCTGTGACCATCGTAATTGCTCCGTCATAACGTTCATTCTCAATCATCCACACAATGGAATCCAGTGTATTATACAGGAAATGCGGATTTATCTGTGACTGCAGCGCATCCATCTCACTCTTTCTTTTACTCTCCTGCTCCACTACAATATCATCCATCAGCCCGCGCATGTTATCCGCCATAGACTGGAGTGTTTTAGCCAAATGCCGGATTTCATAGGTCCCGTTCTGGGGAATCGTGGCATACAGGTTATTCCTCTCCAGTTCCCTGACAGAGCGTTCCAGCTGCTTAATCGGATTGGCAACTCTGGAGGACACAAATGCATTCACAGCAATCAAGGTCAGTATAGCAAAGATTGCTACAAACCACAGAAACTGGCTGTTCTGCGTATAGACAGAAGTAATATCCTCTGTCGGTGACACGCCGATCAGCTTCCATCCGGTATATCCAACTGTTTTTACTGTAATCTGCCGCTCCTGCCCCTCAAATACCTCTATATGGCTGCCCTCAGAATAAGATGACGCCTTTTTATGGTTTTCACGGATTACCCCTGCATATATCATCTGCTGGTTTGGATGATAAATCAGCTCACCGCTCTGGTCCACGAGATATACATAGCCTGATTTCCCCAGATCCACATTCTTACATATCTGCTCTATGCCCGTAAAATTCATATTTACCAGCACAACTCCGTGGATGATTGTCCCGTCCTTTGTCATCTCTACAGAGCGGCTTAAGGAGACTACCCAATGATAAATATTATCTGAATTTACAAACAGATTCTCCACATGGGGCGTTGAAAAATGCAGATTCTCAATCTTCTGATTTGCACGGATAAACCATTCTTCCGAGGACGGTTCTGCATTTAACTTCAGCCTGCTCAGCGGCTGGGCTGCTATGATTTTTCCATCATCACTGAAAATAGCAATGCTGACCAGCGAAGATGCATTTGCATCATATAGAAGCTTCATCTGGTCCGCCGCCTTCTGGATGCCGTCCTTTTCGATATCTGTATTCTTAATGATACTATAATACATGGTATTTGAAATGCTCATCATATTATGCAGATAGTTGTTCAGGTTCTGGTTCATTTGGTTCAATACATTCTTGTTGTTGTTGATTGCCATCTTTTCAGCCGAATCTACAAAGCGTCTGGAATATCCCATCGCCACCACGATAACGACAGCTACGGAGACAGCTGTAAACGTAAGCGACAGAGTAAACTGCAGACTCCTGCGCCGTAATGATTTTTTTACTTTTTCCCAGAGTCTCATTTCTTATCTCTCCTGCTGCTTTCTGTACCTGGAAGGAGCTACGCCATACTTTTTCTTGAACACATAACTGAAATAATTGGGCTCTGCATACCCTGCCTTTGCCGCAATCACATACGTTTTGTCCGAAGTCGTATCCAGCAGACGGACCGCTTCATTCAGGCGCACCTCTGTAAGATAAGACACAAAGCTTTTACCCGTTTCCTTCTTAAATACAGTTGAAAAGTATGCAGGGCTCACATGAAGTTCCTCGCATAGCCGTTCAACTGACAGAGAGGCATCCGGGAAATGCTCCTCCACAAATGCTTTTGCTCTAAATGTCAATGACTTGCCGGAGTCCATCCGTTCTTTCTGAATCATCCCTCCCAGCTTCAGGAAACCACGCATGAACCACTCCTCAATCTGCCCAAGCGAATGCAGCCCGAACAGCGTGGAAATATAATTCGCCTCTCCTCCAAATGCGCCTTTTAAATCCAACTGATATGCATTTGACAGCCTCATCGCCAGGGTAAACAATTCAAATATATGTGCCTGATAACGGTGGTAGGGAAGTTTGGACTGCTCCAGTTTGGAGAAAAAACCAGAGGTCAGCTTTCGGATTTTTTCTACATTCCCTGCTTTTATTGCTGTGAGGAAAGCACGCTCCTCCGTCTCGGAAAACTGCAGCCTTCCAGATAAGTCCTCGGGCTCCACATCCTTAATATAGACACAGCGTCCGCCTTCCGAACGCCCTTTAAGCATGCTGTATTCCATTGCATTCCCAGCCTCTCTGTAGGAATAGCTGATTTCCTCCAGGCTCTCTACTACACCACCTATCCCGGCAGCTATTTCCATGCCCGTGACCTTCCTGCCTTCCCTGCAGATTTCATTTACTTCATTGATTAGGATGGAAATCTGGCTTTCATAGTTCAACTGTACAACTCCAATGACAAAATCTCCATGAAGAAGACAGTCCGCTTTATGGAACCTGCCCAGCACCGCTTCCATAATCTGGCGTATGGCGATTGGGACCAGCTCTTCCTTTCCTGCAAATGCAGAAGTCTGCCCTTTCACCTCAACGATAGGCTCCCTGTCCACAGCCACCAGCACCACTGCCCGGTATCCCTTTTCTGAATCCACCTGATACTGTCTGGCTTTCTGGAGAATCTGCTGTTGCGGGACTGTCCTTTCCAATATGCCGGAAATCAGCTGCTCCCTCATAACCGGATAACTCTCTAGATAACTTTTCCTAAGCCTGTCAATGTCACTGCGTTCCTCCAGCTCCTTGTCCATTTTTTTCTTTAAATTTATCAAAGACTCTGTCATCTGGGCTGATGAAATAGGTTTCAGAAGATATTCCTCCACATTCAAACGGATTGCTTTCTGTGCATATTCAAAATCATCAAATCCTGAAAACACAATGATTTTAACTGTAGGGAGGATCTCTACAGCCTTCTCTATAAACTCAAGGCCATCCATAAACGGCATCTTTATATCCGTCATAATAACATCCGGCTTGGCCTGCTCCAGAAGTTCGAGGGCCTCCACACCATTCTCAGCGGAAGCCGCAACCTCAAACCCCAGTACATTCCAATCCAGTTTTTGTATCATTCCGTCCCGAATCTCGGCCTCGTCATCCGCGATCAAAATCTTATAATACCCCATAAAGAACCTCCATTTCAGATGCTGTATTTCCAATAGAATACAAGTAGGAAATGCCATAACAGATATAAATCCATTATAGCATTTCCGCTGCTTTCCCTCCATATACAATTCTATTTTTTCCTGTACTTTGACAAATCAATCGCAACCGCCACTGCAATGATGATACCTTTAATTACCTGCTGCCACATCGGGCTGACTGCTATAAACTGGAGGCCGTACTGGATGACAGTAAAGATAAGCACACCGCTGACGATGCCGCTGACTTTTCCAATCCCTCCGTTTAGTGATACGCCGCCCACGACGCAGGCAGCAATGGCATCCAACTCATAGCCATTCCCATAGTTGTTCGTTGCTCCTGCAGTCCTTGCTGCTTCCAGCACACCTGCAATTCCGTAAAGCACGGACGCGAGAATGAAGATTCCCATGATTGTCTTGAATACATTCACGCCGGATACGACTGCCGCTTCCCTGTTTCCGCCGATTGCATATACATTTTTACCAAACACTGTTTTATTCAGAATGAACCATATCAATATAACAAAGAAGATTGCAATAGGGACAAGTACCGAAATCCCTGGAAATACTCCGTCTATGACCAGAATTTTTTTCTGTCCCAGTGCCACAAAATCCGGACGTACCCCGCCAATAGGCTGGGATTTATTTGGCTCCATGTCAAAATACAGGGAGTTTACACCATATACAATAACCTGCACCGCCAGTGTTGCTATAAACGGATGCATCTCATACTTTGCTACAAGAAAGCCGTTGAGCAGACCGAATACAGCACATGCAAGCACGGAAAGTATGATGGGTATAATCACTGCCATGTGCGGAAGATCCGGGAAAAACCTGTTGGCATAATCTGCCGTCTGCAGCATGGATGTAGAAATAACCGCCGCCAGACCTACCATACGTCCGGCTGACAGGTCAGTACCCGCAATCAGAAGCGTAAAACTAATCCCAAGGGCCACGATCATCCTTGTGGAAGACTGAGTCAGGATATCCAGCATTACCTGAAGTTTCATAAAACGCGGTTCCATAATCATAATCACAATTACCATGACAAGTAATGCAAGCATAATCGCATTATTTGTCAAGAACCGCTTTGCTGTAGATGCTGAAATCTCTACATCAATCCCCTTGTACTGCCGTGCTGTAAGATGCCTGAGACCGTACAGCCCAAATGCCGCCCCTACCAGAGCCACATATAGCCCTAAATCATAAAAAACTGCCGGATCCAGAAAATAGAACAGGACCCATCCTAAAATAAATACCGCAGCACCGGTTATTGCGAAAGTCATGCTATATTTTTTTCGGGCAATTATTTTCCCTGTTTTCTGCATATGTATTACCTCACTTTCCTCTCATTTCCTACTGCATAAACTTGGTCGCATAATTCATAACCTGCACAGAATCTGCTTCCTTGGCATTTAAAAATCCAGTAACACGCCCTTCACACATTACCATGATTCTATCCGACATCCCCAGAAGCTCCGGCATCTCGGAGGAAATCATAATAATGGATTTTCCGGCCTGCACCAGCTTATGCATGATTGTATATATCTCATATTTGGCGCCGACATCAATTCCCCTGGTTGGCTCATCCAGAATCAGGATATCCGGGTCTGTCAGAAGCCATCTTGCCAAAAGCACCTTCTGCTGGTTTCCTCCTGACAGATTTTCAATCAGTTCATCCATATTTGGGGTTTTTGTCCTAAGCTCCGCATTTGATTTCTCTGCTGCGTCAATCCGCTTTCTGTTATTCAGCACTCCTGCAGACGCATACTTTCTCTGGCTGGCTATGACTGTGTTATCGAGAACTGAAAGGATTCCGAATATTCCGGTAGCACGGCGCTCTTCTGTGAGAAGTGCTATATTTTCCCGGATTGCATCTCTCGGCGACTTAATCTTAAAGGTCTTTCCGTCTTTGAAGATTGTTCCTTCCATAATTTCGCGAAGTCCGAAGATGGCTTCCACCAGCTCCGTCCGCTGAGCCCCTACCAGCCCGCCTATTCCAAGGATTTCTCCTTTTTTTAGTTCAAAACTGACATTCTGGAAAGATTTTGGCAGCGGAGAAGAGAGCTCCTCTACCTTCAGCACCGCCTCATCCGATGGGGTATATGCTTTCGGAGGGAAACGGTTGGTCATATCCCTTCCTACCATCCTGCTGATAATCAAATCTGTAGTTAAATCCTTTGCGTCCCAGGTCCCGACATACTGTCCGTCCCGCATAATCGTGACCTCATCAGCTATTTTCAGAATCTCTTCCATTTTATGTGATATGTAGATAATCGCGCATCCTTTTTCCTGCAGCTGCCGGATAATCTTAAACAGATGCTGCGTTTCATTCTCCGTTAGGGATGAGGTGGGCTCATCCATAATAATAACCTTGGAATTATAGCTGACTGCCTTTGCAATCTCCACAAGCTGAAGATTCGACGCAGACAGGGCTCCCGCCAGAACTTCCGGATCTATATCCAAATCTACTTCTTGAAACAATTTTTTTGTTTTTTTAATCATTTCCTTTTTATCAACTGCTATAGCCTTCATTGGGAATCTGCCAAGCCATATATTTTCCATGACCGGCCGAAAACGGATTGGATGAAGCTCTTGATGAATCATAGAGACACCAAGGTCAAGCGCCTGCTTTGATGTCATGATCTTTTCCGGTTTCCCATCCAGGATAATTTCCCCGTCATCCTCATGATAGATACCGAACAGGCACTTCATTAAAGTGGACTTTCCGGCCCCGTTTTCCCCCATCAGAGCATGAACAGTACCAGCCCGGACTTTAAGGCTGACATCATCAAGTGCTTTTACACCTGGAAAAATCTTAGTTATGTGGTTCATTTCCAGTATATATTCGCCCATGTCCTCATTCCTCCTTCATGGCCGGGAGGTAAAATCCCCCGGCCTATTTTTCATTCCAGTGCCCTATTTCATATAATCCTGATAATTTTCGTCTGTTACCTTCACATAATCAATCCAGATGTATTTGCCGTCTGTGATTGGATATCCAACATTCTCTTCATTGATTTCTTTTCCGGCTACTGCTGCTGTAGCTACACTGATTGTTGCCTTCCCCTGGTTTTCTGCATCATTCAGAACTGTCCCCAGCAAGGAGCCATCTTTCATAGCTTCCAGAGCCGGTGCTGTGGCATCAACGCCCACCACAGGAATATATTTTGCAAGATCCTCTTTATTTTTGTTATACCCTTCTGCTTTCAATGCTTCTATTGCGCCCAGAGCCATATCGTCATTGTTACAAAGCACTGCCTCTATTTTGTCCAGTCCCTGTCCTGTGATAAAGGCCTTCATCAAGTCTGTCGCTTTTGCCTTATCCCACATTGCTGTATCTGCTGCCAGCTGTTCAGTCTTAAAGCCTGCCTCTTCCAGTGCTTTCACAGAATATTCCGTACGCAGCGTTGCATCCTGATGCCCCGGTTCTCCCTGGATCATAATATACTGGATGACACCATCCCCATTTTTGTCTGCTTCCGGATGCTCTGTAAAAAAGTCTGCAATAATCTCACCGGAAAGGGTTCCTGACTGCTCTGCTTTTGCCCCTACATACCACACTTTGTCATAGCTCTGCATGTCATTTTCCTCAGGCTCACGGTTCAAGAACACAATCGGAAGTTCAGCAGCCTTTGCTTTTTCAATAATTGGTGCCGCAGCTGTACGGTCAACCGCATTGATTGCCAGCGCATTTACACCTTTGGTGATAAATGTGTCAACCTGCTCGTTCTGCGTAGCCTGTTTATTCTGGGAATCCACCAGTTCCAGCTCAGCACCTTCTGCCTTCGCCTGCTCTGTCATCGCTGTACGCACACCGGTCATGAATGTGTCATCAAATTTGTAGATCGCAGAACCAATCATCACGCTTTCTGTCTTTGCGCTGTCACCACTATCTTTTGTGTCATCCGTACTGCCGCCACCCCTTCTGCACCCGGTCACCATTCCTGCTGCCATGACTGCTGCCAGACTTAATGCCATTAATCTTGCTGCTTTCTTGCTTTTCATAACTTCATCCTCCTGAATCTGATTAATTTGTTCTGTGAGTTACTGTTCACTTAACATGGACTCAGTATAGGTATTTTTTCTAATGAAGTACATACGAATTTCTTTGGGGTTGCTTCGATTTTTTGAGATTATTGTATGATATATACATAATTGAAATTGATTTTTTGTGCACTTTGTCTAAACAATTTAAAAATGCAGTGTGTTACGCTTTTCACAAATCGTAACACACTGCATCTTTTTTTATCTTATAGCCATCCAGTTATCATTTTCCTGTTTCCTGGTCTTCAGTATATTTTTCCAATCCCAATTCTTTGAGCTGTTTGTCATCTACTGCACTGGGCGCTTCTGTCATCAGACAGGAAGCATCTTTAATTTTCGGAAATGCCATAACATCACGAATGCTATCTTCCTGAGCCATCAGCATTACCATGCGGTCCAGTCCGTAAGCCAGACCGGCGTGAGGCGGAACTCCATATTTGAAGGCATCCAGAAGGAAGCCAAACTGGTCATGAGCCTGCTCTTTCGTGAAACCAAGGACCTCAAACATCTTTTCCTGTATATCATTCTGGAAGATACGGACACTTCCTCCGCCGATTTCATTTCCATTGAGTACAATATCATATGCTTTCGCGCGGACTCTGCCCGGATCAGAATCAATATACTGTAAATCTTCCTCTAAAGGCATCGTAAATGGGTGATGCATCGCTGTAAAGCGGTTCTGCTCCTCGCTCCATTCCAGCAGCGGGAATTCTGTTACCCAGAGAAACTTATATTCATCTTTATCCAGGATTTCTGTCTGCCTTGCGATTTCCAAACGCAGATTTCCCAACACATCCCAAACTACTTTATTCCTGTCAGCCGCAAGCAGAAGTAAATCACCCGGCTCGCCTTTCATGGCCTGAATCAGTTTCTGCATTTCTTCTTCCGTCATAAACTTTGAAAAAGAAGATTTTACAGTGCCGTCTTCCTGAAGAGCAATGTATGCAAGCCCTTTTGCACCAAAGTCCTTCGCAAAATCAACCAGCTTATCGATTTTTTTACGCGGCATAGCTCCCTGTCCCTTTGCATTAATTCCCCGGACAGTTCCGCCGTTTTCTATAGCGCCTTTGAATACCACAAATTCACAGTCCTTTACTGCATCTGTCACATTAACCAATTCCATTCCAAAACGGGTATCCGGCTTGTCAGAGCCATAACGGTCCATCGCCTCCTGCCATGTCATTCTTGGAATCGGGAGCGCTACCTCTATATTCATGACCTCTTTGAATAGCTTTGCAAGAAGTCTTTCATTTACATCAATAACATCGTCCACATCTACAAAAGAAAGCTCTATATCAATCTGGGTAAACTCCGGCTGCCTGTCCGCACGCAAATCCTCATCACGGAAACATTTTGCAATCTGGAAATAACGGTCATACCCGGAGCACATCAAAAGCTGCTTAAACAACTGGGGAGACTGAGGCAGGCCATAAAAACTGCCTGGGTGGATACGGCTTGGAACCAAATAATCCCTTGCGCCCTCCGGTGTACTCTTTCCAAGAATCGGAGTCTCTATTTCCAAAAATCCTTCATCAGAAAGAAATTGACGGGTCAGAGTCGCAACCTGACTTCTCATCATCAGATTCCTCTGTAAATCTGGCCTTCTCAAATCCAGATAACGGTATTTCAGACGGAGTTCCTCCTTCGTCTTGCTGTTTTCCTCTATTGGGAAAGGGGGTGTCTCAGACTCTGAGAGAACCCTAAGTTCCTCTGCCCTGATTTCAATCGCACCCGTTGCCAGATTTTCATTTACTGCCCCGCTTCTTGCTTCCACTTTACCCACAATTGCAACAACAAACTCACTGCGCAGCTTTGCAGCTTTCTCAATCAGAGCTTCCTTTTCTTCCCCTTCAAATACAATCTGCAGGATACCGGAACGGTCCCTTAAATCCACAAATACGATTCCGCCCTTATTACGGTTCTTCTGTACCCATCCCATCACAGTTACGGTTTCACCGATATTTGCGGCTGATAATTCACCGCATCGGTGTGTTCTTTTTAATCCCTTCATTGACTCTGCCATGTCCATCATCCTCTTTCTTTTCAAAAGGGTCAGACCCCATTCAAAAGGGTCAGACCCCGTTCACACATTTTTCACATTTATAGTTCTTTTACGGAGTCCCGGTAACATTCTGTGATATCTGTATATCCTTCTGCCACCAATTGTTCTTTTTGGAACTTCTTATTTTTTTTCATATTGGCTATCATAACCTGTTTTCCTGCCGCCCGTTCTTCTTTGGCAAGTTTCAGCACTTTCAGCATTCCCTCCTGGGGCATGTCCTTCTCAATCAGAAATACTTTCTTATCTCTGCTGGCCGGCACTTTATAACCTCTTTCCAACAACAGCATAACGATTCGCTCAAATCCAATGGAAAAGCCTACTGCTGGTGTGTTCTGCCCGGTGAATTTGCCTATCATTTCGTCATAGCGTCCGCCGCCGCCTACAGAGCCACCGAATTCGTCCATGGAAATCTCAAATATGGTTCCGGTGTAATAGGACATTCCACGTACCAGGGTAGGGTCGAAACTGATGTTGAATTTTGCTTCTTTTGCACTCTCTACACTGGTGACAATCATTTCGAGTGAAGCCGCTGCGTCATCCGCAAGAAAGCCTTCCAGTTTCTCTTTACAATACCGTATCCCTTCCACATCATTCGTAATCTCTTGGAATAACCGGAGATATTTCTCCACTGATTCTTTTTCATAGCCATATTCCCCTAACTCCGCTGCCACACCGTCCATGCCGATTTTGTCCATCTTGTCCAGTATGATAAATACATTTTCATAGTCTTCTTCTTTGAAGCCACTGTATGCCGCCATTGCTTTTAAAACTCTTCTGTCATTGATGCGGATGGTAAAGTTCTGAAAATCCAGCTTTCCAAGCAATGTAGAGGTTGCAAGTATAAGTTCAATTTCCGCCAGGTTTCCAGCCTCTCCTAAAATGTCAATATCACACTGCATAAACTGACGGAAGCGTCCTCTCTGGGGTCTGTCGGCACGCCATACGTTTCCCATCTGGAGCGCTTTAAAAGGAGACGGCAAATCATTGGCATTATTGGAATAATACCTGGATAAGGGTACCGTTAAATCATAGCGCAGTCCTCCGTCCACCAAATCACTTTCTGCCTGCGCAGTGTCAATTTTCAGCTTTTCTCCGCGCTTAAGGATTTTAAAAATCAGCTTCTCATTCTCTCCGCCCTGCTTGCTGCACAAATTCTCTATGTGCTCCACACAGGGAGTCTCTATGGATGAAAATCCAAAGGATTTATAGGTGTCTTTAATCAGACCGATGACATAATCCCTGATTTCCATCTCTCCGGGCATCATGTCCTTCATTCCGGTAACCGGTTTTTTCTTTAACGCCATAACCATTCTCCTTTTCTTTCTATCATTTCATCAATACGCTCAATATATGAGCGTATGTCCTTCACATTCTCAATTCTTACCAGATTGCTCTGCCTGCCGTTCTCCAACCTGATTTTCTCAGGAAGGACAATTTTGGTGGAAGCACCTGCACCCGCTGCAAGAATTGTCTGTTTTTCTTCCATAATTAGTATATTGTATATTCCGGCTTTGTCAACCTTTGCATAACCAACATTTTCAAAATTTCCCGCCATATTTTTCTGCCGGTATAAATAATAAGGTTCAAGTCCCATCTTTTTAGCTGCTTTGGCACTGTCGTCTACCATTTGTGTAATTTCAGAATGCAGTTCAATCTTCCTGCCCTCCTGGCCATATCTGGCAGCACGCTTGATGGCAAGTACATGAACTGTCAGGCTATCCGGTCCCAGCTCCTCAATCTGTCTCAATGTATCCTGCATATCCTCTGCATCCTCACCGGGCAGACCTGCAATCAAATCCATATTAATATTGTCAAATCCAAGCTCCCTGGCAAGATAAAAAACTGTCTTCACATCTCCCACCCGGTGCCTGCGCCCCACTGCATCCAATGTTTTCTGCTGCATAGTCTGGGGATTGACAGAAATTCTTGTTACCGGATGCCGCACAAGGACCTCCAGCTTTTCCCTTGTAATACTGTCCGGCCTCCCTGCCTCTACTGTAAACTCCTTCAAATCAGCATAGGAAAAAGTGAAGTCTAAAAGTCTCAGAAGTCTTTCCAGTTGTTCCGCACTGAGTGTGGTAGGGGTTCCGCCTCCTATATAGATGGTATTTAATTTTCTTCCCTGAGCCGCCTGCCCTATAGCTGTAATTTCTTTACAGAGGGCATCCAGATATAACCCTGTCCCGTCAGGCCATTTATCCAGCGGGGAGGAACCAAAGGAACAGTAGGAACAGATACTGGGGCAAAAAGGGATTCCAATATACAGACTGTATCCCTGATCCGCATCCAGCTTTTGAAGCAGTTCTTGTTCCCGCCGGGCAATTTCGCATCCCAGCGCGGCCTTCTCAGAGCTAACACTATAAACATTCCTTAGAAACTTTACTATGTCTTTATCACTCATTCCAGTTTCTAATTTCTGCGTAATTAATTTTGTAGGACGCACCCCGGTCAACATTCCCCAGGAAAGACTTGTGCCAGTCTTTTCACTTAGATAATCATAGATTAGCTTTGTGACATACTGCTTTGCCTCCCGCCTGTCCGAATATTGTACTATGCTGTCTGCCGGAATGGAAAAGCAAGAGCCTCCTTCCAACTCCAGTCTTATCAGAGGTTCTTGCCCTTCATCTACCTTTTGCCTGATTTCCCCGTTTGGGAAAAAAGCTTTTGCAATATGATATGCATTATACATATAGAAGGTATCTTTACTGCTAATATCTATCATCATTCACCCTGGAACCTGCCTTTCGCCTAAAGGAATGGATTGTGTGTCTGTTCAAAAGCAATTGACGTCTCATCCATATGCCCCGGATAAACTTTTGTTTCTCCAGGCAGGCATAGTAATTTGTCCTGAATAGAACGAATAAGCTGACTGCTGCTCCCGGTGGGAAAATCCGTTCTGCCGATGGAAGCATGGAACAATGTGTCCCCGCTGAACAGAACTCCTTTTGACGGAATATAATAACAGCATCCTCCGGCAGTATGTCCCGGCGTATGGAGCACTTCAATTTCCATACCTGCCAGTGTCAGTTTCTGTCCATCTTTCAGATATATGGCATCAGAAAATGTATACCCTGGGCCATAAGTGGATGAAGCATTCAAAGAAGCATCCTCCAGCAGTGTTTTCTCCGCCTCATGAGCATAAACGGGGACAGAAAATTCCTTCAAAAACCCATCAATTCCCATAATATGGTCAAAATGCCCATGTGTGAGCAAGATTCCTTTTAACTCCAGCCCTTTGGTCTTGATATGCCCTGCCAGCTCCGACGGACATGATGCCGGGTCCACCAGGAAACATTCTTTTGACTCTTCATTTTGCACAAGATAGCAGTTTGTGCTTATAATACCGATTACAAATCTTTCTATCTTCATCTCTTCTTAACCTGCCGTTCTTTCAATATCTATTACACCCTCTACCTGACGGAGCTTCTCAATGATTCTGTTCAGCTCTTGCCTGCCATGCACGATAAATCCCAGGTCCAGCGTAGCAGTTCCCTTTTTACTTGTCCGTATATTCATAGACTTTACATCAATCTTAGACTCTGTAAATACTCTGGTCAGCTCCAGCAAAAGCCCCTGCTTGTCATGGGCAAACACCTTCAGCTCTGCCAGGTACTGGCCTCCATTTTCTTCTGCTGCTGTTCCTTCCCACTCTGCATCAAGGAGACGTTCCCTCTCCGGACCTGACAAATGCAGTATGTTGACACAATCCGTTCTGTGAATGGACATTCCCCGTCCCCGGGTCACAAATCCTACGATCTCATCCCCCGGAACCGGGTTGCAGCATTTGGAGAAACGCACTGCAATATCATCAATGCCCTTCACTACAATTCCGCTTTTAGATTTCGCAATGTGTACCTTTTGATGATTGGCTTCAGATATTCTTTCCAGAATCGTTTCATCGGTGATTTCCTTCTTGTGTTCTTTTTCATATTCTTCCACAAGCCGGTTTACAATCTGTCCTTCCTTCACTCCACCATGTCCCAGCGCCGCAAGCACTGCATCCCAATTACGGAATCCATATTTCTGCTGTACAATCTGCTGATATTTCGGTTTCATGACATCCGGCAGATTGATGGCCTTTGCCTTACAGTAGGAGGCAATCAGCTCTTTTCCACGAATGATGTTATCTTCCTTAAACTCTCTCTTAAACCATTGATTGATCTTATTTTTTGCCTGAGTACTCTTTACAATATTCAGCCAGTCCCGGCTTGGGCCTCTGGAGTTCTGAGAAGTGAGAATCTCAATTCTGTCACCATTCTGAATCTTATAATCTATATTTACCAGTCTTCCGTTAACTCTGGCACCTACCATTTTATTTCCTACCGCACTGTGGATAATATAGGCAAAATCAACAGGTGTGGAACCATTGGGCAGACTTTTTACATCTCCGTCAGGCGTGAAACAGTATACGTCTTCCACAAACAAGTCCAGGTCACCTTTTAGAAGGCTTAAAAATTCCCGGTTATCCGACATGTCTCTCTGCCATTCCAGAATCTGGCGCAGCCAGCTTAACTTCTCTTCTTCCTGGGCTTCTACGCTCTTGCCGGCACCGCCCTCCTTATATTTCCAATGGGCAGCAATACCGTATTCGGCTGTCTTATGCATTTCTTCCGTACGAATCTGTATCTCAAAAGGCTGTCCGGAAGGGCCCATCAGTGTTGTGTGGAGAGACTGGTACATGTTTGCCTTTGGCATTGCAATATAATCCTTAAATCGCCCGGGTATAGGGGTATACATCTCGTGAATCACCCCAAGAGCCGCATAGCAGTCCTTGACAGAACTTACGATAATCCGCACTGCAAACAAATCATAAACCTGGTCAATCGTCTTATTTTGGTTAACCATCTTTTTGTAGATACTAAAAAAGTGCTTCACACGTCCGTAGACCTTAGTCTCGATACTGGAATTTTTCATATGGGCAGAAACTTCCGCCACAATCTGCTGTACAAAATCCTCCCGCTCTGTCTTGCGCTCATTTAAATCTCTTACAAGATTATTATAAACCTCAGGCTGGTAATATTTCAGAGATAAGTCGTCCAGCTCTGTCTTAATCTTAGAAATACCAAGCCGGTGCGCAATAGGAGCATAAATGTCCATGGTTTCCCTGGCTTTTTCCTTTTGCTTTGCAGGAGTCATAAACTCCAGCGTTCTCATATTGTGCAGACGGTCTGCCAGTTTGATGATGATGACACGGATATCCTTTGCCATCGCCAAAAACATCTTCCTTAGATTCTCTGCCTGCACTTCCAATTTATCCTGAGAATAAGACAACTGTCCCAATTTTGTGACACCGTCTACCAGAAGCGCAACCTCCGCACTAAATTCCCGGGTCACTTCCTCCAGTGTCATATCGGTATCCTCCACTGCATCGTGGAGCATTCCTGCTACAATCGTCTCCTTATCCATCTCCAGATCCGCCAGGATAATCCCCACCCACAGAGGATGAATAATATAAGGTTCTCCTGATTTACGTGCCTGGTTCTTATGTGCATTCTTTCCTATAAAATATGCTTTCTCTATCATAGTCGTATCCGCGGACGGATGATACCTTTTAATTCGGGCTATCAAAGACTGATATAACTGTTCAGGGTCTTGATAATCTTCTGGCGCTTTCACCGCATGTCCATCTACAATTTCCAAGTTTTTATTGAGTAATTCATATTCCGGAGTGCCTGCCATACCAATCCCCCCTTTCTTCTATCGTAAGTTTCACAGGTTTAAGTATAACATTATTTTTACTATTTTAAAACTATTTTTACCACAAATCGTATGCCTTATTGATAATTAACTATTGTAATCTGGAGTGTTCTGACTCCCCTGTATTCATTTATGGATGGATAGAATGTAAAGGAGAGTCTTGGCTTTTGTTTTATATATTCCAGACATGCATTTACATCCCCAAAGTAAACTGCCTCCATTTGGTTCCCATTCACATCCTGCACCTGAAATTTCAAGACATTCTGATTCTTTCCTATGATTCTGGGATTAAGAACCTTCAAGTCCTTTTCCGCAAACAATGGTTTTGTGTTTCCCTTCCCAAAGGGTTCTAAAAGCTCCAATTCTTCTACGAGGGGCTCTGTTACATAGGATAGAGGGAGCTGCATGTCTATGGATACCTTTGGAAGAAGGTCTTCATCGGATAGCTCTGCAAACTTATTTATAGTCTCCCTGAACCTGTCCACATTATCCTCTTCCAGAGAAAGTCCTGCCGCAAGCTTGTGCCCGCCGAACTTGGTAAACAAAGCCCGGCACCTGCACATTTCTTCAAACATATTGTAAGCGGGGATGGAGCGGCCGGAGCCTTTTACCCCTTCCTCCCCCTGGGTGAGCACAAAAGCAGGACGGTAATACTTCTCTTTAATTCTTCCCGCAATAATCCCTGCTATACTTTCATGACAGTCAGGAAGATAAATTACCAGAACTTTATCCTCTTTTAAGGAAGTCTCCTCAATCTGCCTTACTGCCTGTTCTACCCCTTTTTCCGTCATTTCTTTCCGGCTGTCATTCAACGCCTTCAAATCCTCGGCCAGCATCACCGCATCTCTGCGGTTTGAAGCCTTCAAAAGCTCCAGTGCACGTTTCGCCGTATCCAGGCGCCCGCTGGCATTGATACAGGGACCCAGTACAAATCCAATATGATAAGCAGACAATCTCTCTGACGGAACTTTCGTACATTCCATCAAAGCTTTCAGCCCCTGATTCTGAGTACGTTTGAGCATCTCCAGCCCCTGCTTTACAAAAATCCGGTTTTCTCCGGTCAGGTCCATCACATCCCCTACCGTAGCTATGGCTACATTTTCCATCAGATAGTCAATATCATCTATATCCCTCTGCATCACTTCGTACAGCGCCTCTACCAGTTTATAGGATACCGCTGCTCCGCATAGCCCTTTAAAAGGATATTCGCAGTCCGGCCTGTGAGGATCCACTACCGCATCCGCCCGGGGCATAATATATTCCTTCACTCCGTCAGCCTCTATGTATGGAACTTCATGATGGTCCGTTACAATAATCGTAAGCCCCTGCTGCCTGCCATATTCAATTTCCTCTGCAGCGGCAATCCCGTTATCACAAGTGATAATCGTATCAACACCATCCTCCAGCGCCCTGTCAATCAAAACCCGGTTCAGCCCGTACCCGTCTTTCATCCGGTCGGGAATATCCGTATCTACATCCCCGCCCAGCTTTGAAATCCCTTCCTGCAGTACATAGGTCGCATTTACCCCATCAATATCATAATCCCCAATCACCCGGATGGCCTTTCCTTCATGAATCTTTTCGGAAAGAATCTCCACCGCCTTATCCATGTCTTTCATTAACATTCCGTCATGCAAATCAGCAATTGTGCCATTTAAATAAAGAGCAATCTCCCCATCCCCAGTCATATCCCGGTTCCGTATCAGTCTTGCAAGAATCGGAGAGATATGGTACTTCCGGGCAATCTGGTCGAAATCGGCCTTCTTCATTGCTACAAACCACTTTTCCACTTCTTATCCTCCTTGTGAATATATCCATATTTCTTACAAACCCAAAGACCAGCAGCCCGCAGGTTTGAGAAAGAGGACAAACTGCAGACATTGTACAAGTTTCAGCACCTGTGCAAAAGCTGACCCGTCAATGAGAACCCCTCAAGTATTCTCACAAATGTCAGCACTATCCGTCAATTTGTCCTCTTCTTTCCTATGGGAAAACTGTTATAGTCCTACGTTTCTTCTCATTTCTTCACAATACCCCGTATCACCATGAGCTTTATTCCCCTTCTTCATCTGCCAGAGCTGCCTTTATCATGATTGCACATTCTACACGCTTGCGTTCCATCTCACAGCTCACATCATACGTATCGTGGATGGTATTATGAAATTTATGAGAGTTTGCCATACAGCCTCCGCTGCAATAAAACCTTGCGAAGCAATCCCGGCACTTCTCTTTAGAATACACACTGCAGCCTCTGAATTCGTCTGCAATCTCCGGTTTTACAATTCCTTCATCCACATTTCCCATCAGGAATTCTTCATTTCCCACAAACTGGTGACACGGATATAAATCCCCCCATGGGGTAACTGCCAGATATTCCGTTCCTGAACCACAGCCGGACAACCTCTTAGCCACACATGGGCCGCCTTCCAGGTCCAGCATAAAATGAAAGAACGTAAATCCTTTGCCGCTGCGCTCCCTTTCTACCATAGTCTTTGCAAGAGTGTCATATTCCCGGAAAATCTGAGGCAGGTCGCTCTCTCTGATTGCGTATGGGTCTGTATCCTCCCCAACCACAGGTTCAACAGAAACCTGCTTAAATCCCAGTTCTGCAAAATGCATCACATCCTCTGAAAAGTCCAGGTTCTCCCTTGTAAAAGTTCCACGGATATAATACCGGTCCTGATTTCTGCTGTCTGCCAGTTTACAAAACTTAGGCACAATCAAATCATAACTGCCCCTTCCATTTCTGAACGGGCGCATCTTATCGTTTACTTCCGGCCTGCCGTCCAAACTCAAAACAACGTTGTCCATCTCACGGTTTACAAATTCCTGGACCTCATCATTTAGAAGGACTCCATTTGTAGTCAAAGTAAAACGAAAATGCTTATCGTATTTCTGTTCCTGCGCTCTTCCATATGCCACCAGGTCTTTGACCACCTGCCAGTTCATCAGCGGCTCTCCGCCGAAAAAATCCACCTCCAGATTTCTCCTGCTCCCCGAATTGGCAATCAGAAAATCCAGTGCTTTTTTTCCTACTTCATAGGACATCAGGGCACGCCTTCCATGGTATTCCCCTTCTTCCGCGAAACAATATCTGCAGGCCAGATTACAATCGTGGGCAACGTGAAGGCACAGTGCCTTTACCACAGTCTTTCTCTGCTTTACCTCTCCGATATAATCTTCATAGGTATCTTTTGTAAAAAGCTGTCCTGCTTCTGTTAATTCAATAACTGCCTCTAAAACTTCCTTTAATTCTTCCTCGCTGTAAATTCCTCCAAATTGCTCCAGGAGATACCGGTAAGTATTCTCCTTTCCCAGAGTCTCCGGTGTATGAAAAGAATTCATAACCTCTAAGGAACCAATCACGTCATATGCTATCTTGTCCACAACATGAACCGCCCCGCTGTTCACGTCCAGGACAATGTTATATCCATTATTCTGGTACTGATGTATCACAACAGATACCCCTCTTTCATCTTAAATTCCAACACTGCCCGAATATCTTCCCGGCAACGAATATAAGGCAGCGGCCGAAACCGCTGCCTGCAGAGCCGCTATCGACCCGGCTCTTATTGTATGTAACTTATTTCCTGTTCTCGCATGTCTGATTTCCAACGGTGCAAGATGTCTTGCATGCTGACTGGCAGGATGTCTGGCATTCTCCGCAGCCGCCCTTTTTTACTGTATGATTCAATGTCTGTGTATTCAGTGTTTTAATGTGTTTCATACCTTCTCCTCCTATGATTTATACTTATTGAACTTCTAACGTTCAATAAGATATGCTACAGGCATATATTTACCTCAGAGTATTATAGCACACCGTTTCTTCTTTTTAAAGTACTTTTTACAGTAATATCAGGACACCATGCCCCCCAGCATACCGCCCCCTGCGCATAGTAAAAAGGTAGTCAGCACGCTTGCTCCGCTCCCCTGTACAGCACGGTAAACACCCAGGGAAATCAGCATTAAAAGAGCAAAATACAAAATCCCGATGGTCAGCCCCCATACAAACTTCCGGACTTTCAAAAGTTTCCCTGCAATAAAGCCGCCCACGAAAGTAGACACTACATAAATTGCAGTAATTCCTGCTGTTACTTTGCCTTCATCCAGATTTAATTTATAAAGCAGCAGTGTCAGCAAAAGCAACAAAATACCAGTTACCACATAAGCACATAAAAGCGCCTTCAAAATCCAGACTGCTTTAATTTCACTTCCTCGCTCATTTTTTGGCCTTTTCTCCATCCTTTTCCTCCTAGTCCAACCATTCACTAATACAACATATGATTTTCTCCATAAAAATATGACACACCAGTATCTACTGAAAAATTCTAATACGTTTCAATAAATACTGGTGTGTCATAAACCTCTTTTTTCTATTGGTACTGCTCTGTTGATTATTCCATCTGGCGTCCAAGAAATCCGGCCGCACTCATAGCAACCTTCTGTTCCAACTCCCCAAATTTCCTCTTCTCATCTTTATTTAAAAATACAACAGCTCCAATCGCATCCCCCTCGCAAAGAATCGGACAAATTGCTTCTTCCTTAAACTCTTTTTCATCCGGGATGACGCTGGCATATTTTGAACTGTCCGACGTGGCAAGCAATTGCTCTCTTGCCTGAATTACCTTCTCCAGTTCTTTACTGATAAATTTGTCCTGCAAATCTTTCTTTCCGCTGCCCGATGCAGCTACAACCTGGTCGTTGTCTGTAATGCACACTGTACACCCCATTGTCTGAGCCAGGCTTTCTGAATACTGTTTAGCCAAAGTCCCCAGTTCTCCAATGGGAGAATATTTCTTAAGTATGACTTCTCCTTCTCTGTCTGTAAATATTTCCAGCGGGTCGCCTTCCCGAATCCGCAGGGTTCTCCGTATTTCTTTCGGAATAACAACCCTTCCCAGGTCATCAATCCGCCTTACTATTCCTGTAGCTTTCATAAAGAAATTCCTCCATTTAACATCATAGTAATGATTAGCACTGCTACTAGTATTTGTCAAATAGAGGAAAATATTCGTACTCTGATTAGTTTTCCATTTCTACGTATTGCCCTGCAATATTTTTTACATGATCTCCAATTCTTTCAAAATCCGTCAGAATTTCTGTAAATACAACGCCAGTCTGTGGTTTGCACTTGCCCTTTTTCAAACGCTGCAGCTGCTTCTTAAAATATTTGTCTTTTGTATCATCTATTTTCTGTTCTATGGCTGCCGCTTTCTCATAGGCCGCTGCTGCTTGTCCGCGCTCTGGCTTGATTATCATATGCAATGCTTCCAGACACTGATCTTTCATAACTTGGAGCTCTTCTTTACTCGTGTCTGAAAAATCCATATCCCACTTTTTCAAATCACGTGCATATTCTGCCAGATTCATGGCATGGTCTCCGATACGCTCCAAATTACTGGTAATGACGTAGTAACCGTTAATTTGATGAGAATCCTGTGTTGACCGCTCATTTGACATTAAAGAAACGATGTAGCCTGAGATTTCGTTGTTCAGATAATCCACATAAACTTCCCGCTCTTTTATTTTTTTCAGTCCTTTTTCATCAAACTTTAAAAGAATATCGTATGCGTGAGCAATATTCTTTTCCACAAAATCCAGCATCCTGCCTACCTCTTTCTCTACCTGGGAAATAGCCAGCGCACCTTGCCCGATTGAATAAGCAGGTCCGGATTTGGAAATGTATTTTAACCGGAATTCCTCTTCCTCCTCTTCCGGTTTCTCTGGAAGTATCTTTGTGGCAATCGTTGCCATGTACTTTCCGAAAGGCAGCAGAAGCAATGTTGTAATAATATTAAAGGCAGTATGCACATTCGCTATCTGTGACACAGAATTTCCAGGCGTCAATGCTTCCATCCAGGAAACAAAAGGAGTCACCATACAAATCACAGTGAACAGCAAAGAACCAAATATATTGAACATCAGATGAATGACTGTTGTACGCTTTGCATTTACTTTCATACCTATGGATGCAAGAACAGCCGTAATACAAGTTCCTATATTCTGTCCGAATAAAATATAAACTGCACTGGAAAGCGGAATCATTCCTGTAGCAGCTAATGCCTGCAGTATACCTACTGATGCAGAGGACGATTGGATAACAGCAGTAAATACCGCACCTACCACTATTCCTACCAGAGGATTCTGGACGGTTGTCATAAAATGAATAAATGCTTGGGAATCCTGCAATGGCTCCATCGCACCACTCATCATCTTCATTCCCATAAACAGGATTCCAAGCCCTGCTACAATACTGCTGATGTGGTGTGTTTTTTCGTTCTTGGAAAACATCATCACCGCCACCCCGAGGAAAGCAAACATCGGGGCTATAACACCAATATCCAAAGCAATCAACTGACCGGTTATCGTGGTTCCTATATTGGCACCCATAATTACCCATACGGCCTGATTCAATGTCATCAATTTAGAATTCACAAATCCGACAAGCATTACAGTTGTTGCAGACGAAGACTGGATGGCAGCGGTAATTCCCGCACCCACCAAAACACCCTTTAACCTGTTGGATGTCAGTTTTTCCAAAATTGCTTTCATTTTATTCCCGGCCGCTGCCTCCAGGCCGTTGCTCATCATCTGCATTCCATATAAAAACAGTGCCAGCCCCCCAAATAGTGCCAGTATGTCCTTTATCCCCATTTCCTATATTTCTCCTTTGTATTACAAATTTTATAGCTTTTGAAAATTCTCAAAAAACCCCTTAGATTTTATCACAAAACAAATTATTTAGTCAATAATTTTTATCATTTTTTATCCTTATTTTATCATGTTTTTTACATATTTAATGCATCGGCTAAAAATTGGAACTTATTGTCAAAAAAAATAGAATTTGTTTAAAATTTAACCCGATATTGAAAAACTCACTTTATTCTGTTAAAATCTAAAGAATGCAAATATAAGCTGGAGGTATTGAAGATGAGTAAGATTGAAGAAGTAAGAAGCGCAATGGTAGCCGCTATGAAGGCAGGGGATAAGGAGAGAAAAGCAGCACTTTCTTTTTTATTGTCCGCACTCAAGAATAAGGCCATCGACAAACGCGCAGATTTGACTGAAGAAGAAGAGAATCAAATTGTCTTAAGAGAGATTAAACAGACAAAAGAAACTTTGGAAATGACTCCCGAAGACCGTACCGACATTATCGAAGAGTGCGAAAAACGCCTGGCCGTATTGGAGGAATATGCTCCCAAAATGATGGGAGAAGAGGAAATTTCAGAAATAATAAAGGAAGTATTGACTGATCTGGGAATCGAAACCCTGACAGCAAAAGACAAAGGAAAACTCATGAAGGAGCTTATGCCTAAGGTAAAAGGAAAGGCCGACGGAAAATTAGTCAGTAAAATTGTAGAATCTTTCATGAACTAGAGGCCGGATATATGTTTGTATTAATTTTTAATCAATTGTTAAAGATGCTGATCATTCTGTTATTGGCATTTGCCTGCTATAAACTGAAGATTGTGAGTCAGGAAGGAAATAGGACCGTATCCAATCTGCTGCTGCTGCTTGTAAATCCATGCCTGATTATTACGGCTTATCAAATCGATTATGATACACGCCTTGTGAAGGGATTTTTCATTTCGTTTGCGGCTGCCTGCGCGGCGCATGTTATTGGAATTGTTATTGCACGGTTCCTGATACCGGTGAAAAATAATCCGAACTATTACCTTGACCGCTTTGGTTCTATTTATTCCAATTGTGGCTTTATCGGCATTCCGCTGATATATAGTATACTGGGAACTGAAGGCGTGTTTTATCTTACTGCCTATATGGCTGTATTTAACTTATTCTCCTGGACACATGGACTCAGCCTTATAAAAAACAGCTTTTCCTTGAGACAACTCAAGGAAGGGCTGCTTTCTCCTACTATTCTTGCAACTTTAATAGCAATGTTTCTGTTTTTTATGCGGCTGCGTATTCCCTCTACCATTCTGGATTCTATGAATTACATTGCAAATATGAACACGCCTCTTGCCATGATGGTTGCAGGCTTTTCTGTTGCCCAGGCTGATTTCAGAAAAATCTTTACCAATCTTCATCTTTATTGGGTGAGCTTTCTAAAGCTTCTGGGAGTGCCTTTAGCAGTGACTCTCTTTTTGTTCCTAATCGGAGTAGAGCATGATCTCGCCTATGTAACATTAATTGCCGCTGCATGTCCTGCGGCTGCTACTATGACAATGATGTCAATTCGTTATCATAAAAACTATACATATGCTTCCGAAATTTTTGCATTTACAACCATACTTTCTATGATTACAATTCCTGCTGTAACATTCATTGCCGGATTTCTTATAAAGTAGTGATTCGTTTTTTGTCTTAAGAGAGAATCTTGCTTGCAAGATTCTCCGCCTGGGGCGGGTTGCGATAGCAACACCTTCCTCGCCACCCCAGTGCGATCTCCCGGAGGTTTTATGTAGTAGGAAACATAGTTTCCTACTACATAAAGGATCCGCCAGCTTCCAAAACGGAAGTCGGCGGATTCTTTTATTCACAAATTGTATCTGTTCAGAACAGTTACTGTAGATTTCGGAATTTAACGGGTGATGCAGAAGATCTCAATTCCCGGATATACTGCAGCATATCCCAGCTCTTCTTCAATACGCAGCAATTGGTTGTATTTTGCCACACGCTCACTTCTGCTCGGCGCACCAGTTTTAATCTGTCCGGTGTTCAGTGCCACTGCCAGGTCCGCTATTGTGGTGTCTTCGGTCTCTCCTGAACGGTGGGAGCTAACTGCAGTGTAACCTGCTTTATGAGCCATTTTAATTGCCTCCAGCGTTTCAGACACAGTACCTATCTGATTTAATTTGATCAGGATAGAATTACCGCAGCCCTGGCTGATTCCTTTTTCCAGTCTTTCAGTATTTGTTACAAATAAATCATCACCTACCAGTTGGACTTTTCCGCCCAGCTTGTCTGTCATCATCTTCCAGCCTTCCCAATCCTCTTCGTCCAGGCCGTCCTCAATGGAGTATATTGGATACTTATCACAAAGAGCTTCCCAATGTGCTACCAATTCTTCTGAAGTAAACTTTTTGCCTGACTTGGGTAGTAAATACTCGCCTTTTGTACCGCTCTTCCACTCACTGGATGCAGCATCCATTGCAAGTACAAAATCTTTTTCCGGCTCATATCCGGCTCTTTTTACAGCTTCAAGGATGCACTCAATAGCCTCCTCATCACTTCCAAGGTCCGGCGCAAACCCGCCCTCATCTCCAACTGAGGTTGTCAGCTTTCTTTCTTTTAGGAGTGCGGCTAATGTGTGAAATACTTCTGTACACCAGCGCAGCCCTTCTCCAAAGCTTTCCGCTCCTACAGGCATAATCATGAACTCCTGCACGTCCACTGTATTTGCAGCATGGGCGCCGCCATTTAAAATATTCATCATAGGAACCGGCAGCCTGTTCGCATTTACACCACCCAAAAAGCGGTATAACGGCAGATTCAGAGCATTAGCCGCTGCTCTTGCACTGGCTATGGATACTGCCAGAATTGCGTTCGCACCAATTTTTGATTTATCTTTTGTCCCGTCTGCCTGAATCATAGCTCTGTCCACCGCATAAGTATCTGCAGCATTCATACCTTTTAATGTCTCAGAAAGAATTGTATTGATGTTTGAAACAGCTTTGGAAACTCCCTTTCCGCCAAATCTTGCCTTATCACCGTCTCTTAATTCCAGTGCTTCAAATTCTCCTGTAGATGCGCCGCTTGGAGCTGTTCCCCTTCCTATAGTACCATCTGTCAGATAAACTTCTGCTTCCACTGTCGGATTACCTCTGGAATCAATAATTTCTCTTCCTATTACCTTTTCAATCTCTAAATATTTCATATTTCCATCCTTTCCTATGGAATGTCTCTGCTTCCATATATTGAATTCATTACATTTATTTTGCACCATCATTCAGCAGTTACTTTCCCAAACAGTTTTTACATGGGATATACCCTTCTGACTCAAGTTCTCTTAGGACCTTCTTTGTCCTCTTCTTATTTTCAGAAGCTATTTTCTTTGTACTGTCACAGGAGGGCAGATGAATCTTCTTTGTATTTGTATTTAGGATATATGTTATATTCTTTGCCGGTTCTGGGGCACTTTTCCCTGTTCCCTTTGGCTCTCCTGCTTTCCAGCTCTCATCCGGGGACATATTCCAGGTAATCTTTTTCCCGTCAGAGACGGCGACTATGGTCCCCTGCTCATCTGTACGGAATACCTTTATTCCCTTCTTGCGCAGCAGATTCAGGACTTCTCCATGAGGATGACCATAGGAGTTGTCCTCCCCGCAGCTAATCACAGCATACTCCGGATTCACCGCTTCAAGAAATTCTTCTGAGGTTCCTGTTTTACTTCCATGATGACTGACTTTATACACATCAGCACTAAGATTCTGCCCGCTCTTTAACATTGCCTGTTCAGCGTCTGCTTCCGCATCTCCTACAAACAGGAAATGATTCCTGCCATATTCCAGACGTACTGCAACAGAATAATCGTTGGCACTGTCAAACTTTTTACCGGCAGATGACACAACAGTAAAGAAGGCATCCCCAAGCAGATATTTGTCCCCTGCATCAGGATGAACTGCTTTGTAATTTTTTATTTTTAAAGTGTCCTCCACCTCCTCATAAGTTTTCGTGTCCTTCCTGTAATCCGGAAGAAGCACCTCTCTACAATCAAATTTATAAATGACAACATCTAAACCGCCGATATGATCGGCATCAGGATGGGTACCTATGACATAATCCAGCTTTTTTACACCTTGTTTCTGCAAATAATTCTGTACTGCGGTACCCTTACTGTTATTTCCTGCATCAATCAGCATGGCATGTCCGTCTGATAGAATCAGAGTCGCATCTCCCTGCCCTACATCTATATAATGTACCTCCACCCTGCCGCGCTCTTGCCTGGTACCTGCGGCATCTGCGGACTGATACACCGTCCACCAGGATATCAGCATAACTGCGGATAAAATAAGTGCAATCAGCCGGTTCCCTGTAGTTCCCTTTTTCACAACATTTATCCCCTTACTCTTTACTTAGTTCCCTGAAAAGCTGTTCTTTCATATAGTATCCCTTGGAAAATACATCCCTGGACAGGGGCCTGCTGAAATAGTACCCCTGAATATAATCCACTCCCATCTTATCCAAAAGTTCTGCCTGAGCTCTTTCTTCAACGCCTTCCGCTACAACCTTATTTCCCATACCATGGAAAAGCTCAATCAAGGTTCTGACCATCACCTCTGAATCCGGATTTTCCGGAAACCCTGTTAAAAGGCTTTTATCCAGCTTCACACACTCAAAAGGAAACTCCAAAATACTAACCAGGTTGGAATAACCTGTCCCAAAATCATCCAGGTAAAACCCTATCCCCGCCCTGTCCATCTTGTTCATCATTTTTTTCATGTGCTCTATGTCATGCAGAAGTACTCTCTCAGTCACTTCCATTTTAAGCCTGTCCGGAGTTAAGTGGTGTCTGTTCACACAATCCAGTATTTTCTCCGATATTTTGGCATCGGCAAATTGCTGCATGGATAAATTAACCGATATATTCTCTATATTATTGTGTTCTTCTTGTTCCAGGAAAGAACACACTTCCTCCAAAACAATCCAGCTCAACTCATCAATCAGGCCTGATGCCTCCGCCACTGGTATAAACTCAGAAGGATGAACCGGATTGCCTTCATAGTCATTAAGTCTCAGCAAAGCCTCTGCGGACCAGCTCCCGCTTTTCAGATGATATACGGGCTGGTACCAGACCTCAAACCGTTTCTGTTCAACCGAACGCTGTATCACGTCTAAAATTCGTTTTTCATTTTCATACTTTTTCAGCATGGTTTCGTTAAAGCTTACATTGTGTCCCTGAATTTCTTTTGCTTTTCTAATTCCATATTCCAAATAAGTCATCATTTCAGACGTAGTGTAAGTTTGTTCGATATGTTCCATGTGCATAAAAACGGCCCGCATATGGGTATGTACTTCTCCTACACTCCAGCTCCCGCGGAACCTTCTCTGCAAAATACCAAGATTTTGTTGAGCCTCCTGTTTAGAATGCCACGGAAGAATCATTGCAAATTCTACATTTCCAAACCGGTACACCTCCCCGCCGGGAATAATCCGCCCCAGTTCGGACGCTACCGCATAAAGGATTTCATCCCCTTTTTGATGTCCGTAATTCTGATTTATAACGTCAAACTGACGCAAAGCCAGAACAACAACCTGGAACCTTTGTTTTCCCGCAAGTCTGAGTGACAGATTTTCATAAAAGTTTTCCCTGTTTCCCGCAAGGGTTAAAGAATCCCGTTTTAGAGCGCCGTTTTGAAAGCTCATGAAAAGCACCATATTTGCAATTGCCAATGCCATTTCATTCACTATAATTTCCCGGTAAACCACTTGAAATATACCTAAAAGAACAATAAGCGGAGGGATTGTGATAATGACCCGTGCAATAGATTTACTTACACTCGGCCGGTGTTTCCAGCAGCAGTAATATATCATCAGAATTTCCACTGCTACAATGTAATATCCCAGTACATTCAGTTCTCCCCTTCGGTAATTGCCTGCGCTGTCAAAATAAAACAAGATACCCGACTTCACATTCCACAGTACCAGGCCCATAAATGTCACATTCATTAAAATCAGTGCCATAAATGCACGTTTCATACTATGCTTATCATAGACATGTTCCAGTATCATGAGCAATAAATACGCAGCTATCATAGAACTGACGACGATAATCAGCAGAAAGTACATACTGTTGAGAAACATATTCAGCCAGTATGGACTGTGTCCGGGATAATCCAGCAATAAGATACACAGCACATTCAGTCCAATACAAAGGAGAGAAAATAATAAACATAAACCATAGAATCTTTTCCTGGCGCTGATTACAACACGCTTTTCATGAAAATATAACATCAAGGTAATGAGGACTATAAAAGCCATAAACTCCCCAGCAAGCGACCACCGTATCATATAAGTACCTCAGTAATTTATCGTTAAGTAGGATAATATTATATCACGAATGCACAGAATTTGACACCATTAATGGCAGTAAAATTTATGTTTTTATATCTTGTAATAGGGAAATCAAAATGCTAGAATATATAGACACATCTGATATCTTGAACGTCATAGATTTTGGAGTGCAAATTCATCACTGTGATGGGGGGAGACTATTATGTTATTTTTAAATTCCTTGAACGAGCGGCAAAAGCAGCGTTTATATAGTACGGGCAATGTGGCGCTCGGTACTCTTATGTTTGCTTTAGGGCTAAATGTATTTATCATACCTCTCTCATTATACAATGGAGGATTTATGGGTATAGCCCAGTTAATCCGTACTTTTATTATGAAGGTTCTGCCTTTTTCTTTTGGGCAGACGGATATTGCAGGTATTATCTATCTGCTGCTTAACCTGCCTTTAGTTTATCTGGCATGGAACAAGATGGGAAAGACATTCTTCACCCGCTCTGTTCTGACCATTATCCTTCAGACAGTCTCTCTCACCCTGATTCCAATTCCATCAGCCCCAGTGATTGAAGATTATCTCACTGCCTGTATTCTTGGCGGCATTATTACCGGAACTGGCTCAGGTATGGTCCTTAGAGGCGGAAGCTCCGGGGGAGGACAGGACATTCTTGGTATTTACTTTTCTAAAAAGTTTCCAGGATTCAGCGTAGGAAAAGTATCCATTATCATTAACTTTTTCATATATAGTATCTGTCTCATGTTGTTCAATATTGAAATCGCAATTTACTCTCTCATTTATGGTGTGGTTTTTTCCATCGCCTGTGACCGGGTACATATTCAAAATATCAATATGAGTGTTATGATTTTTACGAAGAAACTGGGCATCTCCCGGGCTATCATAGAACAGACTGGACGTGGAGTTACAAACTGGGACGGTGCCGGAGCCTATACGAATGAGACATCATACATCCTGCTTGTGGTGATTTCAAAATATGAAGTCAGCCAGCTAAAGCGGATTGTCCGGAGCATTGACCCAAATGCATTTATGATATTTACAGAAGGGTGCTCTGTAGCAGGGAACTTCGAAAAGAGGCTGTAACCTTAACAGGTTACAACCTCTTTTTTCATACCCAGACCTGATTTCTATTATTCTCTAATTAATGTCTGAAGTCTTCTGCAAACTTCATCCACTACAGCCGGCTCCGATGCATAACAGATGCGGAACCACCCTGGTTCTTTTGATGCAAAAATTTGGCCCGGTGAAATATTGACCTTTAATTCTCCAAATATCTTTTGCCATAATTCCATCTCGGCTGCAAACGTCCGCTCCCTCATAAAACGGGAGAAATCGGCAAAAATGAAAATTCCGCCTTGCGCCGGTAATGTTTGAACTCCAATCTTATTCAGCGCTTCTACCATTTTCTTGTAACCTTTTTGCAGTTCTTCCCTGTTTCTTTGCAATAGCTCCGGTAATTCCGGCGCTTTTAAAAGCTCGGTTAACACCAGTTGTGTATGTGTTGATACCCCCGAATAATATGATAGATTTTGCATTGCCGCAATCGCCTCCGGATTAAAAGAAATAGCAAATCCGGTGCGAAAGCCTGAAAGGGCAAAATCTTTTGCAAAGCTGCTGGTAACATGTACTCTGTGTAGATATTCGTCCGGGACCAGACGCAAGGTACTGCACCATTTTGATTGTGGATCATGAACTGTCTCGGCATAAATTTCATCTGAAATAATTTCCAAATCATGCTTCATACAGAATCCTATTATATGCTGCATGTATTCGGGTTTGTATACCGTGCCAACCGGATTGTTCGGTGAAGAATACAGCACTCCAATGACTTTTTTCCCCGCGGCAACCTGGGCTTCATATGCTTCTTCAAATACTGCCTTCGTCAGTTCCGGGCCGCAATGCACCGGAACTAATTCTATTTTCGCCCTCTCAGACATATCATCCCCAAATCCTGAGTAATAAGGAGCAGGGACCAATAATACATCCCCAGGATCTCCTAATACAGTTCCCAGCATTTCTAACGCCAGCGAACATCCTGATCCTATGACAATATTTTCTTTTGTAATCTTTCTCTCTGATTCATTTCCAAATATCAGGTGCTGCCAATGACGTGCAATTGCTTCTCTAAAATCATTACTGCCATAAAAATAATCGTAATGGATATTTTTCGGCGCAATCGTCATACGTGACTGAATTTTCTCCAAAAGCCCGATTACTTCTTTATTAATTAACTGGCTCTCTGCTGTCCCCATGTTAATATGGCCGTCCGGTCTTATTTCTGGATCATAACGCATTTCCCGGGTGCTAAAGTCGGCATTCATAAGCGGTGACATTTCCTTTGCCCAGCTTTGCCCCCTTTTAGAAAGAAATTCTTTCATTTTTAGTCCCTCCGTTTCTTTTAATGCTTCAATCCATATTCTGTTTGAATACCAGGACGAGAGCCGAGGCCCAGAGTTGCATCAATGCTTGCTCCATGAAGTACCGTGGACTCATCACGTAACAATTGTTCTAACCAATAAGAGATTTCCTCTGGTTGAATTAAACGCTTTTTGGCCTGTGCCAAATCAAATGCTTCTCTTTCTTCCGGCGACATCTGATTAAGTGTACTGGCCTTAAACATTTGCGTCTCTGTTGCACCCGGGCAAACTACAAATACATCAACTAAGGTATGGGTATGTTCTGCTGCCAGTTGTTTTCCCAGGAAACTCACTGCACACTTGCTCATTCCATCGCTTAATGTAAAGAATGGGAAGGCCGCTATTCCACCGCCTACGGATGAAATAAAGATTAATTTCGTTTTCTCTGTTCTCTTTAAAAGATTGTCTTTTACCTTCTTATAAATCCAAAGTGGCCCCAATGCATTTACCCGCATCATTGCATCATCGGTTTCAAAAGCCAGTTCATCTGAGCCAGCCTGATATACCTTTGCTGTAGCTGAGCCAAGTGCTGCATTAAAGATAATACCATCCCAGGAGTGCTCATTTAAAAAGTCAGCTTTTTTAATCGCTTTCGGGTCCCCCTGATCCAATTTGTAAGCATACACTATGCCCGGGTATTTCTGGCAAAATTCTTCCGCTTTTTTTGCCGAGCTTCGATATGTAATGTGTACCTCATATCCCTTTTCTACCAATAGCTGCAGCGTTGTTTCGCCAATCCCCTGTGTTCCACCTGTGAGTAAAACTTTTTTACGTCTGTTTGCCATAACCTTTTCCTCCATTTTTTTTTATTTTAAAACCTATTGGTTTTTTCACGCTTCCTGTCTGTGATTCCAAGAAGGAACATACACAGCACACCTGCAAGTACGGCCACGCCCATAACCATAGAAGCTACCTTCCAGCTGCCGGATGCTGAAGCAATTTTTGCAACCACCGCTGCACCTGTTGTTACTCCGAGATAATAGAATAAATACACCACTGCAAAGGTTTGTCCGATTAATTCCTTTCGCTTTACTGTTCTTGGTACCGAAATAGAAATACTTGATGAAAACAAACTGATGGCTGCTCCCAGCAGCGCCACTTGTACAATTGCCATAGAAGAGGGCGCAAACACTATCATAAAACATCCCAATGCCATCAAAAGCCCAGTAACAACACCCAGGTAAGGTGCTTTTACTTTAAATTTATCAACAATAATCCCGGCAACTAAGCCAAACGGCACGCCCACCAGACCGAAGAATCCAGACTGTGCGTTTGCCCCTTCTTTTGATAATCCAAAGATTTCTGTTAAAATTCTTGGGTAATATGCAATAAACGTATAAAGTACAAATGTCATTGTAAACATTGCAATAGACAATAACCATGTATTACTTTGTGCAAATACTTCCTTGTAAGTGCTTTTTTCTTCCTTCGTTTCTTCCTCTCTGGCATCATCCAGCAAGAAGATAAAACCAAGCAATGCAATGGCTGCTAATATAGCTGTTACAATCCAAACAGACCGCAGCCCAAATCTTGTAAAAACCGGCAGATAAAAATTATAGCCAAACATCGAGGCAAGTGCTGAAAAAGTTCCGAAAATTCCAATTGCAACTCCTGAAGAACCTTCCTTGAACCACTCTCCTATAAATACCATTGCCATCATATTAATCATGGAGAAGGAAACTCCTTCAATAATCCGGCTAATGAGAAGTAAGGTGTAATTCATCACCTCAGCTCCGTTAACACTGACAGCTCCTAACATATTTCCTAAAACCAGACAAGCCAGAACAATGACCCCAACCTTTTTCGCACCATACTTGCTGATCATTGTTCCTCCCGGCAAAGCCAGAAACAGCGCTGACAGGGTAAAGACCGACATAAGCCATCCAAATTTCTCTAAACTCAAATTCATTTCCATTTGAATCGGAGATATTTTAAGTTGACTTAAAGCCAATGCTGTTGCACTTAAATACACAACCAGAAATTTTAACCATTTGCCTTTTAACATAAACTTATCTTCCTCCTATTTTCTCGTAAATAGTATAGCTAAATAGTATGCTTTCTTCTTTTTGTTGTAAATAGCGCACAATAAATTCAATAAAATGCGAAAATATTATTTCATTTTGCCTAATAATTATAAGGTGCACTTTATGTTGACCTTAATAAAATTAGGTGTTAATATTTAAAAAAAGATGACATTGGGAGGTATTTATGGATACAATAGATAAAGATATTTTGCGAGTTCTTCAAAAAAATGCCAGAGCTTCGCTCAAAGAAATCAGTCAACAAGTAAACCTATCTCAGCCTTCCACAAGTGAACGGCTTCGTAAATTAGAATATGCCGGATATATCACAGGCTATACCGTTCTATTAGACAACCACAAGTTAGGAAAGGCACTCACCTGTTTCTGTATGGTGGTTTTAAAAGAGCCGCCGCGAAATTCACAAACGAAATTCCGCATGCTTATTAAAGAAATGCCCGAAATCATAGAATGTCACTGTATCACCGGTGATTATGAATATATTCTTAAGATAGTAACAGACTCTACCCGGACCCTCGAGGCTTTGCTTGAAAGATTACGCAGTGAATGCGGTGTTGTAAGAACTTATACACATACCGTATTATCTACGATTGCAAATAGACCCGGTGTGTGTATATAAATCTTTCACTAAACATATATGCATTTTTGAAGTTACTTCTGTAAATCATAAGATTAATATGTAGCATGCTATGATTCTTATCAACAAAACAGAGCGGGTTGTTGTTGTTTTATGTCACACAAAAAGAAGGAATCCCTCCAGTCAGTTTCTGACTCTTGGGATTCCTTTTCTGCTTGACAACGGGTGCTTTCTATAAATTAGTACACTTAAAATAATGGTTCTTCTTATTCAACCCTTACGTCTCAGAGATACAATCTGAATCTTCCCCCAGAGACCCGAGGGCAGCGGTTCCTCCACCATTTTCCTCTCCCGCCAGTAAAAAAGCCGCTCTTTTCTGCAGGCTTCCAGACCACCCATAGCATAGGGCCACTGAGGTACTATTTTCTTCTCTGCCTGCTTTTCAGCATATTCTGGGTCAATTACCCGGTTAATTAAAAGATTCGTTACAAGAATCTCAATTTGGTTCTCCCCCCTTTTCAAAAGTCCGGTAATATCCATCTCATAAGGGCGCTTAATTAACGTACCTGCCGGGACCCCGTTTATATAAATTTCAGCAGTTTCTCCAATATGCTCCATCCTGAGGATGAGACGGGGAAACTTGGAAAACCACTCCAACTGCTCTGAATTTATCTGCATGCAGCGGCTGTAACGTCCGGCCCCCGAATAGTATTTCAGCTCAGGCTCTATCTCCCAGCCTGTCAGACTATCATATTCTTTCCGGAATTCTTTTTCCGGGACTTCAAGTACCCATCCGCAGGAAATATCTACAGGTTCCGTTTCTATCTCCCCTGCCGTAATCTCCGGCATCTCCAGTTCCTTATCAAACACAAAAATCAAGGATTGGTAAGCCTCAAAAGATACACAGACCTTCATTCCCTCTGCCCCGCACTCTATGCCCAGGACAGGTTTTCCTTCTCCGCTCATTGGATCAAACAAATAGAATCCATTGTGCTGTCCGGAAAAAGTAATTTTCTCTTCACACCCTTGGCTATATACATTGGACAGAAAATAAATATCCCCGGTCTCTGTTTTCCGGTGTACATATCCCACCCTGTCAGGATGGCGGCTTATCCACACATCCGGGCGTTTTACCTCTCTCAATGCAGCTACCAGACTCTCAAACTTATCCACTGTCACCGTCACTTGTCCACTATCCTTCATGCAGCTGCCAATCTGCCGGATTTCTTCTGAATCCTCTCTAAACTTAAGCAGACCGCAGGATTGCCCTGGCAGATGTCCTGCTGCAATCACCCTCCGCCCGCTTTCTGCGAACTCCTGAATCTTTTTCATACTCGTTACAGGTATTCTGTCACATTCAATCAAAAGAAGGGTGTCATATTGATATATTTCCCAATTTTCCAGCATGTCATCATTTACATAATCAAACCAGTATCCAGCCTTATGAATGGCATCAATACAGGAGGCCTTCAGACGCTCATCCAATTTCATACACATATGGATATCCGCAAGAGGTGTTTCTGCCCAGATATCATGCTGTGGCAAATAGATAGCCGTTGTTACCACAGCCTCTCCCCTCTGCATAAAATCACATACCCGGTTAATATATACGCTGATATCCCTATAGTATTTCCACCAAGTGTTTGTGTGGCTGATATTCGTAGATGCATAGAATGCCAGCATATCTTCCCCGTCTTCTTTGCTGTAGCTGTATCCATGATTTACAATCTGGTTGATTCCATCCAGAAAAATACTGTCTGCCGCAGCTTTTATATTCTCAAGAGACACTATAAACCTGGGAAACCTCAGCCAGGTAAAGGATTCATTGGATATCACCGGCCGGTGATACACATGTCCCGCTGACACTGCCAGTCTCCGGTGCACCGTATTTACTTCATACCGGTCAAATTCAGAAAAGGTTTCTCCCTCAGGAATATCTGCCGCACCATATGCCTGCAGAATGTCTCCCCAGGTTCCATGGGCCTGGATTCTGGAAGCTGCCCCTTTCTCATGACACCACTGTGTCAGCTCCCGGAAAAAATTCTCCACCGTCAGTTCGGCCATGGTTTTCTGAAAATCATACCTCACCTGTTCCGTCATCCCCTGAATTTCTCCCCAGAGGGCATAAATATATGGTCTTAGTGCATAGCCCCTTCTCTTTTTAAATTCGTCATACAGGATATCCGTCCAGTTATGACCGAAAACCTCAATGGAATCACAGAAAAAATTACGGATTTTCCCTTCCCCTATCCCATCTATGACAGCATCCCCCGCATATTCCAGGAATGCTCTCAGGGATTCCTTCCGGTTATGGTCTATAATCGGCCCATCCCCGCCCCGCAGAGGCTTGAGCACGCGCTGCTTTTTATCGCTGGAAACAAACAGGGCAATCTTATGCAGACCTTCTGGAATCTGAATTTCCTCTATCTCGGTTCCCCAGGGCCAGCGAAACAGGTATTTATCCACCACATGTTCTGTAATATCTACAATAGATTCCGGGAGCATCTGGGCATTTTCCATTTTTCCTAGTACGGCACCCACGACTTTCCCATATATCACCGTAGTCAAATCTTTTGAAAAACTGCATGGTCCCTGTACATCCAGGCTAAAGGGAAGGACACTCTGTCCGCTCAGCTCCTCCGGCACAAAGGGTCCTCCAAAGGGCCAGGATGATCCCAGAGTTAAGTCAAACTGCATCCCCCGCCTTGCGGCCTCATCTGCTGCAAACCTAAGCATTTCCATAAAACCCGGAGACAGATATTCATAGTTTTCTATTCCCGTTTCTCTGTCATCTGCCTCCAAAGGATAAACCACCTGCAGCTCTACGCCGCCTATTTCAGCCTCCTGCATAAAGTTCAGCTCACGCATAATCTCTTCTTTATCTACCGCACAGCCATACCACCACCATCTGGTCCTGCCTCTCGCTTCCTTGCGGGGACGGCATATCTGCTGTTTTATCTCATCCTTATTCACCTGCTGCCTCCTTTGTTTTTAAACCTGTTTTAATGCCTGCTCCAAATCCTCCAGCAGTACGCCGGTCCCTTCCTGTCCGCAATGAATGCGTATCAGCCCTCTGTCATGAGGGGTCAGATTCAAAAACGCCAGTTCCTCTTCCTTATAAGATAATATAGGGCATAAAGCAAGACTCTCGAAGCCGCCCCAGGAGCATCCGATTTCAAATACCTTCAGGTGGTTCACCACCTCTGCCGCCTTCTCGGGCGCATCTTTCAGAACAAAACTCAGCAAACCGGTGTGGCCTTTCTGCTGTTTTTTTATCAGCTCGGCCTGTGGATGGGACTCAAGTCCTGTATAGAAAACTTTTTCCACTTTAGGATGTAACTCCAGATATCTGGCCGCCGCCATTGCTGTCTGCTGATGTTTTTCCACTCTGAGGGGCAGTGTACGCAGGCCCCTGATTCCCAGCCATGCTTCCATCGGTCCCAGTATTCCGCCAAAAAGCTCCCGAATGGTTTCCTGGAGCATTTTCCCCAGCTCTTCATCCTTTACAACAAGTATTCCACCGATGATATCGCTGTGCCCGCCGATATACTTCGACATGGTATGCATAACAATATCAATTCCCATGGTCAGAGGCTTCTGATAAAGGGGCGTACAGAATGTGTTATCAATATAGGTTTTAATTCCATGTGCCCGGGCAATTCCTGCCACACCGGCAATATCCGTTACGGTAAAGACAAAGGTTGCCGGACTTTCCAGAAGAATCATATCAGTATTGTCCTGAATCAGCGCCTCCAGCTTCTCCAGCTCCAGGCCGTCCCAGTAGGAAACAGTGATTTCCATTTTGGGGACGAAATACCTGTTCAGTATATTTTTGACGGGCTGATAGACATCTCTCATACAGATAATATGGCTGCCCGCCCGGCAGACCGCCAAAATAGCAGATGCAGCAGCTGCCATTCCGCTGGAAAAGGCAACCGCCCTGCATCCTTCCTCCAGGGCAGCTATTTTTTCTTCCAGCAGGTTCACTGTAGGATTTGCCGCACGTCCATACACATAGGGCTGCTCTTCCCCCCTTGCTGCATATTCCTCCATGCTCTCAAATACATGGAGTGAGTTCATAAATACCGGGGGAACTACTGCCCCCATATACTGCTTCTGGTCTTCCCCTAAATGTGTAATTGCCAACCGTTCTTCTCTCATTTGTCTGTTTACTCCTTTACAGCACCTGCTGTCATTCCTTCTACGATAAATTTCTGCATTACAGCAAACATAATTGCTGTAGGCAATAATGCCATAACACCACCGGCCATCAAAAGTCCCCACTCCACGTTATATTTTCCTATCAGAGTCTTTAATCCTACCGGGATGGTCCACATTTCCGGCGTACTTATGAATATGGAGCCTGCAATCAGCTCATTCCATGCCCCGATGAATCCAAATACAAATACGGATACAATCCCCGGAAACATGATTGGGAAAACAATTTTAAACAATGACTGCATCTTTGTACATCCATCCACCCTTGCAGCTTCTTCCAGTGTTACCGGAATACGCTCAAAGAAACTCCTCATGGTAATGACACAAAACGGCAGGTTTACCGTTACGTAAAAAATGAACAGCCCCAGGTGGGTATTGATAAGGTTCATTCTTGAGAAAATAATATACAAAGGTATAATCACAAGAATTCCCGGGATCATCTGTGTAATCAGGAAAAACAGAATAACCGCCTGCTTTCCGCTGAATTTATAGCGTGCCAGAGAGTAGCCTCCCAGCATGGAAAATACCGTAACTACCAATGCAGAAGTTACTGATACAAGAACACTGTTTTTCAAGAGAACTCCGTAATGGAACTGTTCAAACAGGTCTGTATAATTCTGCCATGTAAACTCTTTTGGAAAATATGTAAGGTTGTTAATATCCAGTATCTCTCCACTGGCCTTAAAGGAAGTAATCACAATCCAGTAAATAGGCAGCACAACTAGTAAAAAGAAAAAAACTAAAATTACAACACGTATGATACTTCCAACTGCATTCTTTGTCTTTCTGCTCATTTAAAAATCACCTGCCTTATCATATTTTGTAACTTTTAAGAATAATAACGCATATACACCGAGGATTACCATCAGCAGTACACCAAGAGCTGCCGCAAAGCCAAAGTCATAAGAACCGAATGCCTTGGAATACATGTACGCCGGCAGCGTCTGAGATGTATTCGCGGGTCCTCCATCTGTGATAATAACCACCAAATCCAGGGAATTGAAAATCCATATGGTTCTCAGCAGGGTAGTGGTAATTAACGTAGGTTTGATATAAGGAAGAGTTATCTGGAAGAATTGGCGCATAGTTCCACAGCCGTCCACATCCGCAGCTTCATATACATCCGATGGAATAGACTGCAGGGCCGCCAAAATCATAATTGCAAAAAATGGAATCCCCATCCATATCATGGCAATGATAACTACCGCTAATGAAAAACCCGGGGTTCCAAGCCACGCAATGTTTGTATCGGTCAGTCCAAGCATTGCAAGAAGATTGTTCACCACACCGTACTCTCCATTAAAGGACCAGCGGAAAATCAGACCTACTACGAAACCAGAAAATGCCCAGGGAAGAAATACCACAGACTGGTAAAGCCCTCTTCCCCTAAACCTCTTTTTCAGTGCAAGAGCCAGAATCAGCCCCAGCAGGAACTGCCCGATTACAGATACAAATACATAAATAAATGAATTCTTTAATATCATGAGACTGTCCGGGTCTCCGGCCAGTTTTTTAAAGTTTTCAATCCCATTGAAATAAATGTCATTGGGTGCTGTCAGCTTATAATTCTGAAATGCCATGATGACACTGTTGATAAGCGGATAACCAAATAATAAAAGTAAAATCAAAAGAACTGGAAATAAAAACAGCCATGGTTCTATTTTCTTCTTCATTCAGGTATCGTCCTCCTTTTCCTGTAGTTGTAAAGTAAGGGGGATTAATGTCTGACAGTTTCAACATTAATTCCCCCTTGAAATTTTATTGCACCAAATTATATTTTACTGCCCCGCCATACTGCCGCGGGAACTATTGCATTGTCTTAGGAGTCTCAATCTCAGCACCCTCGTTATCTGCCAGGTACTGCTTCATTCTGGTTGTAAGCTCAGTTCCGATATGATTCAGCACATCCTCGGCAGACTGCTGCCCAAGCAGATACTTTTGAAGCTCTGTGTGGAACATATCCTGATGCAAATCTGTGTAATTGAAGGGTCCGTACATTGGCGGAACCGTAAAGTTCGGATCATTGAGTTCAGCCTGAAATACTGCATATGGTCCATCTTCACCGTAGATTGCATCGTCTCCTACATCATTCTTAATTGGAATCAGTCCGCCCATCTTGCAGTACTCAATATTATTGTCCGGTCTTACAAGAAAATCAATCAATGCAAGTGCCTCTTCCGGATGTTCAGAAGCTTTGGAAATAGTATAGGAATATGGGCTTCCTGCGGTATTCATCATTTTTCCATCTATAGTGGATACCGGCATAGGCAGTACTCCCCACTGGGATGGGTCCATCTTCTCCTCACATGCCTTTGCAACTTCTGAATCATTGGAAATTGTTCCAGTGAGGCCGCCTGTAAAGTTATCAACCATCTCCACAAATCCCCAGTTTACAGAATCCTGCGGCACATAGCCATCTTTGTAAATCTCACACCATTTTTCCAGTGCTTCCACACATTCCGGTGTATTCAATATAAAGTTACCCTCTTCATCATAGACATAACCGCCTGAATAGGTCTGCAAATATGTAATCAGCGGGTCAAATGCTCCCCGGGCGCCGCGGAAGGAATTTCCGTACTGCTTCTTATCCTTATCTGTAAGCGCTTTAATCAGGTCAAAGTAAGCGTCATATGTCCAGTCTTTCCCGGTTGGAATCTTGTATCCGATTTCTTCTACCCAGTCTTTCCTATAGAAAATACCCTTTACCATGAATCCGTCCGGAATAGAATATACATGTCCGTATCTCTCTTTTTCCTGTGCCCAGTTAATCTTTTTAACTGCTTCAACGAATTCATCTCCATGCTCCTCCACATACTCATCGATAGGAAGAATCCAGTCTGCCTCTGTGAACTGTCCCAGCCAGAGAGGGTGAGTCGTGATAACATCCGGCAGCTGTCCTGAAGCACCAAGTACAGTCAGTTTATCTGCCGCATCATCCCATGGAACACTTTCATAATTAACAGTAACTCCCGTCTCTTCCTCAAATTTTTCAAAAACACCTTCATAGTATTTCTGACGTTCAGGGCTTGGGCTGACATCAATAAAACGTAACGTCACTTCTTGGCTGCTTCCTTCTTTGGAATCATCGGATGAACTATCCTTCGGCGAACCACATCCTGCAAGCAGACAGCCTGCCATAGTAGCCGCTAGCAATGCTGCTAAAAACCTTTTTTTCATAAAATTCCTTTCCCTTTCCTTTCTTTTCAGATTATAATGTCTGATAATCCGAATATGAGTAATATCCTTTTCCCTTAATTGGTTCCCTTCCCGGTCATAAGTATGAGGTATTTCCGGTCTGACCACTTATGCAATAATATTAGCATTGCACTTTTATTTTGTCAATATATTTGTTACTTTTGTAAGTTTTTCATAGTTTTTTGTTTTTTGTTTTGTATACTTTTTATAATTTATCCTTTATCTATCTCTTGACAATTAGACTTACTTTTAATATCCTTATGTTATATCGACTTTTCCCTTATCTGTTTTCCATTCTTTCTGCACTTATATCCATTGAATTATAATTCACATAATCAGAAAGGAGTCAGGCAATATACATCATGTATATCGCCTTATTAAAGATGAGTAAAAAATATACTTCAACTAAGCGCTGCTACTTGATTGACCATCATTCTCCGCAGCCCCCTGATATTTTGCTGAATCGCCTAGATATTAAAGAATATGAGGAATTTTTCGAAACAGCCAATATAGATTCTCTCATGGTATACTGCAAAGACCACTGGGGTGTTACTTACTATCCCAGCAATATACCCGGTGCACAAATGCATCAGGGCGTGAAAAAGGACTGGATTGGGGAAATCAGCGCTCTCTTAAAGAAAAAAGACATTGAATTTATAGCATATTACTGTATTGAATATGATGAAGGGGCCGCCAGAAGATTTCCCCAGTGGCGTGTACTGCGTCCGGACGGTACCGGCCTGATCCGGGATGATGAGTTTGCAAAATGGAGCCTCTGCTGCTATCAGACCGGTTACCGGGAATATTGCCTCCTGCAGTTAGAGGAAATTGTACGCAACTACTCCCCTGATTCACTGTTCCTGGATATCCTCGGTGCCTCACTTTGTTACTGCGGGAATTGCAAAAGTAAGTTTGCCCGGCATTACCACTATCCTCTCCCGGAATCTTCGGACGAAATATTGACACACAGAGCAGACATCGTCCAGTTCTTAAACAACAATGCTGCAGACTTTCTTGAAGAGCTGAAGAGCAGGGTTAAGGCGATCTCCCCTGACCTTGCCGTTACCATGAATTTCTCCTGCCACTATCCTCAGAAAATCCGGGATATGCTGGATTATCAGTTCTCCGAACCTCTGCTCAAAGATAACTGGTTCTCCTCCGCCTATGCCCGGGATACGGCAATCGGAAGATATCCTATCCTGGTGCCCGGAGAAGCCTCACAGGTTTATAATTATGATTCTGTAAATGAGTATATTTGTGACTTATCTTCTATTGCCGCACAAGGATGCCGTGTAGGAATGTACAGTGGCTCCCAGCATGTTGACGGCACTCTGGATTTTGAAGAAGCACGCCGTCTCGGAACAGCTTTCGCAGAGATTCAGAAAATGGAGCCATACCTGGAAGGACGCACTCCGGTAAAATGTGCAGGTATTTTACAGAGTGATTTATCCATGACTGTCAACCTGCCTTTCTTTAACCCGGATTCGATTCTCAGAATGAAGCTCCACAATCCCCACCAGAATGCAGTATTGGGAGCAATGCAGCTATGCGAACATGCAAAGCTTCCATTCATGGTTCTTCCTGAACGGACATTAAATACAGAACTTCTGGCTCAGTTTGATGTACTTCTTCTCCCTGAGGTCTTTGTCATAGAAGAAGACACTGCAGCACTTTTGAAGGAGTATGTACAGGGGGGCGGTCTGCTTATCAGCTCGGGACAAAGCGGTCTCTGGAACGCGGATTCCACAAAGCGGGCGTCCTCCTCCATTGCAGAACTGGTTGGCACAAAGGAAGCCAAAATCCACACTGAATATGCCGCAAACCACTGGTCAGCCTATCTGAAGCCCCTGAAACCAGACAAATTTACAGGGCTTTTATCCTATACCACCCCGCCTGTCAGTGAGCACTTTATAGAAACCACCGGGGACACATCGGCAGAAGTACTGCTCACCTTTATTCTGCCCAGCGTAAAATGTGATGACCAGCACTGGGTAAACTGGTGGAGTCCCCCTCCGGGAACAGATTCCGGCTATCCGGCCCTGCTGCGCCAAAACTGCGGAAAGGGAAATGCCTACTACATGGCCTTTGACTTCTTTACTATGGCATCCCTTGAAAGCTTCCAATATCCTCACGAGCTGTTTGCAGACCTCATTGCCATGGAAAAACTTTCTCCAGCACTTCGGAATATAACAGAACTTCCAGAAGTGATAAGGACCGCTTATTTTCAAACTGACAGCACCTATATCATCCATCAGATTTCCATGGTTCCTAAACGCTTCCACGGAAATGCATTTCCCGTAAGCGGAGGGACTCTGGAGATTCATACACCTGTAAAACATGCCGGATTGGTGTATCCGGAACCAAAAGCACTTGAGCTTCATACAGAAAATGGCAAAACTGTTATTTCACTTCCTGATTTTACACTTCAGCAGATTATCGTATGTGAAAAATAGGATGTGCACATCCCGTCAGTTTTAAGTTATCGGGAAGCTTCCTATAACTCAAAACCGGCCCGGGAATCCCCGGGCCAGTTCTGAGTTCTACTTTATTCAATTTGCTTATATATCTGCAAATCCAGTTCTATAATCTGATTGTACCGTTTCAGAGCCTCCGGCACATTCCGCGCTCTCATCATCTGTACCATTTCCAGATGATAGGGAAAGGTTTGGAGCAATATTTCATTGTAATCAAAATCCTTATCTTCAAAGTATCCATACAACTCATCATCAAAGGTCTCATACATGTCAATCATATTGCAGACCATATTGGTCATCTCATGATTTCCATAACACTCCAGAATATATCTGTGAAACTTATGGTCCATCTCCTTTGGCATAGTCCCTTCCGCAGCTATGGCGTTCATCTCAACCGCCATCTTCTCTAATTTGTCAAGCCGCTCCTCTGATATGCTGGGAATCACCTTTTCCAGGCTGTAACGTTCCAGAACAGTCTTTATTTCAAACAGTTCCAGAAAGTTCTTTACAGCAAGCTGTATGCTGAATTGCCTTCCTTTCACATAATCTGTAACGAATGTACCCTTGCCCACTTCCACACGAATCACGCCCTGGTTCTCCATCTCCCGGATAGCCTCCCGCAGTGTGGGGCGGCTGACCTTCCACTGGGCTGCCAGTATTCTTTCCCCAGGAATTTTGTCACCAGGCTGAAGATTTTCATCCTGTATATATTGATATATCTTGTCTGCTAATCTAGAATAAAGTAGTTTTTTATTGTCTGCCAATCCACTGTGTTCCATAATATCCCTCATCAGTCTGACATTTTTTTACGAGTTAATTATAAGTTACAGCGGCGGCCTTAGTCAAGCAATATCTCCCTCTTATCCTCCATCCAAAGCATTGCCCCGAATGCTCAATGAAGCGGGCGGATGAATTCTGGCGGAAGTGTAATCTCCTTCCAGGATTTATTTTACATATAATATTTTCCTGTAATTTCGTTAACTGCAATTTTTATAACCGCAGTGCCCCTGACCATATTTTCAGGTAGTGTCTTATCAGCCAGATGGGGCGTATATTTTTCCACAATTTTACCTAATGCATTGGCTTTCCCTTTATAGTCTTCTAATAAAACAGCCTTCCCATCAATAATTACGCTTTGATACTTCGTATTTGTATCGCATGGATTATGTTTGGCATCGAGTAACAGCCCATCCATATTATATACAGTCATGCTCACACTGGGATTTGCTTTCATGTTTTCTATTTTTTTACCTTTAGGCAGGCCATGTATATAAATAGCGTGGTCCAGGTAAACAAAATGTACGGGAATGACATAAGGTGTACCGTCGCAGTTTATAGTTGCCAGGCAGCCTGTTTGTATTTCGTTTAGAAGTTTGTCAATCTCCTCTTTGTCCAGCATATGTGTTTTCATTCTATATTGCATCATTTGACCTCCTGTTTTTTAATAATAGCCTGAGCAGAGTTTTGCATGTTCAAGATTTATGCATAATTTTCCGCATAATTACATCTGCCTTTTCCTCACGAATTTCAATACCAAAATATGTTTTACATAATAAAATAAACTCTTCATTTGTTTCCATGCTTCTTTTGACTAATATCTTGTCCTTTTCAGATATGGTAAACTCCCGGCCGGCTATCGTAATATGCTGGTTAATAGGGCATATCGACATATGGGGAGCACCAATAAACGGTGAATCAGGATGAGTCTCACAATAATAATTGGGCAGAACAAAATCAATCTCTGATTGGGGGCTTTCATCAAACCCAAAGATTTTGGACCATTCTTTTCCAGTTCCTTTCTGCCACATGATGTATCCGTAATATTCATCCTGTGTAAACTTATATTCTGAAATTCCATCTGTCTGCACTTTACCGCAAATAAATCTCAATGCAGTTCTAGGATATTCATTTCGGAAACTTACATCTGTTATGTATGATATACCATCAATTTCAACCTTCATTATTCTATGCCTTCTCATCTGAATTCCTTTGTTTTCAGAAATAAATCTGACATTATATACAGTCACTTTATATCCCAATGTTTTCAGTAGAAATGTATATAAACCATTTACCTCAAAGCAATATCCCCCTCTATGATTTGATATGATTTTCATAAATAAATCCTTCCCATTTAACGAAATTGGCTCATCCAGTAATATCGAAAGGTTTTCATAAGGAATTTTTGAAATATGTATCGTGTGCAAATATTTTAAATTTTCTTCTGATGGTATAAGCCTATTTTTATCCCGCTTATAATCAAGCCCTAACCGTTGTAAATATTGTTCCACCTGACTTGCCGATAATATAAAATTTTCATCAATCATACCTGTCACCTGCCTGCAATTCTCTCATCATTTTTAATTATCCATGCTAAATAATGCTGCGGACAACCATTGTTTACATCATTGTGGCCATATTGTATAATAAAATTGGACTTATTATAACTACCAATTTTCACATATTTAACAGTTCCAATTTTCTCAGGAGGATTACATGATAAATCTTAACCGAACGTCCCATCATGCATTATATGAACAATTGTATTTGCAGATAAAAAATGACATAACAACTGGTATGATAGCTCCAGACAGCAGACTTCCCGCTACCCGTACATTGGCTGATGAGTTGGGAGTCAGCAGGAACACTGTAACAGCAGCTTATTACCAGCTTGAGCTTGAAGGTTATCTTCACGCCGTTAAGGGCTCTGGCTTTTATGTAAATTCTTTACTGAAACTTGATTTGATTAATAATACAAGTTTAGAGAATCCATCGTTTTCCCTTGTTCAGGATAATAATGACCGGGGAATATGTAAATATGATTTTCAATATGGAAATATAGATGCCAATATCTTCCCAACAAACTCATGGCGTAAATGCATCATTTCTTCATTTGACAAAATTGCAGACCAGACTTATTTATCCTATACAGATAAACAAGGAGAATTTAGATTGAGGACATCTATTTCAACTTATTTATATCAGACAAGGGGCGTCCGGTGCACACCAAAACAAATCCTGATTACAAGCGGACACCAGCATTCTCTGCAGCTCTTAACAGAATTGCTTCCTAAAGAGCAATATTCCGTGTCCCTGGAAGAACCAGGCTATGATGGCACTAGGGCCATATTTGAAATGAATAAATATGATATAAATACTGTGCATCTCCAAGATGACGGTATCTTCACAGATGACATATCCAGATTAGAAAATACCTTACTATATGTAACTCCCTCACATCAATTTCCTACAGGATGTGTGTGTTCAATTTCAAAACGTTTAGAAATTCTAAACTGGGCAAGTAAACATAACAGCTATATCATAGAGGATGATTATGACAGTGAGCTTAGATATCATATGCTGCCTGTCCCCTCTTTGCAATCATTAGATCATAGTGAAAGAACCATATATTTAGGAACCTTTTCCAAGTCCTTATCACCCGATTTAAGGATAGCATATGTGGTATTGCCTGAGCCTGTATTAAAAAACTACAATGAGACTTTTAAGCTCATAAACTGTACCGTTCCTAAATATCTGCAAATTGCATTGGCTGAATTTTTTGAGAACGGCAGTTACGAAAGACATATTAATATGTTAAAAACACATTATAAAAAGAAATATGACTTAATATGTAGTTGTATCAAAAAAGTATTTGGCAAAAAAGCAGCCATACAAGGCAGCAGCGCCGGTTTACATTTACTGCTTAGTATCCATAGCCAATATAGTCAGCATGAGATTATAAAAAGAGCACTTGATTATGATGTTCAAGTATATCCTACCGATATTTACTGGAAAAATAAAAAAGATTGTACTCCAAATCAAATTTTATTAGGGTTCAGCAGCATTCATATTCATGATATACCCACCGCAATAGAAAAACTATATCAGGCAGTTTACGAATAACAAATTATTTCAGAAGTATCAGACTTTAAAATATCAGACATATAATAAGCAATGCCAATAAGTTAAGCTTAAAAAATAACTTATTGGCATTGCTTTCTGTATCATTTTTTATCCTACTTTATCCTACTCGTATTTGAAACTTATAAGTTGCCAGGTCTGCCTCCAGCACTGCCCGGACTGTTCCATTGTCCCGTATAATACGTAACTGGCTGCCATTGCTCTCACACAGGCAATCCCCGTCAAATGCAGGGCATTCATTACGGAATTTCATCAAATCTCTCAGTTTTCTCACAACAGGACGCTGGAAGTTCTCATCAATCTCCTGCAATGTATAATAATGCCGGTTAATATTCCGTCCTTCTTTGGTTTGTTCCAAAAGTTTAAGATCATTCTCCCCGGCCAACATCCCTACATAATAGACTTGGGGGATTCCCGGTGCAAAAAACTGGATTGCCCGGGCCAGTAAATAAGCATCATCATCATTTCCCAGGGCAGAGTAAAAACTGCAGTTAATCTGATAAATATCCAAATTGTTGTATTCCTCGCTGCTGTATTTTTTCTTTACATTTGCACCTTTGGAATAAAGCAATTCTTTTGTTTCTTCAATTTCTTCCGGGGATAACAAATCAACTACATCTACCACGCCAATCCCATCATGGGTATCCAGCGTTGTCATTTGCTTCCGGGGGCAAATATCCAGCCAGTGTTTCAGAGGCTCTCCTCTATGGGTATATAGTGCATGAAGCACCAGCATGGGCAGTGCAAAATCATAAACCCAAAATTCTTTCTCCGCAATCTTCATCTGAATTGAATAATGCTCATGAATTTCCGGCAGAATCTCTGCTCCATATTTTTTTGCTGTTTTTTCAATATCATACAGCAAATCCCACATTTCAGGCTCTACGAAAAAGCAGCTTGTATCCGCTTTCTTCACCGCATATGCAAACGCATCCAACCGGATAATGGATGCCCCGTGGCTGCACATAAACTCGATTGTATCCTTTATAAATTTTTTTACCGACGGGCTGGTTACATCCAAATCAATTTGTTCTTCACTAAAGGTACACCAGATTTTTTCTGTTGTTCCATCTGCAAATGTAAGATCAACATAGGGAGCCTTGGGCTTTCTCTTATAAATCTTATCCACCTGCTTCTCTGTCGGCTCACCATTTTCCCAGAATTCGCTATAACGGATAAACATATCTTTGTATGCCGATGCATCCTTTTTCTCTTTAAAATCCAGATAATAGGGGGAATGTGCCGAGATATGATTTACCATAAAATCATACATCAGCTCATACTTTTCCCCAATCCGCTTCAAATCTTCAAAGCTTCCGAACTTTTCGTCTGCTTTGTCGTACTGCGTAGGTGCAAATCCGCGGTCTGCTGAGGAAGGAAAAAACGGCAGGATATGAATACTTCCTACGGCTCCCTGATAATGTTTTTCAAGGACCGCCTCCATTTCATTGAAATTTTTACCCAGGCTGTCCCCATAAGTAATCAACATAATCTGATTTTTCATGTATTCCTCCTTTATGTCCAACACTGTGCTGCCGTTGTAATCTCCTGGTTCGGATGTGCCAGCGCCTCGTCCATAACCAGGCAAATATACATATCTTGCAATGCATCTCTCAGACTGTAAAACTCTGTTCCTGTCTTTAAATATTCATCCATCTTCTTCATACAGGTTGCAACTGCGATTTCATCGTCATTGAGCCTTGCATTTCCAAATGGATTTTTATATAAGAATTCTTCTCCAAGCATAATTCCATAGTGAGACCAGTCCTGATTATTGTAAACACCCAAATCAATGCGGTTTAAATTTTGTGTCACAGGTACATTTTCCTCCGTGAGGTAGCGGACTGTCAGATCATCAATTTCTCCTCTCACGCCCTGAACTGTCAACTGCCTTGTACGGATAAAGGAATGATATTGAGCCGGGTCGGAAAAATCAAAATATGCAATCTTTCCATTTTCAAATTCCATGGTCAGACGATCACGTGAACATTTGAACACTTCCCCGTTAAAGTCCATTCCTTCTCTGCCATAAGTCTCCGTCACATCAAACCAGAAGCGCTTGCCGTAAATTTTTACATTCTCAAAGCCCGCGTTCAGATACTGCCGGATGATACTTGCCCCATGGTATCCATGAAGGGCAGAGATATTAATATTTTGTATCTCGCCCAGTTTCCCGGAACGAATCACTTTGTCCCATGCTGCATACAACGGCTGTACAAAATATTGTTCCGCTATCTGAACCTTCCCATTATATTTTTGGCAATTTTCCCATACACTCTTTAAGGCTTCAAGGTCCTCTCCCGGAGGAGTCTCACAAAGTACCGGAATCTGTTTCTCAAACAGCGTTGTAAGATAACCTGAGATAATTCCCCTCTTTATGGCTAACACAACATAGTCGGGATTCCCTTTTTCCAGTTCCTCTACTGTCTGTACAACAGGAACCTGATGTATTTTCCTAAACTGTTCTCCCTTTTCCTTATCTCTTATTAATACCCCAATGAGTTCAAACTGTTCCGGCAGCGCCTTCGCAATACGGATATAGAATTCTGCTCTCCAGCCGGAACCGATGACTCCAAATCGAATTTTCCCCATTTTACTCCTCCTATGGTACGTTATAGCCTCTGGATGCTTCCAATATCAGATACCATTCATCATAACTAAGCTGTATATCCAAGGCTTCTGCTGCTGACTTCACTCTGGCGGTGTTCATAGTTCCCGTAATGGCTGCAATGCGAACCGGGTGTACAAACAGCCATGCGTACATGATAACGTCCATGGACGTATGGTGCGCATCTGCAATTTCCTGGAGTGTGCTGCGTAAACGTACGGACTGCTGTTCTTCTCCCGCAAATACACTTCCGCCGCCAAGAGGAGACCATGCCATTAAAGGCATTCTTCTTGTAAATGCATCGTCGGTCACACCATTAAAAAAATTCTCCGTTGTTTTTACAGACAGCTCCATCTGATTTATCACAATAGGGTTTTTCAGATAACTTTGAAGCATCTCAATCTGAGACGGCATAAAATTTGACACCCCGATATTCAGGACTTTTCCTTCTTTTACAAGAGTATCCAGCGCATCTGCCGTTTCTTCCGGGTTTGCCAGTGGGTCAGGACGGTGCACAAGAAGCAGGTCTACATAATCTGTTCCGAGATTCTGCAGGGAGGCTTCCATTTCTCTCTTAATTTCTTCTTTAGAAGAGTCATAATAAATAGTCTTATTTCCATTTTTACCCGGAAGAACAATCCCGGTTTTAGTTACAAGCTGCATTTTATTCCTCAGTGCAGGATTCTTACGGATTACTCCGTCTCCAAACAATTTCTCACAGGTATATCCGCCATAGACTGGAGCATGGTCAAATGTAGTTACCCCCATGTCAATACATTCTTCTGTGAATTTCAGAAATACATCTCCCTCCATCCCGGAATCTGCCGCACGCATACAGCCTGCCGCTACCTGTGATATCATACAGGTTTCATTTATTTTAATTTGTTTCATTTTTTTTCTCCTTCTCTCGTTCATCAAGTGAACCTTTATTCTTTCACTCCACCGGCAGTCAGCCCGGCAATGATTTTCTTCTGGAAAATCAGTACCATAATAATCAACGGTACTGTCACAATGACAGAACCTGCTGCCATATCTCCCCAAGGCATCTCATAATTACTGGGGAACATTGCGATTCCAACGGGAACCGTACGCATAAGGTCATTGGTCATGAAGGTAAGCGCATAAATGTACTCATTCCATGCATTAATAAATACAATCAATGCAACAGAAAAGATTGCCGGTTTAATCAGCGGGAGCATAATCTTAAAAAATATACCAGCTCTGGAACATCCATCAATGGCTGCTGCTTCTTCAAATCCCTTGGGAAGCTGTGAAAAGAAATTCGTCAGCAGCCAGATAGATAATGGAAGGGCAAAGGTGATATAAGGAATCACAAGACCCGCATAAGTGTTTAATAAGCGAAACTGCTTTAACAGTAAATAGATTGGACTCAAAGTCGCAATAGTAGGAAACATAGAAATACTTAAAATTGCCATAAGCATAATCTTCTTTCCTTTAAACCTCAGACGTGCCAGTGCATATGCTGCAGATGCCCCGATGAGGATGCTCAGGATTGTGGTGGTGACTGCCACAATAAAACTATTTAATAAGTATCTTGCAAATGGATGCTTTTCAAATACATTGAAGTAAAACTGGATATTAATCTCGCTTGGAATCCATTTTGCCGGAATTGCAGATATTTCCGACATGGGTTTGATTGATGTGAGAAACTGCCATATAAAGGGCAGGACAATCAAGCCTACAAAGAGAATAACAAAAGCATAGAACAATACCTGTCTGATGATATGTGATGTTTTTTTACTCATCTTTCGCCTCTCTTTCTTACATATCCGTAATCTGATCACCCAACACTCTCATATACAAGAGACTGATGATGAACACAATAATGAATATCAGCACCGCCATAGCCGAGCCATACCCAAAGTCTAAAAATTTCATCAGATTATTGTATGCATAAATTGATACACTTTCTGTTCCATTTGCGCCTCCTGTCATGACTGCAACCAAATCAAATACACGGAATGCATCCAATGTACGGAAAAGAAGTGCCACCAGCACAGTACTCTTAACACTTGGAAGTGTCACATAACAGAACCTCTGGAACACATTTGCCCCGTCAATTTTTGCAGCTTCATATAAATCTTCTGATACCATTTGAAGTCCTGCCAATATCAGCAGTGCCATGTAAGGAGCTGTCTTCCATACATCAGTGATAACCAGTGCCATAAACGACCCGTCGGCAGTACTCAGCCATGCCTTATAACTGTCGATGATTCCAAATTTATATAAAATATCATTGAACAGTCCATACTGGTCGTTATAAATAAATTTCCACATCAAAGCAGATACAGATGTAGGAATTGCCCATGGAATTAGAATTGCCGCCCTCACAAGACCTTTTCCCCTGAACGCTTTATTCATAATCAATGCCGCCGTAAATCCAATCAAAAGTTCCAGAGATACGGTGGTAATTGTAAATTTCAAAGTAAATATAATAGATGTTAATGCTCTTTTATCACTGAATATTTTCACATAATTTTCAAGTCCTATAAATGGATAACCAGTCCCGGGGTCTGTCAGGACCATCTCATGAAGGCTCAGCCAAAACGTCCTGAGGATCGGGTACACTGCAACTATCAGCAATACTGTGATGGCAGGCACCATCATAATCCATGCATCTCTGCTTTCTGTCTTTTCGAGAGAGCCATTTCTTTTCTTTTTACCTGTCATGATTGCCTCCTTACTTCTTAAAAAAGAGATATTGCAAAATTGTTCTCCCTTACAAGGCATACACTGGATTTTAGGATTGTGAATAATGCAATCCTAAAATCCAGTGCCCTTCTTCAAGATATTTGCATTTTATGTATCTGTTCAGAACAGTTACTATTTTACAACATCTTTCGGCCTACATTACTTGCTTAATTCTTCTACTTCCGTCTGCAATTTATCAAGTGCCTCCTGCACTTCCATTTCACCTGTCAATGCCTGATGGATGTTTCTTTGGATTGCATCTGAAACCTTTGCATACTGTGGTGACTGAGGTCTGGATTTTCCGCCCTGGATTACACCGTAAAAGTTTTCATAGAATGGAATTTCTTCCAGAATTTCCGCATCCGTATATACAGACTTTACAACAGGCGGCTGTGAAGAAATCAAGGTCATTTCTTTCTGCGTATCAGCACTTACCATGTACTTAATGAACTCCACTGCCGCTTCCTTCTGTGTATCACTGATTGCATTATTTACAACCAGATCAAGTCCGCCCAGGCAAGAGTGTGGCTCCTCACCCTTTGGTCCGATCGGCAGTGTTGTCGCACCAATCAGTCCTGTTACTTTAGAACCTTCGTCCTGTCCGCTTGACCAGAAGCCTGACCAGTCACGGATAAATAAGCATTTGCCTTCTTTAAATACCTGCTCGCTCTCTGTTTCCGTATAAGTCGTTACGCCTGAAGGCGCATATTTATCAACAAATGTTTTCATAATATTTGTTGCTTCTACATTGTTATCTGTATTAATGACCGGGGCCCCGTCTTTATCCAGAATCTCTCCGCCATTATTCCATATATATTCTACCCAGTTACATACTAAAGCCTCAGACTGGGCGGCCTGGAAGTCTGCACCATATTCCACGCCATTTACGCCTACAGCCTTGTCCGCAAGTTCCATCCATCCTTCATAAGTATCAGGAACTTCCGCTCCCAGCTGGTCTAACACATCCTGGCGGTAGAACAGCACACTTGAATTGGTGAACCATGGTGCTGCCACTAATTTCCCATCATAAGTAGCTCCTGCCACTGTTCCTTCCAGCATTGTATCTGTAATGGAAGAATCAAGTGCATCGCTCAAATCCATCAGCCAGCCTGCAGACGCAAACTCCGCAATATATACAACGTCCAGTCCCATAATATCAACACTGGTATCTTCGGATGCCAATTTATTCACAAAATCATCATGAACCTGATTTGCATCCTGAGGAAGGAGAACAGTTTCAACTGTAATCTTATCCTGACTCTTGTTAAAGTTGTCTACGATTTTCTGTGTAGGCTCTCCAACACCCTGATCAAACGAAAATTTCAAGGTAATCTTCTCATCTGATGAATCTGAACCGCCGGAAGACTGGCTTTTCCCGGCGCATCCTGCCAAAGATGCCATCATCAATGCTGCCATAGTGCCTGCAATGACTTGTTTCATTCTTTTCTTCATACTACTTTTCCTCCTTTAGGATGTATAATTTATCGCATTCCCCTTACGGGTGAAAGCACGTTGTAATTTAGGAAATCGTTTTCCCGTATATTATTAAAAATAACGAATACCCTCTTTAAAATGTATATATTTTCCAATTCATAAAATATAATACGTGAGTTCTTCGTTTATTTCGTTAGGAAAACTTTTTCCCGTGTTGGTTTTTGAAAGAGCTGATTTATATCAGCTCCTATATAACTGCTTCGAAAAGCCTTCTGCCTATTTACTTTTTGCTCTGGTCGTGCCCCTTCGGATAATCTTATGGGGTACATAGTGTGTCGCTGCTTTTTCCTTGCTTCCTGTCATGAACTTAATCAATTCTTTTGCAGCTTTCTCACCTTCAGCAAAATAAGGAATTCTGACAGTAGAAAGCTCCGGCCTTAAACATGTAGCAAAATCCAAATCATCAAATCCGATAATGGATATCTCATCAGGAACGCTCACACCTACACTATTTAAAAACTGAATACCGCCAATGGCAATCAAATCACTTCCTGCCACTACAGCAGTCGGAAGAATACTATTTTCCTCGTATAACCGTTTCATTCCTTCATAACCGGACTGGAAAGAAAATTCTCCCTGCTCAATATAGGAATCAGGAACTGTAATCCCGGCTTCTTCCAGTGCCATACGGTACCCTTTCAAGCGCTTCTTTCCTGAAGAAAAGTCATGTTTCGGCCCGCCCAGATAGGCGATTCTTTCATGTCCATTATCCAGCAGAAACTTTGTTGCATCATACACAGCCCGAACATTATCATGTGTCACAGTATCTATCACATTCTCTTCTACTGCTGACTCTTGAGTGACTAATACAACCGGATACTGTTTCTTAAGCATCGCATCAACAAGTACCTGGTTTATGTCAACGCCTGCAAACAAAACACCATCTGTCTGCTTGTCCTCCAGTACATCCAAAAGCTTCATTTCCTGCTCCTGTTCACCGCCGGATTCACATACCATAATTGTATATCCTTTTTTCGTACAGACACTGTTAATCCCTTTTGTCAAAGCCCCAAATACCGGATTCGAGATATCTGGTATTACTACCCCGACTATATTAGTCTTCTTTGTAATCAACCCCTGGGCCAACGCATTAGGTTTAAAATTGTTCTTTTCAATAATCTCGTATACCCGTTCTCTTAATTCAGGGCTTACCGGCTTTGTATTATTCATGACTCTGGAAACAGTGGAAATAGATACTCCCGCCTCCCTTGCGATATCCGCTATCGTAATCGCCATATAAGCCTCCTTATTCTATTTTAAGGGAAACCATAGGAAAAGGTTTTCCTCCTTGAGAACATATTAACACCAACGAAGCGTCCTCGTCAATCCCCTTTTTATTCCAGCGGTGTATTTTGTTAATCCTAGACAAAATTCTTCTTCCGTTTTTGTCTATATTTTTAATCTATTATCAGTCATTTCCCACATTGTTTTTTGGCCGTATAATTAATATACTCCATCCAAATCTGTTGTAATAATCTTCACTCTCCGCCCCAGCCGGCACAAGAGTTCATTTGTTATACTTTCAGAATTATCAGCAACAACCGGTGCGGTGATTTCTGCATTTTCATCTTTGCCAATTAATGTTGCTGCCGTACCGATTGTAATATCGGGGATATTTGTAACATCAACTGCAAGCTGGTCCATGCAAATTTTTCCCACGACAGGTGCATGATGCCCATTGATGAGTACATAGCTCTTTTGACAGGATAAGTTTCTTGGAAAACCATCTGCATATCCAATCGGAAATATGGCGATTAAACTATCCCTGTGAGCAATAAAGGCTCTGCCATAGCCAACACTTTCACCTTTGTGAATTACTCTTAGTAAAACCACTCTTGATTTCAGGGAAAGCACAGGCCGCAAATCAAGATGCAGCTTTGTTTTATCATTAGGAGAACTTAACACACCATACAGCAAAACACCTGCCCTCACATAATCACATTTCAGCTCCGGATAATTCAAAAGCCCATAACTGCTCTGAATATGTGTTTTAGGCAGTTCTATGTGTTTTTCCTTCAACTTCTCAAGCAATTCATAGAAACCATTAATTTGCATATTAGTAAAACGAATGTCTTCCTCCTCAAGGCTGTCAGAAACACATAAATGAGTGTAAATACCGCATATTTCAATATGCTTCATTTTGAAAACGCGAGTGATCTTTTCTGTATCCGCTTTATCAAATCCAAGTCTGTGCATTCCTGTATCCACTTTAATGTGAGTTTTAATATTATAGTTCTGTTTATTCAGAAGCCGAGCATAATCGTAATCTATTAATGTTTGAGTAAGCTCATATTTGTGAAGCTCCATTGCCCGTGCAGGACTTGTATGTCCAAGAATCAGTATTTCACCTAAAATGTCATAATGACGTAATTGGATGCCTTCATCAATAGTCGCTACTGCAAATGTTTTTACTCCAATCTGATTCATATATGCTGCTATTTGGTACATACCGTGACCATAGGCTTCCGCTTTTACAACAGCCATCAACTCACAATTTGAGGGCATTGCGTTTCTTAATGTTTTTACATTGTGTTTTAAGTTCTTCAAATCAATTTCTATCCAGGCCCTCTCATCCTCTGTGATATAAGGTTTTGTTTTGCTGCTTCTCATTTTTTGTTCCCCCATAGTGTCACTATAAAGCCATCTGTATTGTTTCCTGACACTTGATAGACTGTTTTTTCTGGCAATGTAATCGTTGTTATTCCCGTTGCTTCTGCCGCAGCATAAAATACTTCGATGTTTTTTCCATTTCTGTGCATTTTCAGATGGCTGTTCTCCCACAAAAATTGTTTCATAAACTCAATGTATTCCTCTAATGTAAAGTTGTTTTCAGTCATAATTTCGGAATGTGGATAACCCACATAGCGAAAGTGCCACGGCTCGTGGGCAATTCCTGTTATTTGCTCTTTTCCATTTGGATAACGCTCTATAAATCCATATCCGGGAGCGGCCCTACGAAATTCATCACAAACACCATCATACGGAAACTCCGGACAAATAAAATCTATAACCTCTTTTTTCAAAGCCAAATCTATAGCAAGCCCCGTCTGATGTTCACTATGATCTGGAAGTGCTACGAATTTCCGTGTAAAATCCTCACCACTATCTCGTAATGATGTTTTATATATATCCATTTGTTCTCTTGCCGAACGGTATCCACTTACAGGAATAATCTTATCCGAATATCTACTTTTTTCAAAAATCATTTTCAGAATATTTCCGGCTTCACGCTTCAAAAAGACATTAGGGAACTTCGCTGTTACGGGCATTAGTTCGTTTTCATTAATAACTTGCATTGGGAACTTCGCATTTACAAGAAGCAAATTACCAAATGGACCTTTTCTTTTGATAGTGTGATATTCTTCATTATTACAAGTACAACCCTATCAGCTTGTCCAACATTTTTTCAAAGGACAATCCAATGCCTTTCATCATATTAGGATACCGGCTATGTGAAGTAAATCCAGGGATTGTATTTACCTCGTTAAATACGATTTCCCCAGATGGGGTTAAAAACATATCTACTCTGGCAAAACCAGAACACCCCAGTGTCTGATAAATTGCCATTGCTGTTTCTCGTATCCGCTTCTCACACATGGCATCAATTCTGGCAGGCATATAAATCTTAGAATTTTTCAATGTGTACTTTTCTGTGTAATCAAAAAAGCCATCAGTCAGTTCTATTTCATCCACTCTGCCCACAATTAAGTTCTCTTTTCCCAGGACTGCACAACCGACCTCAAAACCATCAATATTTTCTTCAATAATGACTCTGTCATCGTGTTCAAAGGCAAGTTCAACCGCTGCCTGCAATTCGGCTTCCCTGTATATTTTGGTAATACCAAATGATGAGCCTGCCCGGACAGGTTTTATAAAAAGGGGATAGGTCTGCCCTTTTGATAAATGAAACAATTCTGCTCTCATTGATTGACTGAGCATGATTGATTTTGGGACAGAAATTCCTGCGGTACGAACGACTCTGTGTGCCATATCTTTATCCATACATAAGGCGGACGATAATGTATTACACCCGGCTATCGGTATACCTGCCAATTCAAATAGCCCCTGCACCGTACCATCTTCACCGTTTTTCCCATGCAATACAGGAAAAACCAAATCTATCGTTGTTACTTTATTTTCCTTCTTACAAAACTCTATAATACCGCCTGATTCCCGGCTTTGAGAAACTGCGATGGGAATAAGATTTCGGAAATCAATGCTCCACGTGTTGTTTTTGATATTGTTGTAATTGCCGTTGTAACGATACCAATCACCTTGTCTTGTTATACCAATCGGAACAATATCATATTTGGGGGTATTTAAACCTATAAGAACGGAGAACGCCGACTCTAACGATACATTGTATTCAGTCGAACAACCTCCAAAGATTACAGCTATTCTTTTCTTTTGCATTTTTAGTCTCCTTTGCTTCTACATATAAAAAACACTCTTGTTCTGACACAAAAATTGTATCAAAACTCAAGAGTGCTTTTTTTCGTTCGTTCTAACTATTTTCTTATATTTTTTTCCGTAAATTCTTACGTTTTTCCTACGAAGACGGGATTGTCACATCGAATTCAATCAGTTCATTTTTACTTTTTGCCGCTATAATTCCATTGTGAAGATTTACAATCTCTTTGGCAATGGCCAATCCAAGACCCGAACCACCATTGTTAGAGCTGCGGGATGTGTCAAGACGATAGAATTGTTCAAAAATTCGTTCAAGTTTTTCCTTAGGAATTGTATTGCCGTGATTTATAAACTTAATCGTTGTTTTGTTCTCATCCTGTGTAACAATGATTTCAATGGTACTGTTTTCAAAACTGTAAAATACGGCATTACGCAAAAGATTATCCAACACACGCTGCATTTTGTCCACATCACATACCATCATTAAATTATGTTCTGAGCTGAGATTGCATTTCAAATTTTTATCTAATAACATTGGTTTGAACTCAAATACAAGTTGTTCAAGCAGGCGGGTTAAATTTACCTTGCTATACTGAAGTGTGATATCTGAAAGATTAAATCTTGTAATTTCAAAAAACTCATTTATTAAATCCTCAAGCCGTTCTGCTTTATCTAGTGAAATACCCAAATACTTTTGCCTAAGTTCTTCTGATATTTTGTCTTCATCACGCAGCAGAGTTAAATAGCCTATGATTGATGTCAATGGAGTTTTTAAGTCATGGGCAAGATACACAACAAGGTCGTTTTTCCGTTTCTCCGCTAACTGTGTATCAATTTTTCGTTTTTCAAGAGTGTGTTTAATCATATTTATCTTTTTTTCTGTGGCTGCCAACTCCGGCGACAGACTTATTTCATCAGTATTCTCTTTAATTAGTGCATCAATTCCCTTGTTGATTTCTCCAAAATACCCGGTAAACCATTTTAAATAGAAATGGAATATTAAAAAGAACACGATTGCTATTGCAATAAAGAAAATAATTTCCATATAGTTACGAAAGGTCTGCCGATATAAATTCAGAGCATTAATGTAATCCATACGAAATACATGTTGAAATAATGCAACCATCCAATTTGCAAAATTCCCGCGCAGTATAGCCATATAAAGAAGCCAAATTGCCACAATGGAACCGAACACCATGCTGATTGTCCGGGCAAATAGTTTTGTTTGCAACTGACGGTAATCACCGTTGTCTTTTGGAATTTTACTTTTCAATTGTATATCCAACTCCCCATACTGTTTTAATAAATTTAGGTTTTTTTGCAGGTTCATTCATTTTTTCACGCAGCCGTCCAATATGAGCCATAACAGTATTATTGTTATCAAGATACTTTTCGCCCCATACTGCTTCAAACAGTTCTTCTGAAGAAACGACACTGCCTTGATGTTCACATAAATACCAAAGAATGGAGAACTCAATCGGAGTGAGTTTCAGTTCTTTTCCGAACAGAGTGCATTTATGCGTATCCTTATTTATAATCAAACCTTTTAGATCATACTCCTTGATGGAGGCAGTGGCTTCTTCATGATTTCCGTTATATCTCATGTAACGCCGCAGCTGAGTTTTTACCCTTGCCACAACCTCCAATGGATTAAACGGTTTTGTTATATAATCGTCAGCCCCAATGGTAAGCCCCATAATCTTGTCCGCATCCTCAACCTTTGCAGTCAGCATAATAATTGGGAAAAAATACTTTTCACGAATTTTCTGGCAGATATGAAACCCATCAATATCCGGAAGCATAACATCCAAAATTGCCATATCAAGTTTTGTAGATTCAATACATTTTAGTGCTTCAACGCCATTATAGAGCTTATATACAGTATAACCATCATTTTTCAAATAAACTTCAATTAAATCGGCTATTTCTTTTTCATCGTCTACGATTAAAATACTTTCATTCATATCAGATTTTCTCCATCCTTACTGCATTTCCACCCATTGTTCTTTCGTCATACAAGTAACATGCTCCGTCCTGATATCATCCATCAGCTCCCAGTGAATATTTTCATTGGTATGATGATACACAAATCCGCATTTTTCCTGAACCCTTTTAGATTTTATATTCCCATCAAAATACCCGCACCATATCTTCTCCAAGCGCAAATCTTCGAAACCATGCCGCAGCATTTCTCCTACTGCCTCGGGGATCAGGCCCTGTCCCCAGAATGGAACGCCAATCCAATAACCAATTTCCCCCTCTTCATCGGATATGTCAAGATTGCTGGCAGAACCAGTCATCAGTCCGATGCTGCCGACAGCTTTCTGTTCCTCTTTCAAAACAACCGCATAGGTTTCCTTTGCTGACAGCACATTCTTTATAATCTCAAGACTGTTTTCCACACTGGTATGCGACGGCCATCCTGCAATCGGCCCTACCTGGGGGTCTTTTGCATATACATATAAATCCTGGGCATCCTCTTCACTCCAAGGGCGCAGGATTAGTCTTTCTGTTTCCAATCTCATTTTTTATCTCCCTCAAAATATGATTCGTTTTTGCTTATATGCTCACGCATCAATTTCATCGCTAATGATGCTTCTCCATTTTCTATAGCACCCAAAATCTTTTCATGATATAAATTCCCGGCTCAAATCCCATCTTCCTGATAACATCATCCATTGATTCCTCAAGAATATCCCGGAGAATTGAATTTGTCTTAATAATTAAAGGATTCTTCGTCATTTCACCGATTTTAATGTGAAATGCTAAATCTGACTTTGCATAACCTTTATTATCTTCATTCTTCTGTGCTCTTTTCATTTCGCCGACCAATGCTCTAAGCTCTTCGATATCCTCTTTTTCTGCTCTCTTAGCCGCAAGCCGCGCGCTCTCAGAATCAATGATTTCACGAAATTCAATGACCTGAGACTGCCCGCCTAAATTTCTTACGATTTTCCTACGGAGACGGGATTGTCACTTCAAATTCAATAACTTCATTTTTACTTTTTGCCGCTATAGTTCCATTGTGAAGATTTACAATATCTTTTGCAATGGCCAATCCAAGATCCGCGCCGCCATTGTTAGAGCCGCGGAATGTGTCAAGACGGTAGAATTGTTCAAAAATCCGTTCAAGTTTTTCCTTAGGAATTGTATTGCCGTGATTTATAAACTTAATCGTTGTTTTGTTCTCATCCTGTATAACAATAATTTCAATTTCTATCTCCTTAACAAATGAGCCTTCTCCAAGTCTTGTTTCAACTAAATCTAATGCACTTAATCTCTGCAAAGTCTGCCTGACTGTTGTAATCTGTCAGCAGTATTATAAATGTATTTACGTTTTAAAAACTTTTAAAAATCTATAAAATCCACAAACATGAATATCTAAGGAACTTAAAACCATTGATTGCCTAAATCATGCCAATCTTCATAAAGTATAAGGCTTATTATTGTGAATTATAGGCGATGTTCCGGTACCGGCAGTAATAAAGAATTGATTACTGCTTTAAAACGGTCCGGGACTGAAAAAGCTCCATCTTGCAGAGCCCAGGAAAAGGTAAGACCCCGGGAGGCATAATAAAGCGATGCAGCTAATTCCTCAGCATCCGATTCATTGGTGATTTCGCCAGCACTCTGCGACCGCTGGATTAAAGTAACCAGCGTCGGAAATAACATTAAATCCCTGGGGAAATCTGCTTTATCCTTTGAATTCAAGGTTGACCTATAGACTTGTCTGACTACCGCCGGACCATATATCATATTTTTTTGATTATAGCGGTCAAACAATTCCCAGATTTGTTTGATAAAGGTATCCTGGGCTAATATCTGTGAAAAATCTTCTTGCGAGTTTCGTGAAATTCGGTCCGTATAATTAATAATTAGTGTTTCCTTGGAATCGTAATGATAATAAAATGTACTTTTGGTAATCCCCGCTTTCCGGCAAATCTCTTGTAAAGTCACGTTATTATACCCCTTTTCTTTAAATAGAATCAACGCACAATCCATAATACGCTCATATGTTTTCTGCGATTTTGAATCTGTTTTATTATTCTCCATATGAAAACCTCCTAATTTTGAGTCTTTAATTTTTTATATTTTATAATACAAAAATTGCAGTTTTGTCATTGACAAAATATTGACAAAGTGCTATTTTGTACTCAGGTACTAAAAAACATTACCTCGGTATTATTTTAGTTGATTAATGTAATAAATCAAACCAATATTATTATACTACACGAGGGAAATCAGATTTTCAAGAGAAGGGAGCAATTTAATGGATATTTTTACAAAATGTAACATTGGCAATGTAACAATCAAAAACCGAATTGCACTAGCACCTATGGGGCAGCCGGCAGACATCGACGGAGGGTTTACACAGAGTAACATCGATTACCTGGTCGAGCGCGCCAAAGGTGGAACCGGCCTGATAATCACTGGTTGTACTGTCTGTAGCGAGGAGTTTGAACCACGGCCATGTAACTTACATAATGATTTTCATCAAAACGACCGGCTGGGCAAATTAGCCGATCAGCTGCATATGTATGGGGCGAAGCTATGCCTGCAATTGTCACCGGGGATTGGCAGGATGAACTTCATCGACCCTTTTACCCCTCCCTATTCCGCAAGTCCGGTTCCGAGTTATGCCTTTCCTGAGTTAACCTGCAAGGAAATGCCCACCGCCGGAGTAAAGTCCCTGGTTAAGGCGATGGGCTATTCAGCTCAACTGGCAAAGCAGGCTGGAGTGGATATGGTCGAAGTCCATGCCTATGGCGGTTACCTAATCGACCAGTTCACATCAGCATACTGGAATAAAAGAACTGATGAATACGGCGGCAGCTTTGAGAACCGAACGAGATTTTTAAGAGAAATAATTGCCGAAATCCGAAAGACGTGTGGTGAAGATTTCCCCATTGCGGTAAAACTAACCATTGACAGTGTCGATGACCCGGAACGGCCATTGGCTGAAGGAATCGCACTCGCCCAGGCCTTAGAAGCATTGAACATTGATTTACTGCATGTCGGCCGCGGTGGATATTCTTGTCGCTGGCGAATGGTCAGCAGTGTCTATCAGCCAGAAGGATTTGATCTGGCGGCAATGCCCGAAATACGAAAGGCGGTACCCTCTCTAAAAATAATGGCTCACGGCAAACTCAATCACGCTGCCATTGCCGAAAAAGCAGTTTCAGAGGGACTTGTCGACTTTGTCGCAATCGGTCATGGTTTGTTAGCAGAACCTCACTGGGTCAATAAAGTTCAAAATAATAAGATGGATGAAATCAACCCCTGTATCGGTTGCGGGGAGTGTCACTTCAATGCAATGAAGGGTAAAATCTTATCATGTGCGGTCAATCCAACCACCGGTTATGAAAAAGAATATGCTTTGACGCCGGCTGGGCACAAGCACAAGATTATGGTCATCGGCGGCGGTCCGGGTGGTATGAAAACAGCAATTACAGCTGCTAAAAGAGGCTTCGAAGTGACGCTCTGGGAGAAAAACACCTATCTGGGCGGTGAAATGGCGGCTGCCGGTGCACCTCGCTTCAAAAAGGATGTCAAGGCAAATGTCCAATATATGATTCAAGAAATATATAAGCACAGGATTGATGTTAAGTACGGCAAAGAGGTCACCCTGGCCGATGTCAGGGAGAATGCACCGGATTTAGTCGTGGTAGCGACCGGCGCCAGCCCGATTGTGATTCCAGTTCCCGGCAAAGATTTGCCTCACGTCAAAATTGCTGAGGATGTGTTACTTGAAAAAGAGAGCGTCGGCCAAAAGGTAGTGGTTATCGGCGGTGGCTTAGTTGGTTGCGAAACCGGTGCCGAGTTGGCTTACCAGGGAAAAGACGTGGTAATTGTCGAGATGATGGACGATATCTTAAAGACAGCCGCTCATTTCGTCGCGAATGACCAGAACCTCCGCTATCTTGTCAAACAATCCGGCGTAGACACTTGGACCAGCGCAAAGCTAACAGAAATTCAATCTGATGGTGTCATTGTTGAAAAAGACAACAAGTTGCAGAAAATCCCTTGTGATAATGTTGTTTTTGCAGTTGGCTTTCGCGCAGATCATTCCTTGGCAGAACAAATCGAGGAAGCCGGATTTCATGTCGTTACTATCGGAGACAATGTCAAGCCGGGGAAGATTATCGACGCAGTACATCAAGGCTATCATGCGATTCGAGTGCTGTAAAGAGATGCTTGTTGGTTAAACTAAAGGAGGAGACAAATGACCAGACAAAAGGAAACCTTAACCCAGGAACAGGATATTGCGATTTATCTCTCGCCCGCAAAAAGAACTATGGTCGCGATTGCTCTATTGATTTCAGTCTTTGGCTGTAATTTTAGCTTTCGGGCATTTAGCATTGCCCTGCCGCACATTATCGCCGATTGGGATGCAATGGAATTATATACTTTGGGTGCGACTCTAATGACCGTAGCAATGACGGTTGCTACCGTGGTAATTGCCAGGGTTACCCCGAGGGTTGGATTAAAGCAGACGATTATGGTAGGCTTGGGAATTATTTTGGTGTGCAATATGCTGACCCTATTTGCCCCCAATATGCTCATCTTCGTCTTACTACGGATATTGACAGGAATCGGCAACGGAATTGTCTGCGGTCAAATCGCTGCATCGATGAACAAGATTTGGGAGAAGGCAAAACGCGGTACGTGGATTGGGATTCTGGGCGTATTCCAATCTTTAACTTCAGTTGCCGGGCCTATGGTGTCGGGATTTCTAGTCGATACCTGGGGCTGGCAATCCACCTATTTTGTAATCAGTGCTTTCCAAATTGCCGGCTTCTTTATGTTCTTATTCATGTGTCCAAAAGACACCAAAGACCGCTTTTATAAACCGGTTAAATTCGATCTTCTGGGTACGATTAGCTTCACCATCTTTGTAATTGCCCTGGTTATCGTATGCAGCTATGGAAATTCCTTAGGCTGGGCAAGTCCCCGCATTATTTTAGGATTCGTTGTTGCACTTATCGCTGCAATTGTCCTGGTAATCGCTGAAAACAAAGCCGATGAGGGTGCATTACTGCCCTGGAAGCTTTTTAAGAAGGACAGTAATTTTATTAAAATTTTCCTAATCGCTATCTTTATTTCACTACCAGGCATGGCTCAGGTATATTTTATGCCATTATACTTACAGAATGTTGCCGAAACCTCAGCAACGGTAGCAGGACTGCCCTTTACGATTTTATCCATCGGCTCCTTAATCGCATCACCAATTGCCGGGAAGATCTACCAAAAAACCGGGAAGAACAAACTGATTATGGTCATATGCGGTATCTTAATGAGTTTGACAACTTTAGTCTATGGGCTTTGGATCTATCCAGAGGTGGCATCAAAGGGCCTGCTGGTTATATACCTGCTTTCATTTATCTATGGCCTCGGCTACATTTTAACAATGACTCTACCCTATAATGCCTGCTCCGAATATTTAAGCACTGAAGATGTCGGTGTTGGCACAGCTAATGTCTATATGGGCATCACCCTGGGAAGCAGTGTTGGTTTGGCTGTTTTACAGGCACTCTATAATAAAGTATCAGCATCCGCTGATATCGGCACCGGTATCAAAGCAACTTTCATCTGCAGTGCAATATCCGGCGGGCTGACAATATTACTGGCGTTATCTTTAAAGAAAAATAGTAAATAGGAGGATACAATTATGACAGACAAAAAATATGGCATCGTAACCGGTGCGTCCAGAGGACTTGGTGTTAACATGGCAATCGAATTAGCAAGGGAAGGATTTGATGTAATTATTACCTATTCATCAAATAAAGAAAAGGCCGAGAAAGTAAAGCAGGAGCTTCAGCAATCATTCCATGTCAGGGTAGAGATCTTTGAATTACACGTAGAAGATGTCAAAAGCGTCGCAGCATGTTATCAATTTGCCACCGAAACTTTCGGTAAGAATCTTCACGTTTTAATTAATAACGCGGGCATCTACCGCAACTGTAAACTGGTTGATATGGCTCCGGAGGATTATGACCAGGTCATTGATGTGAACTTAAAAGGGACCTTTTATATGTGTCATTATTTTGCACCATTAATGATTGAACAGCATTATGGCCGGATTATTAACCTGTCCTCTGCAGTCGGGCTGCGGGGGATGCCCGGATGTACCGCTTACGCTTCTTCCAAATTCGGAGTCCGCGGTTTAACCCAGGCCTTGGCTTGTGAATTAGGCCCCCATAATATTACCGTCAACGCCATTGCTCCCGGTTCACATAAGACTGATATGTATTATGAATGCCCGGCCGAAGTGCGGGAAGCGAGACTTCAGAGCACCCCATTACAAAGAGCTGGTGATGTGGAAGAAATGGAGCTTCTGGTACGTTACTTTATCGCCTCTAATTTCACTACCGGGCAAGTCGTCTCAGATAATGGCGGAACAACGATGATTTAGATTAATGAACGATTGTATTGGAGGCTGCCAATGGGCTATTTAAGCATTATATTAGGATTTGCTATTTTAATTACACTTTCAATTCTCGATGTATCGGTCTTTGTAGGCGGCATCTTAGCCGCCCTTGTCGTCATCTTTTTAAATGACATGGCTGTAGTTGACACCTTAGTTAACCAATATTATGTTGGTTTTGGCGGCATTTTTACGGCCTTCTTCCCAATGTTTCTATTCGGGGCGATTCTGGCGGAAATCTATGCCAAATCGGGAGCAGCGATTTCAATCTCTCAGACTATCAGCAGCCGGATATTTACCAATCAGCAAAATACCAGGAAGAATTTCGCCAGGGCCTTTTTAGCAGTTATTCTGGCATCGGCAGTGCTATGCTACGGCGGCATCAACTCCGGTGTTGCAATTGTAACCATCTACCCCATCGCCCTGGGGATATTCGCAGCTGCTGACATTCCCAAGAAATATATTATGGGGGCAATTTGCGGTGGTGCCTTTACCTTCGCCTTGAGCGGACCGGGCAGCCCGCAGTTAACGAATATTGCAGGGATGGAGCTGGGCACCCGTTCAACCTCTGGTCTGGTTGCTGGAATTACCGCGATTATTGTCGAAATCGTTATCATGGTATTCTTATTGAGCAGAATGGCAACCCGTGCGCGATTGCAAGGAGAACATTTTGCATATGGTCCCAATGATACCATCGTTGAAGTGAGCACTGCAAGACCTGGGTTTTTCTGCTCACTGATACCACTGATATTTCTACTGGTAACATTTAACGTGTTTAAATTCAATATCATTATCGCAACGATGCTATCCTGCGCTGTTGCCATTGTTCTGTTTTTCAAGCAGCTGACAATTGATGATGTTAAGGGCTCCCTTAGCAATGGTGCATCCAGTGCTCTGATTCCTTGTGGATGCATGGGCTCAGTAGTCGGATTTGCAACGGTTGTGCAAAGTACTGACGCTTTTCAAAATATAATTAAATATCTGACCAGCTTACCAATTCCAGCGGTACTCCTGCTGGTCGTCTCGGTTGCCTTTATCTGTGCCCTGACGGGAGGTTCGACAACCGGCTTTCGGATTGCTCTGCCAATTATATCAAAAAACTTAATGGCAAAGGGATTAAGTGCTTCACTGATTCATCGCGTAGGGGCATTCTCCTCAACTACCATTGACTCGCTGCCCCATAGCGGCGCAGTTATAATGGCAATGTCATTGGCCGACTTGAAAATGAAAAACGCATACCCGGCTGTATTTGCAACCACGACCATCGCAACAATTGGCGGCACTGCCGTAGCGGCGATTATCATGCTGCTGTTTCCCTGGCTGCCTTAAAACTATCACCACCCGTCAAACGTGCAGTGTCGTCAACTTAAGAAATTTGATATAAAATTAAAATAGTTCTTGACAAGGTATTTAAGAAGTCTCACCTAAAGCATTCGAATAGTTAATCAATGTTTTTAGCTCTATCTCTGAGTTATGATGAATAACTCAGAGATAAGTGGCTTCGCTTCAATTTTTTTATATTTGTCTACACCTTGGATCTCGTTTCTCAAGTCAGAAATTTCATGTTTGTAACATCAAAAATTCCTGCTTCCGTCAATCTAAGTTCCGGAATGACCGTAAGTGCCATAAAAGACAGAGTGATAAATGGATCTATTCCTTCCCTTACTCCCATATTTCTGGCTGTTTGTACCATCTTACTTGTTCTCTCCTGCACATGAACTGCTTTGTCCATACTCATAAGCCCCCCTATCGTGAGAGGCAGCTCATCAACAATACGATTGCCGGAAGCAATCACATACCCACCCTGGATTTTCTTTAATTCTTTAATTGCACATAAGATATCATCGTCGTTATCGCCCACCGCAATCATATTGTGAGAATCATGAGAAACCGTCGTTGCCACTGCCCCATTTTTTATTCCATATCCTTTTATCGGACAAACTCCGACCTTCCCACTCCTTCCATGCCGTTCAGCCACAACCAATTTTGCATATTCGGAATCAGGTATAAATTTTCCGTTATCCCCAGGTATTCTTTCCTCTTTATGCAGCGTCAATAATTGATTCGGCACCAGTTCTATCACATGATTGACTTCCTTTTGGGCAAAATCCAGATCCTTTAGGCTCAGGCTGCCCACGTTTACTGTTTGTAAAAGTGATTCATCCTTTAATTCATAGTGGAATGAACCAAGCCATTCTTCATCAACAATTTTCCCGCTTTTTATAACAAAAGACGGTTCGGCCCTGCTCAAATCGCCAACAATAACAATGTCTGCCTGCTGTCCCGGACCTATAGCCCCTGCATTCTTTATCTGATAAGCTCTTGCCGCATTAAACGATGCCATTTTGTATGCCTTTATAGCAGGAACACCCATGGCTATCGCCTTACGAATACATGCATTAATATGACCCTCTTTTTCTATATCTTCCAAATGCTTATCATCTGTGCAAAACATACATTGCTCCAGTGATATCCCTGCCTCCATGAAACCTTTCATCAGGCTTTCCAGATTTCTTGCACCGCTTCCTTCCCGCACCAGAATCCAAAAACCGGCACGCAGCTTTTCCAGCCCCTCTTCTGCCGTTGCACATTCATGATCATCTATGACACCTGCTGCACGGTAAGCCTGCACATCTTTCCCGGTTATGCCCGGTGCGTGCCCGTCTATAATCATATCTGAAAATGCCTCCAGCTTATCTATCGTTTCTTTCTGTTCATTAAGTACATCAACGAAACGCATCATCTCTCCCAGCCCAAGCACTCTTGGATTCGCTTTATAGGGCAGCATATCTTTTGCCAGAAACTTTCCTGCGCCATTTGTATCAATGTCCGTAGCCGGAACCGAGGATGGTATCATGATATATGTGTTTACAGGTATATTTTCTGAGGCATCTAAAATAAAATCCAGCCCTTTCTTCCCGCTTACATTCACAATCTCGTGGGGATCTGCAACAATTCCTGTAGTACCGGAACGTATAATATGTTTTGCAAACTCTAACGGTGTTACCATAGATGATTCAATATGAACATGTGCATCAATAAACCCCGGAACTATATATTTCCCTGTGCAGTCAATTTCCCGTTCCCCTTTATAGCTTCCTACTCCTGCAATAACATTACTCGTAATTGCTACATCCGCAGTATATATTTCCTCGGTAAACACATTTAGCACATTGCCATTTTTTAGCACCAGGTCTGCAAGCATAACTCCCTTCGCTGTTTGAATTGTACTTTTCCCCATACACAGCCTCCTCTTTCTTTTACTACTATACCAGTATATATTTCAGGACAAACAATACTGCCAAAACATACATAATAACACTGATTTTCTTTTTCTTTGCATTGCCGGTTGCCAGATTGATTACTACGTAAGATATAACTCCCATAGAAATCCCTTCTGAAATGCTGTACATAAATGGCATTGCAATAATTGCGATATAACTTGGAATCGCCTCTGTATAATCTGTAAAGTCAATCTTGGTAACAGAAGTCATCATCAAAAAGCCTACCACTACCAGAGCCGGAGCCGTTGCAAAGCTTGGAATCGCTGAGAAAAACGGCGACAAGAACAGAGATAAACCAAACAGGATGGCCGTAACTACTGATGTTAATCCGGTTCTGCCGCCTTCTGCAACACCTGAGGCACTTTCTACAAATGTAGTGGTGGTTGAGGTCCCCAGCAGCGCTCCCACAGAGGTTCCGACAGCATCTGACATCAGTGCTCCCTTTATCCGTGGAAGTTTTCCGTCTTTATCCAGCATATCAGCCTTGGAAGCCACACCAATCAGAGTTCCCAACGTATCAAACATATCAACGAACAGAAATGCAAACATAACAACCAGAAAGTTCAATGAAAGTACTTTACTGAAATCCAGCTTTAAAAACGTAGGACTCATATCCCGGATGCCAAAGCCTGATGAAAAATCAGGAAATACACTAAACATTCCCAGCTCCGGATCCGGTTGGTATAATCCGGTCACCTGACACAACATTCCTAAAATCCACGTAATAATAATTCCCCACAGGATATTTCCCTTCACATTCCTCACTACCAGCACTGCGGTAATCAGAATACCTATGATTGCCAGTAATACGGTAATTCCAACGGTATGAAAGGATCCATCCGCCAGAGAGCTTTTAAAAGAAAACACAGATACAAGAGTCGCGCCGTCCACAACGACTTTTGCATTCTGAAGCCCTATAAATGCGATAAACAGGCCGATACCGACGGATACTGCATGCTTTAAATTCATAGGGATTGCATTGAATATGCTTTCCCGGACACTAGTCAGTGAAAGGGCAATGAAAATGAGCCCCTCAAGAAATACAGCCGCAAGAGCCATCTCCCATGTATAGCCCATATTAAGTACTACGGTATACGCAAAATATGCATTGAGCCCCATCCCCGGTGCCAGTGCAAAGGGATAATTGGACAGGCCTGCCATTAGAAGTGTGGCTATAAATGATGCAAGCGCTGTTGCTGTAAATACGGCTCCGCTGTCCATTCCTGCAGCGCTTAAGATACTGGGATTAACCGCCAGAATATAGGCCATCGTCATGAATGTAGTGAACCCGGCTATAATCTCCGTTCTTACATCTGTGTGGTTCTCCGATAAGTGAAATACTTTCTCTAAAAAACTCTCTTTTCCCTTTGTTTCCATTCCCCTGCCTCCTCAACAATTTAAACTGATTTCCCAGTTGCATAATAACTTCTGTTATTAAAAAGATATTTAGGAACAATGCATCTATATTACTTTTAATTCTATATACTTCTATCTGTATAATCAAGTTCTTTTTCATTATTTATTCATCTGAGTAGAGTAGGTTAGAGGGCTTTCACCTCAAACTTCTTACGGAACCGTACGTGAAAGTCTCCCTTCATACAGCTCTTATCATTCAACAATACGAATACAAATTACTCCAATGAGCAAACAGCTTTGGTTCTCGGGTTCTCACCCAGTTCCCGACCATCGGTCAGATCCAGGTTCTTAAAACCGGCGATAATTTCCATGTACTTCGGTAACCCCAAATTCCGGATATGTAGAAAGCACCATCCTTTGCTTCACGCAAAGTGGTGCTTTCAAGTTTATTAAAATGGATTCTCACCGGAATAACAATCCGCCTTACTGCGATTATATACGATATCTTCAACATCAATTCCCAAGTATTTAAATACTTCATATTAATCCACACAGGGAATGTTATCCTCTTCTAAGAATTCCGGTGCCGCCATTATAAAATTCCGACTCCGGCCAGAATCGATGTAGCTGCTAAAGCCAGGAAGCCGGCTACTGTTCCCAGCAGGGTTATATATTTTAACCCCTGTGTTGTATTGAGATTAAATAATGACGTTCCAACCCAAAAACCACTATCACTCACATGAGAACCTACCATTGTTCCACAGCCGACCAAAACCGCTGCCGCTACCGGACTCAGCCCTAACTGTGCTACCATTGGTGCACAGATTGCTGCTGCCGTCATACCGGCAGTCGTTCTGGAACCGACTGCGATCATCATTAACGCGCCAATCATAAATGGTACCAGCATTCCCGGGAAATTAACACTGGCAATGACATTTCCCAGTTCTTCGATCCCCGGATATGACTTGATGATCTGGCTGAAGCCACCGCCCATAGCAGTAATAATTAATGGTAAAAGAGCAACCTGCAGCGCGTCCATCACCCAATGATTCGCCATCAGCTTTAAAATGCTGTTTTCTTTGGTACCGGTATTCGCCTCGTAGTTAGAGATTACGTTCTCTTTTTTGCTCACTCCGGTCAGGAATGTGATGATCACGCCGATAAATAACGCAATATTCTTATCACCGATTGCATTGAGCACAGTGCGGAAGCTATTTCCTTCAGCCAGACCCATATTAGCAAATGAGGAAGCCGCGATTAAAATAACCGGTGCCAGGATTGGGGCAGCTGCAATCAGAACACTTGGAAGTCCTTTTTCAACTACCAGCAAGTTACGATAATCGGTATTATCTACTTCTTCAATACCCCGTACATAGTCTTCACGAGGTGGTATGTATTCTTTAGCAACCCATTTCCGCAAAATTACCCAGGTCAGCAAAAAGGCAACCAAAGAGATTACGATTCCCCATACGATCACCAGTCCAAGATCGGCACCCAGCAGCACTGATACTGCCAGGATTCCCGGTGTCGGTGGTACGATTGCATGGGTAAGTGAGCATCCCAGAAGGGTAAATCCTGCCATTGTGGACATTGACTTCTTGTCACGTTTCGCGATCATCGAAGCAATTGGTGCTACCAGAACCTGTGTAATATCACCAAAAACCGGGATTGACATAACAAATGCTGCAAGTGCCGTTGCTAACTCCATACACTTTCCCTTGAACATACGAATAAAGAAATTGACCATTGATTTTACTGCTCCGGTATCGCGTACCCCCTGAGCGATGATCGAACCAAAAATGATTGTACAACCAATGCCGCCCAGGGTATTCCCAAAGCCGCTGGTGTATGTAGTTATTGTTTCCAGAGTGCCATACCCGAAGCCCAGGCCTGCAATCATTCCCCCGACAAAAATGGCCAGTACTGGATGAATATTCATCTTGACGATTAAAAATACCAGAACCACTACTGCGATAAGCATTACTATTAAAAACTTAGCCATCATGAACCCCACAACTCCTTTTATTAATTAACAAGATTTATCGGTGAACCAGATAAAAATGCCGCCAGATTCTCCATTGCAATATTCATTAAACGCTGCCGGGACTCTTTTGGCGCCCAGCTGATATGCGGTGTGATAATACAATTCTTCGCCGATAACAGAGGATTATCACCGCTGATTGGTTCAGCTGATAACACATCCAGTCCCGCAGCATATACTTTCTGACTATTCAGGGCCGCTGCCAGATCCGCTTCGATGATTAATGGGCCACGGGAATTGTTCAGGATAATGACACCATCTTTCATTCCGGCAATGCTATCTTTATTGATTATCCCCTCGGTTGACGGGAATAACGGACAGTGCAGCGAAATGACATCTGACTGAGCAAATAATTCCTCACGCGATACATATTCAGCGATTTCCCGGCCTGTTTCTGTCTCATACTCATCATTAGCAATGACCCGCATTCCCAGTGCTTTGGCAATTGCACCTGTTGACTGGCCAATCCTCCCAAAACCGATAATTCCCATTGTCTTGCCGGCCAGTTCGATCAGCGGATAATCCCAGAAGCACCAGTCTTTGCTGTTTTCCCAGCGGCCCAGGTGAACCGCCTGATCATGGCTGCCGATATGATGGCAGATCTCCAGCAGTAAAGCAATGGCAAACTGGCCGACAGCATGAGTGCCGTAGGTCGGGATATTCGCAACCTTTACCCCTTTTGCTCTCGCTGCCTGCACCTCTACTACATTGTACCCTGTTGCCAGCACTCCAACAAACTGAATATTCTGACACTTCTCGAACACAATCCCGGACAGCGGTGTCTTATTGGTAAAGACAATCTCTGCATCACCAATTCTCTGAATAATCTCATCGGTGTCAGTCAGCGATGTCCGGTCATATACTGTACAGTCGCCCATTCGTTCAAGCACCTCCCAGTTTAAATCTCCGGGATTTAGAGTGTATCCGTCTAATACAACAATCTTCATAGCTGTTCTCCTCGCTCTACTTTTTTATCACCTCGGGATTCACCAGATTATACGGTACTTTACCAGATAAAATATCAGTGATTCCCCTCAATGCCTCATTGCACATATCTATTCTGGTCTGCAAAGTACAACTTGCAACATGGGGCGTCAGAGTTACATTATCCAGAACCAGGATTCTTGGGTTGACAGTTGGTTCATGCTCATATACATCCAGCCCGGCTCCCTTTATTTCACCGTGAATCAATGCATCTGCCAATGCTTCCTCATCAACAACCGGCCCTCTGGCAGCATTAACCAGATACGCTCTGGTCTTCATCTTCTTAAAGGTATCTGCAGTGACCAAATGATAATTTTCCGGAGTATAAGGCATATGTAAGGTTATGCAGTCACTTTCTGCTAACAATTCATCCAGTTCCCTATAGGTAACACCATATTCTTTCTCGACTTCTTCGGCCGCCCTGTACTGATCATAATAGATGACCTTCATCCCTAAGCCCCGGGCTTTTACACACACCCGCTTACCGATCCGGCCAAATCCCCAGATTCCCAGGGTTCTCCCGGCAAGTTCGGTATCCTGATCAGAAAACACCGGTGAATTCCAGATATTTTGTCTTAACTCCCGGTCACAACGGGCAATTCCCCGCATTGATGAGATGATCAGTGCAATCGTTAATTCAGCCGTTGCATCAGTCACGGTCGATGGTGTATTGATGACAGCAACTCCTTTCTGGGTGGCATAGCGCCAGTCAATATTGTCGTAGCCGACTCCAAGATTACCGACTGCCTGCAGCGATTTCCCCTGATCCAGAATGTTCTGGTCACCTTTGTTATTAATAATCATATAGCCGTGATAATCTTCTATTTTTGCCAACACTTCCTCGTAAGTAAGAGGCTTCTGGGGTACCGTAAATTCAAACAGACCATCGTATGGTTCGAGACAGCCCGCCGGTATCGGTTGAGATATCAGTATTTTTCTCATCGTCTTTGACCTCCTTCCTACATGCTTTTTGCCAGCTGATTGATCTCTGTACAAACACCAGACCAGTAACTCATCTGATTTCTAAACTCATCGCCGACACAGAAATGCTTTACGCCAAGGCTCTTATAATACTCAGCCTGCTCCATCGTGTCGATCTCACAGCGGGGAGCAACGCCATGATCAAATGCTGCCTGGATCATCCGTTCTTCGACCTTGCGCAGTTCATCGCGGTGATCTTTGACGTTCCAGCCCAGGCTCATACTGTAATCGGATGGACCAAACTGAACCATATCGACACCCGGCAGCGAACAAATTTCTTCGATATTATCCATTGTTTCCGCCTTCTCTACCATAAATGCCTTGACCGTATCTTTCACCATCTGAGCATAATCCATCTGAAGCTTATATGGCTGATATCCAACCCACCGGTTATTGGGGTAACCATATCTGCCCTGATGTTCTGGGCACTCCGCATTGACAACATATAATGACTCTTCAACCTCTTTCGCAGTCCTATGATCGGTGAATAAGATTGCCTGAAACCCTGCTGCCATTGCCTTCTGAGCTACATAAGCCCGATTCTGCAGATCGATTTTGATCATCGATGAGATACTGTGTAATTCGCAGGCCCGGGCAAGATTCTCAAGCTCCAGCAGACTATACGGTGCATATTCAGCAACAAATTCAATATAATCAAAATTACCGGTTGAAGCACAAGCTTCAGTTATCGTCGGCCAGGTACTCCAAATCCTTGTTGCCATTGTTGCTTCATTGTTATCAAGCATCTTTCTTAATTTATTTTCCTTTATCATAAAATTACGTATAATCCAATTATCTTAGATGGTAATTGGATTTTTCCTTTCTCCCAGATTCTCTGGGCATTTTAATCCATCTCTGATATATTTTGAAAAGGCACTGTGGATCTGTACCTATATAATTACA
>JACERV010000013.1 GCA_013911065.1 Ruminococcus sp. | reverse complement strand
AGACCGAACCTAAGAAGCATAAGCAAGGGAAACAACCATGCTGCTAAGTTCGAAAGGACCTCACTAAGCCAGCAGGTTGTACTTTGCTACTAAGGTTCGAAGAGACCGAACCTAAGAAGCATAAGCAGGAGGTGGATTGATCAGAATGAGCACAGGGATAGTTAAGAAAGTGGCAGGCCCTCTGGTTATTGCAGAGGGAATGCGTGATGCGAACATGTTAGACGTGGTTCGTGTAAGTAACCAGAGATTGATTGGCGAAATTATAGAGATGCATGGGGACGAGGCTTCTATACAGGTTTATGAGGAGACATCCGGACTGGGACCGGGGGAACCGGTGGAGTCCATGAATGTGCCGATGTCTGTAGAATTAGGGCCGGGACTTATTTCCAGTATCTATGATGGAATCCAGAGGCCGCTGGATGATATTATGAGGATTTCCGGGAATAGCCTGAAACGCGGGGTGGAGGTTCCATCTTTAAAAAGGGACCTGAAATGGGAATTTGTTCCTACAGCCTCTGTTGGAGATGAAGTGGAGGCAGGGGATATTATTGGGACAGTTCAGGAAACCCCTGTTGTTCAGCAGAAAATTATGGTGCCATATGGTACAAAAGGTAAGATTAAAGAGATAAAGGCAGGAGAATTTACTGTAGAGGAAACAATTGCAGTTATAGAAACTGCACAGGGAGATCAGAACCTTACAATGATGCAGAGATGGCCGGTCCGCAGAGGACGCCCGTATCAAAAGAAGCTTCCTCCTAAAATGCCCCTTATAACCGGTCAGCGGGTTGTTGATACCTTTTTCCCAATTGCCAGAGGCGGTGTGGCCGCAGTTCCAGGTCCTTTCGGAAGCGGAAAGACGGTTATACAGCATCAGTTGGCCAAGTGGGCGGAAGCAGATATTGTTGTTTATATCGGATGCGGCGAGCGTGGAAATGAAATGACGGACGTTCTAAATGAATTTCCAGAGTTGAAGGACCCAAAAACAGGCCAGTCGCTGATGCAGAGAACGGTATTGATTGCCAATACATCGGATATGCCGGTTGCGGCCCGTGAGGCATCTATCTACACCGGTATTACAATTGCAGAATATTTCCGTGACATGGGGTATTCTGTTGCGCTGATGGCAGACTCCACATCCCGCTGGGCAGAGGCTCTTAGAGAAATGTCAGGGCGTTTGGAAGAGATGCCTGGTGAAGAAGGTTACCCGGCATACCTGGGAAGCCGTCTGGCACAATTCTACGAGCGTGCAGGACAGGTGATTTCCCTTGGAAAAGAGGGAAGAGAAGGAGCATTGTCGGTAATTGGAGCGGTTTCTCCTCCGGGAGGTGATATTTCTGAGCCGGTATCACAGGCTACCCTGCGTATCGTAAAGGTATTCTGGGGATTGGATTCCGCACTTGCTTATAAGAGACATTTCCCGGCTATTAACTGGCTGAACAGTTATTCCTTATATCTGGACGACATGAAGAAATGGTTCAATGAGCAGGTTGCTTCAGACTGGATGGAAAACCGTCAGAAGATGATGAGTCTTTTACAGGAAGAGGCGGAGCTGGAAGAAATCGTGAAAATGGTTGGTATGGACGCCCTTTCAGCAGGCGACAGGCTGAAGATGGAAGCGGCACGTTCTATCAGGGAAGATTTCCTGCATCAGAATTCTTTCCATGAAATTGATACCTATACCTCATTGAAAAAACAGTATATGATGATGAACCTGGTTATGGCATTTTACGAGCAGGCAGTGGAGGCGCTGGGAAAAGGTGCATCCTTGCAGAAGCTGATAAGTATGCCTGTCAGGGAGCAGATCGGACGTTTTAAATATACGCTGGAGGACAACCTGGATAAAGTGTATGAAGAAGTAAAGCAAGAACTGCATGTAGAAATTGCCAATACATTGGGGAAGGAGGGCTTCTAAATGCCAAAAGAGTATAGAACTATACAGGAAGTAGCCGGCCCTTTGATGTTAGTGCGCGGTGTTGAAAATGTTTCCTATGATGAGTTAGGAGAAATAGAGCTTGCAAGCGGTGAAATCCGCCGCTGTAAGGTGCTGGAGATTGACGGCGGAGACGCCCTTGTACAGTTGTTTGAAAGTGCGGCAGGGGTGAATCTCTCCAATAGTAAAGTACGTTTCCTGGGACGAAGCATGGAACTTGGCGTATCCGAAGATATGCTGGGGCGCGTTTTTGATGGCCTGGGACGTCCTATAGATGAAGGCCCGGAAATATTACCGGATGCCCGCATGGATACCAATGGACTGCCTATGAACCCGGCTGCAAGGAGTTATCCGGAAGAATTTATTCAGACAGGTATTTCCGCCATTGATGGGCTGAATACGTTGGTCCGCGGCCAAAAGCTGCCTATTTTCTCTGCGTCAGGTCTGCCTCATGCACAGTTGGCGGCACAGATTGCCAGACAGGCAAAAGTATTAGGCAGCGGTGAGAACTTTGCGGTTGTGTTTGCTGCAATGGGAATTACATTCGAGGAGTCTAACTTCTTTATTGAAAGTTTCAAGGAAACCGGGGCGATCGACAGAACTGTCCTGTTTGTAAACCTGGCAAATGACCCTGCTATTGAGCGTATTGCCACACCTCGTATGGCCTTGACAGCTGCAGAATATCTGGCGTTTGAAAAGGGGATGCAGGTTCTTGTTATTCTTACAGATATTACAAACTATGCGGATGCTCTGCGTGAAGTTTCTGCAGCCCGCAAAGAAGTTCCGGGACGCCGTGGTTATCCGGGATATATGTATACTGACCTTGCTTCACTGTATGAGAGAGCAGGTCGTCAGAGGGGCAAGACAGGAAGTATCACTATGATACCTATTTTAAGTATGCCCGAGGATGATAAGACACATCCGATTCCTGACTTGACGGGATATATTACAGAGGGGCAGATTATTCTAAGCCGTGATTTGTACCGGAAAGGTGTTACTCCTCCCATTGATGTGCTTCCGTCACTGTCACGTCTCAAGGATAAAGGTATCGGTGCCGGAAAGACCCGTGAGGACCATTCTAACACTATGAACCAGCTATTTGCGGCATATGCGCGGGGGAAAGATGCAAAGGAACTTATGGTGATTCTTGGCGAAGCCGCATTAACAGAGATTGATTTGAACTATGCGAAATTTGCAGATGCATTTGAGGCAGAGTATGTGTCTCAGGGGTATACCTCAGACCGGAGTATAGAGGAAACATTGGATATTGGATGGAAATTACTCTCCATGCTGCCAAGAGCTGAACTCAAACGTATTGATGACAAGTTCCTGGATTTATACTACGGAAAAAAAGACTGAACCTAAGAAGCATAAGCAGGGAAACATCCATGTTACTAAGGCGTGAAAAGACCCCGCCTAAGTCAACAGGATGTACTTTGCTGCTAAGGTCCGAAAGGACCGAACCTAAGAAGCATAAGCAGGAGGTGATGATATTTGGCATCAACACAGGTGAACCCCACCCGTATGGAACTGACCCGGCTGAAAAAGAAACGCATCACGGCAATCCGCGGCCATAAGCTGCTGAAAGACAAACGTGATGAGCTGATGCGTCAGTATCTGGATCTGGTCCGGGAAAATATGGAAGTGCGTCTAAGGGTAGAAGAGGGGATTCTTTCTGCCAATAAAAACTTTGTCATTGCCAAAGCAGGCATGTCGGAGGCTGCACTTAATACTGCCCTCATGGCGCCGAAGCAGGAAGTCAATCTCTCTGCCGGCATGAAGAATGTTATGAGTGTAAATATACCGGCCTTTGATTATGAAACAAGGACTGCAGACGAGAACGATATCTATTCTTACGGTTTTGCGTTTACTTCCAGTGATTTGGATGGAGCCGTGAAGTCTCTGGCAGATGTCCTGCCGGATATGATAAGGCTTGCAGAATGCGAAAAGGCATGTCAGCTTATGGCGGCAGAAATTGAGAAAACAAGAAGGCGTGTAAATGCGCTGGAGCATGTCATTATTCCGGAGACAGAGGAGAATATCAAATATATTACCATGAAATTAGACGAAAATGAGAGAAGTACCCAGATTCGTCTGATGAAGGTGAAGGATATGATGCTGGAAGAGACATATCATTATAAAGAAAAGGCCTAAAAGAAGCAACAAACAAAAAGACATTTTCCATTAACAGTCCTCCAATAAGGATGTTTACAAAACCACAGATGTTGAGCGCATAGCTAAACGATTACTGATGAATTGTAAAGAATCTTTATTGGAGGATTTTATTGTTTGCATGTATATTATCAAAGAATGACTTGAGCTTTTCGCAACTTTCAGAATTAAGGGGAGAGCTCCCGACTGCTTCTCCATTTTCAAAATATAACACATGGGTACAGCATTCCATGACAACCTCCAGGTCATGCGTAATTAGAAATACGGTTTTCCCCTGTGTTTTCAGGTGTTCCATATTTTGTGCCACCTCTTTCATGTGATATAGGTCGAGGCCGCTTGTAGGCTCATCAAAAATAATAATGTTCCGTTGACTGGCAACAGCTCCGGCAATGGCTACCCTTTGCTTCTGCCCGCCGGAGAGAGACATGGGGTGCAGGTCCTTCAAAGAAAGCAGATCGAGGCTGCCAAGAATATGTTCGGCTAATTCCTCCTCTGGGTTTTCCATACTGAGCAGTACTTCATCCAATACGCTCTCGGTAAAAAGCTGATGATTTACATCCTGCATAACCATATAAGATTCTTTCAGCAGCAGCCTTGTCCCCAGCGTTCGATTTCCTTCTTCTACTGCGCCGCCGAATTTTTTCTCCAACCCGCACAGGCACCGGGCAAAGGTGGATTTTCCTGCTCCATTTTTTCCGACGACGGCAATAACAGCGTTTTGGGGGATTGAAAAATTCTTCATGTTGAGTGCCGGCCCGGCAGTATTTTTGTAAGTATAAGAAAATCCTGAAAAAGCCATAGCCTCGTTAGATTCAGGCACTGTGCCGCGTCTTTTTACGATGTCCGAGAGGGAAAGCGGGCGCAGCCCCATCTCCGTGAGAATATCAGGTGGGAGAGATTGGAATGCCTCAGCGGTATATTCTCCTGCGATGACACCATCTTTCATATAGACCACACGGTCGATTAACTCCCGCAGGTAATACAGCCGGTGTTCGGCGATGATAATGGTTTTGCCTTTCTTTTTCCATATTTCAATGAGTCTGCGCAGATCCTCCACCACATTTGTGTCTAGATTAGAAGAGGGCTCATCCAGCACGAGAATTGGAGGATCGGACGCAGCAACGGATGCGCAGGCGATTTTCTGCTTCTCGCCACCGGAGAGTTTAAAGATGCTCCGATTCATCAGGCTTTCGATATTGAACTCACGCACTGTTTGATCGAGCCGTGCAAAAATTTCAGGAACGGTCAGTGCCATATTTTCACAGCCGAAGGCAATTTCGCTGGTAGTGCTGACATTAAAGAATTGGGAGCGAGGATTTTGAAAGACTGAACCCACCAGCCGAGATGTCTTATCCAGTGGCAGCTCATGGATTTTTTGTTCACCGATTAGAACCTCGCCGCTCATCTGCCCCTCATAGTAATGGGGGATGAGGCCATTTATCAGCCGGGTCACCGTTGTTTTGCCGCAGCCGGACTCGCCGCACAGCAAAACCACTTCGCCTTCGCTGATTGCCAGATTGATATTTTTTATTCCGCTCTCCCGCTCACTTCCTGCATAGGAAAAGGATACATCTTTCAGATTAATCATGGGCATACCCCCTTTATAGAATGAAAAACAGGATCGCGGCCGCCGTTGCCCAGAGGCCAAACACAGCATCCTGTACACCAAATCCGATTTTGTATATGTTAGTGCGCTCTCCTGTGATGCTTAAACCTCTTGTGAGCGCCGCAGCCGACAGTTCGTTGCCGATCCTGGCAATCGACATCATCAGGGGAACGAGCCGGTATTCCAGCATAGCCAGCGGACTCCCGCGAAAGCCAATGCCACGCATGCGCATGGCATCATTGATGGCGCGGTATTCCTCCCCAATGGTTGGAAAAAAGCGAAATATAACTGCAAGAGGGATAACGATTTTCCGTGTAATATGCATCCGTTCCATTGCAGCAATAAATGCGCTGACTTCCATCGTCCTGACCAAATAATAGGCCATGATGGCAATTGGAACGAGCCTGTTAAGCATCTGCGCGGTAAAGCGCATCAGAAGTCCCCACAGTCCGGCAGCATATGCGGTAAGATAAGTTTCGGCCAGTTGTCCCACCACATATAAAACGGCATAGATAAAACTTTGTTTCCATTTCCCGGCACTGCACAGCAATGCAAAGGGGATGGCCGCCAGTGCTCCTTTTGCTGTCAGCTGGAAGCCGCTGGGATTCGTAGCAAATATAACAATATTTATGAGCAGCAGAAGGTATACCTTGGTTCGCGGGTCAAGCTGTATACCTTCCGCTGTTTTAATTAGCAACCTCTCTGGCATTATGCAATCCCTGCCCTTACAAAGTGCCTTTTGAGCACAGCTTTACCTAAATACGCTCCAATGACGGCTGCAACTGCCGTCAGAACGATAAGCAATATCAGCATCCAGCCTGTGATCAGAGACTCCAGAGATTCGGCGAAAGCGGCGCCCTGCATATCACGCATCATTTCAAAATAGCTGTCTTTCATAATCCACATGGGGAGCATCGAGCCGATTACCCATTGACTGAACATGCAAAAGCACACAACCATATATTTCCATTTTTTATACTCTCCGGCCTTACATATCAGGTCGGCAAGCAGGCCACAGAGAAGGCCGGTGACAATTGAATACCATCCCTGTCCAAAGGCAAAGGTCAGAATACCCAAAAGCACACCCATAATGGTAATCATGCCAAAGGTCTTTGTCTTGGTTAAAAAGAGAACAAATGGAATCCCGCAAAGAAGCGCAACCACAAGTGGAAACAGTACTGAGAAGATAGGGATGTATCCCAAAAAGCCAGCTGCGACCAGTAAGATATAATAAATTGCGGTGAAGATGCCTACATTGATCAGATCCTTGACATCCAGTTTTTTCTTATTCATTTCAATAACCTCCAATCTAAAAATTAGTAACAGTTCAGCCATAAGCCCGATTACCCACAGCTTTATTCGCTGGCGATTTTCCAGCCCACGGCCTTTTCGCGGACATGAATAAAGTCTGCGTAGAGCCCCTTTTCTGCGAACAACTTATCGTGTGTACCTGTTTGCGCGATTTTCCCTGCATCCAGCACGATGATCTGGTCGGCGTTTCGTACTGTTTTGAGGCGGTGCGCAATCATAATAACAGTCTTGTCTCTGGTCAGCGACCCGATTGCCTGCTGCAGAGCATTCTCGTTTTCAGGATCTACATTGGCAGTTGCCTCATCAAATATAATGATAGGTGCATCCTTCAAAAGTGCACGTGCAATGGAGATGCGCTGTTTTTCCCCGCCAGAAAGTGTAGCACCGCCTTCACCGATGACCGTGTCATAGCCTTTGGGCAGCAGGCTTATAAAATCATGACAGCAGGCTTTTTTGGCAGCTTCTCTGACTTCTTCCCGGGTCGCCTCCGGCTTTCCCAGCCGGATATTATTGGCGATGGTATCATTGAACAAATATACCTGCTGAAAGACCATACTGATATTTTGCAGGAGACCGTCCAGCTTGTATTCCCGGATATCTGTACCGCCTAAGGTAATATTGCCTTCGTCCACATCCCAGAAACGGGCAATCAAGCTGCATAGCGTGGTCTTTCCGCTGCCGGACGGCCCGACAATGGCTGTGGTCGTTTTTGCAGGTATCTTAAGGCTGACATGGTTGATAATGATTTTTTCGCCATAGGAGAAGGATACATCATTGAAAACAATATCCATATTACCAGGGGGGTGCTGCGTTCCTTCAAGGTCCATGACAGGTGTTTTCTGTATTTCATTTACCCGGTCAATGGAGGCGTCAATCAGACGCAGGAATGCGGACATACTGCCGCCGCTTTCCAGCTCACTGAACACAATAAAGCCGGAGAGAAGCATCAGCAGGCAGATGGAAAGATCCATCGATCCATAAAGATACAGTACTACCGAGAGGGTGATTATAATTGTGCTGATAACGCGCAGGATAAGCTGCTGCACGGTCATAAAAGGGATGGTCTTTTTTTCGAGACCAATGTTCTTGCGTTCGCTGTCGGCGATTGCCCGGCCGACTTTCTGCCCCGCCGATGCTTCGATTCCGAAGGATTTTACAACACTCATACCCTGTATGTATTCCAGTACCGCGTCCACCAGCTCGGCCTGGGCCTCCTGCCTGATCTGTGATGCCTTGTGTGCGCGCTTGTGAAGCAATATATTAATGAGTAGAAACAATACCAGCCCGGTAATTGCAATCAGCCCAATCCGCCACTCAAAAATGGTCAGCGCGAGGGTCATGACAAATCCGTGGATTAGACCGTTGAGATAGTTAACGATAATACGGGGCGCGGTGTTTTCAATATCTTCCATAGTAGAGGTTGCGGCGGCAGTAATGTTGCCCAGACTGCGGCTGTTAAAATACCCCATGGGCATCAGCTTCAGGCGGTCACCAATCTGTATGCGCTTATCCCCGCTCATGATATAGCATCCGAAGGACTGGCTGCTTTGGGCCAAATGCCGCATTACAATGGTGCCGGCGACACTTACCAGCATGATTCCCAGAGCTGCCAGAGCTGTTGTGCAGGTCACGGAATCGGTGGCAATCCCACGCAGCACAATGGCGATGGCAAGAAGCTCAATAGATGCGAAAACGGACTTGAACAGGGTAAGGACAATGCTTTTCACCCATTTTGACTTCTGGCTGTCCGCGAACCGGAAGAACTTTTTCAATATATCAATCAAAGATATTCCTCCCCTCAAGATGCGTCGGCCGCTTCCATATGTGCTGTAAACATACGGTGGTACAGTTTACACTCCTCCAGAAGCACGTTATGGGTTCCTTCCGCCAGAATCCTGCCGTTTTCAATGACCACAATTTTATCAGAATCGGTGATGGTGGACAGCCGGTGAGCAATGACTATCAGCGTTTTTCCGAGAATGAGCCTTGATACAGCCTCCTGGATTACTGCTTCATTTTCCGGGTCGGTGTAGGCGGTTGCCTCATCAAAAATAATAATGTTTGCGTCTTTGAGCATGCACCGGGCAATCGCAATTCGCTGCCGCTCTCCACCAGAAAGGTGGCCTCCGGCCCCGCCGGCAACGGTCTCGTAGCCGTGTTCCAGTTTCATAATAAAGTCATGGCAGCCGGACGCTTTCGCAGCAGCTTCGACCTCCTCGTCCGAGGCGCCCGGTTTTCCCATTCGGATATTGTTGCGGATGGTATCGTTAAATAGATAGTTATCCTGGGACACATAGGAAATCTCGTTCATAATCTGCTCCAGTGGTATATCTCGGACATCTATCCCGCCCAAAGTAATGCGCCCTTTGTTTACATCCCAGAAAGAGGCAATGAGTTTTGCAATGGTGGATTTTCCTCCCCCGGATGGCCCGACAAAGGCTGTAATTGACCCCTCGCTGATTTCCAGGTTTACATCGGAGAGTATCTCTTCTTTCCCATAGGAAAATCCCATATGTTCAAGTACAATATTCCGGTTCTCAAACTTTTTGTTTTCCTTGGGCCGGTTTAGTTCCGGCAAATCCAGTACCTGTCCCACTTCTGCCACAACAGCACCGATTTTTGCGATATCATCCGTATAAATCATGGCGGATAAAATTGGTGCGGAGATGCCAAGAGAAAGGATTGTAATCGTGATAAATTCCCCGCCCCCCAATGAGCCGTTTATGTAAAACAGGCATCCGACAGGCAGTACGCCCAGCAGCACAGCCGGCCAGACTCCCTGGGAAATGGCAGAATATACTTGTGTGGAGCGAATCCAGTCCAAAACTACGTTCACATTAGTCTTTACTGAATCCGTGAACTTCGCATAAGACTTTGCAGACTGATTAAAGGCTTTGATGACTTCAATACCGTTTATGTATTCCACCATGGTTCCGCTCATGTGCCTGCCTGCCCTCATAACGCTATCGTATTTTTCAGGGTAATCTCTCATCATCAACACGTAGAAGATAAACCCGATTGGAAGTGTAATAAGCGAAACTAACGCCATACGCCAGTCCAAAATAAACATGTACACGATAATACCCAGCGGAATCAAAAGATTGGAGGTCATTTCCGGCAGCACATGCGCCAGCGGTGTCTCCAGACTGTCCGCCTTTTCCACAATAATGTTTTTGAATTGGCCGGATGGCGTTTCAAGTACGTACCCCATGGGGACGCGGGCCAGTTTCCTGACCAGTTTGGTACGCACTTCCGCGATAACTGAAAATGTTGCCTCGTGGGACAGGGCAGTCGACCAGTTCATGCAAAGGGTTTTGATGATAAGGCCAACGCCTGAAATGCCGCACCACATCAGATAAAATCCCACATCTTTTCTTGTCTCTGCCAACAGGTGAATGATAATCTGGGACACGCCTGCATAGGGGACCAGCCCTCCGGAAACACCAATAACTGCGAGAAGCACCGAGGCAGCATATTTTCCCTTATGGTACGATGCAAAATCCATGAGCCTTTTCAATGGTTTTTGCGCTTTTTCTTTTTCCAAATGTGCTCACCCCTTTTCTTTTTAGCGAACGATTTTAGTTAGCGTTAACTAACCTATAAAATGAAAAAATTCAGGGACGAATCCCCGAAATTTCATTTTATTAGTTCAGTTTTAAACAATGCCTTCCATACCAAAAGCCTTTATCCAGCCAGGATATAAAAATCTCATCAGCGTTTTGACATGTGTAATGGCTTTTTCACGTGGATAGTCGTGAATGACCACTTCAAATATAGAGGTGACATAGCCGCTTATGAGCATATGAAGTTCATCCTGGGAAATATCTTTCACCGAAAAACCTCTGTTCCTCAGTTCGTCCATAAGTCTGGTCATTTCCTTGACTTCCATCTCAGAGACCTGGTGGACAAAGTTCTGGTGCTTTGTACCATCTGAACGGGTTAGCAGAAGTTTGAATTCCTCAAAATGGTCGTAGATAAAGTTTACATATTGCAGGCCCTCCTCCTCGGAGATTACCCAGAATTTTTTGATTTCTTCCGTATCCAGAAGTGCATAGTTGCGCTGCATGGATTCCTTATAGTTGCGGAGATATGTGTCCACGAGAGGAGCAACCAGTGCATCGAACATCGCTTCCTTACTTTCGAAATGACGATATAATCCTGCCGCGGACATGCCTGCATCGGCAGCAATCGTCCGGAGAGAAGCTCGTTCAAACCCCTTATCTAAAAATTCATTTTTAGCACACGGAATTATTTTTTCCAGCGTCAGGCTTTTATCCCTTGGCATTATTTCATCACTCCTGTTTGTAAACACTGTTAGCTAACGGTGTTTATGGTAACATATGGATTTCTGTTTGTCAAGAGGTGGAATGTTTATTTGTTCTAAAATTACATCAGGATACTGCGATTATTAACGATTATCCCCCCTTTGCATATATTAACCATATAATGTCTTGAAATGGAAGTGTGAATTATGAACCCCAAATTGCCGTATTACATGGCATATCCTATGCCGCTCGCGTATGATGATGAGAAGCTTGAACGCAGAGATTTTGAGTATATGAAGAGTCTCTATTCAGATGTAGCAAAGAAAATTCTGCCGCATGTAGAAGGGGAATGTGACAGGATGGAGTACGACAACAGTATGATGTACGATGAGTATCCGGATAAGCTCCAGCTTAGAATCCTGAGCAGCAGGGTTTATGAGAGTGTGCGAAAAGATAAAAGACTTTTCTTCGGACTGCTGGAGGAATATGAGATGGAGGAAGAGGCTGCGGCAGAGGGGAACTCAGAGGAGCAGCAGACAATGCAGGCTTCAGATTGTCCGCCGCAGGTGCCGGATCGTCCGCTGCAGGCTACAAACTGTCCCCAGCACTCCACAAACCGCCCGTTGTGGGGACAGGAGCGTTTCAGGCCGGAAAGGCGCCCTCATAACAGGAAGCCCAAAAGAAACCAAAATCCAGATTGGCTGCGCGAACTGATTGATGTAATGCTGTATCAGGAACTGTTCAAACGCAGATGTGATAACCGCCGCTGCAGGCGCAGATTTTACTAATTCAGAAAAGTATGATATAATACATGCTACGAGTTAAGATAAAAGGGTGGATATACATATGAAAAGTAATCTTATTTTTATAGGCATGCCTGCAGTAGGAAAAAGTACGGTAGGTGTTGTCGTCGCAAAGCAGCTTGGGATGCAGTTCATTGATACGGACCTGCTGATTCAGAAACAGGAAAAGCGGCTTCTGCGTGAGATTATTGCGGATGTTGGAGAAGAGGGTTTTTTAAAAATAGAAAACCAGGTCAACCAGGAGGTTAATGTAGAAAATGCGGTGATTTCACCTGGCGGAAGTATTGTTTACTGTGAAGAAGCGATGAAGCATTTTAAAGAAATCGGAACAGTTGTATATTTAAAGGCCTCTTACCGAACAATAAAAAAGCGGATTCGAAGTCCCAAGAAGCGGGGGGTTGTCTTGAAAAAAGGGCAGTCATTCCGTGACCTGTATAATGAAAGAGTAAAGCTTTTCGAGAAATATGCAGACATAACCGTTTGTGAAGATGGATATGAGATTGAACAGACAATTGAGAATGTTCTGTCAGCAGTCAAAGAATATGGCAAATAAGCGGGTTTACCGGGGCATGTGAAAAAATGATTTTACAAATGTCAGTTTTGTGGTATAATGTCTTAGCATATTGAAAATTGGACTTGAGGATGTAACAGGGGAATAATAAGGGATACGATAATAATATCGGATAATCGAGGTGCAATATGGAGCAATATATTATTAAAGGCGGCAGTCCGCTTGTAGGGGAAGTTGAGATAGGCGGAGCGAAGAATGCCGCGCTTGCTATTCTGGCAGCAGCGATTATGACGGACGAGACTGTCCTGATTGACAATCTGCCGGATGTAAATGATATCAATGTAATGTTGGAAGCCATAGCAGGAATTGGTGCCATGGTGCAGAGAATTGACAGGCACACAGTAAAGATTAATGGAAGTACAGTTGGTAATTTTAGTATAGAATATGATTATATTAAAAAAATTAGAGCGTCTTACTATCTGTTGGGAGCTCTTCTTGGCAAATATAAAAAATCAGAGGTGGCCCTTCCGGGCGGATGCAATATCGGCAGCCGGCCGATTGACCAGCATTTAAAGGGATTTCGTGCTCTTGGAGCCGATGTGGATATTGAACATGGCAAGATTGTGGCGGAGGCAGAGGTGCTCAAGGGAACACATCTTTATTTTGATGTGGTCACAGTGGGCGCTACCATTAATGTCATGATGGCTGCGGCTATGGCAGAAGGTTTGACAATTATGGAAAATGTGGCAAAAGAGCCTCATGTAGTTGACATGGCTAACTTCCTGAACAGTATGGGCGCTAATATCAAAGGTGCAGGGACGGATGTTATCAAGATCCGCGGGGTAAAGTCCCTGCATAAGACGGAATATTCCATCATTCCTGACCAGATTGAGGCAGGAACTTTTATGTTTGCAGCAGCAGCGACAAGAGGAGACGTGACGGTATTAAATGTCATACCAAAGCATTTGGATGCGACCATTTCCAAACTGGTAGATATTGGATGTGAGATAGAGGAATTTGATGATGCAGTGCGTGTAGTGGCAAAAGGAAGGCTGAGTTCTACCCAGGTTAAGACACTGCCCTATCCCGGATATCCCACAGACATGCAGCCGCAGATAGGAGTGACTCTGGCACTGGCGAAAGGAACAAGTACGATTACGGAAAGTATCTTTGAGAATCGTTTTAAGTACTTAGACGAGCTGGCAAGAATGGGTGCGGTGATTAAAGTAGAGGGGAATTCCGCAACAATCGAAGGTGTGGAGAAATTATCGGGCGCAAGAGTAAGTGCCCCTGATTTACGCGCAGGCGCAGCTCTTTGTATTGCCGGGCTGGCAACAGACGGAATCACCATTATTGATGATATTGTTTATATCCAGAGAGGATATGAGAGATTTGAGGATAAACTCCGTTCTCTGGGCGGCATGATTGAAAAGGTGTCCAGTGAGAAGGAGATACAGAAATTTAAACTGAAGGTCGGTTGAAGTTCTTAAAATTAAGAGGATGTCGCAAAATAGCTGATTTATGGCTGTTGAGCGGCACCTTTTTTACAGGTAAAATCAGGGTAAAAATCCTCTTGTAAGGATTCTAACCCTGATTTTTTCTTAAATAGTTCCTTATACAATATACTATAAAAATAGGGTGAGGCATGCAAAGATTACTACAGGTCTAGACGTTGGTTCAGTATTTGCGGCACTTATTCCAAATCCTGCAGTAGCAGTTGGTGTAGCCGCAGCTGTTGTTTTTTATAGTTCTGTTATTGATAATACAAACCAAGGAAACGGAGTCACATTCAAAATTAGTATGCTTGCTTATGTTCCATATGACTTTCGACCACAATAAGAAATAGGGGGATTTTACATGGATTTTTTACTGAAAATAATGCCAGGAGATTGGATTGTTTGGGCTAGTTATATTGCGGTGATTTTTTTTGGCATTTTTCTTTGGACTTTTAGGAATAAAAGCAAAAGGACACAATGGATAGTAAGAATTTTATTTCTATGCATTTTCCTGATATTAGTTTTATGCAAAATTTTTATTCCAAGTTGACAATGAGTAATTAGTACTAGCGAACATGCTTAGTTGTTTCCGAGAACGTCTCTACGTTTATGAATTAGAAACAGGCGAAAATATCCTTGATGAGGAGATGACACATCTGCTAGATGCTTTGCTGATTACATGAGTCTGAGCTCCAAAGAAAAACGCATGGACGGCCTGATGGTTTCTTCCAGCTATGAGATATAATAGATCCATAAAGTAAATCCCTATTACAGAGAGGGGAAACCAGGTTCCTATTCACGGCCTGGCCGAATAGGAGTTATCAAACAATAAGTTCATAAAGTGGGGATACCTCCTAATTATTGTAGGAATCCCCATTTTGAGGGGATATGGACTGTCGAAAAATAGATACTTCCCTGCTTAAACAGCTTCATCAATTCTTATAATACTTTTTGGGGCATTGCAAAATAGATGGATAAATCATCTATGGAGCAGTGCTCCATTTTCATGTTCAAAAACAGAGAAACGGACTCTGAAGAGTCCGCAATTCAATGAAGGGGCCACGAAACAGCTAAAAGTCATTCATTTCGCGGCACCCCCTAATGTGATTCTTTAAGAAGTCTTATAAAAAATGTATTGTATCATTCTGTCCGGACTTATTATTTTATCATATTGCCAGATAATCTGAAAAGGTTGTAGAAAATAGGCGAATTTAGGATTGACTTTTGGAATGAGGTGTGTAATGGTTTTGATATACACTATACTTTTAAACTACTAATGTTTAAGAAGTATGTAATGAGGTTCGGCTGATGGAATTGAGACGTAGGGGGATGAGGAGGTCGGGAGCTTGGAGACTAACAGATATGATGAGGAAATGCGCAGGCGGCTGATTGCGAGACGTAGAAGGCAGATGCGCCGCATTCGGCTGGTCCGGCGCAGGAGACGGGTTGTACTGTGCATGTGCAGTGCGGTTTTTCTTGTTGTGCTTATAACAGGACTGGGCGTCCGGGGGATTAAGCAGCATGGAATCAGGAAGCAGCAGGAGGCGGAGTTAAAGTTTGGAATAGAAGCTGTGCAGGCTTGCTATGAGAATTTTTTGAAAGAGCGGGGAGGGACCTCCGATATTGTGGCCTCGAAAGGGGATACGGGCGGGGCGGCAATTGAGGCTTCGGCGGATATCGGGGAGAAAGAGGAGGGCTCTTTTGCTTCCTGGTTTATGAAGGCTTATCCTAAGGAGAAGAAGGTTATTTTGCGGGAGTCCAAAGACGGGAAGCTTTCGGCGGACGATATTTACGCAGCAGTCGGAGAGACGATGCATGTTGTTTATGACAGGTACAGAGGGTATCTGGATGATGCCGGGAAGGCTGAGGAGCAGGGAATTTACCTGAAAGACGGAAACGCAGGTGAGCCTGCTGAAGTGGTGATTGCGGGAGATCTTTGTTTTGCGGAGGATGGATTTGTACTGGACCATTATGATACAGTGAATGATTTGTCGGAGTGTATTTCTCCGGAGATCCTGAAAATGTCCAATGATGCAGATGTCTTTTACCTAAATCATGAGTATTGTATCAGCGACAGGGGGGAACCTCTGGAAGGAAAGCTATATACATTCCGGGCAAAGCCAGAGAGAATGGGACTTCTGGAAGAAATGGGGACGGATTTGGTATCTTTGGCGAATAACCATGTCTATGATTATGGAGAGGATGCCATGATAGATACCATGGACCTTCTGGATGAGGCAAAGATTCCATATGTGGGAGGCGGACGGAATAGTGAAGAGGCGGAGCGTCCCATTTATTTTGTAGTGAACGGCATTAAGATTGGTTTTGTTGCGGCAACAAATGCGGAGATTGTGTACTATACACCTAAGGCAGAGGAGGATTCTCCCGGGGTGCTGGAGGCTTATGACACCGAAGAATACAATAAGGTGATTCAGGAAGCGGCGGGACAGTGTGATTACCTGATTGCTTATATTCATTGGGGTGACGAAGATACCAATGATTATGCAGAGTATCAGCACGATATGGGGAAGGAATTTCTGGAAGTTGGGGCCGATATTGTAGTTGGAGGCCATCCTCATGTGCTCCAGGGGATGGAATACATAGACGGTAAACCGGTTATTTACAGTATGGGAGATTTCTGGTTTAATGATGAGACAAAATATACGGGACTTTTGAAACTGGATATCAATACAAAGGGATTGGACGAGATGTCCTTTGTGCCCTGCCTGCAAACCGGATATACAACCCAGTATATCGAGGATAAGGAAGAACAGGCAGAATTTTACGAGTTTTTTGAAGAACTTTCACCCAACTTGAAAATTGACAGCAAGGGTGTATTTAAAGAAATTACGAGGTGAGAAGATGAAACACAGCGAAGTTACGATCCGCATGGCAGTTTTGGAGGATGCAGAAGAAATATTGGATATTTATATACCTTATGTCACAGATTCAGCGATTTCATTTGAATACTGTCCCCCCAGCCTGGCGGAATTTCAGGACAGGATGCTCAGTATCATGAAACGGTTTCCCTATCTTGTGGCGGAAAGGGACGGGCAGATTGTGGGATATTGCTATGCTTCTGCATTTAAGAACCGGGATGCTTATGACTGGTCGGTGGAAACTACAATTTACCTGAGACGGGAACATAAGGGCGGCGGAATCGGAAGAAAATTGTATGAGAAGCTGGAGGGAATTCTTGCGGCACAGCATATTTTAAATCTGAATGCCTGCATTGCGTATCCTCATCCTGAAAGTATTGCCTTTCATGAAAAGCTGGGCTATAAAACAGTGGCTCATTTTCATAAATGCGGGTATAAATCAGGTGTATGGTATGATATGGTGTGGATGGAAAAGATGCTGGGCAGCCATGAGGCAGATCCGCTTCCGGTGATACCTGCGGGCAATCTGGACATGGAAAAGTTGTGGAATTAATTTCAAATGTGGCATGATGTATATTGACTTTTTTGATAATACAGTGTAAAGTTGCTAGTGAACTAAGAACAATTTAATAAAGCAAGCTTTCTCTTATTCAGAGCAGTGGAGGTACAAAGGACCTGTGAAGCTGCGGCAACCCCTACAAAGGAAGGTGCCAACCTGAGCGAGTAATCGAACGATAAGAGGATTGATTTATGATATATAAACAGTCCGCTTTTGTGGACTGTTTTCTTTATGTTTTTGTAGATTCATATAGAAGGCAGTTCCAGAGAGAAAGAGCTGATTTGGATTGCGGAAAAAAGCAATCCCGACATCTTGAAAGGAGAGATTGTATGGAAAAATTATTTTTTACATCAGAATCAGTAACAGAAGGACATCCGGATAAAATGTGTGATCAGATATCAGATGCTATTTTGGACGCGCTGCTGAAAGAGGATCCAATGAGCCGTGTGGCATGTGAGACATGCACAACAACCGGACTTGTCATGGTAATGGGAGAGATTACGACGAAAGCGTACGTGGATATTCAGAAGATTGTACGCACCACAGTACGTGAGATTGGCTATACGAGAGGGAAATATGGATTTGATGCGGATACCTGCGGTGTGATTACCGCCATTGATGAGCAATCTGTGGATATCGCACTGGGAGTCGATAAGGCTTTGGAAGCGAAGGAAAACAAAATGTCAGACCATGAGATAGAGGCCATTGGAGCCGGGGATCAGGGAATGATGTTTGGATACGCTTCCGATGAGACAGAAGAATATATGCCATACCCGGTTGCCATGGCTCATAAGCTTGCAAGACAGCTCACAAAAGTCAGAAAAGATGGAACATTATCCTACCTCCGTCCCGACGGCAAGACTCAGGTAACTGTGGAATATGATGAAAATGGAGTTCCAAAGAGGTTGGAAGCAGTGGTTCTTTCCACGCAGCACGACCCGGAGACAACCCAGGAGCAGATCCACGCGGATATCAAAAAATATGTATTTGATGAAATCATACCGGCAGAAATGGTGGATAATAATACTAAGTTTTTCATTAATCCCACAGGACGCTTCGTCATCGGAGGACCTCATGGTGACAGCGGTCTCACAGGACGTAAGATTATCGTAGACACATACGGCGGAACCGCGCGTCACGGCGGCGGTGCATTTTCCGGAAAGGACTGCACTAAGGTAGACCGCTCCGCAGCCTATGCTGCCCGCTATGCCGCAAAAAATATCGTAGCAGCAGGTCTGGCACGAAAATGTGAAATACAATTATCCTATGCCATCGGAGTGGCACAGCCTACCTCTATCATGGTTGACACTTTCGGCACAGGGAAAATTTCAGAAGATAAACTGGTAGAAATCATCCGCGAGAATTTTGACCTGCGCCCGGCAGGCATTATAAAAATGTTGGATCTGCGCCGCCCTATTTACAAGCAAACAGCGGCATATGGGCATTTTGGACGCAATGATTTAAATTTACCATGGGAAAAGTTAGATAAAGTTGACGCATTGAAAAAATATCTGTAAAATTAGGAGGAAGCATTAAAGCGGATTCCGAGCATCTGCTTTAATACGATAGCAGGTGCGTTAATAAAAATAAAGGCAGGCACCTGTTGGTGTCTGCCTTTTTAGGAAGTTCAAAAGATTCAGAAAATTCAGAAAAAGGAACGCAAAAGGGACAGTCCCCTTTGCGAAAGGGACTGTCCCTTTTGCGTTGTCTCTCGCGGCTCCTTTATGAAAGGAGTATATTATGAAGCTTAAAACGAAATTGGTGATTGCATTTATGGCAGTGATGATACTGCCCACAATCTTTACCACAATTGCAATGCATACCTTCGTCGGGCGGGGAGGCGGAGAATTCCAGCAATTATACCTGATGATTGTTTTCTTTACGGCAGCGATTTTAGTTTACTGGATTTACAGGACGGTATCTGTGCCGCTGGCGAAGCTGCAAAGGGCAGCCAGGAATATTAAGGAGGGGAACCTTGATTTTGAAATAAAAAGTGAAACCGATGATGAGATCGGACAGCTTTGCCGGGACTTTGAGGAAATGCGTCTGCGGTTAAAAGCGAATGCGGAAGAAAAAATTGTATATGATAGAGAGAATAAGGAATTAATCAGTAATATTTCTCATGACCTGAAGACTCCGATTACTGCGATTAAAGGCTATGTAGAGGGGATCATGGACGGTGTTGCAGATACACCGGAAAAGATGGACAGATACATCAAAACAATATACAATAAGGCTAATGAGATGGATTTGCTCATTAATGAGCTGACGCTGTATTCTAAAATTGATACGAACCGTATTCCTTATAATTTTACAACCATTTCTGCAAAGCAGTATTTTGGGGATTGTGCGGAGGATTTATCTCTGGAGCTGGAAGCGAAAGGGGTAGAATTCGCATATCGCAATTATGTGGAGGCAGATTCAAAAGTAATCGTGGACCCGGAGCAGCTTAGGCGTGTGATCAACAATATTGTGACAAATTCCCTGAAGTATATGGATAAACCAAAAGGGAAGGTTACAATGAACTTGAGAGATGTGGGGGATTTTATCCAGGTAGAACTTGGAGATAATGGAAAAGGAATTAATGCAAAAGATTTGCCGTTTATATTTGATAGGTTTTACAGAACGGATGCTTCACGAAATTCTTCAAAAGGCGGAAGTGGTATCGGACTTTCTATCGTCAAGAAAATCGTTGAAGAACACGGAGGCAAGATTTGGGCGGCAAGTGAGGATGGGGCTGGAACAATAATGTATTTAGTAGTTAGAAAATATCAGGAGGTACCGTTGGATGAGTAAGAAAATCTTGATCATCGAAGATGAAGAAAGCATCGCTGACCTGGAAAAGGATTATTTGGAGCTCAGCGATTTTGTAGTGTCAGTGGCAAATGATGGGGAAATGGGGCTTAAGGAGGCTCTTGAAGAGGATTATGATCTGATTATTCTGGATCTGATGCTTCCGGGAGTTGATGGATTTGATATCTGCCGTCAGGTGCGTGACCAGAAAAACACACCAATTATTATGGTTTCCGCGAAGAAGGATGACATTGATAAAATCCGGGGACTGGGATTAGGTGCAGATGACTATATGACGAAGCCATTCAGCCCAAGTGAACTTGTAGCACGTGTTAAGGCGCATCTGGCAAGATATGAGCGTCTGATTGGAAGCAATGTGGAAGAAAATGAAATCATAGAAATACGGGGACTGAAAATAGATACCACGGCAAGGCGGGTATGGGTCAATGGAGAGGAGAGGTCATTTACCACGAAAGAGTTTGATTTGCTGACCTTCCTTGCAGGACACCCGAACCATGTATATACAAAGGAAGAGCTGTTCCAGGAAATCTGGGATATGGAATCTATCGGAGATATTGCGACTGTAACCGTTCATATTAAAAAGATTCGCGAGAAGATAGAATATGACACCTCTCATCCACAATATATTGAGACAATCTGGGGAGTGGGATACCGGTTTAAGGTATAAGTAAAGGAAACAGGGGTGTAGAAGGATGATTACAAGTACCAGCAATCAAAAAGTAAAGGAACTGCTGCAGCTTCAGAAAAAAAGTAAGGTAAGAAACCAGGAGGGCCTCTTTATTGCTGAGGGAAGCCGCATGGTTGGAGAAACGCCCAGGGAAGCGCTGGTGAAGCTGTATGTATCCGAGACTTATTACAAGAAGCACAAGGAAGAGCTGCACAAGGCGGATATTCAGCCGGAGGTGCTGACGGACACTGTGTTTGCCTATGTATCCGATACGAAAACCCCTCAGGGAATTTTAGGCGTTATCCGGCAGATGAATTATAAGCCGGAGGATATAATAGAAAGGGAAAACCCGCATATACTGGTCTTAGATAACATACAAGACCCGGGAAATATGGGGACAATTTTCAGAACGGCGGAAGCCGCAGGAGCAACCGGAATATTGATGAGCGGGGATTGTGTAGATTTATATAACCCTAAGACTATACGCTCCACTATGGGAGCAATCTACCGGATGCCTTTTCTCTATCAGGATGATTTGCCTGAGACAATCAGCATGCTGAAAAAGAGCAGAATTCACGTCTATGCAGCCCATTTGGAAGGCAAAAATACCTATGACCAGGAAAATTACCGCCAGGGGACAGCGTTTTTAATTGGAAATGAAGGAAATGGTCTGCGCCCCGAGGTTGCAGAATGCGCCGATACCTGGGTTCGTATTCCCATGTCAGGGCAGGCTGAATCATTAAACGCCGCTATGGCTGCGGGGATATTGATGTTTGAGGTAAGCAGGCAGAGAAGACAGTAAATCAATTACAACAGCAGATAAAAGGAGAAGCTTCTTATACGGATTATGACCGTTATAGGAAGCTGTTTCTGTTTTTAGCTACAGTTCAGTCATGCAAATTTTTTAATAAATTCGGGCAGAAACATTTTTATAAAGTTGCATTTTTATGCAGAAATATAGTATACTATCATAAATTGAGGTGAATGTATGGAACCGGTACTGGACTTATCGAAAGAATATGGAATTGTATTGGATGGCGGAGGCGCCAGAGGCGCATATCAGATTGGTGCATGGAAGGCGCTGAAAGAAGCAGGGGTAAAGATCAATGCAGTAGCAGGAACCTCTGTAGGTGCTTTAAATGGGGCCCTTATTTGCATGGATGATGTGGAGAATGCGGAGAAGATCTGGAGTGAAATGACATTTTCCAAAGTTATGGATGTGGATGATGACTGGATGGAGCGTTTGTTCAACCGGGAAAATAAGTTCACGGAAGTAATTGCCGAGATTTGGAAGAAACTGTCCGACGGAGGTGTGGATATTACACCGCTGCGGGAAATGATTCATGAGGTGATTGATGAAGACAAAATCCGTTGTTCCGGAAAGGAATTCTGTCTTTTGACCTTTTCTCTGACAGATTTTAAAGAACTGGATTTGGGTCTGAATGACATTCCGAAGATGATGCTGGAAAATTTTTTGCTGGCAAGTTCCTATCTGTTGGGATTTAAAAATGAAAAACTGGATGGAAAACGCTACATTGACGGCGGTATATTTAATAATGTCCCGTTAAAGTCGCTGGTAAAGCGGGGATACACAGATATTATTGAGATCCGCATATACGGGCCGGGCAGAGAGCCTCGTGTTAAGATGCCGGAAGGTGGAGTGAAGTATCAGATTGGCCCCAGAGTGGGATTAGGGAGTATCATTGAGTTTGAAGGAAAAAGAAGCCGGCAGAATTTGAAGATTGGATATTACGATGCTAAGAGAGTGATATATGGACTGGAAGGCTTTATTTATTACCTGGAACAGACACACCATGAATCATGGTTCCAAGAGCAGCTGGCGGATGTTACTGATATAGAAAAAGCTGAGATGGCATTTGTCCTGAAGCTGCCTCTCACATTTACGGAAAAAGATTTGTATATGGCCATGCTGGAGGCCAGTGCGAAGCAGCTGCATATTCCAAAGTATCAGATATATACAGTAGATGAATTAATAGACCTGACAACCGAGCGATATGAAGAACTGGCGGATAAAATCCATCTGCCCAGGTTTACACATATACTAATGAATATAGGAAGGGAAAACAACATGAACTTAAAAGGAAGAAACTTTTTGACACTGAAGGACTTTACACCGGAAGAAATTATGTATCTGCTTGATTTATCCGCAGAATTCAAGGAAAAAAAGAAAAACGGAGTGCCTGTAGATAACTATAGAGGTAAAAATGTGGCTCTTATTTTTGAGAAAGCAAGTACCAGAACCCGCTGCGCATTTGAAGTAGCGGCACACGACCTGGGAATGGGAACCACATACCTGGATCCAAGCGGCTCTCAAATTGGAAAGAAAGAGAGTATTGAGGATACTGCGAGAGTACTGGGCAGGATGTACGATGGTATTGAATACCGTGGTTTTGGGCAGGAGATTGTAGAAGAGCTGGCTAAATATGCAGGTGTTCCCGTATGGAATGGTTTGACAAATGAGTATCATCCGACTCAGATGCTGGCAGACCTTCTCACAATCCGGGAACATTTCGGCAAATTAAAGGGCCTAAAATTAGTATATATGGGAGATGCGAGGTATAATATGGGTAACTCCCTGATGGTAGCATGCTCCAAGATGGGAATGCACTTTGTAGCATGTACAGTAGAAAAGTATTTTCCAAACAAAGAGCTGGTAGAGACCTGTAAGGGATACGCAGAAAAATCCGGTGGAACAATCACATTAACAGAAGATGTAAAAGCAGGAACAAAGGATGCAGATGTCATTTGTACGGATGTATGGGTATCCATGGGTGAGCCGGATGAAGTATGGGAAAAACGAATCAAAGAACTTACTCCATATAAAGTGACAAAAGACATCATGGACAATGCAGGAGAAGAAGCTATCTTCCTGCACTGCCTCCCTGCATTCCACGATTTAAAGACAACAATCGGGAAAGAGATGGGAGAAAGATTCGGAATTGAAGATATGGAAGTGACAGACGAAGTATTCGAATCTGAGCAGTCCAAAGTATTTGATGAAGCAGAAAACAGGATGCATACCATCAAGGCAGTGATGGCAGCAACCTTAGGAGAATTTTAAGAATATTCTGAAAACGATGTTCAAAAGGGTCAGACCCTTTTGAACGTTTTTCATGAGCTGAGGTGGAGAATTGAAGGCGGACATATTAAAGATGCTGCGGGAAAGTGACGGTTATGTATCCGGTCAGGAGTTATGTGAGAAACTGGGTGTATCCAGAACGGCAGTGTGGAAAGCAATCAACGGGCTGAAAGAAAAAGGCTATCAGGTTGAGGCTGTGCGGAACCGAGGTTACCGCATTATAGAAAGTCCGGATATCCTGACGAAAGAAGAGTTGTCCAGTATGATAGATACGGAGTGGGCCGGTCAGACAATCTATTATTTTGATCAGATAGACTCTACGAATATCCGCGCAAAACAATTGGGAGAAGAAGGTGTTCCCCACGGAACTCTGATTGTTGCCGGACAGCAAAATGCAGGCCGGGGAAGACGAGGAAGAACATGGGAATCGCCCCCGGGTGTCAGCATATACATGTCCATTGTCCTCAGACCTGAAATGGCTCCTGTAAAAGCCCCTATGCTTACACTGGTGATGGCATTAAGCGCGGCAGACAGCCTCAAAGAGTGTACAGGCCTGGATGTTCAGATAAAATGGCCGAATGATATTGTCCTGAACGGGAAAAAGCTGGCTGGTATCCTGACGGAAATGAGTACAGAAATGGAATATATAAATCACGTTGTAATAGGCGTGGGAATCAATGTAAATACAGGGCAGCTGCCGGAAGAATTAGAAGAAAAAGCAACGTCCCTCCGCCTGGAGACAGGCCGTATCATAAGGCGGAGCGAAATTATTGCTTCTATTATGAAAGAATTTGAAGGAAATTACCAATTATTTATAGAAACCCAGGGCTTGCGGCAGATGCAGGAGAAATACAACAGCCTGCTCATAAACCGGGAAAAAGAAGTACGGATATTAGGAGTGAAGGAAGAATATGCAGCCTATGCATTGGGAATCAATGAAAAAGGTGAATTGCTGGTACGCCGGGATAATGGAGAAATCGAAGCAATCCTTGCCGGTGAAGTTTCCGTGCGGGGAGTGTATGGGTATATATAGTTTTAAGAATATTCAGAAAATGACATGCAAAAGGGACAGTCCCTTTTCAAAAGGGTCAGACCCCATGCAAAAGGGACAGTCCCCTTTGAAAAGATTCTTCGGCAGGCCCCTTTGGAAAGGATAACAAATGGAAGAGGAAGTTGTGCTTTGTGCCGCCAATTCTTATGAACAGAAATTTTATTTAAATCCTGAGTTTGACATGCTCCCTGAGGGTATCAGGCAGGATCTGCAGATTATGTGTGTGTTATACACAGAAGATGTAGGGGGCGTACTTATGGTGGTATATAATGAAGAAGGCGCTCTGGAGCTGCGGGTGGAACATGAGGAAGATGATTTTACCTTCGATGAGATTGGAAGTGTCCTGAAAATTAAGGAACTTCAGCGCACAAAGACGGAATTGTTTGAGGCGTTGGAATTGTTCTACAGAGCGTTTTATTTAGGGGAGGATATAGATGTTACTGACGATTGACGTTGGAAATACCAATATTACACTGGGTGTCTTTAATAAGGACAAGCTTGTCGGAACCTTCCGTATGACAACGAAACAACCGCGTACTTCGGATGAATATGGTTTTGCCATCTGTGGGATTCTGGAACACCGTGACATACAAGCCTGTGATATGGATGCAGTGATTATAGCGTCTGTAGTGCCCGACATTATGCACTCCCTCATAAACGGGATTATCAAGTATGTGAAAGTGAATCCCATTGTTGTATCCTCAGGAATTAAAACCGGAATCCGGATTGTAACAGAAAATCCCAAGGAAATCGGTCCGGACCGTATTGTGGATGCGGTGGCAGGATATGAGCTTTATGGAGGTCCTGTGATTGTGGTGGATTTTGGAACCGCAACGACCTATGATTTGATTGGTCCCAATGGCACCTTTGAGGCAGGGATTACAGCACCCGGTATTGAGACTGCGGCTCGCTCTCTCTGGGGAGGAGCAGCCATGCTCCCGGCAATTCAGATTAAGAAGCCGAAATTCATACTTGCAAAAGAAACAGTATCCAGTATGCAGGCCGGGCTTGTATATGGAGCGATTGGGCAGACAGAGTATATTGTGAGTAAAATGAAAGAAGAATCCGGCTATAAAAATGCTACTGTGGTAGCTACAGGCGGGCTTGGAAAGATTATTGCCCAGGAGACAAACAGTATTGATATATACAGACCAGACCTGACATTGGATGGACTTCGTCTGATTTATCATAAAAATAAAAAATAGTGAGATAATAGGCATGAAACGATTGAGAATTGGTAATATTGAACTTGAGAATTCTTATATACTAGGACCCATGGCAGGAGTAACGGACCTGCCATTTCGCTTGCTGTGCAAGGAGCAGGGAGTAGGACTTGTTTGTATGGAAATGGTTAGCGCCAAAGGAATTATGTATCATAATAAAAATACGGAAAGTCTTCTGAAAATTCATCCTGAGGAAATGCCCGCATCGCTGCAGTTCTTTGGATCTGAGCCGAAAATTCTCAGTGAAATGGCAAAAAGAATAGAAGAGCGCCCTTTTACATTTTTGGATATCAACATGGGATGTCCGGTTCCTAAAGTGGTGAAAAACGGTGAAGGCTCAGCACTTATGAAAAACCCCAGGTTGGTCTATGAATTGGTCAGTGCCGTAGTAAAAGCCATTGAAAAACCCGTGACGGTAAAAATCAGAAAGGGTTTTAATGATGAGAATGTCAATGCAGTAGAAATCGCTAAGATCATCGAAGAAGCCGGGGCCGCCGCCGTAGCAGTCCACGGGAGGACAAGAGAGCAGTATTATTCCGGCAGGGCGGATTGGGAGATTATCCGTCAGGTAAAAGAGGCGGTATCTATTCCGGTTATTGGAAATGGCGATGTGACATCCGGGGAAAGGGCAATTGCCATGCAGGAACAGACCGGCTGTGATGGAGTTATGATAGCCCGGGGCGCCCAGGGAAATCCGTGGATATTTTCTGAGTTGACAGCATATGAAGAAACAGGGGAGCTTCCGCCCAGACCAACCCTCGAGGACATAAAAAAAACTATGTTAAGGCATGCCAGACTACAGCTTGAATATAAAGGCGAATATATGGGAATCCGGGAGATGAGAAAGCATGTGGCATGGTATGTAAAGGGACTTCATGGAGCTGCCCGGCTGAGGGATGAAATTAATAAGGTGGAGTCTTATGAAGGGCTTGAAAATATCTTGACATCATTATAGGTATTAGTTATAATATTGAAATTGTGAAATATAAATTTAAACAGGACTTACAGACATTTATTAAGAGAAAAATTACTTGTTATTTATAGAAGGCTGAGATACGGGAGATAAGGGGAAGCAAAGAAAAGAAAAGGAGCAATTAATAATGGCAGAAGCAAAGAAAAGATTACTTACTTATGCAGGTTTGAAATCACTGGAAGATGAATTAGAGAATCTGAAGGTAATCAAACGAAAAGAGGTCGCTGCGAAGATTAAGGAAGCGAGAGAACAAGGGGATTTATCAGAGAATGCAGAATATGATGCAGCGAAAGATGAGCAGCGTGATATTGAGACCCGCATAGAAGAGCTGGAAAATATCCTCAAAAATGTAGAAGTAGTGGTTGAGGATGAAGTAGATTTTGATAAGATTAATGTGGGATGTAAAGTAAAGGTATTTGATGTAACATTTGATGAGGAAATGGAATTTAAAATTGTTGGCTCAACTGAGGCTAACAGCCTGGAAGGTAAGATTTCCAATGAATCTCCAGTAGGTCAGGCACTGCTTGGCAAAAAAACCGGAGAATTAGTAGATGTAGAAACACAGGCAGGGCAGATTCAGTATAAGGTGCTTGAAATCAGCCGTGCCATGTAATGATCGTAGAAATATCTATCATGTTACTTAGGCAGGAAAGAACTTTGCCCAAGGAGGCAGGATTACTTTGCAGCTAAGGTTTGGAAAATACCGGACCTTAGCTGTTAAAGCAGGAAGGAGAGAAATAGTGTCGGAGCAGCAGAAAAATAATGAGAAGAACACACAGCAGAAAAATACACAGGAACCAGATCTGAATCAGTTGAGAAAGGTCCGCCGTGAAAAGCTGGCAGAATTACAGAAGGACGGAAAAGATCCTTTTGTAATCACAAAGTATGAGCAGACACATCATAGCCAGGAACTGAAAGACCATTTTGAGGAACTGGAAGGAAAGGAGGTATCCATTGCCGGACGTATGATGTCCAAGCGTGTCATGGGAAAAGCATCCTTCTGTAATGTCCAGGACCTGAAAGGAAACATTCAGTCTTACGTGGCAAGAGACAGCATTGGAGAAGAGGCCTACAAAGAATTCAAGAAAATGGACGTAGGAGATATTGTAGGAATTGTAGGTGAAGTATTCCGTACCAAGACCGGTGAGATGTCTATCCATGCAGCTTCTGTTAAATTGCTTTCTAAGAGCCTGCAGATTCTGCCTGAGAAATTTCATGGTCTGACAAATACAGATATCCGTTACCGCCAGAGATATGTAGACTTGATTATGAACCCTGAAGTAAAGGATACATTTATCAAACGTTCTAAAATCTTGAGTGCCATCAGAAGATATTTGGACAATGATGGATTTATGGAAGTCGAGACACCTATGCTGGTAAGCAATGCCGGGGGTGCTGCCGCAAGACCCTTTGAAACACATTTTAATGCCTTGGATGAAGACTTTAAGCTTCGTATCTCTTTGGAATTGTACCTGAAGAGACTGATTGTAGGCGGCATGGAACGTGTGTATGAAATTGGACGAGTATTCCGCAATGAGGGACTTGACACGAGACATAATCCGGAATTTACCTTAATGGAGCTGTATCAGGCATATACCGATTATCATGGCATGATGGATCTGACAGAAAACCTGTACCGCCATGTAGCTCAGGAAGTACTGGGAACTACCACGATTGTCTATAATGGGATTGAAATGGATTTGGGTAAACCATTTGAAAGAATCACAATGGTCGATGCCGTGAAAAAATATGCAGGTATTGATTTCAATGAGATTAAAACCACAGAAGAAGCAAAAGCACTGGCAAAGGAAAAAGGCGTTGAATTTGAAAAAAGGCATGAAAAGGGAGACATCCTGAGCCTGTTCTTCGAAGAGTACGTTGAGGAACACCTGATTCAGCCAACCTTTGTTATGGACCATCCGATAGAAATCTCTCCGCTGACAAAGAAAAAACCGGAGAATCCGGAATATGTAGAACGTTTCGAGTTCTTCATGAATGGCTGGGAGATGGCAAATGCTTACTCCGAGCTGAATGACCCCATGGACCAGAGAGAACGCTTTAAGGCACAAGAAGCACTGCTGGCACAGGGAGATGAAGAGGCAAACACAACGGATGAAGACTTCCTGAATGCGCTGGAAGTTGGTATGCCTCCTACAGGCGGGATTGGATTTGGGATTGACAGAATGTGTATGCTGCTTACAGACTCAGCGGCTATTCGGGATGTATTGCTGTTCCCGACGATGAAATCACTGAACTAGTGTTCGATTCCGGTCAATGGGTACCACAATCCAATCGGCAAATGTTATTCCATGGATTTATATGAATTTACATGAAATTCACTTTGACCTGATGGATGGCAGGAACGTTGTATGGATCATAAGATAATGCAATATGGTGTTCTATGGATTCCATAGCATTTTCGAATTTTATTCAAAAGCTTAATATTGATTATTCTTGAGGAGCATTAAGAATCAAGTGTTTATGGACACTTCGCTATTGGTAGAAATACCAGTACGGAGTGTCTTTTTGTTTTTAAAAGAAATATTTCCCCCTTATTTATTCAAAGGAATGCTTGATAAGCAATAAACAATAAGATGAATGATTGGAGAAATAAATGAAAAAGAAAAGAGTTCCAGACCTGGAAAAATACCTGGAAGGCAAAGGAAGGCGATTTGTTAATTATGCTCAGGGTGCAAAACTCTATCAATTGTCATATTGGTCTTTTGTACGTGTCGCAAAGGAAGCAGAATCCAATTATCCAATTAGAAAAACCTGCATTGTAGATTTGAATATTTTAGATAAATATTTGGAAGAACATCCTGAAGTAGTGGAAAGACTGGAAAAGACCAGGAGGAGTAAAGATGGGAAATAAAAGAAAAAATATTCCAGAACTTGAAAAATTGGTTAGAGAAAAACGGAAAAAGTTTGTTAGATGCGAGGAAGGGGCAAAGTTGTATTCTATGGGATTGCATACGTTTCAACAACTAGCTAAGGAAGCTGGAGCAGTTTATAGAGTGAAAAGAATAGTTCTTGTTAATCTTGATATTCTTGACGAGTATCTTGAAGCATTTAGAGAATATGACTTTTAGCACTAATAATGATTCAAAAGGTAGGAGGAGAAAAGATGTTTAAAATAATTTCAATCGCAAATCAGAAAGGCGGAGTCGGCAAAACGACAACAGCGGTCAATCTTGGGATCGGATTAGCTCGAAGTGGGAAAAAAGTGCTGTTGATCGATGCGGATCCACAAGGAAGCCTGACTGCAAGCCTCGGTTATGTAGAACCGGATGAGATCCATGTTACATTAGCCAATATTCTGACTGCTGTGATCAATGGTGAAGATGTAAATCCTTCCGATGGCATACTGCATCATGAAGAAAATATCGATCTGCTTCCTGGGAATATAGAACTTTCTGCTTTGGAAGTTCTTATGGGGAATGTGATGAGCAGAGAGCTTATCCTAAAAGATTATATTGAGATGATGCGATCAAGATACGATTATATCATAATTGACTGTATGCCCAGTCTGGGAATTATGACGATCAATTCACTGGTTGCTTCGGATTCCGTGATTATCCCGGTACAGGCGGCTTATCTTCCAGTAAAAGGATTAGAACAGCTTATCAAGACGATCCATATGGTGAAAAAAAGATTAAACCGGAATCTGATGATCGAAGGGATTCTTTTGACAATGGTAGATTTCAGAACAAACTACGCGAAAGACATTGCCTTAAAGTTACGGGAAACTTATGGAACAAAGATAAAGGTTTTCGATAATGTAATACCTTTATCAGTAAAAGCGGCGGAAACAAGTGCAGAAGGGATAAGCATTTATTCCCATAGTCCCAAAAGTAAAGTATCCAATGCATACAGCAATCTGACACAGGAGGTTTTAAGCAATGAGAAATAGAAGCGGTGAAAAGATCAAATTATCAGGGATTGATGAATTACTTGGTGTAGTAAATGAAGAATCCGCAATGGAAATAGATATTGCAAGTATTCAACCATTTGCAGGACATCCTTTTAAAGTGGTTGATGATGAGAAAATGCAGGATCTGGTAGAAAGTGTCAGAGAAAATGGTGTAATCACTCCGGTATTGATCCGTCCTACAGAAAATAATCAATATGAAATGATTTCCGGACACCGGAGAATGCATGCTGCAAAGCTGGCAGGTTTGTCTACTATTCCGGCTATCGTAAGAGAGATGACAGATGATGAAGCAGTAATTGCAATGGTTGACGCCAATATCCAGAGGGAGGAGCTGCTGCCTAGTGAAAAAGCATTTGCCTACAAAATGAAGTTAAGTGCAATGAAGAGGCAGGCTGGGCGACCGTCTAAAAAGAATTCTGGTCAAAATGACCAGAAATTATTGGGATCAGTATCAAGAGATATTCTTGCGGAACAAGTTGGTGAAAGTTCCAAACAGATACAAAGGTATATACGACTTACAGAACTTATTCCTGAATTACTAAATCTGGTAGATAATAAAAAGCTTCAGTTTACGGTTGCAGTTGATATTTCATATATAGACAAAGAAATACAGAAATGGATCTATGAATATATCCGGGATAATGGTTTTATCAAACCGAATCAAATTACAGCATTGCGAAAACAGTTGGAGACAGAAACGGTAAGTCAAAACTTTATGATTTCTATCTTTAATAATGCTATCGCTCCGAAAAAAAGGAACCGGAAAATCACATTATCAGAAAAGAAACTGACAAGATATTTTCCTCCGGAATATTCACAGGAACAGATGGAACAGGTGATTGAAACATTGTTGGAGGAATGGACAAAAAGACAGGAGGGATAATCTTATGAAGTTTAGATATTTTTATGGATCAAGTGCAGATCAGTATTCATTCATCAGAATTCCGAAACTGTTAATCACAGACAATCAGTTTTCAGAACTGACAATTCAAGCCAAGCTGTTATACGGTCTGTTGTTGGATCGGATGGCAATGTCCATAAAAAATAAATGGATAGATAACCAAAACAGAGTTTATGTTATTTATCCGATTACAGAGATACAGAATGACATGCATATTACCAAAAAGAAGGCAATGGAGTGTCTGGCTGAATTAGCACAAAAAGGATTGGTTGAAAAACAGATCCGGGGATCCGGAATGCCAAATCTTTTATACATAAAACAATTTGTGGCAGCGTGATGCCAGAAGTGCCGAAAATGGAACTTCAGAAATATTGAGCCTGCAAATAAAAAGTCAATAGAAATTGATGATTTTTCTGGATTAAATTTATATTGATTTTGGGGTATGAAAAATAGACCACCGTTATCCGCTGGTCTGAAAGGATGTGGGGATTAATTATTCTGGAAGAGACATAAGATATTCTTTTACTCTTCCATAATAGATACGCAGAAATTTATTAGCACCTGCGGTCATGTAGACATAGTAAGGTTTTCCCTGAGCACGTTTCTTATCAATAAATGCATATACAGGGTCATCCTGAGGTTTTGTTTTGACGAGACAGTCCATGACCTGAAATAAGGTTTTTCTAAGTACGGAAGAGCCTCGTTTGGAAATAGGAACACTTTTTTGCTCATAGGTTCCTGATTCATTTACACCTGGGTCTACACCAGCAAATGCTGTGATAGCACCTTTATGAGTGAATCGTGTGACATCTCCGATTTCAGCCATAAGCTGAGGCCCAAGAGATGGACCAACACCTTTCATTTCCATAACAACAGGATATTCGGGGAGTTTGGCTGAAGTTTCATTCATCAGGATGCGGAGTTCTTCCACGGTCTTAGAAGCAGAGTTTAATTGTTCTACGGCCTGTTTAACTATCAGCTTGGTTAAATCATCTTTTGGAAGTACAGGAACAAGTTCCTTTGCTGTTCCGTAGATTTCTTGAGCTTTATCTTTGCTGAAGTTGTACTTCTTGCGTTTGCACCAATTCTTATAATGATCAACAAATACATTTAATGACATGTTACGAACACAGTCCACATGCCAGTATGTAGTAGCAAAATCAACCCATTTCTGGCTGCCATTATCACGGGCAGGGCTGTCAAAATAAGTATTAGCACCTGGGTAAGTCTGATCAAGGATACCGATGAGGTTATTCTTCATAGCTGTTTTGTGTTTCATATAGAAACCAAACTGACGGTTCATAGTCTTTAATTGATTACGTATTTCGTCCATAAGACTATACTGTTTCAATTCAGTCCAACTGTCAAGTGTGTAGCGGGCTATTTTTACAGCATCAGCTTTATCTGATTTTACTTTACGCAGAGAGTTATCTCCAAAATCTTTAATGAGCTTAGGATTTACGGCAGTTACAAAAAGATCTGCCAGAGAAAGCTCACGAGCCAGTGGTTCGTAATAACGGCCAGTGTGCTCCATAACTATACGGGATTCACCTTCGATAGATTTGATCTGTTCAATCAAAGATTGGATGTTACCGGAAGTGTGCTTGATTTCAAATGGTGATGAAACAATCTCACCATAAGGGCGAAGAATAGCAACCATGCTTTTGCCCTTGGATACATCAATACCAACTGCGTTCATGTTCATAAAATAGTCACTCCTTAAGAATTATTGCAATGGATAAGTCCCAGTTTTACTCATTGCCTATTCAATCTACTGTGGTGTGACACGAACGTACCTAAGGCAGTTCAACCTGCATAAAACGAACGCTGCAAATGAGGAGCTGGTTATCAGTCTAAAAAACGGACGCGAAGCCCAGGAAAGGAAGCCGATATACCGATTGCTCCATCATTATAACAGCTTAAGCAACAAGATGGATAATTCCTTACTGGCTGTAAGGGATATTAACCATAAATATATTGTAGTAGAAAGGAGGAACATATGGATAAAAAAGTATCATTTCAATATTTTTACGGTACGCAGGCAGATCAATACAGTTTTTACAGAATACCGAAAGCATTATTTCAGGATGAGTATTTCCGCTGTTTATCCAGTGATGCAAAAATTCTGTATGGTCTAATGCTGGACCGGATGTCATTATCTATAAAAAATCAATGGTTTGATGCCAAAAACAGGGCTTATATATACTTTTCCATTGAGGATATCATGGAATTACTGAACTGCGGACGAAATAAGGCCATTAAATCTCTGCAGGAACTGGACAGCGAGACAGGAATCGGTTTGATTGAGAAGAAAAGGCAGGGATTTGGAAAAACCAATATTATCTATGTAAAGTCATTTATGATAGAGGAGGCAAAACAGGAATCGGAAAGATCTGATACAGAGAAGTTTATAAAACAAACTAATGAAGAAAAAGAAACGCACGTAGAAGTTTATAAAACAAACTTCAAGAAGTCCCAAAAACAAACTCCAAGAAGTCCTGAAAATAAACTTCAAGAAGTTTACATTTCAAACCCTAATTATAATAACTCTAGTTATAATAATATTAGTGATAATGAATCATATCCTATCCAATCTGAGGAGAATAGATTTGATAACGATAATAAAGCATACATACAAGCCTATGAAGAACTGGTGAAAGAGAACATAGACTATGAGTCCTTACTGATCAGTCATCCCGTCCAAAAAGATTTAATACAGGGAATCTATGAGATGATCCTTGAGACGGTTTTGTGTCAGAATGAAAAAATCCTGATTGCCAGTAATTGGTATCCGGCAGAGTTGGTGAAGAGCAAATTTTTAAAACTGAATTGCTCTCACATTGAGTATGTCTTAGAATGCTTTGGGAGAAACACCACCAAGGTAAAGAATATCAAAAAATATATGCTTGCAGCATTGTTTAATGCACCTAGTACGATTGACGGATATTATACGGCGGAAGTTAATCATGATATGCCCTGGTTGGCTTAGTGGAAAGGAGAATTTTTTTATGATCAAAAAATTATTATTGGTTCCGGTTTGGTTCATATTGACGGTAATTTGCTTAGTTATTGGATTATTCGTTACTATTTACGGAACTGGTAGATCCATTGCGGCATTGATTCTTTCTGCACTCTTTATGGGAATAATCATTTGTTATCACGATTGGGTGCAGGCCGCTCTACTGTTTGTAATATACATAATTTTATTTGCAATCTTGTTTTTAGGCGTTGCAATGCAAGCTTACTTGGAACTTTTAAGAAGTAAAGTGGTCGATTTGATTTTGTCATAATAAAGTGTACAGAGAGAGGTGGTTTCATGGGTTATATTAAGGGAATCTTTGAAAGAGCAACAATACAAGGGATAGCGGATTATCTTTTATTTGGATCCGGTCCGGAAAGAGATGAAAGAAGTTACGAGGAAAGGCTGGATGAACCATATAGACGGTTTGAAAAGGCAGTTGCAAAGTATGACAAAAATCCAACGTCTGAATTATTTGATCTGTCAAATGAAATCACCAGTGAAACCGCAAGTGTATATATGGAAATTGGGTTACAGATCAGATTTCTGTTAGCAAAGGATATGATTAAGAATGTAAGTAGAGAAAATGAAATGAGGTCAATAATTGATAATAATTCTGAGATAGAGCATTGTAATAAGTAAATGAAAACCAGAAGATGTGTTAGTTTAACTGAAGTGAGGTTTATAGTACCTGTTTTCTTGTCCCTATATCTAGAATTTATTTTTATGGTAACGGTTGAAATTGGCTCTTGGAATATCAATTTCTTTAAGGATATTGCTTTTTAAAATTAATAATAACTTCATAATTTCTTCATACATAGTGAAAACTGATATATTATATTTAAAATAAATATTTATTGTTTTTTGTCCCCAAATGTAGAAAAGGAGGGTGTGGGAATCAGGACAGTATCTGGATTCCTTGCAGAAGTTGGAGATATTAGCCGCTTCGATACCCCAAAAGAACTGCAGAAACTTGCAGGGTTGGCACTGGTAGAAAACAGTTCCGGCAAGCATAAGGGCGAGACAACAATAAGCAGACGAGGTCGTAAGAGACTTAGATATCTGCTCTTCGAGGTTGCGATGTCGCTTGTAGCAAAGAATGCGGAATTTCGTGAACTGCACCACTACTACACGACCAGAAAGCAGAATCCCTTAAAGAAGATGCAGTCACTGATGGCTGTAGCGGCAAAGTTGCTGCGAGTGTTTTTTGCAATGCTGACGAAAGGTGTGGACTATGATCCGAAAAAGATGCTCAGCGATATCAAAAGACCGTCAGTTTATTTGCAGGCAGCCTAAACGAAACAAGTAACCATACAGGAGATTGCCATCTGGGCAGTCACTGAACAAAGCAGAATGTAACAGATAACGTCCACTGATCACAGTGCTGATACAGGAAGCGAGTCAGTAATCAACGATACAAAGAATGAGCCAGTAGTCGGCAGGAATGATCACCATAGGGCAAAGACCCTGCAAAGGAGCATAGCTGACACCCTGGTTATGGACAGGCAGGACGAAGGAAGTTAGGACCTCTGGAGACAGAGATGATCCTGGTGGATATAGGAGGTTAGCTGCCATAGAGGAATGGGTATACACAAGGCCAGTAAAGCGAAAATCAAAGACGTTTTATTTCGTGTACCCATCATCCGCTATTTCAGTACCTAATACATGGAAATGTTCATAACTCCGGCTTATTCTCTGAGATATATAGGGCTAAAAAGCCCGTGTTTTCAACAAAAAATACTTGATTATATGAGGAGGAGATGATATGGAATATATTTTGCAAACAGATAACTTATCGAAAATCTATGGAACCAAAACGGTTCTGAATCAAGTGAGCATTCATGTGCCGAAAAAGTCGATTTATGGTCTGGTGGGAAAAAACGGAGCTGGAAAAACTACGCTTATGCGTATTATCTGCGGATTAACGCAGCAAAGTGAAGGCAGTTATACATTGTTAGGAAAGACAAATGATGATACAGTGCGGAAGAACATGGGGATGCTGATTGAAAGCCCAGGGATCTATGAGCATATGACAGCATTAGAAAATTTGCGCTATTTTTCACTGTTGTTTGGCATCCAATCTCAGGATCATCACAGAATACTGGAAATGGTTGGATTGCAAAACGCTGAAAAAAAGAAAGCACGTCAATTTTCTCTGGGAATGAAGCAACGATTGGGCATTGCAATTTCGTTGCTGGGAAATCCCGATTTTCTCATTCTTGATGAGCCAATCAATGGTCTTGACCCGGAAGGCGTCTATGAGATGCGTAAAATGCTGGAAACGTTAAATCGCCAATATGGTATCACCATCATGATCGCCAGCCATATTCTTAGTGAATTATATAAACTGGCAACAGATTATGCTATTATTGATGGCGGATGTCTGATTGACGAGTTCAGCAAAGAAACGTTGGAAAGTGCATGCAGCAGTGGAGTCCAGGTTACGGTTGAGCCGGAATATTTGCAAGATGCAAAAGCACTCATTGCATCTCGTTATCCGGATGTTCCATGTGAAGTTCTTTCCAATCAAAGTTTGCGTTTACATGAGAAAATCAATCCGGCGGATATTAACCAATTTCTAGTGGAAAACAAAGTGCGTGTGTGTGGGTTGGGGGCCAATGATGAAGACATTGAGAAATTTTTTGTAGAAAAACTTTCAGGAGGGCAAAAGGTATGAAAAATCTAATTCGTGGACATATTTATCAGTTGAAAAAAGACAATTTCTTTTTTGGATGCCTTGCTCTCAGTTTTATTTTTCTGATTGTGTCGATCCGGTTTTCTTCTCAGACATCTGAATTAGTCCCTGTTATGGGAGTAGACAGTATGATGAGTACATTTTTAGGTGGCGATATCATTCTTTATGCTTTCATGCTGCTAACAGCGAATATAGTTGCAGAAGCTTATCGATCCGGCGTGATGAAGAATATTATAGGTCGAGGTATCTCGAAGAAACAGTATTATCTCTCAATCGTTTTTACGATATCCTCTACATATTTATTGGTAATGCTGGTCAGCGGAATTATTACGGGAGTTCTTGCGTGCAGCAGATTCGGCATGGGGACAATTCCTTATCCTGCTTACTATGTGCTGTCTATAATCGCCCGCATTCTTTTTGTGGTGGCACACATCAGCTTTGCGGTTACAATGACGATTTTCACCAGAAACGCAATTGCAGGAGTTGCTTTCAGCCTTGTGATTCCGAATATCCCGCGAATTTTGGAAATGATTTTTGGATTTTTGAAAATTAATATAAGCCTTGATTTTTTCAAAATTTCTACACATATGCCATCTGTTTATGAGGCATCTAATGATTTATCATCATTTCTACCGTACTTTGCCGTGGTGAGTGTTTATCTTATTTTATCTATTGTTATTGGCTTTAGGGGTTTCAAGTGTCAGGATATTAAGTGAGTTAGTATATAGAGATATAATGTTCAGAAATTTGAAACAATAATTGAATGGCAAGATTGTAAAGCTGGAAATGATATTGAAGAAACATAAAGCTACAGTTTGGGATAAAAAAACAGAGTTGATAATAAAACTACTTAGCAATCTGGAAGCTACCCGGATTTTCAAAGACTTGTTCTGCTAAGTGAATACTTTGGATATTATCGTTAGATAATTTTGTTGTTATGGGGGTTGTGGGAATAACTCTTTGTATTCTGGCTGGTGTTCTGTGGAAATAATAAGAAATAAATAAAGTGAAGAAATCCTGTTTGTCCCTCTTATAAGGGATGAACGGGATTTTTTGTCATAAAATTTTAATGAAGCGATATATTCATGAAAAATGTTTCTAACTGATTAGAAAAGATATCGAAATACGACCAAACAGCGTTTTCTGTTATCAGATAGGATAAACCTCAGACAGATATACTTGAGGTCAAAAAAGCCTGTCGCAATGGTCAAAAATTGTGGAAAATGATACCGAAACGCGACCATATTTCTCTTCTTTGTATTTGCTATTGGAGAGACATCAAATTTCTTGTATTCTGTGATATTTACTTCTAAATAGAAGAAAGAATGATGGAAAGAAAAGTGTCTCTGTGAAGGAAAGAAAAGTATCCCCTAATAAAATGAGTAATAGTTACTTTATATATAGTCAAATAAAGAGAGAAAATCGGACATATAGAAAAGGGGGATAAACTCACAAATAATGATTATCCCCTTTTGGTCATACATTCTGAAATAATATTTTTAAGAGATTTCATCTTCTTCGATATAGATCATCAGTTCACCGATATCAACCTTTAAGTAATGGCAGAGTTTGCATACTAAACCGGCATCAATCCTTTGAAATTCATTTCTACAATAACGATTAAAATTGGCTCTTGGAATATCAAGGTCTTTGCAAATCTTGTTTTTGGAAATACCTCTGGCTTCCAGGAGCTTCTCTATCTGGAATTCTATTTTCCCATAATTCATATCCATACCCCTTTACTATGATACAGAAATTATATATAATAATTTCCTGAAAAATAATTCACTATACAGTACCTTACTGAATAGCTAATAGTACATATGAGGGATGGAATAAATGAAAATAACAAGAAGGTATTTTGATCAATCGCAAAGAGAATATGAGGAAATAGAAAGAAAATTAGAGCTGGAAAAGCAGGGAAAAACTGCTGAAGAGTTGGCGTATGAAAAACGAATGGTAAGTGAAGAAGGAAAGGTGTTGTTTGATAAAATAAAAAAAGCAGAACAAAATACTCTTTTTATTCGAAATAAAGAAAAATACGATCATTTTGTAATGCTGTATAAAGGCGCTATAAAGATGGCGGAATTATTGGGATTAAATGTTGAAATCAATACGGAAAATCCGTATCATGCAACGATAGAATTCGAAACAAATAATTTTTATCTGGTAAAGGATGTTTCAAGGGAATATCATGTATTGACCGGTATGCTATTTGCTCATGCAGATGATGTATGGATAGATAAGAAAGAAAATCTTATACGGATTATTTTTTTCTTTCAAATCAATGATAGGGTACAAAAATAGGTTGATATAAACAGAGACAGATAGGATATATCACCTTTCTGTCTCTGTAGTGTTTTATTTTGCTAAGAAGTTGCTGTTGATGTCCAGTGGCATATTATATTTCTGCCCTCTTTTCATCAGGCTGTAAAGTTTGAAACTCATCAATTCTGGAGTCGCGTAAAGAGAACTGCAGAAACTGAAGTAATCCAGATCCTCCTGTTTCGATAAGGCAGCGACGTCTTCATCCTGGATCAAAAGATCTGCAGCAAACAGATTTGCCTGATACTCGGTCTCGTTAATCATATTATAGAGCCGATTATCAGACATTGGAGCCATTTTGAGTTGTGAGCGGTGAAGCGTGATATGCCCCAGCTCATGAGCGGCCACGATCCGTTTCTCTTCTTTAGAAAGAAAACTGCTAAGCATGACATAGATGGTCTGGCAGCTCATAAAACAATAGCCTTTTAATCGATTGTAACGAGAAGTCTCTCCTACGATCACGTGCAGACTTTTTAATATTTCTATCGGATCCCTGGTCTGAAATTTTTTTACCAGAGATTCTGTCTTTTTGTATATATAATCATTTCCCAAATAAATCACCCCGCATATGTAATGAACCCCTGAAATTAAGAATACTGTTTAGATTACCAGTATCACTATATCAGATAGCATGTCCTATAAAATGTACACATTATTCCTGCGGGGTATCCTTCAAATATTTCTTTGGTGTAAATTTTTTTGCACGTTTTTTTGAATCCAGATAAAGCATCTGGATTTCATCCATAAAAGCTGTCTTGTCATCGTCTGACAGCTCTCCGCCGGCAAACATAGCAGCAGCCTGTTCCAGTATCTGTTGTGCCTGTTTTGCACCTCTGGATCCGTATTGTTCTGTAGCTTCTGTCACAAAAGTCTCCTCTTCTGTCATCAGGTAAGAGATATCGCATCCGAGAACATCAGCAAGCTTTTGGTAAAGTTCATGCTGTTTTGGATAACGGCCTTCTATCTCCCATCCACGAATGGTACGAAGAGAAACACCAATGGCATTGGCAAGCTGGGTCTGGTTCAGGTTTTTTGATTTTCTTAAATTTTTTATTTTCTCACCGAAAGTCATAACAATACCTCATTTCTAAGCGGTCTATCTAGGACAAAAGTGTGTATCCTGATCAAAAAAAGGAAATCACTTGCCTATTCTTTCATGTTACCTCTTGACAACAGGCAAATATCTGCCTATAATTTGAATCACAAGAAAGGGGCAACTACTTGCCTATAATATAATTGATATTTCCTTTTTTGTCAATAAAAATCCAACGGAATTGCCTGTTTAGGAGAATTCTATTTTGGAATAATGACAAAATCTCATAGGAAATATAAAAATAGGCAATATCGGGTAGAAAGGTAAATGGTTATGGGACGTCAGAACTATTATATATGCATTGATCTGAAATCTTTTTATGCATCTGTGGAATGTGTGGAAAGAGGGCTTGATCCATTTCAGTCCAATCTTGTTGTGGCAGATCCTGAACGGTCCAAATCTACGATCTGTCTTGCTATTACTCCGGCAATGAAGCGCCTGGGAGTAAAAAACCGATGCCGGATCCATGAAATACCGGATCACATCAAATACATAACTGCTATGCCAAGGATGCAGCTTTATCTGGATTACTCGGCTCGGATATACAGTATTTATCTCAAGTATGTCTCAAAGGAAGATATCCATGTTTACAGCGTGGATGAGTGTTTTATAGATGTCACGGAGTATTTACAATTTCATCATATGACACCGAAAGAACTGGCCTTTGAAATGATGAGAGCTGTAAAAGAAGAAACAGGGATCACTGCAACAGCAGGCGTGGGAACGAATCTTTATCTTGCTAAGATTGCAATGGATATCCTGGCAAAACATGCAGATGATCATATTGGAGTACTGGATGAAATTTCATATCGGGAACAACTCTGGGATCATCAGCCTCTCCGGGATTTCTGGCGGATCGGATCACGGACAGAAAAAAAACTTGCCGGTTATGGCATCCATACGATGGGAGACATTGCACTGGCATCCATATCATCAGAGGATCTTTTATATAAGATTTTTGGAATAGATGCAGAGCTTCTGATCGATCATGCCTGGGGATATGAATTTTGCAGGATGTGCGACATTAAAAATTACCATACGGAAGAACACAGTCTTTCCAATGGCCAGGTATTGATGCGAAATTATAAGTATGAGGAGGCTGTTGTTATTGCCAAGGAGATGGCAGATGTGCTTGCCCTGGATCTGTTAGAGAAAGGATTGGTTGCAAGCTCTATCACACTATGGATTGCTTATGATCACCGATATGGTCAGGAGCCTTCTAAGGGAACAGAAAGATTTTTGGATCCTACAAACAGCTCCAAATCTATCATATGTGCAGTAGAAAAAATGTATCGGAAGATCACGGATACCTATACGGGAATCCGGCGTGTGGAAATTTCCGCAAATAAAGTTCTTCCGGAAGGCTATATGCAGTTTAATCTGTTTTCCTCTCCATTGTCTCAGGAAAAAGAAAAGAAACTGCAGAAAGCAATATTGCAAGTAAAAAAGCGTTATGGGAAAAATGCAATCATGAGAGCAGTAAACTTACTGGACTGTTCCACCTATCGGGAAAGAAACAATCAAATCGGAGGACATAAAGCGTAAAGGAGATGATACGATATGAGGTCACAATATCAGAGAATCCTGTATTTTCAAAGACCCGTTTCAAAGCGGCATCCTATGGCGGTTGAGCGCAGGGCAAAGCAGTTCGCTCCGTTCGCTGCATTGAAAGGATTTGAAGAAACCATAAGAGAAAAAGAGTTCATTTATGAAAAGAAAAGAGTTTTAACGGAGGAAAAGAATAATGAATTGGATATGAAGTTGAAAATTTTAAAACCAGGCATGGAGATCCAGGCAGAGTACTTTGAAGAGGATGAGAAAAGACCGGGATATGGACAATATCACATTGTCAGAGGCAGAGTGGATTTTTATGATCCTAAAGGGTGTCTTCGTATAGGAAATGTGGAAATCAATATCCACAATCTCTATGATCTGTCTGGGGATAACTTTGAAGTATTAGAATTACCTTGTTGAAAAATGATCCGCAGAAGTCAGAAAATAATTTTTCTGGGAGTGGGACCAGAAAGATATCCTGAAAAATGCGGCGGATCTACAAAGCAGATCTGTAATTGTGATATCATGTCTGTCCGCGCAGCTTTGGCGCTATTCGGAATGGGCAGCATGGAAAGCTCTGGCGGATTTGATTTCCCTTTGATCCGTTGAGTAATAAAAGAAATTTGTATTATTGCTTAAAGGAGGGCCTGAGCCTATGGGAACTGATTTTTATAAGTGGCATGTTCACTGCCCTGTTTGCGGAGCTTTTCTGGAGAAGAGTTCACAGAGCGATTCGGAGGTGGATTGTAAAAAATGTAAGAGTACGGTAGAAGTTTTGGTAAAAGAGGATATCGTATCTGTTCGCCCTTTAATTATCAGGGATGATAAATTGAAAGAAAGAATCAGAGTATATTCTCAAAAGATTATGAACCTGTAAGAATTGAATAAGTTGAGCTGTCAGGGAGAGCAGTAAATTTGGCTGGAACCATCAAGCCTGCCCCTGACAGCAAGAGTTTGTCAAGGAGCTGAACCTGACTGGAATCACTAAGAGCCCGGCAAAACATTTACGTGTAGTACACAGTTTATGAAGGTAATCGTGTGTGCTGAAGAATGCGTATTTGTTTTGCCGGGCTTTTTGTCTGCAAAAATAACAGGAAAATTGAAATTTATTAAACTGTAAAAGAAGAACATTCCACTTAAGGGGGTGATGCGTTTCTTCGATTGAAGCTTCGGGCTTCCGTTTAAAAAAAACGGGTGAGTCCGAGGCTTATTGTAGTGCCTGAATAGTTAGAAATCTAAAAAGAGTAACAGGACTGCCCGTAGCCGTAAGGCAGAAAGGTGGTCCATATGTTGACATTAAGAGAATTGAAAATGATAGTTCCGACTGCTAAAACAAATGAGGATATTCATAGAACAAACACATTAATAAAGACAGGGGCAAAAGTGGTTGTCAGTGAAACGATAGACAATGATGTGAAAATAAGTGTTTATGATAATGGTTATGTTTTGTATGAGGAAGGAAAACATAAAACAATATTTCGTCTGCATGAGTGTAAGAGCTATGAGTATTATTCTAAAAACGGAACAATCGAGCGGGTAGAGGAAGAGATTTTTGAAAATCAAAAATGGGATCTTTTACTTCTGATGATTGGCATGGAGCGAGTAGAAACAAATAGAAGCCGACTTATGTCCAAGCATAAGGTGCTTTCCTTTGATACGGGAGAGAATGATTATTTAAGTATTCAAAATATAGCTGTATCTGACATGCTTGAGAAACTAATTATAAAAGAAACTATAGGAGAAATAAAAAATATATTAAGTGAACGTCAAATGTATGCCATAACAGCTTACTATTGTGGAGGATTATCTCAAGAAAGAATTGCTGCTGATCTTTCTATTTCACAACAAGGTGTAAGTATTTTAACTAAAAGAGCCTTGGAAAAAATAAGAGATTATATGCAAATCAGTTCGTGCGATATTACAAGAAAAAAAAATAAAAATTTTACTGATTTCTGTTGTATATGAGCCTTTGGGCAGTTGGATAGGTAGAAGGATTTATTTCTTCATGCACCTTGAAAACTGAACAGCCTGCCCAGAGTGATACCTGCCTCGAATATGCATTCTGCGTATCCTGTCAGAGAAAACGTTCCGGAATATTTGGAAACCGGGACAGGAACGGATCTGGGAAAGAAAACAGGAAAGCTCAAACTTAAATCTAAAATTAAATGTCTGATTTATCAAGATGATGACAGTAGAAACAGTGTGGCGGTATTCGTTTTCCGAAATGGGTACCGCCATATTTTTGTGCTGTTATCCCGGCGTACTCTTGAGAGCCGATTGTCCCAGGCAGTGCAAATAAATGGAAAGGAGGAAACTAAAAAAAGAATAAGGGTATGAAAAGAAAAAAGGAAACTTGAAAACAGACGATTCAGAAAGGATTAATAAAATGAGAAAGAAAGGAAAAGCAAGAAAACTGATATCCGGTTGTCTGGCCTTGGTATCGTTATTGTCTGCCACCTTATCTCCTGTTATGGCTTATGCAGCTGATCCTGCGGAAGAGAGGATCCCCTATTATGAAGAAATCAAAGATCAGTTGGATGCAGATGAAGTTGTAACGGCGCAGGATTACGAGGTTGCGGTAGGTTCATCCTTTGACATTGCTTCTGATTTTTCCGGAATTGAGATCCCGGATGAGGAAAAAGTAAAGGTGACTTTTCATGAAGCGCAGAATGAAGCTGGGGATGCTTTTCAGACCGACCATGAAGATACCTATCAGGTGGTATATTATGTAGAACCCCAGACAACGAATCATCCAAAGTATCAGATCAGCAGAAATATCACTGTAAAAGAAAAACAGACGGATGGAAACAACCAGACAGAAGGAGATTCCTCTTCTGAGGATGATTCAGGTGATGAGGATGAGGCCTCTTCGGATGATGAGGCATCCATATCAGATTCAGAGGAAGTTACTTCTTCTGAAGAAACACAGGTAACAGAACAGAAGGACATCCGGTCCGAAAAGGAACTGGATGCAGCAATTGAAGAAACAGAAAACCAGAAAACCGTGGATGAGGAAAGCGGTCTTTCCCTTGGGGAAGTTCTTCTGCAGGCGGAAAGCCAGGACATTGACATTCAAGGACTGGATAGTGGTGAAAGCGTAAGCTTTACTGCGCAGGCTCCTATGGCGCGTTCTGCAAGAGCAGCATCCCAGACAGTAACGATTACGCAGGGTTCCTGGTATTATTACGCTGATTATGGTCTTGGGTCTTATGTGACCGCGCCTTTTACTGTGTCCTTTGGAAATGTAAATGCTACAGCATACTGTATTCAGCCTTCCAAACCGGGCCCGGGAAGCGGAACCTATCAGATTACAAAGCTGGAAGGAAATAAAGAACTGGCTAAGGTATGTTATTACGGAACAGAAGCTTCCGGATCGGCATACTTTTTTAACAGTCACCATACAGACTTTTCAGCAGGAAAACGGCTTATCATCACACATCTGGCCGCTTCTTATGCAAATGGAAGCAGTGATGCATTTTACGGTACAAACAGTACCGGTGAAGCACTGGCTATGGAACTCTATCATTATGCAGTAAGCCAGCCGGAAATTCCGGATGTGGAAATGGCATTCTCTAATGCGAATGTAACCGCTTACGTGGATGGCAATCAGCAGAGAACGGAAGATATTACATTCCAGGCATCTGGCCAGCAGACGATCACACTGGATCTTCCGGATGGCGTAAAGCTCCATAACATCAGTACAGGACAGACAAGCGCTGCAGGAGCAAAGGTTACGATTTCGGGAGGTACAAAATTTTATCTGACTGCCCCGCTTAATCAGGCAAAGGATGTATCCGGAACCTGGTCTGCTAAGATGCAGGGAAGCATTACAAAAGATTATTCCGCCTATAAGATCACGACAGATAGTGATACCCAGGATCTTGCCCTGGTGTTCGGGGAAGGTGTGGAGGACAAAAAATATGTCAGCCTTTCCGTGAAATGGCTGGAACTGGCGAAGGTGGAAGTCATTAAGGTGGACTCCAACCACTCTGACGCAAAACTGGACGGAGCAGTGTTTGGTATTTACAGCGATAAAGACTGTACAAAGCTGATCACCCAGATGCCGGCAACGGATCAAAATGGATCTTCTGTTGCGGAGATCGTAAAAACACAAGATACCGTATATGTAAAGGAGATCAAAGCTCCGACAGGATATCGAGTAAATACGTCTTCTTATAATGTGCAACTGGCAGCAAACCAGACAACATCTGTAACCGTTCCGGATAAGGAACAGCTTGGACAGCTGACAGTGTATAAAGAAGGCCAGGTATTGACAGGCGCAGATGTAACAGAGGACGGCGTTTCCTTCCAGTATGAAAACCGGCGTCAGGAAGGCGCAGTATACAATGTTTATGCTGGCGCAGATATCATAACCGCATATGGGGCGAAAGTATACAGTAAAGGGGATCTGGTAAAAGCAAACCTCACTACAGATTCCAACGGCGCTGTCGTATTAAAGAACCTGCATTTAGGGACTTATGAAATCCGTGAGGTACAGGCCCCGGAAAATTATTTCAATGCCGGTGAAAAGAAGACAGTCACTCTCTCCTATGCCGGACAGAATGTTGAAGTTGTGTTTTCAGAAACAACATTTATCAATGAACGCCAGAAAGCGGAAGTTTCGGTAGTGAAAAAGGATAAAGATACTTTGAATCCGCTGGATGGAGGTGTTTTCGGACTGTATGCCGGCAGTGATATCAAGAATGATGATGGGACTGTGGTGGTACCGAAAGGAACACTGATTGAAAAAGTAACTACGAATGACAAAGGAACTGCCGTATTTACAGCGGATCTGCCGATTGGATTTTCTTATGATGTGAAGGAAATTCAGGCTCCGGAAGGTTATTTGAGAAATCTTCAGGATGTGTACTCTTTTGCTTTTTCATATACCAATGACAGTGAACCGAAAGTAGCCTTTTCCCATACGTTTGTGAATGAACGTGTCAATGCAAAAATTGTTCTTCAGAAAAAGGATGCTGAAACAAACCAGTCAGTTCCTCAGGGAGATGCAACACTGGAGAAAGCGGTATATGGACTTTATGCCAGAGAAGATATTGTGCATCCGGACGGAGCAACCGGTGTGATCTATAAAGCCGGCGATCAGGTGGCAACACTTACAACAGATGATAAGGGAAAAGCTTCTGTGGATAACCTGTATCTGGGAAGCTATTTCATCAAAGAAATCACCCCGCCTGTCGGATATCTGGCAGACGAAAATGAGTACGATTTAGTATGCAGCTATGAAGGAGACTTGACGGCTACTGTAAAACGCGAATGTGTTTCCTTGGACCAGGTGAAGAAACAGCCGTTTGCGATCATTAAAGCGGCTGATAATGGAAAAACAGATGCCGATCTTCTTGCGGATGCAGGATTTACGGCCTATCTTGTTTCAGATCTGGATGTAAAAGAAGATGGAAGCTATGATCTCGAATCAGCAGAACCTGTCGTACTCGGAGAAAATGGAGCGACGGAGATCTTTACGGATGAAAAGGGATATGCCTGCAGTATCGCACTGCCTTATGGTACCTATCTTGTCCGTGAGACCACAACACCGCATAATTATAAGCCGGTGGATGATTTTATCGTGCGGATCACGGAACATGATCCGAATACGCCGCAGACCTGGAGAGTGCTTCTGGATGACGAATTTAAAGCAAAGCTGAAGATCATCAAACAGGATGATGAAACCAAAAAACCAGTGCTTAGAGCAGGAACGGAATTTAGGATTTATGATCTGGACAATGAAAAATATGTAGAACAGGTCACAACCTATCCGACAACAACCGTTCATACCTCTTTCTTTACGGATGAGGAAGGTTATCTGATCCTGCCTCAAAATCTGAAGCTCGGTCATTACCGGATTGAGGAAGTCACTGCGCCTTACGGCTATACCTTGAATAAGAATTATTTTGAGATTGCCGTGGACTCCAATACCGCTTATCAGGTGGACAGTGTTTCCGGAGATGTGATCATTGAAGCGGTTTATGAGAATCATCCGGTCAAAGGAAAGTTAAAGATTGTCAAACAGGGCGAAGTGCTGGATGGTTTCAGCAAGGACTTTGTTTATGAAGTGGAGAACCTGAAAGGAGCAGTCTTTGAAGTTTACGCTGCAGAGGATATTTATACTGCCGACTTCCAGAAAGATGCAGAAGGCAACCGTATTTTAGAGTATGCTGCCGGAGAACTGGTGGGAACAGTAACTACAGATGAAAACGGAGAAGCGTTCCTTTCTGACCTGCCTCTTGGAAGCTATCGGATTAAAGAAGTGACAGCTCCGGAAGGTTTTATCCTGAATGATGAAGTGCAGACTGTTACGTTTACTTACAAAGATCAGAATACACCTGTCATTGAGCAGGAGGCTGTTTTCCAGAATGACCGTCAGAAAGTAGAAGTATCTGTAGTGAAAAAGGATGCTGAAACACAGGCGGAAGTAGAAGGTGCAGTGTTCGGTCTCTATGCGAAAGAAGATATCCTTGCACATGGAAAGGTAATCATGAAAGCAGATCAACTGATCGGAAAAGCCTTATCAGATGAAAATGGAAAGGCTGTATTTATGAATGACCTTCCTTTTGGAACGTATTATATCCGGGAAGAATCAGCACCGGATGGATATGTGTCCTCTGACAAAGTGATCGAAGTAACGGCAGCTTATCAGGGACAGGAAATTCCGGTGGTGGAATTAACTTCCGACTTTGAAAATGAACCAACCAAAATCACAGTAAAAAAGACAGACCTTACGACTGGTGTGGAACTGGAAGGTGCAAAACTGACTGTCCTTGACAAGGGTGGAAATGTGGTAGACAGCTGGACCTCTGTAAAAGGGGAAGAACATCTTATCGAACGTCTTACCGTGGGTGAAACGTACACATTACGGGAAGAACTGGCTCCTTATGGGTACCTGAAAGCTGAAGAAATCACGTTTACAGTCCAGGATACAGCAGAAATCCAAAAGGTTGAAATGAAAGATGATGTACCGACAGGAACTTTGATCATCAATAAGAAAGGTGAATTTTTAGAAGATGTAACGCCTCTGGATGTTCTTGGAGGCTGGATCAATCATCTCTTTGAATATGTGACGGGCGCGTTGAAAGACGTAACGTTTGAAGTTTATGCATCAGAAGATATCAAAGCCGCCGATGGCGTCAGTGCGGATTATTATCAGAAGGATGAATTCGTGGCGGAAATCACCACAGATGAATCCGGAATCGCAAAACTTACAGATCTTCCTCTTGGAAAATATTATGTAAAGGAAAAAGAAACCACAGAAGGATATGTCCTGGATGATAAGATCCGTGAAATCGATCTGACCTATGTGGATCAGAATACTGCAGAAGTAACATATTCTACAGACTGGCAGAACAACCGCCAGAAAGTGGAAGTATCCGTGCTGAAGAAAGAAAAGGATTCCGACAGAGTTCTGGAAGGCGCTGTATTTGCCCTTTCTGCAAAGGAAGATATTACCAACAAAGACGGGGATGTGATCCTGGAAGCGGGAACCGTGATCGAGGAAAAGACAACAGACGAGGATGGGAAGCTGACCTTTGAGGCAGATCTGCCCATTGGATTTTCGTATACAGTGAAAGAAACTTCTCCGTCCCCGGGATTTGCCACGACAGATGAAATACAGGAGTTTACTTTTAAAGCGGAATCTTCTGAAAAAGCGACAGTTTTCCATAAATTTACCTTTGAGGATGAACCGACAGCCTTTGAATTTACGAAAACATCTCTGACTACAGGGGAGGAGATTGAGGGAGCAAAACTGACCGTTACGGATGAAAATGGAGATGTGGTTGATGAATGGGTATCTGGGAAAGAGCCTCATATCATCAAGGAGCTTGTGGTTGGTAAAACCTACACTATGACGGAAGTACTCCCGGCTCCGGGGTATGTGACAGCGGAGAGCATTCAGTTTACGGTAAAGGATACTGCCGAAGTCCAGAAGATCGAGATGAAAGATGATGTGACTAAGGTGGAAATTTCTAAAACAGATGTTGCCGGTAAGGAACTTCCGGGGGCAAAACTGACAATCCTTGACCAGGAAGGAAATATAGTTGAAAGCTGGACTTCTACAGATCAGCCTCACTATATTGAGATGCTGCCGATTGGAACGTATACCTTACATGAAGAAACAGCACCGGATGGATATCTTGTAGCGGCGGATGTGACATTTGAAGTAAAAGATACCGGTGAAATCCAGAAGGTCGTGATGAAAGATGAGTCTGTGCCGGCTGAACAACCGGAAACCCCACAGAACAAAGCAAGCATAGATACTCCAAAAACAGGAGATTCTCAGAATGTCCTGTTCTGGTTCATCCTTCTTGGCATCGGCCTCGCGGGAACCGGAGCGGCAGCTCTGATTAAGAAACTTAAGAAATAAACAGATTAGGGAGAGTGACCTGCCGGAACTGCCGGTGATCACTCTCCTGTTTTTGTAACAGAAAGGAAAACAGGATTATGGGGAAAAGAAAATTAGTGATCGATCCGAAAGCGGCACTTTCCGGACGAAAATATCAAAAGGACAAACCCTGGTCCTGCAGATATTGCTACTGGTGGAAAGAAGGAGGATGTAAAGAAAAACAGTGCCGCTTTCTAATGACAAAAGAAGAGAAAAAAGAGATCCCGCATGAGCCGGGAAACTGTAAAGGCTGCCCTTATGGACAGCACTTTTCATGTATAGGGTATTGCATTGCAGCTTTATATCGTGAATTGAGATCCACTGACAAGGGGGTGAAAGCTTGCAGGAAGAAGTAAATGAAAAAACGATCAGTCTTTGTGTCCAATGCAGCCGGATGACGGCCGGAATATTAAAAACAGTTATGCGAAAGAGCCTGAATGATCTGGAAAGAAACATGCAGAAACATGATCAGGTCAAACAGGCAGAAAAAAATGGACAGGCAAATGAAAAAGGAAGGCGAAAAGAGCAACGGCGGCAGGCGAAAAAGACGCCGAGAGGAAAACAGACCATGAAGAACCTTATGGCAAAAGGAGCTCAACTAACCAATATCCTGATTACAGACGATAATATTAAGTCCTTTGACAGAATCGCAAGAAAATATGGAATTGATTACAGTTTGAAAAGGGATAACAGCGTGACGCCTCCGAAATATCTGGTCTTTTTCCGGGCAAAAGATGTAGATGTAATGACGGCAGCATTCCGGGAATATACCGGGGTGACGATGAATAAGGCAAAGAAACCCTCCGTAAGAAAGAAATTGCGGCAAACAATCCAACGGCTGGCAAAGCATCGGGAACGTGTCAAGACCAGACAGAAAGACAGAGGACAGGAACGATGAGACAACAGAAAGAGAGCGTGCAGGCCAAGCTGAAAGAATTGCTGAAATCCCGGATCGGCACAACTTCTCTTCCACGTCTGATTATGATGAACATACCTTATCTGTTGGTGTTTTATATTGCAGACAAAGGTGCCTGGCTGTACCGGCATTGCCTTGGAGAAAGCATGATCCAAAGATTTGGAATCATGTTGCTGAATTTCCAACTGGCCTTTACAAGCTGGTTCCCCAGCTTTCATTTGGATGATCTGACGGCAGGTGTAATTGCAGCGGGACTCTTTAAGCTGGCCATCTATTATCGCGGAAAGCACGCAAAAAAGTTCCGGCAGGGTGAGGAATATGGTTCTGCCCGCTGGGGAAATGCAAAAGATATAGAACCGTTCATTGATCCTGTCTTTGAAAACAATATTATTCTGACAGAAACGGAACGTTTGACGATGAACAGCCGGCCAAAAGCACCAAAATACGCGCGGAATAAAAATGTGATCGTTATTGGCGGATCTGGCTCCGGTAAAACAAGATTTTATGTGAAACCGAACCTGATGCAGATGCCGGAGAAGGTATCTTATGTTGTTACCGATCCAAAAGGAACGATCATTGTGGAATGCGGCAAGATGCTTGTAAAACATGGATATCAGATTAAGGTACTCAATACCATCAATTTCAGTAAATCCATGCATTATAACCCTTTTCACTATATCCACAGCGAAAAAGATATCCTGAAACTTGTAAATACGATCATTGCGAATACGAAAGGAGAGGGAGAAAAAGCCACGGAGGATTTCTGGGTGAAAGCCGAGAGGCTCTTGTATACTGCATTGATCGGCTATATCTGGTATGAAGCTCCGGAGGAGGAACAGAACTTTTCTACTCTGCTGGAATTTATCAATGCCAGTGAAGCCAGAGAAGACGATGAAGAGTTTAAAAATGCGGTAGATGAACTGTTTGAGGAGCTGGAGATGGAGAATCCGGAACACTTTGCGGTCCGGCAGTACCGGAAATATAAACTGGCTGCAGGTAAAACGGCAAAATCCATCCTGATTTCCTGCGGCGCCAGGCTTGCACCCTTTGACATTGCGGAGCTTAGGGAACTGACCAGTTATGATGAGCTGGATCTGGATCTTTTGGGAGACCGGAAAACGGCAATGTTTGTTATCATTTCCGATACGGATGATACCTTTAACTTTCTTGTAGCCATCATGTACTCACAGTTATTTAACCTGCTGTGTGATAAAGCGGATGACGAATATGGCGGAAGACTTCCCTTTCACGTCCGGTTATTATTGGACGAGTTCAGCAATATTGGACAGATTCCCAAATTTGACAAGCTAATTGCTACGATCCGTAGCAGGGAAATTTCTGCGTCGATCATCCTGCAGTCTCAAAGCCAGCTGAAAACGATTTATAAAGATGCGGCAGAGACAATTCTTGGGAACTGCGATACGATGCTCTTTCTGGGAGGAAAAGAAAGTTCAACCTTGAAGGAAATTTCGGAAACTCTTGGAAAGGAAACCATTGATCTTTATAACACTTCTGATACCAGAGGTCAGAGCCCGTCATATGGTACGAATTATCAAAAAACCGGTAAGGAACTGATGAGTCGGGATGAACTGGCGGTGATGGATGGAAACAAGTGTATCCTGCAGCTGCGGGGTGTCAGACCATTTCTTAGCAACAAGTATGATATTACAAAACATAAACGGTATAAAGAACTGGCCGATTATGACAAGAAGAATACATTTGATGTTGAAGAGTATCTGGAACATAGACTGGTATTCTCACCAAATACAGAGTTCGAATTATATGAGTATGATGTTTCAGAAGAAGGGATCACAACTTAATACTTTATATTTTGGGCGGTTCGTCTTTCCAGATGGACCGCTTTTCCTATGTTTTATTGATGAATGGGGTGATGTTTTGAAAGATATTTTTTCAGATATGCAGGCGAAGATTGGTTGTATGTATATTTCTGATCTTCCGTATCACAAGAGGCGGGTCTGGCATGAGATGAAGAGAATCTCATTTGATGACTACGGCAGAAAGCAGCTTGAAGATTTTTCAATTTATATATTTGGAGTAAGCTGGAGAATTTTACAAATGGTTATGGAACAGATCAAGGAGTAAAAAACATGAATGTTAAAATTCGTTCACCCTGTGGGTAGATAGCAGTAAAAAGAGGCCTGAATAAAAGGGAAAGGAGAGAAAAAACGCTGGCAGGCCATAAAAAACAGCGTTGGTTCAGAAAACAAAATGGCATTTTTCAGTAGTGCAATTACAATTCTGCAGACATTGGTTGTAGCGATCGGCGCAGGCTTAGGTGTTTGGGGAGTCATCAATCTGATGGAAGGATATGGGAATGACAATCCTGGCGCTAAGAGCCAGGGAATCAAGCAGCTGATGAGCGGTGGCGGTGTAATCCTGATTGGAACTCAGCTGATCCCTCTGTTAAGCGGCTTATTTTAGGAGAAAGGAGTAGAAATCCATGTTCGACCAGATTTTTGATGCGATTGAAGAATGGATGAGGGAACTCCTGTCGGGGGTCATTCATTCCAATCTGGACCGTATGTTTACAGATGTAAACCAAAAAACAGGTGAAATTGCGGCCCAGGTTGGACAGACTCCCCAAGGCTGGAACAGCAGTATTTTCAGTATGATCGAGACACTATCCGACACAGTGATCCTGCCGATTGCCGGGATCATCATCACATTTGTCTTGTGCTACGAACTGATCACAATGATCACAGAGAAGAATAATATGCATGACATTGATACATGGATGTTTTTTAAGTATTTCGTAAAGATGTGGATTGCAGTGTATCTGGTGAGCAATACATTTACAATCACGATGGCTGTCTTCGATGTCGGACAGAGTGTGGTCAGTTCAGCCGCAGGACTGATTAGCGGAAGTACCGCTATTGATATTAGTTCGGTCCTGACAGATCTGGATGCGACTTTGGAAACCATGGAAATTGGAGAGTTGGTCGTACTGGTGCTGGAAACTCTGATCGTCAGCTTCGGGATGAAAGTAATGAGTGTTCTCATAACGGTCATCCTATATGGACGTATGATTGAAATCTATCTTTATACTTCAGTCGCTCCGATCCCATTCGCTACCATGACGAACCGTGAATGGGGGCAGATCGGAACAAACTATTTCAGAGGCTTATTTGCCCTTGCATTCCAGGCATTCTTGATGATGGTATGCGTGGCAATCTATTCCGTACTGGTAGCGGGCATCCAGTATTCGGATAATTTAAGCTCCTCATTGTTTGGAGTCATGGCTTATACAGTGGTCCTGTGCTTCAGCCTGTTTAAGACAGGGACTCTCAGCAAGTCAATTTTTAATGCCCACTAATCTTAGAGAAAGGAGAAATGGGAAATGGCATATGTCAGTATTCCAAAAGACCTGACAAAAGTAAAAAACAAAGTAGCTTTTAATCTTACCAAAAGACAGCTCATCTGTATCGGTGTCGGTGCAGCTATAGGAATTCCGGTGTATTTTCTGACAAGAGGAGTCCTGGGAAACAGCACTGCAGCTACGATCATGATACTGCTCATGCTGCCGGCCTTCTTATTTGCTATGTATGAGAAAGACGGCATGCATCTGGAAGAAGTTCTGCTACATGTGATTCGAGTTCGCTGGCTGCGTCCGGCAATCCGAAAATATGAAACGGAAAATGCATATGAGATGGATCTGTCCGTTTCGGCAACAAAGGAGAAAAAACCAAAGGAGGTGAAGCCGGTTGGCAGAAAAAAAGAATAGAAAAAGATATCTGGAAAAAAGAATGAAGCGTAAGGCCAGAAAGGAAGCGGCGAAAGCATCCAAATTGGAGAAAAAGAAGGAAAAGAAAAAAACAAATACCAACAAGGAAAGAACGGTTTCAAAGCCGATCCGAAAGAAGGAGGAAAAAAGAATCAGCGCCCAGAAGACGATTGCTTATAAAGAAATGGCCAGGGATGGGATCTGCAGGGTAAAGGACCAATGTTATTCCAAAACAATCCGTTTTTCGGATATCAATTATCAGCTGGTACAGAATGAGGATAAGAGCGCAATCTTTGAAAACTGGTGCGATTTTCTGAATTATTTTGACAGCAGTATCCACTTTCAGTTGAGTTTTATTAACCATAAAAGTAATATGAAAGAATTTGAAAAAGTGATCCGGATCTGTCCTGCAAATGATGCTTTTGATGAGATCCGTATGGAATATGCCAGGATGCTGCGTCGGCAGTTAGCAAAAGGAAATAATGGATTGGTTAAGGATAAATATATCACCTTTTCCATTGAGGCGAAAAATATCCGGGAAGCAAGACCAAAGCTTGAAAGGATCGAAACGGATATCCTGAATAATTTCAAAGTTCTTGGAGTGCCGGCAGTAAGTTTAAATGGAGAAGAACGGCTGAAGATCTTGTATGAGACATTCAATCCGGAAGAACTGTCAGATTTCCAGTTTGATTATGATTCTCTGATCTACAGCGGTCTGACGACAAAGGATTATGTAGCTCCTACCAGTTTTGTATTCCGGGATGGAAAAACTTTCGAGATGGGAAATACCATAGGGGCAGTCTCCTACCTGCAGCTTCTGGCTCCGGAGATTACGGACAAGATGCTGGCTGATTTTCTGGATATGGATAAAAACCTTATCATCAATCTTCATATTCAGTCTGTAGATCAGATGAAAGCGATCAAGATGGTGAAAAGTAAACTGACGGATATTAACCGGATGAAGATCGAAGAACAGAAAAAAGCGGTAAGATCCGGCTATGATATGGATATCATCCCATCTGATTTGAATACATACGGGGGAGGTGCAAAACACCTTCTGGAAGATCTGCAGTCCAGGAATGAAAGAATGTTTTTGGTCACGATCCTTGTCTTAAATACGGCAAAGACAAAACAGGAACTGAATAATGCGATCCTTCAGACTGCCGGAATTGCGCAGAAATATAACTGTATGCTTCGGAGACTGGACTATCAGCAGGAGGAAGGACTGATGAGCAGTGTTCCTCTGGGTGTAAACCATATCACGATCAACCGCGGACTGACTACGACCAGTACCGCTATTTTTGTACCCTTTACCACCCAGGAATTATTTATGGAAGGAGAATCCCTGTATTATGGCCTGAATGCACTTTCCAGCAATATGATCATGGTAGACAGGAAAGGGTTAAAGAACCCGAACGGACTGATCCTCGGTACGCCGGGATCCGGAAAGTCTTTTGCTGCGAAAAGAGAGATCACCAACGCATTCTTTGTTACCCAGGATGATATCATCATTGGAGATCCGGAAGGGGAATATTATCCACTGGTCCATGCCCTGGGCGGCCAGGTAATACACATCTCTCCTACCAGCCATGATTATATCAATCCGATGGATATTAACATGGATTACTCGGAGGATGATAACCCTCTTGGTGTGAAATCTGATTTTGTCCTGTCTCTCTGTGAACTGATCATGGGAAGCAGAGATGGAATTGAAGCAGAAGAAAAATCAGTCATTGACCGTTGCCTTCCACTGGTGTATCAGAACTATTTTTCTGATCCGAAACCGGAAAACATGCCGGTCCTTGGAGACCTGTATGAATGTCTTAGACAGCAGAAAGAACCACAGGCACAGAGAATTGCTACTGCTCTTGAGATCTATGTCAATGGATCCTTAAAAGTATTCAACCATCAGACCAATGTGGAGTTAAATAACAGGATCGTATGCTTTGATATTAAAGAGCTGGGAAAGAATTTGAAGAAGCTTGGCATGCTGATCGTTCAGGATCAGGTCTGGAACCGGGTTACGATCAACAGGGAAAGCCATAAAGCAACCAGATATTATATCGATGAGTTCCATTTGCTTTTGAAAGAAGAACAGACAGCAGCTTATAGTGTGGAAATTTGGAAGCGTTTTAGGAAGTGGGGAGGAATACCAACCGGGATCACACAAAATATCAAGGATCTTCTGGCAAGCCGGGAAATTGAAAATATCTTTGAAAACAGTGATTTTATCCTGATGCTTAACCAGGCGGCCGGCGACAGGCAGATCCTTGCAAAGCAGCTTAATATCTCACCGCATCAGCTGTCCTATGTCACAAATTCCGGAGAAGGGGAAGGTCTTCTTTTTTATGGAAGCACCATCATTCCTTTTAAAGACAAGTTTGATAAGAACTTGCGGCTTTATTCTCTGATGACGACCAAGCCGGAAGAGGTGGAAGAGAGAAAGGAAAAAGAATTATCAGATGAAACAATGGTTGAGACCGTCTCCTGTTAACAGTGGACGGTCTTTTTATTTGAAAGGAGACCGAATGGATGAAAGGAAGAAAAAAGACAGATAGAGAGGAAATGCACCGTCAGATTCGTCTGATGCTTGCGGAAGATAACTTACCGGAACAGGAACGGATCTTTTACGAAATGCTGGAAGATATCCGCGAATGCGCAATGTGCGGAGCAGATGCCGGGAGAATCCTGGAGAAATGGGAACAGTGGTATCTTTCCAAAAGATAATCGCTTACAGAAAGGAAGGAGGTGAACAGGGTGGCCGGAAAAGAGTATAAGGCCAGGGATAAAGTCGTAAACAAAATGACAAAAGAAGGACTTACAGAAGTAAATCTTCGGGACGGCTCGGTACGGGAAATTGACGGAAGAAGCCGTGACCGCCCTCTTGAAAAAGATGGGATAGAAGAAAAAGAGTCTCATGGTCTGGAAAACGATGCAGAATCTGTCAATGCAACAGCAAATAAGAGAATGAGAATCCGAAGATACTCTTCCCTACGACAGAAATCTCTGGGACAGAAAGAAAACGAGGAAATTCAGGATCCTGTTTCAGAGCAAGAATTTAGGGATGAGAATCCAATTCATTCGGAACGCACAGTATCAGCAAAGATTAAGTCTCGAAGATATCAGGATCGGTTGCGGGACCATGAAATGATTCCAGAAGGGGATGATCTGCAGAACTGGCAGTCATCCATGAAAAAGAAGCAGAAAAAAATTCATTTAACGAAGGAACAGGCAAAAGCCGGAAAACTTTCTTTTGATGATGAAGGAAATGGAATGATCCGTGGTTCCGGGCTGGGAATCAGAAAAAAGAGAACTGACATTGCGGGTACTGTAGCATCGGATTATATGAGAAATAAGGTGCAGGAAGAATGGGATGATAATGCAGCGGTAGAAGGAGCCGGTGCTTTAGAGCACTCCTCTGGACGAGCTGCTTCTATATTCAGGCAGATACATAACAGACATCGGCTTTCAAAAGACAGTTCGGGAAGAAAGGTATACCGGGAAGAGGAAATCCAGAAAGAACGTCTTCGATTTACACCGGATCAGAAAGAGCCTAATGTTTATCCCGATCAGAAAAAGAAGGAACGACAATCAATCCTGAACCGCTTCTTTCAAAGAAAACGATACAAGGAAGCTTACCGATCAGCCAGGACCGGCGCTCATGCAGCCGGAACGGCCCAGGGAACAGTTGCAGCTGGAGGCATCGAGAATGCGACAGTTAAGGCCAAGATTGCCCTAAAGGATATCATCCGAAAAAATCGTGCAGTATTTGCAGGACTGGGCATTTTTGGCTTGATTTTTTTACTCATCGCCGTATCCTTTGGAAGCTGCAGTGCTTCGATACAGGGGAGCGGATCTGTGATCGGCATTACCACTTATCCCAGCTCGGATGAAGATATCTATGCGGCAGAAAATGCTTATGCAGCACTGGAGAATGCCCTGAACAATCAGATCAATCAGATGGAATCTACGCATCCGGGATATGATGAATACCAATACAATCTTGGAGAAATCACACACAATCCGTATCATCTCATCTCCTATCTCACTGCAAAATACGGAGATTGGACCTATGAAGACGTGGAATCAGAAATCGACTCTCTTTTTCGTAACCAATATGCCCTTCATACAGAAGGAAAAACGGAAACAGTGACAGAAACCAGGACGGTACGTGTGGGAGAATCTATCGGACAGGTCGTAACCAGTGGATATTGCAGCTGCAGCATTTGCTGCGGACAGTGGGCGGGAGGCCCGACAGCCAGCGGAGTTTATCCGACAGCCAATCATACATTGGCAGTGGATGCTTCGGATCCCATCGTACCGATTGGAACCAAGGTTGTGATGAATGGTGTGGAATATACCGTAGAGGATACCGGCGCATTTGCCCGTTACGGTGTTGACTTTGATGTCTTTTACGCAGATCATGGATCTGCCCAGGCACACGGACATAAGACTTGGGAATGTTATCTGGCAGATGATAACGGGGAGAATGAGGTGACCGTCACAAATACCACTACGAAAAGGATCCTTTATGTCACATTAACGAACAAAGGGCTGGATGCTGTCGTCAGAGAACTTCTGGATGAGGAGCAGCTAATCCTTTATAACGCTTTGAACACAACTTATGGAAATCGGAATTATCTATGGGATACAGATACGATTTCCGGGGGATCGGGAGGCATGGACTATACAATCCCACCGGAGGCACTGGAAGATGAGGAATTTGCCCGTATGATCCAGGAAGCAGAAAAATACCTGGGTGTGCCATATGTATGGGGCGGATACTCTCCATCCGGTTTTGACTGTTCCGGTTTTGTGTCCTATGTGATCAACCACTGTGGAAACGGATGGAATTATGGCCGGATGACAGCGGAAGGGCTTCGAGGCCAGTGTACTTATGTCTCACCTGCAGAAGCAAAGCCTGGAGATCTTATCTTTTTCCAGGGAACTTATGCTACTTCCGGAGCGTCTCATATCGGAATCTATGTGGGAAACGGAATGATGATCCATTGCGGAGATCCAGTTCAATACGCAAACATCAACAGCAGTTACTGGCAGCAACATTTCATGTGCTTTGGAAGGCTGCCATAAGGGGGTGACAACTATGAATAAGCGCATCAAACGATATCTGGATGAAATCAAAAAGACGGAAGCAAAGATTGCAGAACTTCAAAACTATCTGAAAGGGATAAAAACAGCCCTAAAAGAGGAAGAAGAAAACGAAATGATTCGAAGCATCCGTTCCTTAAAGATGGATCGAACCGATCTGTTGGCATTTCTTGATGGAATTCAGGATGGAAGTGTAACTTTCCGGGTAAATCAGGATCAAGTCAGCAATCACGAAGATATCAATTCAGAAGAATTAAATACAGAAAGCGAGGAGGAAACAAATGATCAGGAACAGAAAATTGAGTAAAAAGCTTGCGTCTGCAGTTCTTGCAGCTGCAATGATGGTCGGTACATCAGTGACGGCATTCGCATATGTGGATCCGGGAACTGCAGAAACAGCGGCAGAAGCTGCTACGGAATCATCGACATCAGATACCGGACAGGAACAGAATGCAGAGGAAAAACCTGTTATAGAAGAATCGTCAGATACTGCATTTTCTACTCCTGGCAATGCACAGCTTAAGGATGACATCACAGAAGATTCTACAAAGGAATTTCTGACGATCACCACAAAAAATAACAATACGTTCTATCTGGTGATTGACCGGAGTGCCAATACAGAGAATGTGTACATGTTGTCGCAGATTGACGAGAACGACCTGCAGGAATTTCTGGATAGTGAGGGGACAAATGAAAATGAGGCGACCCAGCCGTCTGTCGTGTTAGAAGAAACAGAAAAGCAGACAAGTGAAACTGCAGAGGAAACAAAGCCTGAAGAAGAAACGAAAGAAGCAAAACCGTCGCAAAATGTGGCAGGAGTATTAGCCGTTCTGCTTCTGGCCGGAGCAGGGGCCGGTGCCTATTATTATTTAAAAATCCGTAAGAAGAAAGAACAGGAAGAAGAGGACGATTCCGAAGGCCTGGAACTGGATGATGGATTGGAAACGGTAGATGAACGTGATGAGGAAGAAAATAAGAAAGAATAATTTGTTTTGATCCGGGAGAGCTTTTATCCTCTTCCGGATCAGTTGTTTTAAAGGAGGAATTGATATGTATTTAGTCATCGCAGAGAAACCGAGTGTCTCAAGAACGATTGCGCAGGTGATCGGTGCTACCAAAAGTCAGGAAGGTTATCTGGAAGGAAAGGAATGTATTGTCAGCTGGTGTCTGGGACATCTGGTAAAATTACTGCCGCCGGATGCATATGATGAAAAATACAAATATTGGAATTATGAGGACCTGCCTATTTTCCCGGCAGAATGGAAACTGGCGGTTTCTGATGATAAAAAGGAACAGTTTTATATCCTGAAACGTTTGCTTAATCGCCCGGATATTCAGTATGTGGTCAATGCCTGTGATGCCGGAAGGGAGGGAGAATTGATCTTTAAGTGGGTCTATGATCTTTCCGGAAGTACAAAACCGGTAAAACGATTATGGATCAGTTCCATGGAGGACTCTTCCATCAAGGAAGGAATGGAACAGCTGAAAAGTGGCAAGGAGTATATTCATCTGGCAAAAGCGGCTGTCTGCAGGGCAAAGGCAGATTGGCTGGTTGGAATGAATGCCACCCGTGCATTTACCTCAAAGTATTATAAAAAGCTGACCATTGGACGGGTTCAGACGCCTACACTTGCCATGTTAGTGGAAAGGGCTGCGCAGATTTCCACTTTCCAGAAGGAGAAATATTTTCATGTGGAACTGGATTGTGACGGGATGAAAGCTGTATCACAGAAGATTCAGAATATAAAAGAAGCAGAAAGAATTCGAAATGTCTGCGAGGGAAAAGATGCAGTTGTGGTATCTGTGGAAAGTACGGAAAAGGCGGTAAAACCACCGAAGCTTTATGACCTGACAACACTCCAGAGAGAAGCAAACCGAATCTACGGAATGACTGCACAGCAGACACTGACGGCTGCACAGAATTTATATGAGAAGAAACTGATCACCTACCCAAGGACGGACAGTTCCTATCTAACAGAAGATATGGAGGCGACAGCCAGAAAAATCGTCAGCCTGATCCACAAAAAGTATCAGCCGCTCGGTCCTTTCGATCAGCCGGAAACGCCGAATGTATCCCGTGTCCTGAATAGTAAAAAAGTTACCGACCACCATGCCATCATTCCAACGGCGGAACTGGAAAATGCGGACATCAAAGAGCTGCGGGAGCATGAGCAGAACATCCTGTTTCTGATTTCCATACATACGCTGGAAGCGATGGACAAGGATCATGTTTATCAGGAAACTGTCGTAGAGACCGAATGTCAGGGAGAATCCTTTATCGCAAAGGGGAAAAGCGTGTTGCAGCCGGGCTGGAAGATCTATGAGGTCTGTTTTAAGAATAAAGAGGGCATCGCGATTGAAGATCCCAGAGAAGAGGAAAAGGACCGGTTACCCGATGTCCAGCAGGGAGATGTGTTTTACCATGTATCCGCAGAAAAAACGGAGCATTTTACTTCGCCCCCGAAAAACTATACGGAGGATACTCTTCTGAAAGCAATGGAAACAGCAGGAAATAAGGAGTTTGATGAAAACACAGAAAAGAAAGGACTGGGAACGCCTGCCACAAGAGCAGGGATCATTGAAAAACTGGTCCATTCCCAGTATGCGTTCCGAAAAGGGAAACAGATCCTTCCTACCGAGGATGGCAAGATGCTGATCGAACTTCTTCCGGACTATTTGAAATCATCAAGTATGACTGCTGAATGGGAAAATCAGTTATTGGAAATGGAACACGGAAAGATTTCACCAGAAAAGTTCCTTGCAGGGATCTGTGAAATGATCAGGATGATGCTGAAAGGATGCGATCAGATCAGTGAAGAGGAATCCAGGAAGTTCCAGACGAGGGAAAGTATTGGCACCTGTCCGTTCTGCGGAAGTCTGGTATATGAAGGAAAACGAAATTATTATTGCAGTAACCGGGAATGCAACTTTGTGCTCTGGAAAGAAACCCGGTATCTGCAGAATATGAAAAAGGTAATTGATAATAAAATGGCGGCGGAACTTCTGAAAAATGGAAGTACATACGTCAAAGATCTGTATTCTCCCAAAACGGGAAGGTATTTTGAAGCAGATCTGCTTATGAAGGGAGAAGACGGAAAGATTGTCTTCTCTCTTTCTTTTCCAAAAAATAACAAGAAGTCAAAGAAGAAATAGGAGGACATAGAGTATGAATTTTGAAGAATTTGTAAACAGAATAAAGGAATCTATCAGGGACTATCTTCCCAGAGAATATGAAAACGCAGAAGTGCTGGTGCAGGAACAGCAAAAACTGAATAATCGATATACCGGGCTTCTGGTGCTGCAGGAAGGGGGAACTATGACTCCAACCGTTAATATGGAGCAGTTATTTGATTATTATAATGCTCATCCGGAAATGAGCATTTATGATGCCATGGAGAAGATTTCAGCCATCATCCAAAGATATCAGCCTGGCTTAAATATAGGAAGTATCTTGCAGTATGACCTGGCAAAAGAAAAATTGTTTATGCGGGTATCCTCGGCTGAAAAGAATCAGGAGCTTTTACAGAATGTTCCTTATGAATTAAAAGAAGACCTTGCGATCACTTTCCATCTGGCGGTAGATCTTGGTGAAGAGGGACTGGCTTCCACTATGATCACCAACAACATCATGGAGCAGTACGGCATTACGAAAGAACAACTGTATCAGGATGCTCTTGTAAGCAGTCCTAAAGTGCTTCCTGCGACAGTAGAAAACATGGACAAACTGCTTCGGCGCATGATGCTGGATGATATGAAAGCATCCGGTATGGGGGCTGAAGAACTGAAAGCAATGGAAGAAGAAATGGATCAGATGATTTCAGCTAACCCCACCCCTTTGACGGTTGTTTCAAATGAACAAACAGTAGATGGGGCTTCCGCGCTCTTCTATCCTGGAATGTTAGATCAGATTGGGGAGTCCTTAAAGGGAGATTATTTCATCCTGCCTTCCTCAATCAACGAGATGATTGTTGTCCCGGATGACGGTTCTCTGGATCATAAAGAGCTGAAGGCAATGGTTAATGAAGTCAATCATACACAGGTTTCGCCGGAAGAGAGACTGACGGATGAGGTATATCATTACGATACCAAAGAACGTGTTTTTGAAAAGGCAGACCGCTTCCAGCAGCGCAAGCTGGATCAGGCAATAGATGGCGTGAAAGATGCAAACAAAGAACATCTTTCTCACCCGAAACATAAAACTGCAGATATATCACTTTAATTCAAGTATAACCAGATGGCCTCTCCCGTCACTTTCATCGGTGGCGGGCGGGGCTTTTTTAAGGAGGATAGGAATGAATATAGAACAGAAAAAAGATCCCGGAATGCAGCAGAATCAGAAAGCCTTTCAGGATGTACAGGAAGCGTTTACTTTATCGCGTTTGAAAGAGGAACTTGAGAAATTAAAAGATACAGAGTTTATGATGTTTATACCGTTAGGAGGGAAAGCTTATGGCAGATAAACTGAATCAGGTTGCGATCCGTATGGTTGAACAGCCGCCCTTATATAGTAAAGAACCCATGAATAGTCCTGAAGCCGCCATCCATGTGATGCAGGAATTTCTAAGCGAAATGGACAGGGAACTTTTTTGTATTGTCAATTTGCAGTCGGATTTAAAGCCCATCAACATGAATATCGTATCTGTGGGGACGTTGAATCAGTCCATCTCACACCCCAGAGAAGTGTTTAAAAGTGCCATCTTGTCCAATGCGGCAGGAATCCTGCTGATCCATAATCATCCGTCCGGGAATCTGACGCCTTCCAAAGAGGATATTTACATAACGGATCGGCTGCGGCAGGCAGGAGAACTCTTGGGCATTCAACTTTTTGACCATATCATCACAGGACCGGAAAAGGAGTATTTTTCTTTTCAGGAACGCCGTACCTTATCTGGAAGTTCCCCTCGTTTTGTGTCAGATTTAGAAGAATTACAGATACCGCGAATGGTAGCAGAGACAGACCAGGTTAGAGAGCAGCCCTCAGAATATGTTTCTGAACCGGTTTCTTCTTCTACCCGCGCACTTCCAAGACCTGGAAAAGATATGGACAGTATCCTGGAATCATTAAAAGCTGGTGTGGAAGACCTTTTTACCAGCGAAAGATATGCAGATTATCTGAAGACAATGGCAAAGTTTCATAATTATTCTTTTAACAATACGATTCTGATTGCCATGCAGCGCCCCGATGCAACTTTAGTGACAGGATATAAAAACTGGCAGTCTATGGGACGCCAGGTGAAGAAAGGGGAAAAAGGCATCACGATCATTGCGCCTGCCCCGGTTAAGTGTAAAAAACAAAGGAAGGTATTGGATCAGGAACAGCGCCCTGTATTTGATGAACAGGGAAATCCTGTGCTGGAGGAGGTTGAGGTAAAGATCCCCAGGTTCAAAGCGATCACGGTTTTTGATATTGCACAGACGACAGGTGAGCCGATTGAGCTTCTGGCTCCCAAAGAATTACAGGAAGCAGTAAATGACTATGCCCTTTTTATGAGAGCAATTACAGAAATCTCTATCGTTCCGATCCGATTCGATGAGATCCCCGGAGGGGCAAAGGGATATTATCATAACGTAAATAAGGAAATCGTAATCCAGCAGGGAATGAGTGAAAGCCAGACAATCAAAACGGCAATTCATGAATCCAGCCATGCGAGGCTGCATGATAAGGATCTTATGGAAAGCCGTGGAGAGGAAAAAGACCGGCTGACAAAAGAAGTTGAGGCGGAATCTGTTGCTTATTGCGTCTGCAGTGCATTAGGTCTGGATACATCCGAGTACAGCTTCCCATATATTGCCGGCTGGAGTTCCGGTAAGAATATGAAAGAACTAAAATCATCTATGGATGTCATTCGGCAGACTGCAGGTGAAATGATCGATGAGTTGAATGATAAGATAGTTGAACTTGTGGAAGAAAAACAGAAAGAAAAACTTATTCCGGCAATGGAAGCAGCTGGATATCGCTTTGATGAAATGGGAAGTACCAAGGAACAGCTCTGTTTTATACCAGATGGCGTCCATCAGATATCCGGCGTCATGCTATCCCAGTCCTGGGACGAAGTGCAGGAATGGCTGGAAAACGTTCTTGCTAAGGATTCAATTGATGCTGAACGAGTAGAAAGAATTTTGTATCCGGAACATTATCATAAAACTTCTGAAGAAATGATGTATGCCAATGAAGGCGACCGGTTTTCCCTCTATCAGATCCGGGATGGCTCTGCTGCCGAGGAACATAAATTTCTTGGAATGGATACTCTCAAGGAACAGGGAATTACAATTAACGCTTCCGAGTATGAATGTGTTTATTCCGGACTTCTTCTTCCTTCTGATGATTTGCATACACTTTACAGTATGTTCAATGATAATCCCCCGGCGGATTTTAAAGCTCACTCCATGTCTGTGAGTGACGTTGTGGTCATGAACAGGAATCATGAACTACAGGCATTCTATGTCGATCGGTTTGGATTTACAGAGTTGCCGGAGTTTGCCACAGAGAAAAAGAGGGAGCTTATAGATAACAGGGATCCGAAAATATCTGATATTCTGGATGACAGAAACCGTATCTCTTTTTATGCTGCCGAATGTTCAGAATTTCCGGTTTTAGGAGAGGTACACTGCGATCTGACCTTAACCGATGCATTTCAGGCTTATGACAAAATACCGGATCATCGTATGAACGGGATAAAGGGAATCGGGTTCGACCTAAAGGATGGAAGTGAATGGGAGGGTTCATTTCCGCTTGTTACAGGTGGAAAGATTGATAAGGAACTGATCAATTCTATTCCAGGATTTCGGGAAAATAAGCTTGTCCAGGAGGCCGTATCCAGAGCAGAAAATATTTTAAAGAGCAGAAATCCGGAGAAGGCACTTCCAGATCCTTCTCAAAAGGATAAGACAAAAGAAGAGAAAAAGCAGATCAAAAAGGGGGATATGTGTTTATGAAATTTATATCGTTGGATCATGAGGAACTGATGATTTTAGGCTGTTTCCATGCGGAAAATAAAGAGGAAACCATTATGCTGTTAGAAGATACCTTGAATGAATTAAAAGAGGCTCGGATGGATGGATCTGATGATGAAATGATGCAGCTGCTTTCAACATCTATTGAAAAGCTTAAACAGATGGATGACGCAGCATTTGTTTCTCTGGATCTGCAGAAATATGTAAACGATCTGCAGGAGGATGAGGAAAATGACTAACCAGTATGCAATCTATCGAGTGAATCTGCTGACAGACGCGAAAAATCTGTGGCATAAAAGTTTTGAACAGGTAAGAAAGGAACGTCTTCCCATTACAGTCGATCTTTATCGACAAATACAGATCCTTTTTTCCAAAAAAGATGAGTCTGTGATGGACATCTGGAAGAAAACCAGAGAGATCACAGAAGTCAGTGATGTAATTGTTCAGAACCGTTCCGGTGAAATCTCCTGTTTTTATGTAAACGAAGATGCGCCCCGGAGGATTACCGGATTTATCCGGCTTAATCCGTCAGGGGCACTGATCACGCTGGATACCAGGGATTATCAGATTGAAGGCTATGAAGGAAGCTGGATGGCCGCAGATGATATGATCATTGACGGCAGACAGTTTTTCCTGATGGAACACCAGGACTTCCACCGTCAGGCCGCTATGATTATATTGGACAGCTATGGAAGAAAGGTAGTAGAAGAATGTAAGGAAGGATTTAATCAGGAAATAAAAGAAAAAATCTATGCTTTTCTCCAATCCCAGGAAAAGAAACGCTATCCAGGCAAAGAACAAAGAAACCGGTTGGAGTTCTGGCAAAAATTCTTTGAAAATGGACATTATGAAAGAAGCTGGGAGTCCGGGATGGAAGTCAATTATGATGCGATTGACGGTTGTGTGAATCAGCAGAAAAATAATCCGGGAAAGGCTTTCAAAGACCCGAAGGACCGGTCAGATAGGCCACGAAAGAAAACTTCTGTGATATGGAAACTTCATCAGAAACAGATTGCTATTGCAAAGAGATCCGGTAAACCGATCCCGCGATATCTGGAACAGCAAATGGTGAGGGAAAAGGTATAACTCTAATCTGGCGGTAATGGATGCAGAAATGGTATTGTTTCGGTACGATTTATATTCAAAAAGTCTGGTTTAAACCAGACATTTTAATGTCCAAATTTGACATACGATAGTTTCCCTGGCTGATATATATATAAAACATATTTTTTCTGGTTTAAAGGAGGAATTGTATGAAATTGACCAGATATGAAAGAGAGACGATTATCCTGTTTAATGAGAAAGAGAATTATGCTAATATATTTACTTATAATAAAGAACTGATAGAGCGGTTGAAAGATTACGGAAAAAAATATCCACAGATGTGTTCGCTAAAGGAAATTAATCAGACAGGTGGACATACATATATCCTCAAAAAATCGGCATTATCTATCCGACTGATGTCTCCACGCAGCGAGGCGAGCAGAAATAAGGCCGCGGAAAGCATACGAAAAAACAGGAAATATCGAAAGGCATCCAGTTTTGAAAAAAGCAAATGAATATTTATTGCTGGATGAGAAGTAAAAATGCCGAATCAGATATGGCAGGCTAAGAAGAAGGAGTCAATAATAAAATAGATTATTGACTCCTATTTTTTAGTTTGCCCGCCATGGGCGGGCTCTAACGGGTGAAAGTCCCGAGCGTACCCAGGTAGTGGGAAGCGCATAGCTGAACAGCAAGGGTGTTCATCGTGAGGTGAAATCCGAAGGAAGCTGCAGGCAAATCCTTGGTCCGACGGACAGAAATCGCATATAAGGCTAGACTCTGAGAGATAAGTTGGCTAAAAGCAACGAAGTCTAATAACTACCACATTTGTAGGAGTAGAGTAAATGCGGCGGATAGATGAGGAGAAAGAGCTCGCACCTTAATCGGGGAGGTCTCACAGCGGTTTCATAAGCCGAGTAACAACGAACTGTGAGAAGTCAGCAGAACCCATAGTAGCGAGGAAGTTTCTGTAATGGAAACGGAGTGAAGGGGTGAACAATCAATCAGTTTTAGTAGGTTCCGGCTTGTAATCAAAGCAACATCTGTCGATGATGTCAAAGGTGGCTAAGATAAACGGTACAGAAAGGAAAGAACGCATGGAAACAAGTAGTCTAATGGAGCAGATATTATGTAAAGAAAATCTGAATACGGCATATCTGCAAGTCATACGAAACAAAGGAGCGGCAGGAGTGGACGAAATGGAGTACACGGAGCTGGGAGAATACCTTTTGAAGAATGGCGAAATGATAAAGAAAGAGTTGAGGACAAGAAAATATAAACCTCAACCAGTAAAACGTGTAGAGATAGCAAAACCAGATGGTGGGACAAGAAATCTAGGAGTGCCAACGGTAACAGACCGATTCATTCAACAGGCAATAGCGCAGATATTAACGCCAATCTATGAGGAGCAATTCCATGACCATAGCTATGGGTTTCGCCCGAATCGCGGGGCGCACCAAGCAGTACAGAAAGCATTGGAAATGATGAATGATGGGCATAACTGGATAGTAGACATTGACTTAGAGAAGTTCTTTGACACAGTAAATCATGATAAACTTATGACAATTATAGGACGGACAATCAAGGATGGAGATGTCATCTCAATCATCCGAAAGTTCTTAGTCAGTGGAATTATGATAGATGATGAATATAAGGATTCGATAATCGGAACCCCTCAGGGAGGAAATATATCGCCGCTACTATCAAACATCATGTTGAATGAACTTGATAAGGAAATGGAACACAGAGGCTTAGACTTTGTAAGGTATGCAGATGATTGTGCGCCACGAAAGCGCAGCCAAGTAGCGTAGCTACTTGTGGACAGCTATGCTGTACAGATGATGGCGGTGGGCCCGCCGGAACCGCCATGCAGGTGGAGGTTTCAAACCACCCTAAGGTGCTGTGGTCAAAAGCCATGGTATTGAGCGTTAGGGAAAAGGCAGAATAAATCTGTCAGGTGAGTGTAATGGAGATGAATGGTCAAATGAACCACTTACGGAAATGTCGAAAGCGTAGAGATTCCATCAAAACCAGGGGGTAGTCGTTAAACTGGGATGAGTCTGGAGGAAACCTGTTTACCGATCAGATGGTGGGCGGCATAAAGGTGGCATGAACATTAGACAGGCGTCTGTACGGAACGTGGGAACCCACGGGCGGATGTTAAGGGAGTATATCAAGCGGAAGAACCGCAAGATAAGAGTACCGATGCCGTCATGGGGGCAGACCGAATTGTAGTAGTGAGGAAGTTTCTGTAATGGAAATGGAGCGAAGAATTCGGATTATTCAGCTTTAAGGGTAAGTCAACTTTGAAAGGAGGAGGAACTTATGCAAGAAGCAAAGCCATACAGTATTTCAAAGAAAGCAGTAATAGCTGCTTTTGAAAGAGTAAAAGCAAACAAGGGAACATATGGAGTAGATGAACAATCCATTGAAGAGTTTGAGAGAAAGTTAAATAACAATCTCTATAAGATATGGAACAGAATGTCATCTGGAAGTTACTTCCCGAAACCGGTAAAGGCAGTTGCAATACCGAAGAAGAATGGGGGAAATCGTATTCTGGGAATCCCAACGGTAGAAGATAGAATCGCGCAGATGGTAGTTAAATTGTATTTTGAACCAAGCGTAGAAGAAGTGTTTTACGAAGATTCCTATGGGTATCGCCCGAATAAGTCAGCAATTCAAGCGCTAAATGTCACAAGGACAAGGTGTTGGCGGAAAGATTGGGTACTGGAGTTCGATATAAAGGGATTGTTTGATAACATACAACATCCCTATCTAATGGAAATGGTCAGTAAGCATACGGAAGAGAAGTGGATACTTCTTTATATAGAACGTTGGCTTAAAGCACCATTTCAGATGGAAGATGGAACAATCGTGCCACGAACAGCAGGAACACCGCAAGGCGGAGTTATCAGTCCGGTATTGGCGAATCTATTCCTGCACTATGTGTTTGATGACTACATGGTCAATGAATTTCCATCCATACCGTGGGCAAGATATGCTGATGATGGTATAGCGCACTGTGTATCACTGAAACAGGCAAAATATTTACAGAGAAGGCTGGAACAAAGATTTGCAGACTTTGGGCTGGAATTGAATCTGGAGAAGACGAGGATTGTGTACTGTAAAGATGATGACCGCAAAGGGAATCATGAATATACATCGTTTGATTTTCTGGGTTATACGTTTAGACCAAGACATGCAAAGAATAGATATGGAAAGTTCTATACAAATTTTCTGCCAGCAATGAGTGGGAAAGCGAAGAAATCTATGCGCAAAGAAATCAGGAACTGGAAGCTTCAGTTGAAAGTAGATAAAAGCTTATGGGATATAGCAAATATGTTCAATCGGCAGATACAAGGGTGGATTAATTATTATACTCATTTCTACAAATCAGAAATTTATGATGCCTTACGCTATCTAAATGGGTGTTTGGTGAAGTGGGTACGCCGGAAATATAAAAAGCGGAAAGCAAGAAGAAGAGCGGAACATTGGCTTGGAGAGATTGCAAAACGCGACCGCAGCCTGTTTGTGCACTGGAAGTTTGGAATACTGCCATCGGCTGGATAATGGGAGCCGTATGAGCTGAGAGGTTCACGTACGGTTCTGAGAGAGGCTTGGGGGGAGGTTCCCCTTGCCTACTTACTGTATCATTATGGTTGGCAGTGAAATAGCGGCTAACAGAGTCATGAAAAGCATATCAAAATTTATGGAAGAGAAGTTAGGCCTGAAAGTAAATGTGGCGAAAAGCAAAGTAGATAAACCAAAAGGGGTAAAGTATCTGGGGTTCGGGTTTTATTATGACACATTTGCCAAACAGTACAAAGCGAAACCACACGCGAAATCAGTAGCGAAGTTCAAGGGAAGAATGAAACAACTAACTTGTCGAAGTTGGGGTGTGAGTAATGATTATAAGGTTCAGAAGTTAAACCAGTTGATGCGAGGATGGATAAATTATTTCAAAATCGGGAGCATGAAGAAGTTATGCGGAAAACTGGATAGTCAAATCCGATATAGGCTTCGAATGTGTATATGGAAACACTGGAAAACCCCAAAGAACAAAGCAAAGCAATTGATAAAGCTGGGAGTACCCCCGTGGTCGGCATGGAAAACCGCATACCTTCATGGATATGCGAGACCGTGTAGATGTGGAGATGCTGTTGTTTTTCAAATTAAAAGATGCTGCTTTTTTCAGATTAAATGTGGTGTGAATTGCATAGAACAAATGAAGCAATGCAGGCTACAGGAAGCTGTTTCATCACTTTGTTTTCCTTTCGAAAATATTTATGCGGATTAAAAGAGGGTGAGCCCCCCCACCCTTTGGTTTATTTATAATCATGCTTGGATAGTTCGACCAATGCATCTACGATACTTATAGTATCCACTTGAGATATGTCCGGATAAACCGTTGTCAGCCGCTCAAGGTTCCAGAAACGATCGGACAGACCGGCAAGTTCCGTCCCTATACCCCAATTAGGAACGCAGATAAAATTGTTATAGCTGTGTGCACCAATAATTGCATGAAATGTACTTCCCCGGGCACTGATGTTTATTTCAATGAATTTAGAACAATCCAAAAAGGTGATCTCCCCTTTCCAGATGGCCGGATTCATATGTTTAGTACCATGACATTTATAAAACAGGCTCATATCGGCTCCTCCTATCCGAGTTCACAGTCGTTCACTGCCTTCATTACGCTCTCTGTTGTAATAAGATCCGCCTTATTGCTGTCCCCAATGAGCATACTTGCATTGCAATACTTGTTTATCAGTCTTGGCGTGCCATCAGCGGCATTTAGGATTGCCTCAATAGCGGCATCCTCAAAAACAGTCTGATTACAGCCTGCACCTTTGAGCTTTTCCTGAATATAGTAACGTCCTTCATCTTTTGTAATGCCTTCAAGGTTATAATTCATTACAATACGCTGTTTAAGTGGTTCGTGTATCCCGAGTCCCAGGGTAGAATTAAGCTTTGGGAGCCCAGCCAGAAGAACGGCTGCGCGGTCACGGGAATCCATTTCAAAGTTAAAAAGGATCTTCAGGTCGTTTAGGATGGCGTTATTGATGTAGTTGGCTTCATCGATGATGATCACAGGGGTCTTACGTTTTTCTATAGAAAGACGGATGATCTCTTCCTGAATGATGCGAAAGTTTGCAGGTTTTTGAAAAGCCGGTTCAGCACCCAGTTCCTGCACCAGATTCCGATAGAAATCATTGGGGGTCAACGTGGAAAGACTGGTATAGATGACTCGGTACAAAGAGGGGTTAAGGTTGGAGGCCCAGCTGCGTATAGCGGTAGTCTTACCGCGCCCGGGACTGCCTGTAAGCAGCCCAAAGCCTTTGGTTTTAGCAAGGTAATCCAAGCGAAACAAGGTTTCCGTGTATTCAGCTGTGTCAACGAGAATCTCTTTGGAATTCTTTATAAACGGATTGAATTCCAGGCCGTATCTTGTAAAATAATCCATTATTCTTCTCCTCTGCATAAATGTACTTTTTCACGTTTGATGAGTGCGTTTTCTGTTTTATTGAGAAAGCGTATAGGGGTAAGGGTTCCATCGGCTTCAACAACAAAGATATCCTTGAGGTCAGGCGAGTAGCGCAAACGGATACGCTGCCTGGCAAATCGACAGTCGACTTCATACTCAATCTGATCGATCACTATGACACAGTCCACGGAAACACGTCTGGTGATCTCTAAGAGAAAGTTGTGTTCAATCTCCTCCCCAGAGAGCCGGCGGATGCGATCCGGTTCAGAAAAGAACCTATCCTGGGGGGACAATCCTTTTAAGGAGGAGTGCAGGGACTGGTTATAAACCTGGACATAGGCAAACAGGTTGCCTCTCAGTTCATCCAGTGAGTGAAAATCCCGGATATCCAGAGAGGACATCCACTGACTTTTGAGCGTTCTAAACCATCTCTCAATTTTTGCTTTTTTATGACAATCTTTACATAAAAAAGCTTATGTAAAGAATTAGATTATGTAAAGAAATGTGGGCTTAGCCCTGTGTTTCCAATGAACTGAGCCTGGATTTCTTTACATAAAGTTATAATCATGGCACCATATTTATCTAAACCATAATAAGGAGGTAAAGATATATATGGTAACAGATTTTGAAGAACTCGTTGCGCTATGTGATGAAGAATTACGTCACAGGGAATACGAGTCCAAATATTATGCAAGGATCACAGAGCAATGGGATTGCTTACGGAAATGGCTAAGTAAAAAGAAAATCTCGGAATTCAATGAAGAGATTGGAAACTGCTATTGCGATGAGATGTTCGGAACGCATCTTATGCCACGACGATCACCGGCAAAGTTTAGAGAAAAACTTCGAGCCATAAGAATGCTGATTTCATATCAGAAGAATGGGGATTTTGAATTTCGTTGTCCCAGTGTTGAGTACAGTTTTACTGGAGTTGTTGGAGAAACAGCTTTAACATATCTTGATTACTGCAGAAATGAAATTGTACTTGCAGAGAAAACGATTGAAAACAAGCGACTGTACCTATACAACTTCTGCAGTTATCTGAATACTAAAGGATTAGGATTTGATGATCTTTCTATTGAAGAGACAGAAACATTTTTCTCATCAATGAACTATACATTGGCTTCAAGACATAATGCAGCAAGAAACATAAAACTGTTTCTTCAATTCGCTTATGATAATGGTAAATCAGAGAAAGATGCCTCTGTTTTTATACTGCCAGATAATTACAAAAAGAACTGTAAGATTCCAACAACCTACGAAGAAGAGGAAATAAAGGAGCTTGTATCCTCTGTTGAAAGAGCCTCTGCCATTGGTAAAAGAGATTATCTTATACTGTTGCTGGCAACTGAGTATGGTTGGAGGGCCAAAGATATCACAAAATTCTCCTTTGGTGACATTGACTGGGACAATAATGTAATTCATTTCAGTCAGCACAAAACAGACGTGCCAGTGGAATATCCTCTTTTATCGACTGTCGGAAATGCAATCATAGACTACCTTAAGTATGCAAGACCTGAGACAGATGTGACAGAGATAATAGTATCAATGGAAAATGCCAATAAAGGCAAGCCGCTATCCTCTCCAACGATTCATTCAGTTGTGACAAAATATATGAAACGTGCCGGTATAAAAAACTGGCAGAATAAAAAGCATGGACCACATGCAATGCGCCATAGTCTGGCGACAAACCTGCTCAAGAAGAATGTCGCCATGCCTATCATAAGTACTGTTATGGGGCATCAGAGAACTGAAACTACCAGTATTTATATATCAGTCGACTATGACAAGTTGAAGCAGTGCGCACTGCCGATGCCCGTGCTTCGCTCTCCATTCTATAGCAAGGAGGGCAGTCATGGCAAGATATGAGTTCAAATCTGTTTTTGCAGATAAAATACAAAATTATATAAATGACAAAAATTCCGCAGGATACAATGGAGCAAATTTCAGACAAAACCTTATAAGCTTTGACAGATTCTGTACAGAACAGGAAATCAAGGAACCAGTATTTACTACTTATCATGCCTCTAAATGGCTTGAACAACGAGCAACTGAGTCGCATACAACGCATTATTCAAGAATTAATGCCAGCAAACATTTCCTGAAGTATCTGAGCATAAAAGGATATGATGTATACGTTGTTCGCGATATCAAGTATAAAGGCACTGATTTTCAGCCACATATATATACTGATACAGAAGTCAAGAACTATTTTCTGGCTGTTGATAGCCACTATAGCATTATAAACCGTAAGGATGCCATACAATACCCAGTCCTATTTAGAATCCTTTACTGCTGCGGGACTCGTATAAATGAGACTCTTGGGATAAGAAAAAAAGACGTAGATCTTGATAAAGGAATCATCCTTCTGAATGAAACAAAGAATGATAAACAACGCTATGTCGTGATGGGCGATGATCTTCTTGGCCTTGTTAATGAGTATGCTGATAAATGCTTTTATCTTTTAAATGATGATGACTATATCTTCACAAATGCTAATGGTGGCAGGCTTGATGAGAAAGCTATCTATGAAAAGCGCAGAGAATTCCTGTTTCAGGCAGGAATTCCCTATCTCGGTGATGGAAATGGGCCAAGAATCCATGACTGGCGGCATCATATGGCAGTGTATTCTTTTAAACAGATGACTGATTCCGGATTGGATATGTATGTGACATTGCCTATACTGTCAACATATCTTGGCCACAAAACTATATTTGCTACCGAAAAGTATGTAAGACTGACATTGCAGTTATTTCCGTATATTGAAGAAAAGTTCCATTTGATGGTGGATAGGATCTTCGGAAGTATCGTGAAAGAAGGTGATTCAAATGAAATCGACTGATTTCGCAACACTTCTCAGCAGATACTTTACCAGATATCTGCCAAATGAACGCGGAAGTTCTCCACAGACTATAGATTCATACAGAAATGCTTTTATACTCTATCTTGAATACATGGAATCCATTTGGGGAATAAAACCAGAGAATTTATCTGTTAAAGATTATACCAGAGAATCTATACTTGGCTTCCTTAAATGGCTTGAAGGAGAACGAGGAAACAGTGTCACCACACGTAACTACAGACTGGCTGCCATGAAAGGATTTGTACATTACCTAAAGTATGAATTTCCCGATTACATGGAAGAATATCAGCGGATTCTTGGGATTCCATTAAAGAAGGCTGAACAAAAAGAAATCTCTTACATGAAAACAGAGGGGATTGAACTTTTGGTCCATCAGATAGATGTTAATGCAACCAATGGACTAAGAGATTATGTGATGATACTTATTCTTTATACTACTGGAGTACGAGTTTCTGAGTTAATCAACATAAAGGTCAAGGATATTTCATTAACCGAACCATACACCATAAGGATTCACGGAAAGGGGAATAAAGGAAGATATGTTCCACTGATGAAAACAGCGGTTCCTCATATAAAACAATACTTATCGTACATGCATTATGATATGGAGGCGAGATACGAGGAATATCTTTTTAAAAATCATATGAATACCCAGTTCACTCGACAGGGCATAAACTATGTTCTGAAAAAATACGGTGCAAAAGCCAGAAACAAAAATAAGGAGCTAATACCAGCTGATTTAACAGCACATAAAATGAGACACACTACAGCAATGGAACTGCTTACGTCAGGTGTTGATTTGATGTACATAAGGGATTTACTTGGTCACTCCAGCGTGATGACCACTGAGGTGTACGCAAGAACCGATGCTAAACTCAAGAGAAAAGCAATTGAAGCTGCCAGTAAGGAAATCCTTCCGCAAGAAGAAGCTTCATGGGACACCAACACCAACTTGAAGGAATGGTTAAAAAGCTTTAATAAACGATAACTTTATGTAAAGAAATCCAGGCTCAGTTTACCTAAGACATTGGGCTGAGCCCACATTTCTTTACATAATCTAATTCTTTACATAAGCTTTTTGAGTGGGGGTATAGGGCTGGTCATAGTGAACCACGGAGCCTATGCGGGCAGCGAGGAGTTCCATCTGTTTATTCTTATAGGCAGATCCATTATCAAAGTTGAAAATCTGTGGGCGCCCAAACTTTGCAACTGCAGATTTCATAACGGACATAAGGTTCACGAAGTTGTCGTGAAAGAAAACATCAATGCCCACGATGAAGCGGCTCGCATCATCGATGAGGGCAATGATATAAACCCTGTGTTTTTTCCCGTCCTCTGTTTTGAGGTAAGGCCCGACGCTGGAGTCTCCACACCAGACTTCATTGATGTGTGGGCGCTCATAACGGCGCATATCCTGATTGGTTGTGGTCTTCATTTCAACAGAAAGAAGGTTAACATAGCGGTTGACGGTTGATTCGGAGACATCCCCATGTTTAATGCTGCCTTTATCTTGCAGCTGTCTGAAAATGCCTGCGGCGGACATTCTTGGGTAGTTGCTTTTCAGATAACGTATCTGCTCCTGCAGTTCGTCATCTAACTTTCTTGGTTTGCCAAGGTCTGCTCTTCCCCTGGGCAACAGAGAATCAAAACCATCCTTTAAATATCCACGGTACCATTTTTCAATGGTGCCTGGGGCGTAATGTTTGATTGTGCCATCTGGAGCAGCGGTCCCCTTAAGAGAAGCTGCACGAAAGAAAGCCTCAAGGGAATCATAATCATCCTGAAGGCCTGTGATGAGCGGTGCAATGGTTGAGTAGCGCATCAGGGCAATGCTTTGCTTTTTTTCTTGATCCATAACTGGGTCCTCCTTAGTTTTTCCTTAAGTATAAGGAGAACTGAAATGGATGTCGTGCCAGGCTATGTGGTATCTGCAAAAAGAATGTTAGAGGTTCTTCTAATCTGCATGAACTGCCTTTTATAGCTTTTAAGACACTGCGAAATTAATAAGTCCAGAGGGGAAAGGGTTATCTTTTCTGAAAGCAGCTTTTGCTTCCAATGACGAAGATACTGATGGATGATATACCGGCAGTTGCTTTCTGTAACGGAACTGTTGGCTTCCATGACGGAAGTCGGCGGCTCCTGACCTATATAGGCAGATATGATGTCAACCTGAGCTTTTAAGGAGTGCTGCGAGTATGGAACAAACGATGATAAAATAAGTGCATGAGTGTGCCCGCAGGATTTGCAGATCACGCGGCAGATTCGAAAATGGAGCTTATCTTCAGAGACCTTTATATAACGATCATAATAGCCATGGACAGAAAGGCAGCCAGCTTGTCCGCAAGGACAAGTCAGACGGTGAAACTGAAGTTTAGAAATAATATCATTATAAAAATCTGGAGTTATAGGATTGTATTCTTCAACTTTAAGGGTTATCATAGTGGAGTAGGGAGTTATGGATTTATCCATGACTGTATTGCAAAGGCAGGAAACCAAACTTTGGTCGGGGAGGTTCCTGCTTTTTATTTATAGTGACCAGACTATGATAACAAAAGGCACAGGATAAAACAATCTGATGTATGATTCGCCAGATTAATTTATTCTGTACCTTTTTTAATTTGACTGAAAATCAGAAAAAAAGAAACGGATAAAACAATGATTTACAAGATGCACAGACAGCAATAAATAACAAGAGACTAGCGGAATTTGGGCTAATCTCTATGCTAGACTACTACACCGAAAGGTGTGTTACTTGTTAAGTTGGTTGAACCGCCGTGTACCGGACGGTATGCACGGTGGTGTGAGAGGTCGAACTTTCTGCGTTAGTAGAAGGTTCTCCTACTCGATTGTTAAAAACATCATGGTTCGGATAATGAGTCATAATATCTTCTACTTTACAATTCATGAGAGGACAAAGTTTATGCTAATGAACTAAGCAGGGAAAACTCACAGAGAGCGATTTGTTGGTTGCTATGAAATCTTTTTATATGTTATTATTGAAATGAATTTTTATAGAATAGTTCTTATTAAAGTATTGACATATCGAGATAAATGGATATAATAATCAATATGAATAAAATAGAAATATTTAAAGCATTATCAAATGAGACACGATTAAATATTATTGAGTGGTTGAAAGAACCAGAAAAGAATTTTCCGCCTCAAGGAGAACATTTTGATTATTCAATAGACCTTAAAGGAGGCGTATGTGTTGGTAGCATTTGTGACAAAGCCGGCATATCACAGTCCACAATTTCTCATTATCTAGATATACTTCAAAAGGCTGATCTTTTATTGGCTGAACGGCATGGCAAATGGACATATTATAGAAGAAATGAAGAAACATTGGCTGAAATGGCAGAATACTTTAATCGTGAAATTTAAATGAAAGAGGAATTTTTTCCTCTTTTATTTAAGAATTTATATATCCATATATAGAGATATAAAGAAATATAGATTTAAGGAGGAATTTATATGCATTTTTCATGCGGTATTGTGAGACCGCCATATGAGGCAGGATCCTGCTTCCTTCAGGTAACCTCTGGATGTTCTCACAATAAATGTAAGTTTTGTACATTTTATAAAGAAGCACCATTTTCCATTTCACCGGAGAATGAAATTATCGAAGACCTTCAAGAAATTAGAGCATCCGGATGGAAAGTAAAACGGATATTTCTACAGGGGGCAGATCCATTTCTTCTATCTTATGATAGATTAAAACATATTATGGAGTTGATACGAAAGTATCTTCCATGGTCTGTTTCCGTAGGAGGATACGGCAGAGTAGACAGCCTGAAAAATAAATCTGTGGAGCAATTGATATTACTGAAAAATATGGGATATGACATGATTGTATTTGGTATTGAATCAGGAGATAATAAAGTCCTGGACAAAATGAATAAAGGATATTATGCAGAAGATATCATAGAACAGTTGTCAAAAATGGATGCAGCCGGCATGCGTTATTCCGTAATATTTTTGTATGGTCTGGGTGGCCATGGATATGGTCTGGATCATGCAATTCAAACGGCCGAAGTATTAAATAAATTGTCCCCTGTTCGAGTTCTGGCATCAGGATTAAGCATTTTCCCGGATACACCTCTGATGGAAGATGTGCGTGAGGGCAAGTTTACAGAAGCAACAGAAACAGAAAAGATAAAGGAACTTTATACGTTTATAAAGACATTGAACATTCATACATTGCTTGATGCAACAAATGTCTCAAATATGATGCCAGTGTATGGAAATCTGCCTGAAGAGAAAGACAAACTTCTTTCTGCGTTAAGTGAAGGAATGAAGAATTACAATGAAAAGGATTTACGATATCGTAGGGAAAGTATGAGAAGTCTTTGATACAATAAATTTGAATTGAAATTATCGAGGAGGAATAAATAGTGAAAGTATTGCTTATTAACGGGAGCCCTAATACAAAAGGGTGTATCTATACCGCTTTAATGGAAGTGGCTTCTATACTTAAAGTACAGGGCATTGAAACAGAACTAATAAATGTTGGTAATAAAAATATCCGAGGATGTATAGCCTGTGGTAAATGTAATACAACAGGGAAATGTGTCTTTGATGATCTGGTAAATGAGACTGCACTTAAATTTGAGAAAAGTGATGGGATCATCGTTGGCTCGCCTGTATATTATGCCTCTGCAAACGGTACGCTTATTTCATTTCTGGATCGTCTTTTCTACAGTACGAGATTTGACAAGAGCATGAAGGTAGGAGCCTCAGTTGTATCTGCCAGGAGAGGGGGATGTACAGCTACCTTCGATGAGCTGAATAAATATTTTACCATTTCCAATATGCCCATTGCTTCTAGCCAGTACTGGAATCAGGTTCATGGTTATACGCCAGAAGATGTAAAGAAAGATATAGAAGGATGTCAGATCATGCGGACATTGGGAAGGAATATGGCTTTTCTTATTAAGAGTATTGCTCTTGGGAAAGAAAAATATGGTCTTCCTCAAAAAGAACCTTTTACACATACCAATTTTATCCGGTAAGTCAGTGCCGGGCTATAAAACTCTCTGTGAGGTGTCCGGGATACCCCATCCACAGAGGGTTTACTATTTTTTCAGAGTTTTTCAATGATATCGCTTGTATTGCTCTGGATAGAAGAGAGATATAATCTAATGGCGCCTGTATTTTATATCCCCTTTTAAAATTTCCCCTATATTCATCATTGATCAATCAGTTATTTGATAAGATTATATTATAATTGACCGTGATGTCAATTGTAATTAACTAAACTTATTCTAATTGAAAATACGTTTTTTATAAAAAAACCTGATATCAGAAGTTAAATTTCTGATACCAAGTTATTTATAAAATCCCAAAACATCTAACAAAAAAGATCCAAAATTTCTTCTATAGTTTTTTCGGTGCATTTTTTATTATGCATATGGATCATCTGAACAGCGTATCCAATAATAATATGCCAGAAAATATCTCCCATTTCTTCCGGGTCTCCTGTACGAAACTCCCCTAACTCCTGACCTTTCCTGAAAATGGGACCATATTGAATTCTTCCATAATCTTCAAAAGAATATGCCGTAGAAATTTCCTCGCTGCTGATATCTCCCTGTGCATAACATGCAATCAGCACCCGCATCGGTGCGTGATATTTTGTTTTCTCATAACTTAGCAAAACCCTTTGAGCTGATATCCTCAGAGATTCTTTTGGAGTCTCCTGAGCTTCTATCACCGCACCGCACTCGTCGATTGCAGTTTGAAACGACAGAAGAATATCTTTTTTGGACTTAAAATATTTATAAACCAATCCTTTACTAATCCCTGCACATTCTGCGATATCAGAAATTGTAGTTGCTTTATAGCCTTTCCGATCAAACAACTGCAACGCTGCATTCTGGATCATCTCATGTTTTTCCGCAGAAACTTTCGCTCTGCGCTCTGGTGACATTGCCATATAAAGCTTCCCTTCAATATATTTTAGTGTAATCATTTCCTAGCTTATTATATTATATATAATGATAAATTACAAATTATATATAGTTAAAGGATTCCCAGTACTCTTCGTTCATATTGACACTTCGGAATTAATAAATATAATTTATATAAATAGGTTATTATAGAGATTTTTGCGCTTCTCAATATATACTGTTTCACAAACACTTAAGAAATAAAATATATGAAAGGATATAGGATGTTCGTATTTAACCGGCATCTCAACAGTATTCAACTATGTCGTTTATTCCAATAGAACCAGATAATAAAATGTTTCGCATCCAAAACATAAAATTTAGCCATATAGACAGTCATTGGCATGATAGTCTTGAGATTGTATATATATACGAAGGGGACTGCACTCTTCTGACAGAAGGAATAGAATATCATCTTAATACAAATGATTTAATAATTAATAATATTATGAGTATTCATGATTTATATTCTAGTGAAGAATGCAAAGGGATTGTAATTCAGCTTTCCTATGATTTTTTGAAAAAATATCTTTTTCCTCTTTGTCCTAAAGCACAACAAGGATATTTTGATCTGTCTCCTGAAAATTCCGATCACAAATCATATAAACAAATTGCAGAATACATAAAACATATTAACTTTTTAAATGATCAACAAGAAAAACCTCAAATAAAAATACTGGGATATTTGTGTTTTATTCTTCAGATCCTTGCAGACGAATATATTATAGAAGAAAATAATAGTAAAATAATTGAACAGAATCAGACTTTGCGTATGATCATGCGCTATCTTCAGAATAATTATAAAGAAAAAATAAGTAGAGAGCTTCTTGGGGAGATATCAGGTTACAGTCCACTTTATATTTCCCAATTATTCCGAAGAAACTTAGGCATTACTATGCAGGATTATCTTAATCATCTTAGACTGGAAAATGCATATAAAGAATTATTGTATACAGATAAATCTATCTCTTTTATTGCCGAAGACAATCACTTTTCCAGCCTAAAATATTTCGATCAATGTTTTAAAAAAACCTATAAGATATCACCAAAAGAATTTAGAACAAAATATCAAAAAGAAGAGATGGCCAAAGCAAATTTATCATCCGAGACATTAACAAAATACGGCTATGATATTATCAAAGAAGATATTGGAGAAAACTCTGTTAAGGGAAAGAAAAACGATGACAGCGTGTTGTTTGCGCAGCCAAATAATGGGTGCTGCAGGATTATTGATTTTTCAAAAACGACTGTACAGGGTACTATGACAGGCATATATCTAAACATAGGTCTGTTAGAATATATTAACTATGATTTTGTCAAAAGAAATATTGCAGAAATTCAAAAGACCCTACCTCATCTATATGGACTGGCTACCGTTCAGATCGATTGTGAACGTTCGTATACTAAAGATATAAAATTACTTTACGAATTAAAGAAATTGAATTTGATTCCCTGTATCCGGTTTTTCTACATTAAACCCGACAAAAAAATATTTGAAGGTATTCAAATTTTTATTGCAAAAACTGTATCATATTTTGGTCAAAATGGCAATGGGCGATTTTTTGCGGTAATGGAATCAATTTGAATGGGCTTGAAGATATTCTGAAAATATTAAAGAATTCTTATCCCACTTTCATATTTGGAGTGTCATTTTTTGAGTCATATCGATGTATAGTGGAAAAGATAAAAAATAAACCTGATTTTCTATTATATTATTGGAACGGAGACAGTACTATCACAGATGAAAAACAATATCAAAACTATCATCTGATCGCAGAATATTACGGCTTCCGAAAATCAAAAGATGACTACGACTCATATGAAGGCGTTCTTATGGCATGGAACATTCTCAAAGATGTATGGGGAAAGGTAAAAAGCATTTCCATTGGTTTTGCATCGGATTATAACGAAAATGAAGAAACATTTTGTGGACAATGCGGATGGATAACAAACAATGGACTCAAAAAATCCATCTATCATTTCCAGGAATTTTTACACGGATTAGGCAAAGGTACATCAGCAATGTCTGATTCCTGCATTTATGGATATGACGATGACAGATATTGGGTTTTGGAACAAAATAATGATACTTTTAACAAAGGAAGTTTTTATGGTGAATATATTTTTAAAGGAATAAAGGACCAAATGTATACCGTTTATACATTCTCTCTGGGAAAAACATCGGGAAATATAAAGGGTTATTGGAAGCAATTTGGCAGTCCGTTTTTTTTAGAAGAGAAAAGCAGGAAACGTCTTATTAAAGCATCAGAGCCTATGATAAATGTACAGACATATCAGGTATTAAGCGAACTTGAATATACTTATATTTTCCCAGAAAATGGAATCCATTTTACAGAAATATTAAAGTGTAGTTTCATAAATTCTTAGAATTCTCCTCACTTCTTCTTTCATAAAGATTATTTTTGAGGCAAAGTATACAAAGAAAAAACATTCTGTAACATTTCAGAATGTTTTTTCTTTGTTTTTAACTGGCTATAAAGCAAAGAAAAAGATAAATTAAACTTATCGAATAAAGGAGGGAACAAAATGGATTACAAAGAAACAGGAATAGCAGTTCTAAAAGCCGTCGGCGGGGCTAAAAATGTTGCTGCCGCAACGCACTGTGCAACTCGTCTTAGATTTGAATTGGTTGATGATTCTATTCCGGATGATGAACAGGTAAAAAAAATTCCCGGTGTATTAAATGTGGTTAAAAAAGGTGGACAATATCAGGTTGTAATCGGACCAAGTGTTCAGGTTGCATATCGAGAGATTGAAAGAAATCTTTCGAATAACGGAAAAGCATCAAAAAAAGAAACTTCCAATAAGGATGAAAGTCTTTTCAATCGTATTCTTGCAAAAGTACAGGGGATTTTTACTCCTATGATTCCCGCTATAACAGGCGCAGGTATGGTTAAGGCAATTCTGGCGCTATGTACAGCGCTCAATCTTATTGATACTTCTGGTCAAACTTACGAAATCTTAAGTTTTATATCAGATGCAGCATTTTATTTTATGCCGGTTATTCTGGCATATACCTCATCAAAAGTATTTGACTGTAATCCTGTCTTGGCAATGACACTGGCAGGCGTACTTCTCCATCCGAATTTTTCAGCAATGGTCAATGCAGGAGACCCGATCGCATTTCTTGGAATTCCGGTCAAACTTGTTTCCTATTCGGGTTCTGTTTTTCCGATTATCCTGACGGTATTTGTAATGTCAATAATCGAAAGACTGGCAGAAAAGTATTCTCCGGTTTGGATTAAATATATACTAAAGCCTATGCTTACCATCTTGATTACAGCACCTTTGTCTCTTGTCATTTTAGCTCCTCTAGGAAGTTTTATCGGTGACGGACTAAATCTGGTGTTCAATGTACTTGATGGAAAAGCCGGATGGCTCGTACCTTTCTTGATGGGAATATTCACACCGCTTCTCGTTATGTTTGGTATGCATACAAGCCTTACACCACTTGCAACTACTCAGCTGGCAACGAGAGGATATGAGATTATATTCGGGCCAGGTATGCTTGCATCCAATATTGCACAAGGAGCAGCTGCTATGGCAATTACGATAAAAACAAAAAACAAAGAATTCAGGCAGACTACCCTGTCAGCTGGGCTCACTGCTCTAATGGGCATTACAGAACCTGCCATGTACGGTGTAACACTTAGGTTAAAGAGACCACTGATTCCGATTATGATCGGAGGTGGAGCCGCCGGTCTGTTTGCGGGGCTGTCGGGTCTGATTCGTTTTGCTTTTGGATCCCCAGGCATTGCTACTCTTCCATGTTTTATTGGCGAGAATGCACCTGGAAATTTTATGAAAGCTTTGATTACCGTTGCAATTGCATTTATAGTAACATTTGTTTTAACTTTGATCATAGGTTGGGAAGACCCTAAATCTGAGGATGAAACATTAGAATCTGAAAGAGAAAATAATGTTCAAGTGAAAAAAACATCAGAAGGAATGACGGATGTAGATATAAAGGAAGAAAATATCGAAATATCCAGTCCTTTAAACGGGAAACTCATTCCAATCACTTCTGTAAATGATGAAACATTTGCACAAAAGATATTAGGAGACGGAGTTGCAATTATTCCGGAAAGTGGATTATTATATGCTCCGATCAGCGGCCAGATCAGTATATTTGACACGAAGCATGCTGTTGGTATTTCAGGAGATAACGGAATTGAACTATTATTACATATCGGTATAGACACTGTAAAACTAAATGGAAAATACTTTAAAGCTCTGGTAGAAAATGGTTCTCATGTCAAAATCGGAGATAAGCTGATTGAATTTGATATTGATGCCATTAAAGATGCAGGATATGACGTAACAACAATGATTATTGTAACTGGCGGTAATGAAGCACCCCTACAGATAAAAACAGACAGAACTGTTTCTGCGGGGGATGAAATAATTAATATATACAAAGAGGAGGAGTGACTTATGTATCAGTTCCCAGATAAATTTTTATGGGGAGGTGCTACTGCTGCAAACCAGTTTGAGGGAGCATGGAATGTTGATGGAAAAGGAGACAGTACATCTGACCATATGACCGGCGGCAGTTATACAACACCGAGAAAGGTTACAAAAAGAATCGATGACTCAATATACTATCCCAGTCATATTGCAATTGACTTTTTTCATCATTATAAAGAAGACATTAAACTTTTTGCGGAGATGGGGTTTACCGCATTTCGTCTGTCCATTAACTGGACAAGGATTTTCCCCACAGGTACAGAAGATACTCCAAATGAAAAAGGACTTAAATTTTATGACAATGTATTTAAAGAACTAAAAAAATATAAAATCGAACCAATCGTTACCATTTCTCATTATGAAATGCCCTTTGGACTTACCGAAAAATATAACGGCTGGTCATCTAGAGAGACTATCGATTGTTATTTAAAATTCTGTAAAGTTATATTTGAAAGATATCGTGATACAGTAAAATACTGGCTTACATTTAATGAGATCAATTGTATGATGGGAACTTTAGGAACTTATCTGAGCGGCGGCATACTGCTCGAAGAATACGGTCCGCTGAATAATGAAAGTATTGACTCGAGGCAGTTGCGTTTTCAGGCAATGCATCATCAATTTGTAGCAAGCGCAAAAGCTGTAATTCTAGGGAAAAAAATTAACCCCAATTTTTTATTTGGAAACATGATTGCATATTGCTGTGCTTATCCATGTAGCTGCCATCCTGATGATGTAGAATATGCACAACAACAAGCTCAGTATTTCAATTATTACTGCTGTGATGTTCAAGTCCGTGGTCATTATCCATCTTTCGCAAAACGAATCTGGAATAAAGAACAGGTACATATTGCAATGGAGCCTGAGGATGAAAAAATTCTAAAAGAAGGAACTGTAGACTTTATCTCTTTTAGCTACTATAAATCTTTCACAACCGGAGTAAACCCTTCTACAGAAAAAATCATGGGAAATTTATTCAGCGGTTACAAGAACCCTTATCTAAAGTCCAGCGAATGGGGCTGGCAGATTGATCCAAAAGGATTAAGATATGCTTTAAATGATTTATATCATCAGTATCAGGTTCCGCTGATGGTTGTGGAAAACGGATTGGGCGCTGTAGATACTGTAGAAGATGGTAAAATCCATGATACCTACCGTATTGATTATCTGAGAAGTCATATTGTCGAAATGGGAAAAGCTATTGCAGAAGATGGCGTTGAACTGATGGGCTATACTCCATGGGGCTGCATTGACCTTGTCAGCGCTGCTACCGGAGAAATGAAAAAACGATACGGATTTATTTATGTAGACAGAGATAATTTAGGTAATGGTTCCATGAAACGCATCCGTAAAGATTCTTTCTACTGGTACCAAAAAGTAATTCGCTCAAATGGATTGGAGGTAGAGTAAAATTGAAAATTCAATTTATTAATTTAGGAAAAATAAAATGCCAAAAAAAGCATTTAATAAAGTGTGAAAATATTGAAGAAAAGATCATATCTCCAATCTATGCAGTATTGTTTCGTCACCCGATACTTGGAAATGTTTTATATGATACCGGAAATGCTTCGGATTACAAAAAATATTGGCCTCAGTCCCTGCAAAATGATTATCCGATTGCGGAACTGATTCCTATTGAAGAGGGATTAAAGCAGAAAGGAATAACAGTAAATGATATCGATATGTTGATCATGTCGCATCTGCATATGGATCACGCAGGCGGTATTCGAGCTTTTGCAGGTACAAAAGCTGGCAGTCATATCATTATAAGTCGAAGTGAATACAATAATGCGTGCTCAAAGCTTCAACAATCTGATGGTAGCAATGCAAGTAAATGTTATATCCGCGAATTTTTTTATGATATTCCAGGGATTGGCTTTCATCTGATTCAAGATGACTGCGCACTGGCAGATGATTTTAAAATTTTTATTCAGCAAAGCCATACACCCGGGGTAATCGGGCTTATTGCCGGAAAAAACAATCCATATATCTTTACTTCAGATACAGTCTATACAGAAAGCGCATTTAACAATCTTCTTCCTCCCGGAGGAAGTATTAATGCAACATCTGATGAATTTTTTGATAATATAGACAAGATCAAAAAATTGCGTGAGGAAACAAAAGGCACTATTATCTTCGGACATGATAATGAACAGTTTGAATCGTATTATAAAAAAGGGGAGTTCGAAAAAGAATAATTATAATTAAATAAAAGTAGGAATATAAACGAAAACATTTAACTGAATTATTAAAGACAAACTGGTAATTCACGCAAGACCAGCAGGTCTTCTCATAAAAGAGGCTAAAAATTTTGACTCTAAGATAGTTTTATCCAAAAGTGGGAAATCAGCCGAGGCCGGACAACTTCTTTCCATTATGGGTATGGACGTAACTGGTGACAAAACTCAAAGTGATCGCTGAAGGGTCAAATGAAGAAGCAGAAATTGTAGATATGCAGGATTTTCTTGAGGCAGCCTTGTAAGCAGAATTAAAATAAAAGGCGCAAACAACCGAAAACCCTTAGAGACAAGAACAGGAGAATTGTTAAAATTCAAATTATTCAAAGTGTAGATAACTTAGATGCCGTGCAACGATCACTGTGAACTAAAAGGAAATGCCGAAAAGGAAGTTATCTGCTTTTGTGACGACATGGTGGCGGTACTTCCGCCGGAGATGTACATATTTTCCTTAAGGTGATTGGTCGCACGTTCTACGATGATTCGGATCTTAAAAAGTAATATAAAAGAAGTGAGAAAACCCTGCAAAATCACTGCTTTTAGGGATTTAGCAATCGCTTACTATAGAAAATTAAGGAGAAAAGAAATGAAAAAATTTGATTATGTTATCAAAGACGAAATAGGTATTCATGCAAGACCTGCGGGAGTCTTGGCAAAAGAAGCTAAGAAGTATAAAAGTAAGATCACATTGACAACAAAGGGGAAGTCCGCCGAAGCGATCCGTCTCATGGCAGTGATGGGACTTGGGGTAAAATGCGGACAGACAGTGGAAGTTGAAATTGAAGGCGGTGATGAAGAAACTGCATATGAGAATATAAAAACATTTTTTGAAACAAATTTATAAGAATCAAGAGTAACACGGCCGGACAATAATGTCTGGCTGTGTCTGTATAGAGGAGACCGTGAATAATGAATATATGGCATGACATTGATGAAGAAAGAATCTACCCTACGGATTTTATGGCGGTGATTGAAATACCAAAGGGGAGCAATAAGAAATATGAATTGGACAAGAAAACAGGGCTGCTGTCCTTGGACAGGATTTTGTTTACTGCGACACATTATCCTATGAATTATGGTTTTATTCCGAGAACTTATGGAGATGATAAAGATCCACTGGATGTACTTGTACTCTGTTCGGAGCCCATTCAGCCTATGACTCTGGTAAGAAGTTATCCTATAGGTGTGATGAAGATGGAAGACGGAGGTATGAGTGATGAGAAAATCATCGCAATTCCATACAGTGATCCAACCTATATGGGGTATACGGATATCAAAGAGCTGCCCAAACATATCTTTGAAGAACTGAAGCACTTTTTTTCCATATACAAAAGTCTGGAAGGAAAGAACACAGTCGTAAATGAGTTTGGTGGTCCTATCGAGGCTGTTGGTATTATTGAAAAGTGTATGGAAAACTATCGGAAAAATTTTGTAGAAGGTGATGAGTCATTATGATGGAATATCAGGGTAAAGTCGTATATAAAGGTATCGCTGTGGGGCCGGCGTTGGTGCTGAAAAATAGAGATGTCCAAGTGAAACGAATAAGGACTGAAAACAGTGGAGTGGAACTGGGAAGGTTGAAAGATGCAGTAAGCTGTGCAAAGGAACAGCTTCAGAGACTTTATGATAAAGCTTTGAAGGAAGTCGGTGAGTCCAATGCCGCTATTTTTGAAGTACATCAGATGATGTTGGATGATGATGACTATCAGGAGTCAATCCAGTCGATGATAGAAAAGGAACAAGTTAACGCTGAATATGCTGTTGCTGTCACGGGAGACAATTTTTCACAGATGTTCGCTTCTATGGAGGATGATTACATGAGAGCAAGGGCGGCAGATATAAAAGATATTTCTGAACGCCTGTTGAGAAATCTTTCTGGTCAGGAAAATTCGGATATTGAGAATATGAAACCTTCTGTGGTCGTAGCGCAGGATTTAACCCCAAGTGAAACTGTGCAGTTAGACAAATCAAAGATCCTAGGTATCGTGACAGTACATGGATCGACTAATTCCCACACATCCATTCTTGCCAGGATGATGAATATTCCTGCCTTGATCGGAGTGCCACTGGAGTTTGAACAGATCCGTTCAGGGATGGAGACAGTTGTTGACGGTATTTGTGGGAAGGTGTACTTCGACCCGGAACAGAAAATCAAAGATTATGCAAATGCAAAGATATGTGAGGAACAGGAAAAGCGCAGGCTATTAGAAGATTTAAAAGGGAAAGAGAGTGTTACAACAGGTGGACAGAAGATCAATATTTATGCCAATATCGGAAGCGTTTCGGACGTAGGATATGTGTTGCAAAATGATGCGGAAGGTATTGGTCTCTTCCGTAGCGAGTTCCTGTATCTAGGAAGGGATAATTTCCCAACGGAGGAAGAACAGTATCAGGCATACCGGCGGGTAGTCCAAACTATGGGAGATAAGAAAGTGATCATCCGTACACTGGATATCGGAGCTGATAAGAAAGCTGATTATTTCAATTTACGAAAGGAAGAAAATCCTGCTATGGGATATCGTGCAATTCGAATCTGCCTGAAACAGCCGGATATTTTTAAGATACAGCTTCGAGCACTACTCCGTGCCGCGTATTACGGAAAACTTTCTATTATGTATCCCATGATCATCTCCACAGAAGAGGTGAAACAGATTTACAAGATCATAAAAAAAGTTCAGGAAGAATTGGAACGTGATGGGATTCCATATCGTGTTCCGGAACAGGGGATTATGATCGAGACCCCGGCGGCGGTAATGATCAGCGATGAACTTGCAGAACTTGTTGACTTTTTCAGTATTGGAACCAACGACCTAACCCAGTATACGCTTGCTATTGATCGGCAGAATGAACGTCTGGATGATTTCTATAACCCACATCACAAGGCTATTTTAAGAATGATCAAGATTGTAGTGGATAATGCCCACAAAGCGGGAAAGTGGGTTGGAATCTGTGGGGAATTGGGAGCTGATGAGACCTTGACAGAAAAGTTTTTAAAAATAGGGGTTGACGAACTGTCGGTGTCACCGTCCATGGTGCTTAAGCTCAGAAATATAATAAGAAAAATTTAAGATAAGATTACAGTAATAAAGACTGTATTGTAAGAAAACTTACCGGTATTTGACGCAGGAGAAAAGGGTGGAAGAAGTCTCCCTTTTTTCTGTACTTTATAGTCTTATTAGGGGAATACTATAAAATAAGGATGAATTAATAATATATGATTGACTTTGCAGTCAATTATGCTATAATTTTAACAAATGACTGGACAGTCAATAATGAACATGCATTTGATTTTGAAAAAGGATATGAAATACAGGCGCCGGTATGTCATATCTGTATGGAGGATTTATTATGTACAGTAAACTTTTTACTCCTGTTAAGGTTGGTAATATTGAGATCAAGAATCGTACAGTGTCAACAGCTATGGTTATGAATTTTAATACTTATGACGGGAAAATTACAGAACAGTTTATTAAATATCTTGAGGAGAAAGCGAAGGGAGGATATGGACTGATCATCACAGAAGATTATGCGGTTAATGAACATGCAAAAGGCTTTAGTCGGATTGCTGGTTTATATAATGATGGTCAGATAGAAGGTAATAAAAAGTTGACAGAAACTATACATAAGTATGGAACAAAGATTTTTTGCCAGATTTATCATCCAGGTAGACAGTCTAACCATACTGTAAACGGAGGAGTACAGCCGGAAGCAGTGTCACCGATTGCATGCCCGATGTGTCGCGAAATGCCAAGGGAACTGACTGTTGACGAAATCCATAAGATTGTAAAAGATTTTGGTGCGGCAGCAGGAAGAGCAAAAAAAGCAGGCTTTGACGGGGTAGAGATCCATTCCGGGAACGGATATCTCATCGCCGGATTCCTTTCTCCGTATCAGAACAGAAGAACCGATGAATACGGCGGATGTTTCATGAACAGGGTCAGACTGTTGACAGAAGTTATAAAAGAAGTCAAGAAAAACGTGGGGGATGATTTTCCTATTTCTGTCCGGTTCTCAACCGATGAAGATATTGTCGGAGGGCGTACACTTGCCGAGTCACGGATGATTGCGGTATTGCTTGAAAAACTGGGCGTCAGTATGCTGAACTGTTCTAACGGAACCTATTGCACCCATAATCTTGCTCAGTCCGGAACACAGTATCAGCCGTTCGGAGTGACGATGGACAAGGCGTATGAAATTAAAAAAGTAGTGAATATTCCCGTGCTTTCAGTCAATCGCATTAAGGATCCCTTGATGGCAGACCAGTATCTGGAACTCGGATGGTTCGATCTGGTGGGGCTTTCCAGAGCGTCTCTCGCAGACCCTCATTTCCCTGAGAAAGCGCAAAAGGAAGATTTTCAGGGCATACGTCCGTGCCTTGGTTGCAAGACATGTGAAAATGAGATTTTTATCGATCAACAGTGTCACTGTGCAGTCAATCCGTATCTCGGACAGGAGTGGAAATATACTTTTGAGGAAAAACCGGAAAAAATCAAAAATGTCATGGTTATCGGAGGAGGTCCGGCAGGACTTACGGCAGCAATCGCGGCAAGCAGGAGAGGACATAAAGTCGATTTATATGAGAAAGAGGATAAGCTTGGAGGAACCTTTATCGCTGCAAGCTTCCCGCCGGGGAAAAATGACCTGGCACATTATGTCGCATGGATGAACTATGAAGTAAAGCAGTATGATATTACGGTTCATTACAATACGGAAGTGACTGCTGACATGGTAAAAGAACAGAATCCGGACAAAGTGATCCTTGCCGTGGGCGGCCATCCGAGTGTGCCCCCGATCCCGGGAATTGATGGGAAAAATGTTGTGAAAGCAGAAGATGTGCTGCTTGGAAAAGTTCAGGTTGAAGGAAATCTTGTAGTCGCAGGCGGAGGAGAAGTCGGCATAGAAACAGCGGCTTATCTGGCAATGGGCGAGCGGGGAGATATTACGATCGTTGAGATGTTGCCTGTGATCGGTAATGGAATGAATGGAATCCTGAAATCAAATGCGATGCGGATTTTACGAGAGCGTCAGGTCAAACTGATGCCGGGAACACCAATCAAAGAATTTACGGATCACAGTGTCGTCGTATCGGAAAATGGAACGGAAACAGAACTGGCGGCTGACTATATCGTTCTGGCAATGGGATATAAGCCGAACATCGAGTTGAAAGAAAGTCTGAGCTGGCTCGGAGACAGACTTGCCGTGATAGGAGACTGCGGCGAAAGATGCTCCAATATCATGAATGCAAATCTGGAAGGACTTGAAGCCGGTTATAATGCCTGATAGGGAGGAAAGATAAATGGCAGAGAATAAGTATAATTTGGTAGAGCTTAATGATCGACTGATAAAACTTTTAAAGCTGGATACGAATGCTGTTGCTATTAAATATATTACCGAGGAATCCCAGCTGGAGAACATTCCTAATAAAGAGTATGCAAAAGAAGGTTTTGCGTGTATGTCTATCGGGTTTTCGGCATATTTCCCGAAAACAGTTGTTTTACGTGGAGAAGATTTTCTGATGCATTACTGTGCAGCATGTAATGGATGTCAGAAACAGGACGAAGAATGGTATAGTGGAGAAGCACTTGCAAATCCACCACTGAAATGGTTTAGTAATCCGGAGGCTTCAAAACAACATATTCTGATGATGAAAGAAGGAGTCCCAGATGATAATATTATTGCGTTTGTGACATCTCCATTATGGAAGATGGACATTACAGATCCGGACGTGATAAGTATCCAATGTCCTCCGGGTGCAGCTTTCCATTTTTTTGCAGGTCTCATTGAAACAAGCTATAGAAAGCTGGAGTTCCCGTTTATTGGAGAGTCAAGTTGTGCAGATACCTGGGGATGGACGTATAAGACTGGAAAACCGGGTTTATCACTTGGATGCCGGGGAGATAGAGGAAATGGAGATTTAGCTCCAGGAGAAGTACGGATTACTGTTACTTTGGAAGATCTTGAAACGGCAATTAAAGGAATGGAACGTTTAAAAGCAGATGATGTCTTATATCCATATTATCCAAGAACAACTATGATTCAGGATTATTTTCCGGATAAAGAATAGAATAATCCTTTCCCTGATAGGTCATGTATAGAAAAAAGAAAGATTGCAGCAGGAATATATGCTAAGAGTATATTCCTGCTGTAACTTATCTGAAAACGTATTGAGGTTTGGGTTAAGCAAATCGGGATGGAAAAAATCAACAAAAATTTAATTATGAAATCATGCTAAATTAATAAAATAATTTTTGAGTATTGCATACGGTATCCGCGTATGATACTACTATCTATAGAAATAAAATATAGCAAGGATTGTTACTATTCCGAATAGGCAATACTGAATTATGCAGAAGTCGTCAATGTCTGACTATTTGATTTTGTATAGTCCGGTATTTTTTTATTTCACCGAAAAGCAGGGGTGAGAGCAGATGAAGATCTGAAAGGTGATCAATAATAATATCGTAAATGAACTATAAGAATGATACTTTCGGCTGAACTAACTCTGGCATCTATTTTTCTGTTTATGACAATTCGGAGGAAGCTATGTATCAGACCGCTCATTATGAACTTGTGGACAGTGCGCTGGCAGTAAAAGCAGGACATGAGATAAATCCTGATTTTAAGATTGGATGTATGATTTCCATGGCACTAATCTATCCATATTCCTGCAGATTAGAGGAAATGGTGCCGTATGTACAGGAGATGCATGCTAGATATTTCTTTACAGACATACAGTGCAGAGGATACTATTCGGCATATGCCAGAAAAATGTTTGAACAGAAAGGGTATCAGATAAAAATGGAGTCAGAGGGCGAAAAAATTTTGGTGAACAGATGTGTGGACTATATCGGATTCTCCTACTATATGTCAAATGTAGTGAACTCACAGTCGGTCCGGATGTGTCGAAAGAAGTGAATGCTACAAGTTCGCACAGTTTGGATAATCCCTATATCTCTGCGACAGAATGGGGATGGGCGATCGATCCGGTAGGCCTGCGCTACTCTCTGGATGTACTTTATGAACGCTATGAAAAACTGCTCTTTATCGTTGAAAACGGATTTGGCGCTGTGGACATTAAACAGGAGGACGGTTCCTGCGATGATTCCGATCGTATCGAGTATCTGAAAGCACATATCGAGGAGATGAAAAAGGCAGTAGAGATCGACGGCGTTGATTTGATGGGATATACGCCGTGGGGATGCATCGATCTTGTCTTATTTACTACAGGGGAGATGAAAAAACGTTATGGTTTCATCTATGTGGACAGAAATGATGACGGCACCGGGACAAATGAGAGGAGCAGGAAGCAATCATTCTACTGGTATAAGAAAGTGATAGAGACAAACGGGGGAGAGCTGTGATTTAAAGACATATTTACAAAGTAAAGAGCTGATTTCCAGCACGGAATGTTGAATATATATAAATTAGATGATATAATATAGCCTAAAGAGGCGATGAAATGGGTATAACGATAAAAGAACTTTCAGAACTCAGCGGTTATTCTCCGGCAACAATATCCAGAGTTATTACGAATAAGGGAAATGTTAAGGAAGAGACCCGAATTGAGATTCAAAAATTATTGGCAAAATATAATTATAAACTCAATCTCAGCGATGGAAGAAAATCGGCATATCGTGAGAGAACAGTTCTGCTGTTGATTGGCGATATGTCCAACCAGTTTTATATAGAACAGGTTACATATCTTGCTAAGTCAATCCGGAATGATAACTATGTACCAATGATAGCTTATACAGGCGGAGAAATTTCAGAGGAAGAAGAATATACGGAGATGGCAATCAGTGAAGGGTATGCCGGCATAGTATACCTTAACGTAAGAGGCGGGGAACATCTTGCTCAGATTTTGAATGTGAGCAAAATTCCGGCAGTCTTTCTCAACCGATCTATAAACTATGCTTCCTTTGACTCTGTGTGTAGTGATAATTATCGCGGCGGATATATGGCAGCTAAATACTTGATTGAGAGAGGACATCGGAAAATAGGACACCTGGCTGGAAATCGTTATTCCAATACGACCAGGGAAAGAGTCCGGGGCTATGGAGATGCAATGAAAGAAAGTGGCCTTCCGGTTTCGGATTATAGTATTTATTATGGTAATCTGGACAGAGAGAGCGGTTATAAATTCGGCGAGACGATTATAAAAGAAGATAGAGGATATACTGCTATTTTTTGCGGTAATGATTTGATGGCAGACGGACTTTACCGGGCGTTGCAGGATTATGGAGTCCGGATACCGGAAGATATAAGCATAGTTTGTTATGATAATACGATTATATCCCGAAATCTTAATGTTACCAGGGTGAGCAGTAATCCGAGAAAAATGGGAGATCGTGCGATAGAGCTGCTTTTGAAGAGAATCAGCGACAGAGAGACTGATACACAGAGCGTTTTGTTTTCGCCTGTTATACTAGCGGGAGAAAGTGTAATGCGAAGAAACAAATAAAAAAAGAACAGTGCAGAGACTGATATGTTTTCATGAAAACATATCAGTCTTTTTTTTATATAAAAAAGCAATTATACAGTAATTCTCATTCTGATTTAAGTTATTTTTATGAAAAGTTAACAATTACAGAAAATAATATGAAAAAATTTTCAGTTTATGACGGTGAATAAATAATAGTCAACTGCTTTATGAATGAAAATTTCAAACAAAGCCAACTGGATTGTTGTATATAGCTAATAGTATGTGGATAAAATGATTGTAAATTGTGCGAATTGCATAAATAACGGCTTGAAGATATAATTAACGTGTAAACAAAAAGCTGCAGCAGAATTTCAATAAAGATTAGGAAAGGAACAAAAGTTATGAAAAATAATATTGTTATTGTCTCAGGAGCAAGAACGGCAGTCGGCAAATTCGGAGGTTCATTAAAGGATTATGAAGCGACTGACCTTGGCGGTATTGCTATTAAGGCAGCTGTGGAAAGAGCCGGATTGAAACCGGAAGAAATCGACGAGGTAGTAATGGGGTGCGTAGGGCAGGCGGCTGAGAATGCTTTTATGGCACGCGTTGCTTCTATTAAGGCTGGTATTCCATATGAAGCAACAGCGTTGACAGTAAACCGGCTTTGTTCATCTGGTCTTCAGGCAATTCTGACAGCAGCAATGGAAATTGATAATGGATTCTGTAATATTGCGGCAGCAGGCGGTGCAGAATCCATGACCAATATACCTTTCTATCTTAGAAAAGCAAGATTCGGATATCGGATGGGACACGGTGAACTGGAAGATGGTCTGATTACCGCGCTTTCTGATCCGATGACAAGAAACCATATGGGAATCACTGCAGAAAATGTAGCTGAGCGTTATCATATTACAAGAGAGGATCAGGACAAATATGCTGCACTGAGTCAGGAAAGAGCGGCTAAAGCACGAAAAGAAGGTAAGTTTAAGGATGAGATAGTACCGGTTGAGTATAAAGTAAACAAAAAAGAGACAGCCATTTTCCAGGAAGACGAATATATCAGGGAAGGTACAACAGTAGAAAAACTTGCAAAACTCCGTCCGGCATTTAAAGAAGGCGGAACAGTTACAGCGGGAAATGCTTCCGGAATCAATGACTGTGGTGCAGCTGTTATCGTAATGACAGAAGAAGAAGCGAAAAAACGCGGTTTAAAACCGATTGTTAGAATTGTGGAAGCGGCGGCAGCCGGTGTTGATCCAATGTATATGGGTGTCGGACCTATTCCTGCCGTAAGAAAGCTTCTTGAGAAAACGGGGCTGACACTCAAAGATATCGATCTGTTTGAGTTAAATGAAGCTTTTGCTTCACAGTCTCTGGCATGCATCAGGGAACTGGGACTGGATATTGAGAAGACAAATGTCAATGGAAGCGGTATTTCGATGGGCCATCCGATCGGAGCAACAGGATGCCTGATCACGATTAAGCTGATGAATGAGATGGTGCGCAGAGATGCAAAACGTGGGATTGCAACATTGTGTATTGGCGGCGGACAGGGACTGGCAGTTCTCTTTGAAAAATGTTGATCCTATTGTGAATTTACACATTGGAGATCGAAGGGATGACTTATGAAAGAATATGTGATCAAAGATTATAGGAAACCGTATCAGAATCTGTATGAGATGCTGAAATGCTCAGCAGAAAAATATCCGGATAAAGCGGCGATTATCGATGACAGCGGCGAGTACACTTATGTGGAGCTGATGGACAGAGTAGATCGTTTGGCAGGAGTTCTTAAACATAAATACCATATGGAAAAACAGGAGCAGATAGCGATTGTAATGGTAAACAGTGTACATATCGTAGAAATGTTCTATGCTGCGATGAAGATCGGATGTATAGCAGTTATGGTTAATACCAAGTTTCCGGGAAAAGAGATAGATAAACTTCTAAAGACAATGGATGTAAAACTGATTGCGGCTGACTATATGTGGATGGATAAGATCGACCAGACAGAAGCAAAAAACACTGTCAGGGGCATTCTGACAGAAAAAAATGATTTTGACATCAGGTCTTATACAGAGCCGGCTGAATGTACTGCGGGTAAAGAGGATACAGCAGTCATTATGCATACATCCGGTACGACAGGAATGCCAAAGGGAATTATGGTATCTCAAGGGAATATTATGGAAGCGGCATATGGTTATCAGGAAATTCAAGGGCTTGATGAACATGCTGTAACAGTACTTTCTGTACCGATTTTCCATATCCTTGGCTTAAGTTGTGTGACAACCTATTTTATTTATATGGGCGCCACCGTTGTGCTGTCGAAGTTTTATAAAGCAGACGATGTCATACATAAAATCAAACAATACAGGGCGACTCATTTTCATACTGTGCCGGCTATTCATCTGGAACTTCTTGACAGCAAAAATCCGGAAAAAGATTTTTCGAGTCTGAAAGTGATGGTATGCGGGGGAGCTCCGGTCAGTAAAGAAGAGCTTGAGGCAATTAATGCACAGGCACCTGCAGCAGTTCTGCATCAGGCTTACGGGATGACGGAAACCGCAGGATCTGGAACGTTGTCTTATGTCAGCAGAGGTCCGCTGAAGGCAGTTCCCAATGTAGTGTGTACGGTAGTGGATGCAAACCATGAAGAAGTACCGCCTGGAACAATAGGGGAAATTGTATTCCATGGTCCGTGTGTAGCTAGGGGAAGATGGCAGCTCCCTGCTCTTCCCGGATCGGATATGTACAGCGGCGATGCCGGATATATGGATGAGGATGGAAATGTGTTCCTGGTAGATCGGATTAAAGATATTGTTAACCGCGGAGGTGAGAAGATATTCCCCCGCCAGATTGAAACTCTTCTTCTTGAATTCCCGGGGATCAAAGAAGCGGCGGTATACGCAGTGAGCAGCAAAAAATATGGCGAGGTGCCAGAGGCAGCATTGATACTTGAAGAAGGAACAGTATTGGATGAGAGAGCTTTGAGAGCATATCTGGCGCATCATCTTGCCAAGTATGAGATACCGACAGAGTTCAGGATCGTCGAATCCTATCCGGTGACTCAGAACGGAAAGGTAAGAAAGGCGGAACTCAGAAGAATATCTGAAGAAGCAAAAAATAAAAGTGCGTAAAAGTAGAAAGCGAGGAGAAAACGGTATGAGAAAACCAGATATTATCACAGCGGCTCAGGCTGTAGATCTGATTTCAGATGGCTCAACTTTATGTACGATAGGAATGACTTTAATTTCTGCCAGTGAAAGTGTTTTAAAAGAAATAGAGAAACATTTTCTTGAAGAAGGCCATCCGAGGGATCTTACTTATTTTCATACATGCGGTCAGGCGTCGATCGGAATGCCCGGAGGAATGACTCATCTGGCTCATGAAGGACTGCTTAAGAGAGTCATTGGGGGACACTGGGGACAGTCAGCAAAAATGATGGATCTGATAGCTGGAAACAAGATAGAAGCTTTTAATCTTCCTCAGGGGCAGATGGCGAATATGTTTCACAGTATGGCTTTAAAAGAACCTGGAAAGCTTTCTAAAGTCGGAATCGGCACCTACATAGATCCTAGGCTGGAAGGCGGAAAAATGAATCAGAAAACAAAGGACTGCGGCTATGACGAAGTCGGACTTGTTACAGTGGACGGTGAGGAATATCTGCAGTATAAGCCGGTTCCTATTGACACTCTTCTGATCCGTGGTACTTTTGCAGATGAGAATGGAAATATTAGTACAGCTCATGAGGCGATGGTTCTGGAGGTACTGCCGGCGGTAATGGCCACAAAACGCTGGGGAGGAAAGGTGATCGTTCAGGTCGAAAGGATTGTGAAAAATGGTTCCCTGAGTCCAAAAGAAGTAGTGGTGCCGGGAGTATTGGTAGATGCAGTTGTTGTCTGTGAAAATCCACATGAAGATCATCGGCAGACAAGATCGTGGTATTATGATCCGTCTTATTCAGGACAGGGACTGGCACCGGAGCATGCCGCCGAAGTTATTCCTTTAACAGAGCGTAAGGTCATTGGCAGGCGGGCGATGATGGAACTGCTTCCGGATCAGATCATCAATATAGGAACTGGAATTCCAAATGATGTCGTAGGATCCATCATTGCAGAAGAAGGACTCTCAGATACTGTTATGGTTACAGTTGAGTCAGGAGTATACGGAGGAACACCACAGAAGACGATCGATTTTGGTATTTCAATGAACGCCCAGGCATTGATCCCTCACGACAGACAGTTTGAACTGTACAACGGAACAGGAATAGATTTTACCTTTATGGGCGCGGGAGAGATGGATCAGACCGGAAATGTAAACGCTACCAAAATGGGACCGAAGGCTCCTGGGGCAGGCGGATTCATTGATATTACCGCAACAGCAAAGAATGTAATATTCTGCTCCACATTTACAGGCGGCGGCCTGAAGACGGAATTTTCTGAAGACGGAGTAAAGATTGTGCAGGAAGGCCGTTTTAAAAAGCTTGTAAAAAAAGTTCAGCAGATTTCATATAACGGAAAGATTGCTTACGAAAACGGACAGAAGATGATTTATGTGACAGAGCGGGCTGTATTTAAAATGACAGAGAATGGACCGATGCTGACAGAAATTGCAAAAGGCGTAGATCTTAAGAAAGATATCCTGGATCAGATGGAATTTACTCCGCTGATCTCCGATGATCTGAAAGTGACAGATACCATTATATACAGTGACGGAAAGATAAATCTTCTGGATACAATTATGAATAATAATCAGGAGGAGCAAGTATGAAACCGGTTAGATTACATCATGTGGGGATTATTATGACTACGATGGAACGGGCGCAGCAGTTCATGGAACAGTTCGGACTGGAAGAAGACTATAGAGAATATGTGGACGCATATCAGGCGTGGTGTATTTTTACCAAATATTCTGCGGAGGAAAGCCCGGTAGAGCTTGTAGTTCCAACTGCGGGTAAACTGACAGAATTTAACAAAGGGAAAGGCGGTCTTCATCACATCGCATTTGAGGTTGAAGACGTGCGAGCTGCCAGAGATGAGTATACCGCAAAGGGGATGGAGATGCTTGAAGAGGTTCCGGCAAAGGGGGCCGGCGGAATCATCGTGAATTTCCTCAGACCGAGATATGGTTTGGGGGTACTCGTGGAATTTGTGGAAAAAACAGATAAGTAAGCAGAAAAGGAGATTAGAATTATGAGTATTTCAAAAGTTATGGTTGTAGGTGCAGGAATCATGGGAAGCGGGATTGCACAGACATGTATTGAACATGGCGTACCGACACTTCTGGTAGATATCTCTAAGGAACTGGCAGACAAGGGAGCGGCCAATATAGCCCATTTTCTCCAGAGAAAGATTGAGAAAGGGAAGATTAAAGCCGAGGACAGAGAGGCAACGCTGAAACTTCTTTCAACTTCCGGAAGTTATGAGGATGGAAAAGACGTGGATGTTGTGGTAGAAGCTGCGACAGAAAATATGGATATCAAACTTAAAATATTTGCTCAACTTGATGAGATCATGAAAGATGACGCGATTCTCTGTACCAATACCTCCGGTATGTCAATCACAAAAATCGCAAGCGCTGCGAAACGTCCGGAACGTGTGGTGGGAACTCATTTCTTCATGCCGGTTCCGGCGATGAGACTGGTTGAGATCATTCCGGGCCTTCTGACTTCCGAGGAGACCGAGAAGAAAGCATTCGAGTTCGGACAGCTGATCGGAAAGACAACAGTAAAAGCACCGGATACCGCAGGATTTATCGTAAACCGTATCTTCGAGCCTATGAGAAACGAAGCAATCTATCTTGTGATGGAAGGAAATAAACCGGAAGATGTGGATCAGGCCATGAAACTGGGATGCAACTGGCCGATGGGTCCCCTTGAACTTTCCGATTACACCGGACTTGATACGCTCCTTGCCAGCATGACAAAGATTTACGAAGAAATGGGAGATCCGAAATACAGACCGTGTCCGCTTCTTAAGAAAATGGTAAATGCCGGAATGCTTGGCAGAAAGAGTGGAAGAGGATTTTATGATTATTCGAAAAAATAAAGTAATGAGAGGAGACGGATATGTCATCAGGAGTAATTATAGGGTTGATAGGCATTATTATATCATTGTCATTTATGACATTTGCAGTTTATAAAAACTGGAATGTTATTTATACAAGTGTAATTTGTGTAATCATTATTGCGTTGTCGAGCAGGTTAGGTCTTACAGAGGTGTTTACCGGAACTTTTGCGGACGGCGTTGGGAGTTTTGCGGCTCCCAACCTGCTTATATTTGTAGCGGGAGCTATGCTTGGAAAGCTGTTTGATGTAAGTGGTGCGGCATGGAGAATCGGTGATACAGTTGTAAGAAAAATGGGAAAAAGATGGTCTCTTTTTGGATACGTTCTTGTGACATCTTTTCTGACATGGGGTGGTATTTCAGCATTTGTTGTATACTTTGTGCTGCTCCCTCTGTCAAAACCGATCTTTAAGGAGACAAAAACACCTTGGTACCTTTGGCCTGGGCTGACGCTTATGGGTATTGTCCCTGCAGAGCTGATCTGGCCGGGAGGTCTTCAGATTCATAATATTATCCCTACGAATGTACTTGGTACATCTCTGACAGCAGCTCCGATTATGAGTATTGCGATGGCGGTCGTGTATTATGTGTTCTGTGGAGGATATCTTGTTGTTGAAAATAAAAGAGCAAAGAAGGTAGCATGGAAACAGAACTCTCTCCCCCCGGAAACGACGACAGGAGATGCCACTGAAATTGAAAGCCGTGCACCGGGACTCGTTGTATCGCTGATTCCGATTTTAATTTGCCTTGGTTCTATCAATATTTTTGATCTGAATCCGATTTTTGGACTTTTACTTGGTGTTGTCTCCGCTATTATTTTATTTTGGAAATCTATTCCGAACCTGATCGACTGTCTGAATATAGGTACGGATAATGGGGTCAAACCTCTTGTAAGTGTTGCATGTATTGTAGGAATCGCTCAGGTGATAGCTGTAACAGATGCTTTTACTATGATCAGGGATATTCTTCTGTCCTTCTCAAGTACATCTAAATTTGCTACCGCAGTATCCGTTGTATTTTCGACAAATATTGTTGCTCTGATTTGTGGATCCGCATCAGGCGCAATTACAATGATTTTGGAAATGTTTTCCGATGCATGGATCGCAGCAGGACTTTCACCGGAATGGATACATAGAACAGTATGTGCTGCTGCCGGTGGATTTGATACTGTTCCTTGGAATACAGGAGTAATTGTAGCTCTGACGGTTTCAGGATTGAATCATAAAAAGGCTTATATGCCAGTGTTTTGGCTTTCTTTAGTAGCTCCAATCGTGGCAGCTATGGTGAGTGTTTTCTTTGTATAATAAATATCAACAGTATATTTAATTAACAGGAGATATCTGAGATGAAACAGTGGGAAGTATTAAACAGTTGTTTAAAAAATGCAAAAGTTATAGATTTATCACCGACTATTGAAAAAGGGATGCCGAAGTTCCCTACACATCCGGCAATTGTTATTGACCCTACAGTGACTCATGAACACGATGGTTATTACTGTCAGACACTGAATATGGGTGAGCATACCGGGGCGCATGTAGACGTTCCTCCGCATATCATTCCTTCTATGAAAGACAAGACAATGGAAACGTATCCAGGGAATATATTATTGGCGCCGGCGGTGAAATATGATGTATACAAATTCGGTAAGAAAGAAGGAGAACGAATTACAAGAGATGAAATTCTCCAGCTGGAAAAAGAAATGGGAGATAAGGCAAAGGAAGGAGAGATTGTACTTCTGAATTTTGACTGGATGAAATATTGGACATGCGGAGCCGGATGGAAAAAATACGCTATGGGAGAGCCAGGACTCTCAGAAGATGCAGTGGCTTTGTTCGCAGAGCGAAAAGTTAAAGCTGTAGGGTCGGATACGATAGCATGTGACACGCCGATGACGAATGGGGTAGAAGACTTTTCCTATGGCCATAAAAAATACTGGCTCCCGAATGAGATCTTTATTATGGAGATGATCAACAATATGGATAAACTTCCGGATCGATTCTATTTTATGGCTATTCCTCTTAAGATCAAGAATGGATCTGGATCACCGATCAGACCAATTGCGATTGTTAACTAGCGAAAATGCAAGAGGAAACAGTTATGGAGAATACGATAAAAGTTGTAAAGGGGAAGATTGCAAAACAATCGTGGATTGCATTATTGTTTTTGTGGCTGATATTTGCATTGAATGCAAACGGGAGAGAACTTACAAACCGTGTTCTGCCTGGAATAATTGAGACATATGGGATATCTGCAGATACTGCAGGTTTGATGGGAACTGTGTCCGCCGCTGCAATGGCCATTGCAGCACTGCCACTGTCAAAATGGGCCGACAACGGCGGACATGGTTGGAAGAGAAAATATAGAATGGTATTTCTGAGTGCAGGATATCTGATATTTATGCTTTTTAACGGCTTGTCCCCACTGACAGGGACATTCTCCTTAGTCCTTGTATGGCAGTTCTTGAGGGGACTGTGTTCCGGCCCAGGAGAAGCCTGTGAGGTCGGAAATGTTGCAGAGTGGTGGCCGAAAGAGAAGAACGGTTTGGCTATGGGATTCCACCATGCAGGATTCCCGTGGGGAACAGCTCTTGGAGGAGTACTTGTTACTGGACTTCTCTCTGTCATAGGAATGGAAAACTGGCGATATGCTTATATCATCTTTCCTGTTATTGGTGCAGTGGTATGGGGGCTTTTCTGGAAGTGGAGTAACGAAAAGAATTATGATCTCTTCAAAGAAAATACTCTTGAGTCAGGAATGACCCCGCCTTTTCAAGAGAATAAAGCTAATAAAAAAACTGCGAAGGAAAAGAGTAGTGTCATAAAGGCATTAAAAAATCCTAATATTATTGTCATTGCAGTAGTAAGTATGTTATGTAATTTTGCATATATCGGATTTACATTCTGGATGACCCCGTATCTGACATTTTGTGCAGGATATAGTTCAACCGCTGCATCCGGTCTGTCAGTTGTGTATGCTATAACTGGAGGACTGGGGCAGATTCTATGGGGAATGTTCGCAGATAAACATGGAGCCAAAAGGACACTGATAATTAACTGCGTCTGGCTTATATTTGGCTTTTATCTAATGCAGTATATTAATATCAGTATTGTTGCATTGATTGTTCTACAGCTCTTCCTTGGATGTTGTTCCAATGCGGTGTATCCGATTATGTATAAATTTGTCGCCGATTCATCGGAAGAAGGGTGTGTTGTAACAGGAAACGGCGTAGTGACAACGCTGATGTTTTTCGGGGCAGCTGTAGCAACTACACTTATGGGCGTTCTGATCGATCTGGGTGGAGGGTGGAACAGTATGTCAGGTTATATGACAGGAATCTATGTCATGGTCGGTGCTATGGTAATTGCACTATTACTCGTGATATTTTTTACACGTGAAACAAACGGACCTAGATTCAGGAAAGATTTTTCACTGGTTAGTTTAAAAAGCTGCAATCTTGAAAAAAATGACTGAAGATTATGAATGGGGTGGCGCAATAGCGGCGCCCTATTCTGGCAAATGGAGGGACATATTATGAAAAAAGAAAAACAGATATCGGATTCTTATACAGAGCAGGTTTATGTGATTCGCTCGTCCCAAATTAATGGATATGGACGTCTCTTTGGCGGGCAGCTTATGCAGTGGATTGATGAAACGGCAGGAGTTGTGGGACGACGTCATTGTGAAGGAACCGTAACTACAGCTGCTATAGATACATTGAATTTTAAAGGTCCGGCTTATCAGAACGATATGTTGGTTCTCGTAGGCCGCATTACATATATAGGCAGATCTTCCATGGAAATTAGAATCGATACGTATGTAGAGGATCCGAATGGATTAAGGCGCAGCATTAACAGAGCCTATGTCGTTATGGTAGCAATTGATGAACACGGAGTTCCAGTAACGGTTCCAGGGCTTAAATATGATACAATGTCAGTATCGGAAAAAGCAGAATGGGAAAATGGAAAAAAGCGATATGAATTACGTAAAAAGAGGAAACAGGAAGGATTCTAAAATCTTGGGAGGAAATATATGAAAGCTGTTATTGCAATTGATTCCTTAAAAGGAAGTCTAACATCTGTGGAAGCGGGAAACTCTGTGGCTGAAGGTCTTAGAAGAGTATATAGCGATGCAGAAATCCTTGTAAAACCGCTTGCTGACGGCGGGGAGGGAACTGTAGAAGCCCTCACCGCAGGAATGGGAGGAAAAAGACAGACTGTCTGTGTGACAGGTCCCCTCGGGACGCCCGTGCAGTGTGAGTACGGAATTATAGAGGATACAGCAACCGCCGTTATTGAGATGGCAGGAGCTGCAGGCCTGCCCCTTGTCCCGGAAGAGAAAAGAAATCCTATGGATACAACCACATACGGAGTTGGAGAAGTAATTTTAGACGCTATTAAGAAAGGTTGTCGGAGATTTATTATAGGAATCGGCGGCAGCGCGACAAATGACGGCGGTACAGGAATGCTTCAGGCCCTGGGATATGAATTTCTTGATAAAGCGGGAAAGCCGATCCCACAGGGTGGAAAAGGGTTAGAAGTGTTGGCAGATATAGAATGCGTTGATGTAATCCCTGAACTGAAGGAATGTAAATTTTATATAGCATGTGATGTCACAAATCCTCTCTGCGGGCCAGACGGATGCAGTGCGGTATACGGTCCTCAGAAAGGAGCAGGCCCGGAGATGGTTTCTCTGATGGATAAGTGGATGGAAAACTATGCCCGGGTGGCAAAAGAGAAGTTTGACAAAGCAACCCCGGAATATCCCGGAGCAGGGGCTGCCGGAGGAATGGGATTTGCGTTTATGACTTTTACAGACGCTGTGCTGGAATCCGGGATAAAAATTGTTTTGGAGGAGATCGGTCTGGATAAAGATATCCGGTATGCAGATGTAGTCATTACCGGAGAAGGCCGTCTTGACGGGCAGACCGCGATGGGAAAAGCCCCGTTGGGAGTGGCTGAGCTGGCAAAACAGTACGACATTCCCGTTATTGCATTTTCGGGATGCGTTACAGAAGAGGCCGTTAAGTGTAATGAAAAGGGAATCGACGCCTTTTTCCCGATACTGAGAAGTGTGGTGTCTTTAGATGAAGCCATGGATCCTGAAAATGCGAAAAATAATCTGGCAGATACAGCGGAACAGGTTTTCCGTTTATGGAAGATATGCCATGAAAGATAAGAGAGAAATAATATTATGATACTGGCAATTGATATAGGAAATACAAATATTGTTGTAGGGGGAATTGACAATAAGAAGGTTCTGTTTGTGGAGCGGCTTTCAACCATACGGACAAAAACAGAACTGGAATATGCGATCGATTTAAAAAATATAATGGATCTTCATGATATCCGTCCTGATATTATCGAAGGGGGCATCATATCTTCGGTTGTGCCCCAGATTACAAAAGCTGTAGAACTGGCTGCAGAAAAGATTATTCATTGTCAGATCATGGTCATTGGGAAAGGGATCGATCCGTGTATCGAGATACAGATTGATAATCCTTCCCAGCTTGGAAGTGATCTGATCGCAGATGCTGTGGCAGGACTCAAGGAATATCATCTGCCTCTTGCTATATTTGATATGGGCACGGCAAATACAGTATGCGTAGTTGATACTGAAGGAGTATACCGGGGAGGAATGATATATCCAGGGATCGGCGTCTCCCTTGAGTCGCTTACCTCGCATGCGTCGCAGCTGGGAGGTATAGGACTTGGAAATCCTAAACAGATTATAGGGAAAAATACGGCAGACTGTATGGAAAGCGGCATTATCTACAGCAGTGCGGCAGCTGTAGATGGGATAATCGACAGAATAAAAGACGAATTTGGATCCGATCTCACTGTTGTAGCAACAGGGGGACTGGCAAAGAAAATAATACCTTACTGTAGACGACATATTATAATTGATGAATATCTCCTTCTGAAAGGCTTGGAAATCATATATATGAAGAATCTGTCCTATGGAAAGAATAAGGAAAAGTAAATTGTAAAATTTTAATTACGTGATATGAATGCTCTGTAAGTTAAAAATACAATATGATTGCAGGGGAGAATTTTTGGGTAATTAAGTATTAATATTATGAAAAAAAGTAAGATTTATGACAGTATCTGTGTAAAGACAATGTTATTATGGAAAATTGTAGATAGAGCTGGATTACCCGGACTATTGAGATTGATGCATAAAAAAGATGTTATTATTTTACAGAACGCTTTCTGTACATATAAAGTATTTTCTGTATAATTACTACAAAGTGAATACTTTAGGAAAAAAAAGAGTATTATTAAGTGGTTTTTCTATGAGCAAATGTCCATGTTTTTTTCTTTACGGAAGGATACCATAGCTGATGAAAAGAATATACTGGTCTCATAAATTAAGACATTTTTACGGACAGTTTTTAATGAATCGGATATACTTAAATCAATACGAAATAGAGGCCTCATTACTATGTCCAGACAAAGAAGAAGTTTCAGTGCAAAATTTAAATCAGATCTTGTAATTGAGCTGTTAAAAGGAGAAAAAGTTCTCAATATCAGTGCTACGGAAAACAATATCCAACCGAATCTGCTGCGTAATTGGAAGAAAGAATTCCTTAACAATGCTTCCGTTGTTTTCGATGACAAGCCTGAGGAAAATTTCAAGGGAAAACTTGCCGAAGAACAAAAAGAGTTGAAAACAAAACGATCTTGTTTTGAAAGGTAATCTTGATAATTGGTGCTGGCGAGGTCAGAAGTAAGTTCGCCTGCGCCATTTTCTGCTTCCAGTATGATACCCGCGAGTGGCATGAAAACCTGCATGATCCACTCTGCCTGACGCTATGCGCCATTACGGCTGAAAGCACGAACCACCACGCCCGGTCAGGGTGCATTTGCCGGGCGGTGTACGCAACGGGGGGCTCTTTTAGAAAATTTTAACTTAAAATATTATAAAAGTACCGTTGCAAAATACGATGTAAGGTTTCTTTAATATCCATATTTCCATCACATAGACACCATTCAAATACACATCCTTTTACAATCGTACAGATATCTTCGCTTATGGTATGTATGTCAATATCCGTGCGAAGATGATTCTGTTTTTGAGCAAGTTCCAAACGCTTTTCACAAAGAAACATGATTGTCCCGGAAGAAAATTCTTTGCCGGTTTGTCCCATATAGGCAGAAAGAGCCTGGTTGGCGGTATTATAGAAATTTTTCATAAAATTAATGCCAAGATCCTGATATAGGTGAATTAATCTCATGTACAGATCGGTGACATCATCGACAGGATTATTCGAAATAGTTATCTCGTTATCTTGATATAAAGGCGCTTCTCTAACAAAATACATTAGGAGATCATCTTTGTTATGAAAGTAATGATAAAAAGTACCCGTAGATACGCCGCTCTTTTCGCAGACATTTCGAACAGTGACTGCCTCCGCGCCACAAGTTTCTATTATCCTGATTGTGGCATCAATGATTTTCTGTTTGCTATCGATTGAGTGAGGGCTTTTTGGCGGTCTTCCTGATTTCTTCATTTGTGTACTCCTTAATAGAACGTGTTATATTTTTGTTGACAGTATAACACATCTTATGTATAATCGCAAATAGAACACGTTCTATTAAATTGAGAAAGAGGTATTATTATGGTTATCACATATTGGTCAGATTATGCTTGTCCATATTGTTATATTGGAGAAACATATCTGAAAAAGGCAATTAAGGAAATACAGGAAAAGGATGGTATCACGGCAGATATTCAGATTGAGATGAAGGCTTTTGAACTTGATTCAGAGGCTTCGAAACAGTATACTGGACCTACAGTGGAACGCTTTGCAAAAAAATACAGGCTTTCTGTACAGGAAGCAGCAGAACGTATTGAAACCATTTCCCAAATGGGAAGGGAGGCTGGACTTGAATTCCATTATGCTAAGACACGCTATACAAATACGTTTGATGCACATAGATTGACGAAGCTTGCGCAGAGCAAACCAGACAGAACTCTTGCAGACAGAATTTCCGAGCGTTTATACCGAGCGTATTTTTCTGAAAGTTTGGAATTAGCAGATCGTGAGGTTCTTATCAGGATTGCGAAGGAAGAAGGAATGGATGAATCAGAAGCAAGGGAAATGCTGATATCAGACGCATATGCAGATGATGTGCGACTGGATGAGAAGGAAGCATATCGTTGTTGTGTGCAGGCTGTACCATTCTTTGTTTTAGGGGGAAAGTACTCTGTTCCAGGAGTAATGCCTGTTTCCGGTATGAAAGATGCACTTCGGAAGGTATTGCAGGAAGAGGTGCAGACGATGACAGCACAGGGAATGTGCTGTGGACCTGATGGTTGTCATATGGAGGATTGTAAATGATTTATCCGGTTTCGGTAAAGGGTGTTTTTGTGACAAACTGCTATTTTTATATAGATGACGAAACGGGACATGGCTTTTTGATTGATCCTGGTGCAGATGCAAAAGAGCTCTTAGATATTGTAAAAAGAAATCTATGGACGATTGAAAAAATACTACTCACTCATGGTCATTTTGATCACTTTGGAGCTGCTTTGGAACTGGGCAGACGGATGAATTGTGATATAATGGCATACCATTTGTCTGATAAATATCTCTTAAATCCGCAGATGAATTTATCGGTATTCTGTGGTGAAAGTTTGATTGTAGATAATACGACAAAATTTGAGGATGGGGATAACATTGCATTAAAAAATCATTCGGATTTTACGCTGAAAGTAATCTCATGTCCCGGTCATACAGAGGACTCCGTCATTTTTTATAGTGAGAGAGACTCGGTTGTGTTTGTCGGTGATACGATTTTTAGAGAGTCCCTTGGTAATAGTGAATATCCCGGTGGAAGCCTGGTGGATTTGACAAGAAGCATTTACACAAAGATTTTTACTCTTCCGGATGAAACTGTACTTTATTCAGGTCATACAAGAGAAACTACGGTTGGGTATGAGAAAATATTTCACAGAATATTCCAATAGATGTAAAATGAAAGTATAATGCGAAATGGAGGTTACCATGAAAATAGATGAATCAATACAAATCGGAAATCAAACATTCCGAACGAGAATTGTTATGCCACCGATTGCGACGTATCGCTGTACCCAAACCGGTGGAAATGTGACAGATGAGATGATTGACTACTATGGAAAATGTGCAGCAAATAAAAATGTCGGGCTAATTATTACAGAACATAGTTATATTACGATGCAGGGTAAAGCTAAAGAAAAGCAACTTTCTATTGCGGATGACAGTAACATAGAAGGGTTGAGCAGATTGACGGATGTGATTCATCAAAATGGGGATAAAGTTTTTGCACAGCTCAATCATGCAGGCAGTGCAGCGATTCCGAATGTAACAAATATGGATATCGTTGCGCCAAGCTCCATTGCACTTCCGGTTGTCCCTCCGATTAGCGACAATGAGATGCCGAAGGAACTTTCAAAAACAGAGATTGAGAATATAATCGAAGCATTTGTACAGGCATCTATACGTGCAAAAAAAGCAGGATATGACGGAGTGGAAATCCATTCAGCCCATGGATATCTTTTGAATCAGTTTTATTCGCCACTTACCAATCGGAGAAAGGATGAATATGGTGGGAGTCTTGAAAACAGACTGCGGATACATACAGAAACCATCAGGGCAGTGAGACAAGCAGTTGGGAACGATTATCCGATTTCTGTTCGCTTTGGCGGCTGTGATTATATGGAAGGTGGCAGTACAATCGATGACTGTGTAAAAGCGTGCCGACTTTTTGAAAAAGAGGGAGTCGATATGATCAGCCTTTCGGGAGGAATGTGCAGGTATACAAGGAAAGGGCATACTGAGCCAGGTTATTTTCAGGATATGTCCCTAGCTGTAAAAAAACAGGTTTCTATTCCAGTACTTCTTACCGGGGGTGTCACTACACGAAAGGAAGCAGAACAGTTGATTGAAAATCATGCCGCTGATTTGGTTGGAGTAGGTAGGGCGCTGTTAAAAAATCCACAATGGGAAGATATGTAAGGTTCAGTTTGTCGAACACACAATCAAATCAGATAATTGAGCATCGGTTAGAAATAATCGATGCTTTTTTGGTTTGCGCGCCATGGGCGCGCTCTAACGGGTGCAAGTCCTGAACATGCCCAGGTAGTGGGAAATGTATAGCTGAACAGTAAGGGTGTCCATCGCGAGGTGGAATCTGAAGGAAACTGTAGGCAAACCTCTGGTCCGACGAACAGAAATCGCATATAAGGCTAGACTTCGAGAGATAAGTTGGCCAAAAGCAACAAAGTCTAATTACTACCACATTTGTAGAAGTAGAGTAAATGCGGCGGATATATGGAGGGAAAGAGCGCGTACCTTAAGCGTGGAGGTCTCACAGCGGTATCATCTGCCGAGTAACAACGAACTGTGAGAAGTCAGCCGAGCCCATAGTAGTGAAGAAGTTTCTGTAATGGAAATGGAGCAAAGGGGCGAACAATCAATCAGTTGAAGTAGGTCTCGTATTGCAGAAATGACAACATCTGCCGTAACCAATCGGGAAAAGGGTGGTCAAATTTAGCGAGACGGAAAGGAAACAACGCATGGACACAAGTAGTCTAATGGAGCAGATACTAAGTAAAGAAAACCTTAATACAGCATATCTGCAAGTCGTACGAAACAAAGGTGCAGAGGGAGTGGACGGAATGGAGTACACACAACTCAAAGAACATCTTGAAAAGAACGGCGAAATCATCAAGGAACAATTGAGGACAAGAAAATACAAGCCTCAACCAGTACGCAGAGTGGAGATACCAAAGTCAGATGGTGGTGTCAGAAACCTAGGAGTACCAACAGTAACAGACCGATTTGTACAACAAGCCATAGCACAGGTGTTAACACCAATCTATGAGGAACAGTTCCATGACCATAGTTATGGATTTAGACCCAATAGATGTGCACAGCAAGCAATCATAACGGCATTAGACATCATGAATAACGGATGTGACTGGATAGTTGACATTGACTTGGAAAAGTTCTTTGACACAGTAAATCATGATAAGCTAATGACGCTCATAGGGAGAACAATCAAAGATGGTGAGGTTATCTCTATCATCAGAAAGTTCTTGGTCAGTGGAATTATGGTAGATGATGAATACAAGGAATCAGTGATAGGAACACCACAGGGTGGAAACCTCTCGCCACTACTTGCGAATATCATGTTAAATGAACTTGATAAGGAAATGGAACAAAGAGGGCTGAACTTTGTCAGATATGCAGATGACTGTGCGCCACGAAAGCGCAGCCAAGTAGCGTAGCTACTTGTGGACAGCTATGCTGTACAGATGATGGCGGTGGGCCCGCCGGAACCGCCATGCAGGTGGAGGTTTCAAACCACCCTAAGGTGCTGTGGTCAAAAGCCATGGTATTGAGCGTTAGGGAAAAGGCAGAATAAATCTGTCAGGTGAGTGTAATGGAGATGAATGGTCAAATGAACCACTTACGGAAATGTCGAAAGCGTAGAGATTCCATCAAAACCAGGGGGTAGTCGTTAAACTGGGATGAGTCTGGAGGAAACCTGTTTACCGATCAGATGGTGGGCGGCATAAAGGTGGCATGAACATTAGACAGGCGTCTGTACGGAACGTGGGAACCCACGGGCGGATGTTAAGGGAGTATATCAAGCGGAAGAACCGCAAGATAAGAGTACCGATGCCGTCATGGGGGCAGACCGAATTGTAGTAGTGAGGAAGTTTCTGTAATGGAAATGGAGCGAAGAATTCGGATTATTCAGCTTTAAGGGTAAGTCAACTTTGAAAGGAGGAGGAACTTATGCAAGAAGCAAAGCCATACAGTATTTCAAAGAAAGCAGTAATAGCTGCTTTTGAAAGAGTAAAAGCAAACAAGGGAACATATGGAGTAGATGAACAATCCATTGAAGAGTTTGAGAGAAAGTTAAATAACAATCTCTATAAGATATGGAACAGAATGTCATCTGGAAGTTACTTCCCGAAACCGGTAAAGGCAGTTGCAATACCGAAGAAGAATGGGGGAAATCGTATTCTGGGAATCCCAACGGTAGAAGATAGAATCGCGCAGATGGTAGTTAAATTGTATTTTGAACCAAGCGTAGAAGAAGTGTTTTACGAAGATTCCTATGGGTATCGCCCGAATAAGTCAGCAATTCAAGCGCTAAATGTCACAAGGACAAGGTGTTGGCGGAAAGATTGGGTACTGGAGTTCGATATAAAGGGATTGTTTGATAACATACAACATCCCTATCTAATGGAAATGGTCAGTAAGCATACGGAAGAGAAGTGGATACTTCTTTATATAGAACGTTGGCTTAAAGCACCATTTCAGATGGAAGATGGAACAATCGTGCCACGAACAGCAGGAACACCGCAAGGCGGAGTTATCAGTCCGGTATTGGCGAATCTATTCCTGCACTATGTGTTTGATGACTACATGGTCAATGAATTTCCATCCATACCGTGGGCAAGATATGCTGATGATGGTATAGCGCACTGTGTATCACTGAAACAGGCAAAATATTTACAGAGAAGGCTGGAACAAAGATTTGCAGACTTTGGGCTGGAATTGAATCTGGAGAAGACGAGGATTGTGTACTGTAAAGATGATGACCGCAAAGGGAATCATGAATATACATCGTTTGATTTTCTGGGTTATACGTTTAGACCAAGACATGCAAAGAATAGATATGGAAAGTTCTATACAAATTTTCTGCCAGCAATGAGTGGGAAAGCGAAGAAATCTATGCGCAAAGAAATCAGGAACTGGAAGCTTCAGTTGAAAGTAGATAAAAGCTTATGGGATATAGCAAATATGTTCAATCGGCAGATACAAGGGTGGATTAATTATTATACTCATTTCTACAAATCAGAAATTTATGATGCCTTACGCTATCTAAATGGGTGTTTGGTGAAGTGGGTACGCCGGAAATATAAAAAGCGGAAAGCAAGAAGAAGAGCGGAACATTGGCTTGGAGAGATTGCAAAACGCGACCGCAGCCTGTTTGTGCACTGGAAGTTTGGAATACTGCCATCGGCTGGATAATGGGAGCCGTATGAGCTGAGAGGTTCACGTACGGTTCTGAGAGAGGCTTGGGGGGAGGTTCCCCTTGCCTACTTACTGTATTATTATGGTCGGAAGTGAAATGTCTGCTAAGCGAGTGATGAGAAATCTCACGAAGTTTATTGAAGAAAAACTAGGACTCAAAGTAAATATGACAAAAAGCAAGGTAGATAGACCAAGTGGCTTAAAGTACCTGGGATTTGGATTTTACTTTGATAGTAAAGCACATCAGTTCAAGGCAAAACCACATGTAAAATCAGTAGCGAAGTTCAAAGCAAGAATGAAACAACTTACTTGCAGAAGTTGGGGAGCAGGCAACGATTATAAGGTGCAGAAACTCAATGAACTTATCAGAGGTTGGATTAACTACTTCAAAATCGGAAGTATGAAAACTCTCTGCGCAAAGATGGATAGCAACATTCGTTATCGTTTACGCATGTGCATTTGGAAACATTGGAAAACCCCACAGAACAGAGCAAAGAACTTGATGAAACTAGGGATTAATAAATATACGGCATGGAAAGTGGCATACGCTGGAAAAAGAATTGCCTACGTCTGTAACAAAGGTGCTGTAAATGTTGCAATAAACAACAAGAGATTAGCCTCATTTGGACTAATCTCAATGTTAGATTACTACACCAAAAGGTGTGTTACTTGTTAAGTTGATTGAACCGCCGTATACGGAACCGTACGTACGGTGGTGTGAGAGGTCGGGAAATTTATTTAGATTTCCCTCCTACTCGATTATAAGGAAAACCATGCGATAGTCGCGTGGTTCTATAGGAGCTTTAGTGATGTATTCAGACAAAAAAACTCCTAATGTGTATAATAAAAACGTGACCTGCCAGTTACGTAAATAAAAACACATTAGGAGGACCGTATTATGTCAGAACAAAATACAGAGGTAAAAAGCTTAGCACATACAAAATGGAATTGCAAATATCATGTGGTATTTGGTTACTGTCAAGCACAGCTAAAAGCATAATGATATGGCAGAGTATTCAGCTGGTTCAGATAATATAGGAGTTGTCAGTATTTCAAGCGGAATCCCCAGTTCTTTTGTCAGTTTTTTCATCGTTTCTTCTTTAGGTGTTCGATTTCCTGATTCATATTGTGCGATACGTATATTAGCACAGCTTTCACAAAAACCGAGCAATAAACCCAGTTGTTTTTGAGTAAGATATTTTTTAGTTCTTAAATGTTTTAATTTTTCTCCGAATGTAATCATAATTATATTCTCCTAATCATATCTTTGTTGAGGTGCCTATACGACACCTCTGTTTTAAGTGAAAATTAATTACCTGTACTGCCAAAGGCATCCATTCCCCGGTGCTTTCCAAGCTCGCAAACAAAATCAGCGATAATCACAGGTATAATAACAAGCTGTCCAATTCTTGTTCCTTTATTTAATGTATATTCTTTATTACTTACGTTACTAATGATTGCATGAATTTCTCCTCGATAGCCGGAGTCAATTGGCGGCAGTTCACAGATCAATCCTTTGACTGCCATGCTGCTTCTGGGAAAGACATACCCGGCATAACCATCTGGAATCTCAATGCCATATCCTAAAGGTATTTTTAGAATTTCTCCGGGTTTTACAATACAATCATAGGGCATGAAAACATCCGCTCCGGCATCATTATCGTGTGGACGGAAAGGACAATGGTTCTTTTGTACCCCAAAATCAATCAGCTTAATTTTCATACCGATCCCTCCTGAAATAACAGTGGGTAATCTTTTGCAAGAATTATTCCAGGAGTAAAACTTTTCGATATCGGATGCTGACAGCTCATTTTTTCCTCCTGACAATGTTCCCTCTGACAGAACGAACCGGTTCTGGATGGATCAAAGAGAACGGGATTTTTCAGATAAAGTGCATGCCATACTTTGAGCATGACAATGCGCATTTCATCGGTATTTCTCCGGCAGGATCGCTGTCCGATCATGTGTTTCCACTGATAAGGAGTTGCACTGATGATCAAAATGTTCCGCAATCCCTGTGGAGTTACATAACCGGCAGTATCGTGGCTTATTCCAGATCTGCATAACGCTTTATAGGACTCCATATCAGACAGACAGCTTTTGATGTATAAGTCCTGGATTTTCTCTGGTGACTGTATGATTTCATATGGTTTTACAAATGCCGCTCCCTCGGAATAATTGCTGTACTGCAGGGATGCACTCATAAATTTTACTTCATTTTGATGTCTGGTAATCTGCGAAAGAAATCTTCTGCTTGCCCCAACAACAGCTACTGTGATCACGGTAAATTTCTGGATTGTCGGATGCGGCAGGCTGCTGATATTTTCTACGGTATCAGCATGATAGGATTGATTATATAACTGGAGAAGGTCTGCCATATTGTGGATGGTATGCCCTCTCTGCGTCAGTCTGGCAGCGAATATCATGTTTTTTTCTGCTTCCTTTATGGCAGAGCAGTTTAATATTGTTGTTTCAATTTGATTCATAGGCGGCTTCCTCCTTTATGATTGCGGCTAATAAGAAGAGATAGTTCAAACTGTCAGTAATCTTCTCTTCCCATAATTCTTTTTTAAACATGCCGGGCTTTGCGTAACACATGTCGTATAAGGATACGATATGCTTGGCCATCATGCCGACAAGCGGTCTTTGAGGAGTACATCCCTGTAAGGATGCTGCCACTTTAAAAGCAACGAGCCGATCCTGATGGTCCCCTGTATATTCTTTTCTTTTATTGCATAATGTTTTTGAACATTTCACGACCTGATCATCAAAGATCAGCCTGAATTCTGAATCTGTCATAATGTTTCCTCCTTCTGTTTTTGGGTGTAATTGTTGTTTGTATGTTCCTGACTTTTCTCTGGATGCTGATGTATAAACATTTCTTCTCGGTTCAGAATGGCGTCAATGTTATGTAGGACTGTTTCCAGTTCTCTGACAGATGTTCTTTCCTGCTGAATTTTTTCTTTTAGAGATCTTGTCTCTGTCTTCAAACTTTCTTTTGCTTCCTGTAATGATTTCAGTGATAATATTTTCCCATCCCGATAGAATTCTTTCAGCCAGTCCCTTGCTTCAAGATACTGTTGAATTTTGGTCTCATGAGTCTGCCGGAACTTCTTTTTATTGATTGTTTTTAAGTAATCCCGATAAGTATTTTTTGAGGCATAATATTGGCCGGTATAGTGAATCTGTGAATTTAAAGTCTTCATCTGAGAAGAAAACACTTCAGTCTGCGACACGGATGTTTCCAGATCCTTTTTGGATCGTTCCAGTGCTGCAACCACTTCTTCTCTGTGACCATATCCATGCTCCTGAACATAAACCAATGTTTCGGCCATTTGCTGAAGATTTGATATTTTTACCTTTTGTGCATACGCTTCATTTTGCATGGCTTTAACATTATCCTGCAGGTTTACTACCAGACGAAGGCTGGATCTGTATCGGAAAATAGCAATCGGATCTTTTCGATAATCAATAGTTGCAGATGCATCCTTTTGATTTTCTTTTCTCGAAACAGCCAAACCCTGGTTTTGAAGAAATTTCTGTTCCAGATAGTCTTTTCCATAATGGCTGCCAAGTGCTTTATCCGTAATCCTCCTGTCACGGTCAGGATGAAGGTAACGATAGCGGCCTCTCTCACTGGTCACGGAAATATTATATCGATCCAAAAGGAGCGACTGAAACTGATCGAATGTTCTGGCTGTTTTGCTGATTTCAGAAATCGCATTTCTGATAAAATCCTTCTGCGTCTGAAAAGTGCTTGCTGTCGGTTTCATGCCGGCATCCAGGATCTTCTGGTTTACCTGTTCCAGTCTTTTCTGTCCCCGTGTTTTTGCCCGATATTCTTTTTCGCTTGTTTTTTCCTTTGCCGGGGCGAGCAGATCAATTTGATGAAGACCTTCCCGCTGACACATTTCCATTACCTCTTTTTTCAGATGCGTGAGAAATCGTTTGGTAGAGCGATGCTTATATCCAGCCATTTCTTCATGGGGTTTATCCATATAAGGCTGCTTTTCGACAGAATATTTCCGGACACTGTTGATCACGATGTGAGTATGAATATTTCCGGAATGATTGTCGCCATCTGCATGCGTTACAACCAATGCCTGATAGCCGGGAAAGTTTTTTTTAGCATATTCCAGACAAAGCTGTTGTGCTTTTTCCCCTGTAAGATTATTTTCCTTCACATCATCCGGATCAAAACTGATGATGTAATGGTGATTTTTTATGTCACTCTTCTTATTGTTTTTATGAAATTTTGTATTCGTTCTGCGGCACTCCTTATCAAAAGACAGAGGCGAGCAGTTTATTCCATCCATGTAAAAATCTTCTCTAAGAAGTTTGCGACCATATTCGTCCAGGATAGGTTTACTGTTTTTTTCGTTGTGTTGATAAAGCAGATAGTCTATGACGGAGCTATAGTTGGCATTTTTACTTTTTACGTGTTTAAGAATTGCCATCTGTTTCACCTGCCAGTTTTAATACTTCTTTTCTAAGATCGAACAAATCAGCAATGCAATGCCGGATCTCTTCCTCCATAGCCAGGGATCTTTCGCCCCCTGTGTTAAAGTACCGGGCAATCTGATTCAGGTTCGATCCGATCTTTCCATATTCCTTTAAGATATCCCGCAGGATTTTCATATCAGCAACAATTTCGTAGTGAACATGGATTTCATTGGATAAAAATAATTCTCTAAGGTAAGCGGACCTGGATAAGCCGGCTGTGGCTGCATGCTGGTTTAGGATTTCAAGTTCCATATCCGTTACCTTCATACTGACCATGTTTTTATAACGATATTTTTCTGCTTTTTTCTTTCGGGCCATGCGCCTCCCTTCCTTTCAAAACATATTTTTTCCACGAAGTGGAACCACGAAAACAGATCAGTTGTCCCCTCTGATGCTGTTTCGTGATGCGACCACTTTAGTGGAAGCCAAAATGACATCGATGATGTCGAAATCGAGGGTATGGGGAAATCGAAATCCCCATCAAGATCGCGACCCGGGAGTAATGGCAAATCCATAAAATGGATTTCGGTATTACCTGGGTGGATCTTGCCCTTGAGATTCAAACCCTCTCATATATATAGGAAGCCAAAGTGCCTTATACAACATAAAAAAATAAAAAGATAAAATAATTATGATATAATATATTAGCTATATTTTCATATTTGAGGAGGTAACAAAGATGAGCAATGAAAATACAAACGATGAAAAACTCATTTTAGAACAAAATGAAGAAACAATAGAAACGGAGAAAGCTGTGGAAAGTAACATAGAAATTGAACCTTTGAGTGAAGAGCATGTTGATTTTGATACTTTCAGCAAGTCAGATTTTCGAGTGGTAAAAGTGAAAGAGTGTACCGCAGTAAAAAAAAGTAAGAAACTTTTACAATTTGTTCTGGATGATGGATCCGGAACAGATAGAATCATCCTATCCGGAGTCCATGCATATTATGAACCCGAGGAGCTTGTAGGAAAAACTCTTCTTGCTATTGTAAATCTGCCGCCGAGAAAGATGATGGGTATTGATTCCTGCGGAATGTTATTATCAGCTATCTATAGCATAGATGGGAAAGAATGTCTTAATTTGGTTATGTTAGATGATTCAATTCCTGCTGGAGCAAAATTATACTAAAAGATATTTGAAAAGAATTTATAAAATCCATATAAGAAATACAATTAAGAGAAACCTTAGGATGTATAAATGTGCACGTTAAGGTTTCTCTTAATTTTACACTTTTTTACAAAAATATGTTGTATAAGAGCCTCTGAGCAGTTGGATATTTAGAGGAAGAAATATTTCTCCTTTAAATACGAGAATGGAGGAAATGGATATGGATGAAAAGAGATGTTATACCGTAAAGGAGCTGCAGGAAATTTTAGGAATCAGTAGACCAACTGTTTATAACTTGCCTAAAAAAAATGAGTTTCGTTGGATACGACCGGGTGGGAAATATCGTATATCGAAAAAAAGTTTTGACGACTGGCTTGATAAAAATTTGTAGTAAGACAGGTAAATATTATTTTTTGTAATATAGAAAAAATGAAAAAGGAGAAACAACGTATGCCTAAAGCTAGAAAAGAAATCCCGGAATTAGAAAAGTTAGTTCAGACAGGGAGAAAAAAATTTGTTAGATATGAAGAAGGCGCTAAATTATATTCGATGGGACTTCATACATTTCAGGAATTAGCAAAAGATGCTAAAGCGGTCTATCATGTGAAAAGAGTGGTATTGATTAATACTGAACTGATCGATGAATATCTGGAAAATTTTAGAGATGAGTTATAAGTTTTTTTAGAATATTGAGGAGCAAAATTAATTGACTTATTGGCAGACAAAAAGTATAATGGATATGTAAGTAAGGGGGATTATAGCATGGCAAAAATGGGGCGACCCAAATCAGATAATCCAAAAGATTACCGGGTGACGGTTCGGTTTTCTAATCAAGAAAGGATATCATTGGAAGCTTATGCAGAAAAACATGATCTTACAAAAGTCCAAGTGCTAAAAAGAGGTCTTGAATTGTTGTATAGACAAGATGAACACCAATAATGTGCTCCTCACATTAAGTGAGGTGAAAGAATGGCAAATTCCAGAAAAGACAGCCGGGGGTATGTGTTAAGAACCGGTGAATGTCAGAGAAAAGACGGTCGTTATTCTTATTCATATATGGATTTACAAGGAAACAGACGAACTGTCTATGCAAAAACATTAGTGGATTTACGAACAAAAGAAAGAAAAATTATCCGTGATAAGGAAGATGGTTTAGACCCGCACGCAGCAGATAGAATGACATTGAACCAGCTGTATGATCGTTATATAGAACAGAAATATGATTTAAAACCATCTACAAAAGTGAATTATATATATATGTATAATCATTTTGTGAGACCAGTGTTTGGGAAAAAGATTATTGGGAAAATCAAGTATAGTGATGTAAAGAAATTTTATTATCATTTGATACTGGAAAACAAATTGAAAGCCAAAACATTGGATAATGTTCATACACAGCTTCATCCGGCATTTCAGATGGCTGTAAGAGATGGGGTACTTAGATTAAATCCGACGGATGGTGTGATGGCAGAAATTAAAAAAAGTCATATATGGGAACATACAAAAAGGCATGCGCTGACAGTTCCACAACAAAAAGCTTTTATGGATTACATGAAATCCCATAGAGAATATCAAGGATGGGTACCTGTTATCACAGTACTTCTGGGAACCGGAATGCGCATTGGAGAATGTTTAGGGTTGCGCTGGGATGACCTGGATTTTGAAAAGAGAATTATCAGTGTAAACCACACATTGATTTATAGGCCAGATGAAAATGGTTTTTCCATTAAGCGTATTTCGACACCGAAGACGATTTCCGGCCAGAGGACAATACCGATGATTAATGAGGTGTTTGATGCCTTCCTGCAGGAGTATGAGCTTCAAAAATGTATAGGATTTACATCGGAGGAAATTGACGGATATTCCAATTTTGTTTTTGCAACAGCATTTGGTACGGTATATTCAGCTGCTTCGGTAAATCATGCCATAGACAGAATTAGATCTGCATATAACCGAGAAGAAAGTAAGAAAGCAGAAAGGGAAGAAAGAGAACCGCTTCTTATTCCACATTTTACAGCGCATCATTTAAGACATACTTTTTGTACAAGAGTATGCGAAAATGAAACGAACTTAAAAGTGATCCAGAGTATTATGGGGCATGCTGATATATCGACAACGATGGATATTTATGCAGAAGCAACACAGGAAAAGAAACAGGAGATTGTTGCAAATCTCCAGGGAAAGATTATAATATAAATAGTGATGTGTCTTGAAGCTTGATGGATAGATACCTACAACGAATAATATTGAATTTGGTAGTCTGGTGGCGTCATTATATTATATAAAAATAGAATAAAATGTACGACACATTTGACCACAGGAAAACTTTTCTCTATGGATCCTGATGGATGTATACGGAAACAGCCTTTTGGGTTCAGATAACATTCAAAGGAGTTCTATGGACTTTCCTGTAAGGTGACTAACAAAAAGTCCCGACGATGAAGTCATTAGATAAATAATTACAGTAAAATCAATGGTTTGCTAGCTATAAAGTTATATGGTACGACAGGAGTACGGCAAATTAACCCGTCTTAAAGGGTTAAAATAAACGATTTTAAATTAAAATCGTGTCAGTTCAAATTCATATTTCGTATTATGAAGGACATTTTTCTAAAAGAAAATTTTAGAGAGATGTCCTTTTTTGTTATGTCAACAAATAAAAGACTGGAGAAAATAAATATGAGTGAGAACACAGCGTTAGGTGCAGCAACCTAAAAGGATTCAAAGTATGAAACATTAGATATGGATACGCAGGTGGAGGATTCAATTGATGAGATGATAGCTTCTATATCTGGTGAAGAAACCGAAATAGTATCCTTCGTATCTGAGAAGAATAAGAAGGTAGAATCTGTTCAGTTTGTAATTAAGACGGCTGCAATTGAAAAGGAAGATGTTGCAGAAGTTACCGAAACAGCAACTCAAAAATCATATATGATATGTAGATGAAAAAAAGGAATCCAATGTCCATCATTGAATCCCACATAAAGAGAAGATAGTTGAACAGTTTACACAAGGTTTACGGTATGCTATTATATTGAGATTATAGTAGTGAGTAAAATGTACTAATTTAGGTATGGACTTGCCAGCCCAACTTTTCAGTTTGAAAGTCAATATGTTCTTAAACATAGTAAAGCTGACACAAGTCCCAAACCTATTAGTATCAGAAGTTATGCAGTTAACAAATATCTTGCAGTCCTTTTGGGCGTCTTCAGCTTATAATAGGATTGTCTGAAACGGAGAAAGGTTGCTGTTGCAGCTGGGAGATCAAAATGGGCAGTAACTATAACCTTTTAAGATAAAAAGGAGTGTAATTATGGCAAGAATACTGATTGCGGAAGATGAAAAGAATTTACAATTATTAATGAAGGAGCGGCTAAAGGTTTATTATGATGTCTATGTGGCAGAAGATGGGGTAAGTGCGCTTTCAATTATAGATGATGTGAAAATTGACTTGCTGGTTACGGATGTAATGATGCCGGATATGGATGGGTTTCAATTGATAAGGACTTTAAGGAAAGAAGGTTATACTTTGCCGGTGCTTATATTGACTGCAAAACAGTCTTTTCAGGATAAAAAAACCGGATTTACCATTGGAACGGATGATTATATGACAAAGCCAGTGAACTTTGAGGAACTTCATTGGAGAATCAATGCTCTGCTTCGGCGCGCAGCGATTACGAGTGAAAGAAAAATACAAATCGGTGAAGTAGTGTTGGATGAAAATTCATATAGCATCTACAACTCGGATAAACAGATCGAACTACCAAAAAAGGAATTCGAATTGCTTTACAAATTGTTATCTTATCCCAATATGATTTTTACAAAGGCGCAGTTGCTAGATGACATCTGGGGCTATGATTCGGAAAGTGGGGAAGAAACTGTAAAAACTCACATAAGCAGGTTGCGCAGGAAAGTGGAAGAATTCACAGAGTTTGAAATTATTACCGTAAAAGGGCTGGGATACAAATGCGTTTTGAAGGATTAGGATTGGATAGAAGTAAACAGAGGAGAATAGAGTATGAAGAATAAGGGGAAGTACAAAGCAAATATAAGCTTACGTGCCATGATGGTAATACAGTGTATTTTTATTTCTATAGGCTCTGTCTGCTGTTTTGCTCTTATAGAGTTTGTTGCAAATCAAGTGATTCGCAACAATCCCAATTATAGACCAGTGGACGCAGTTGGGATGATTTTGCCGATGGCTTTGATAATAGGAACCTTGTCTTTCGCAATGTATCATGTAATCTATGCGTATATGGAACGTCTGACAAAAGCCATTACAAAGGTTTCACAAGGAAATTACGAAATACAGTTGGAAGAGCAATTGGGTGGACCATTGAAAATGATTTATCAGGATTTTAACAAAATGGTAAAAGAACTGAAAAGTGTAGAAAATATGAGAGAAGACTTTTTGAATGAATTTTCACATGAGTTTAAAACGCCACTGGCATCAGTGAACGGATTTGCGAATCTTCTGTTAGAAAATCAAGTGACAGAGGAAGAGCGCAGGAATTATCTGCAGATTATCAGTGAGGAATCAAAGCGTCTCTCCGAATTAGCGAATAATCAGATGCTGCTGTCTAAATTACAGTCACAACAAAATGGAATGATAGAGAAAACGACTTTTTCATTGGATGAACAAGTTCGGCAATGTGTGATTCTATTAGAACCACAGTGGGGAAACAAGCAGCAGAATATCGAAATTGAGTTACATGATATGGAATTGATGGGCAACAAGGATCTGTTACAGCAGCTTTGGATTAATCTTATAGGGAATGCTATTAAGTACACGCAGGAGAGGGGGACTATAACCATATATTCAGAGGATGTATACGGAGCTTTTGAGATTACAGTTATGGATAATGGCATTGGAATGAACAAGGAACAACAAAAGATGATTTTTAACAAATATTATCAGACCGATGCCAATACCAACAAAAGGGGGATTGGTATGGGGCTGGCGATTGTGAAAGAGATTGTGGAAATATCAGGAGGTACAATCTCAGTGGAAAGCCGGCAGGATGTTGGAACTAAATTTAAAGTTAGTCTACCTAATAAGGAGAAGGATGAAAGACGTAAAAAAAGACAAAAAGAAAAATTGTAAGCGTTTAATTTCGGGGTAGATTTTCTTACCCCGAATTTATCTTTATAATGATTGCTAGGAAATGCTAACATTTCACCGCACCTGTTGTACTGGAAGCGAGCATTTCACTCTATTTTGAAGGAG